>DASZIB010000044.1:0-135360 GCA_035937415.1 Edaphobacterium sp. (SeqCode) | reverse complement strand
CGGCGTTCCTGCTCGATTTGTCGGAGCAGTATCGAGCGCGCGGCTATTCGCCGTGCGAGTTCATGCTGCGAATGACGCGCGGCGAGATTGGAAGCTACCTGGGACTAAAGCTGGAAACAGTGTGTCGGCTGGTCGCCCGATATCAGCGTGAAGGCACGCTCCAGGTGCAAGGACGGGTGATGAAACTGCTTGATCCTGGCGCGCTGGGTCGCCTCGTCGATTGCGGTCCCTAGCGTGCCGGCCCGGCTTTAGCCCCGACGGTACGTCGTGTGGCCGCTTCTGGCCGAGGCTGTGTGAAAACTCGCGAAGACTAACGAGTGCGCGAACCCTCGACCGCTCCGATCGCTATGCATTCGATTCTTTCGATTAGGGTTAGGGTCGGCGACCTTCCAAGTGGCATCGCTTCTGGAGTTTTCACACAGCCTCGGCCATGGCCGTGCTTTCGGTTGCAGCCATCGAATGACGCCCTCTATAATCCGGGTGGGCGTGTGATTTCATCACCTAAAGGAATACTCGGGATTTAGCTCTTTCGCTCGCAATGTCAGTGTCGCCTTCTCCCCGGCAGAATAATCTGCTGGCGGCCCTACCTAAAGCAGACTACGAACGCCTGCTCCCGAATCTCGAGTTCGTAGGGATGCCGCTCGGCGAGGTGTTGCACACGACCGGCGGCGCGTTGCCGTACATCTATTTCCCCACGACCTGCATCGTCTCGCTTGTCTATGTCATGGCGAACGGTGCGTCGGCCGAGATCGCGGTAACCGGATACGAAGGCCTGCTCGGGGTATCCCTGTTCCTTGGTGGGCACACGACGTCAAACCAGGCGGTCGTGCAGAGTGGCGGACACGCCTATCGGGTCGCGGAACAGGTGATTAAGAAAGAATTCGACCAGGGCGGCCCGCTCCAGCATCTGCTGCTGCTCTACACGCAGGCCCTGATCGCGCAGATGGCCCAGACTGCCGTCTGCAATCGCCATCACTCGCTGGATAAGCAGCTCTGTCGCTGGCTGTTGCTGAGCCTCGATCGGCTGCGCTCAGGTGAACTGAAGATGACGCAGGAGCTCATTGCCAACATGCTCGGGGTAAGGCGGCAAGGCGTGGTGGAGGCGGCCGGAAATCTGCATAGAGCAGGCTTGATCGACTACCAACGCGGTCACATCAACGTACTGGATCGCCCTGGCCTGGAAGCGCGAGTTTGCGAGTGCTACGCGGTCGTAAAACGTGAATACGACCGTTTGCTACCTCGGGGAGGTGCTCCCCGCCGTGAAGATACCCGCGCCGGGGATCAGTGACCTGGCTCGGCCGCCGACGCGGGCGTGCGCATTAGCGCCGCGGTCTTCTGCCGGAGGCTCTCGATAAGTGCGTTCGCTCCGCCGGATTTGAGGAGCGCGGCAAATTCGGAGCGCCTTGTGGCGAGTTCGCTGATCGTGCCTGTTAGATAAACGTCGACAACTTTCCAGCCCGCGCCCGAATCGCGCAGCAGATAGTTAAGCACGATGGGTTCCCCGCTCGATTGGACGAGCCGCGTGTGCACGATCCGCCCGGTCGGGCGGGCCTCGCTGCCCGGCTCGACTTCGAAGCGTTCGCCGGCGTAGCCGTCGAAGCGATTGGCGTAGGTTGCTATCGTCATGCGCGTGAATTCCTCGACCAGTGTCGTTTGCTGCTCGGCAGGGATGGCATTCCACTCGGCGCCAACCGCGATGCGCGTCATCGCCGCAAGGTCAAACGTGGCTCGAATCGGCGCGGAGAGCCGCTCGTAACGGCCACGAACGCCGAGCTCCTTCGCCTGCTTCATCACCTGCAGGAGCGAGTCATAGAATGTCCGTACCACCTTGACGGCGGGGTCGCCGGCTTCGCCCTGCGCCCGAGCCGGCGTTGTGCACACAAGTGGCAGGACAGCCGCCGCCAGCAACAGCCGCCTCCGTCGCCGCGCGCACGCCGCCTGCGACGCTTGGTTCACGGCGGGGGATCTAACCAGGGTCATGGCGCTAGTGTAGTGGCACTCGGGCGCCAATGCGCGGCGCGGCACCCGCACCCTAAAGCCCGGATAGAATAGGGTATGCATGCGCTGACCTGTGTGGACATTCTTGCCGGTCTCGCCCCAAAGGACCAAGCCGTCACTGTCCGGGGCTGGGTGCGCACGCGGCGCGATTCCAAGGCCGGCATTTCCTTCGTGCATGTCTCCGACGGTTCCTGCTTCCATCCGGTTCAAGTGGTGGCGCCCGACACGCTGGCGAACTACGCGGCCGAGGTTTTACGCCTCACCGCCGGCTGCGCCGTCGAAGCCACCGGCCGGATCGTGCCTTCGCCGGCGAAGGGCCAACCGTTCGAAATGCAGGCCAGCGAAATCAAGGTGCTGGGCTGGGTCGAGGATCCGGATTCCTATCCGATTCAACCGAAACCGCACACGCTCGAGTTTCTGCGCGAGGTCGCGCATCTGCGGCCGCGCACCAACGTCATCGGCGCCGTGACGCGCGTGCGCCATACGATCGCGCAGGCAATCCATCGCTTCTTCGACGAGAACGGCTTCGTATGGGTGAACACGCCCATCATCACCGCGTCGGATGCAGAGGGCGCCGGTGAGCTGTTTCGCGTGTCAACGCTGGACCTGATGCACCTGCCGCGAACGCCGGACGGCAAGGTTGATTTCACGCAGGATTTCTTCGGTCGCGAGACCTTCCTCACCGTCTCGGGGCAATTGAACGTCGAGACCTATTGCCTGGCGCTATCCAAGGTCTACACGTTCGGCCCGACGTTTCGCGCTGAAAACTCCAACACCAGCCGGCATCTGGCGGAGTTCTGGATGATCGAACCGGAAATCGCATTCGCGAGCCTCTCGGACGATGCCACCCTGGCGGAGGCACTCCTCAAGCACGTCTTCAGAACCGTGCTCAGCGAGCGTACCGACGACATGGGGTTTTTCGAGGAACGGATCGAAAAGGGAGTGATCGCCAAGCTGCAGGGGATCGTCGACTCGGAATTCGTGCGCATGGAATACACCGAGGCGATTCGCATCCTGGAGCAGGCGCGGCAGAAGTTCGAGTTTCCGGTCCGGTGGGGGATGGATCTGCAATCCGAACACGAGCGTTACCTCACCGAGCAGCACACCGGCAAGCCGGTGATCCTGATGAACTACCCGAAGGAGATCAAGGCGTTCTACATGCGCGTCAATGACGACGGCAAAACGGTGGCGGCGATGGATGTGCTCGCGCCGGGCATCGGTGAGATCGTCGGCGGCAGTCAACGCGAGGAGCGGCTCTCGGTGCTCGATGCGCGGATGACCGAGGCGAAGCTCGACAAGGAGCATTACAACTGGTATCGCGATCTGCGTCGCTACGGCACGGTGCCGCACGCAGGTTTCGGCCTGGGCTTCGAGCGCACCGTGGCCTATGCAACCGGACTGGCCAACGTGCGCGACGTGATCCCGTTCCCCCGGACGCCTGGAAACGCGCGCTACTAGGCGCATCGCCATTGCAGAAGCACCGGCTTGACCCTCGCCACGGAACGCCGAATACTCAGGCCCGCCCCCTACCGGGCTTTGCGTGATTGAAGCGGCGACCCGTGACGGAACTGTCGTGCAAACCCATGCTAACGTCCTGATCCTGGGCGCGTCTTACGGTTCTCTTTTGGCGATCAAGCTGCTGCTCGCCGGGCATGCGGCGAAGCTGGTATGTCTCCCGGCCGAGGCCGAACTGATCAACAGCGAAGGCGCGCGGGTGCGCATGCCGGTCAAGGGCCACGACGGCGTGGTCGAAATCGACTCGCGCGACCTGGCGGGGAAGCTGTCCGCCTGCGGCCCGGCAGGGGTCGATCCGTCCGACTTCGATCTGGTGGCATTGGCGATGCAGGAACCCCAGTACCGTTCGGCCAGGGTGCGCGAACTCCTCGATGCAGTGGCCAAGGCCAGAGTTCCGTGCATGTCGATCATGAACATGCCACCGCTGCCCTACCTCGCGCGCATCCCCGGCGTCTCAGTCAATGCGTGCAGAAGCTGCTACACCGATGCCAGCGTTTGGGACGGCTTCGACCCCGGGCTGATGACGCTGTGCAGTCCGGATGCGCAGGCTTTCCGCCCGCCAGATGAAAAGGTCAACGTGCTGCAGGTGGGTCTGCCGACCAACTTCAAAGCGGCCCGGTTCGAGGCGGATGCGGATACAGCCATTCTGCGACGGCTGGAGTCCGACATCGAAGCGGCCCGATTCGACACGGTTGCCGGCAAGATCGAGCTGCCCGTAAAACTCAAGGTGTATGACTCGATCTTCGTACCCTTGGCGAAGTGGGCCATGCTGCTCGCCGGTAATTATCGCTGCGTCGAGAAGGATGGCATCCGCTCAATCAGGGAAACCGTCCATTCCGACCTCGAGGCTTCGCGGTCGGTGTACAACTGGGTGGTCCGACTGTGCCTGTCGCTGGGCGCGGCCGATAAGGACCTCGTACCCTTCGAGAAATACGCCAGCGCGGCGCTTTCGCTGCAAAGGCCGTCGTCTGCTGCGCGAGCCCTGGCCGCCGGCGCGCCCAACATTGAGCGCACCGACCGCTTGGTGCAAGCCGTCGCAGCGCAGACGGGGATGAGTAACGACATCGTCGATGCGACGGTCATCCTGATTGACGGCTGGCTCATGCGCAATCGCCAGAAAGCGGCTTGATCGCCCCGGTAAACCGAGTTGATGCATCGAAATTGCGAAGCTTGATGCGCCAGAAAAGCATGTCCACGCCCCTCTCCCGCCTCGGTAGACAGATCGCCGAAACCGCCGCCGCGCTGAATGCAATCGGCGCGCGCTTCGCGCTGATCGGGGGGCTGGCGCTCGCTTCGTACAAGGTGGTGCGTGCCACCCAGGATGTCGATCTGTTGGTCGAGGCGGAGCCGGTAGGTCGCGCACCCCGGACGCCGGCGAAAAGTCAGCGGCAGTGCGCGGCCTGTAGGGTGGCGGCCTCCCGGCTGCTTCGACGGCGGCGTCCGTGCCAACCGTCGAAACCGTGGTTCAAGAAACTCGCGCTTCCTGCAGTACCCGTCTCAGCCTGGTGATGACTTCGGGAGACGCGACAACGACGCGCCCAGCTTCAACAACCAGCAGCGCAAAGTTGTCGGCGAGTATTTCCTCCGGATGAATCACGTAGTCGGTGTTTCTGCCGACCTGCTCAAAGAATCCCGTTACGTCGCTTAGCGATACCAGCCTGGGCTGTCGGTCGTCGAAGCTCACGCTCCGCGGGGCCTGGGAATCGCCGCCGTCCAGCAACAGGAACCGGAGTTGAAGATAGGTGAAAAACTCTCCGTCCTTCAGGACATCGTATCGTGCCGCTCGCGAAAAAAGAATCGGCATGGCCCAAGTTGACGAATCAGCTACCTTGACGCGTATGCAATGGTCGTTTCTTGGGGCATCCGGGTTGGTAATCTTCACTGCGGCGAGACCAGTCGGAAAGGCGATCTCACCGCACGGATGAAAGCCGACGACGGCATACAGCTTTTCCTTCAACCCAGGGTTGTTGCGGGACAGAATATGAAACAGCTCGTGGGCGATGATCCTTCGCAAGCCGCCGGGCGATCTGCTTTCCTCGAGCAGCACTGCGCTGGGCAGGACGATTGCATTGCCGCGAGTGTAGGACGCCCCTCCCTCTTCCCTTCCTGTCGTCGTTATCACGTAGATCTCTGTCGGCCATGGCAGCGAAAGGGCGTCGAGTCGCGACCGAATGCTTGCCAACGCCGATTCGACGAGGGCTTTCTTGTCCGCGGTCCACGCCCGAACATTCTCGGCCACGAATTGCAGATAAGCCTCCTCCGAAACGTCGCTGCCCGACTTCAACCTGGAGGAACGATCGAATGGACTGAGTCGTTGGACAAAGTCGTCACGCTGCGTCAGGATTTCGCGACCTTCCCGTACGGTCGCAAAGGCCAGCGATACGGTGCCGCGTCGCGCCGCACTGTCTGCAGCGGCATTGGCAGCGATCGTCGCGGCGAAGAAAACGCTCGCGAGGCACAGCAATTTGGCGTGGCAAGTCGCGCGACGGGCGGAGCCGACCCCAACGACCGGTGAGGCATCCCGGTCGAGCGCGTCGCCAGGGGTCATGCGCAGTACGCGAGCGCCGGATAGTTGTTCCAAGGCGGACTCCCCAGTCGATCGTGCGGGTCAACGCCCGCCTTCATTGCAGCCAATGCGTGTATTTCCGGACAGGCGCGATCAATTGAGAACGCACGGCGTCCAGGCGGCAGGGTGGATCGTAACGCCCTTCATGATCTCAAGCGCTCGCGCGTGTCCTGGTGCGGCCAACGGCAGTCACGCCGGGGAGTCCCCAGCGCAGTCGCGCAGTGGCGCTGCCGCTGCCTCCCGGAGCATCGCGAGCCTTGCTGATGGTACATTGCGCGCTGGTCGATAGCGCAAACGGGGGACATCAACATGCGCTACCCGCTTCGAGAGGGCAGGCTGCTCATCTTGGTGGTTGCGATGCTGTATCCCGGATGGGGCGTCGCCGGTCTCGACGAAGGCCTGGAAGCGCTCAGGAAGGGCGACTACGTCACCGCGGCACACGAGCTGCGGCAGCTCGCCGAACGAGGCAACGCGGAGGCGCAATACCGCGTCGGGCTGATGTACGAATTCGGCAAAGGCTACGACGCCGACATGGCACAGGCCATCATCTGGCTGCGCAAGGCAGCGGCGCAGGGGCATGTGGCGGCAGAAGTCGAGCTGGGCGTGATCTACACGACCGGGGACGGCGTGCCCCGGGACTACGTTCAGGCAGTCGGCTGGTTCCGGAAGGCAGCCACGCAAGGCAACGCGACCGCTCAGTACAACCTGGGGATGATGTACGCCAAGGGCCAGGGCGTGCCCGTGGACGACGCGCAAGCCGTGGCGTGGTTTCGCAAGGCGGCCGAGCAGGGCTTCGCGCTCGCCCTGTTCTACCTGGGCGTGGCATACGAAAACGGCGAAGGCGTGGCGAAGGACGAGGTTCTCGCCTACGCCCATCATGCGCTTGCGGCGCGCAACGGAAACAAGGAGGCGCTGACGCACCGCGACGAGATCGCGAGGAGGCTCACCGCCGCGCAGTTTCGCGAGGCACAGGCCCTGGCGGCTGCCTGGGAGGTCGGCAAGCCGACCCCTTCGCGAACCGCGGCGGCGAAAGATCAGCCCGACACGAAAGCGGGCGGCGGCGCCCGTGCGCAAGACAAGTGCTCGGCAACCGGTCTCATGGAGGGCGAGAAATTCAGCGTGAACCACTGCGCGGTTGCGCTTTACGGCGACCAGCACAGTGTCGCCATCTGGTTCAACGAGGAGCCTATCACCGCGCCGGAGGCGGAGGCCTTCCAGACGTCCTCCTACGTCGCCTCGCCGCATGCGGGCAGGCAACGGACAATGGCAACGATCATGTTCTGCCCGGGCGGGGGCGCGACGACGGCCGCCGCCGCCGCCGTCAAGTCGATTGACTTGAGCACCAACCACGCCAAAGCGGTGCTCGCCGGCGTTCAATGGGTCGTCGAATCGCCGACCGACTTCAAGGTCGAGAAGATGAGCGGAGACATCCGGCCGGGAGGAACGCTCGCCGGCAAGATCGTCGGCAGTCGCGGCAAGACGACGTGGAATTTCGAGTTCGACGTGACACTGCCGACCCGGGACGCTGCCGCGGGAATGAGCTGCGGCAAGTGACTTTTGAGCAAGCAGGACGCGCTTGAGTGCGCGGTGTGCCGTCGGCCAGCAGGCTGCCGCGGCGCCTTGAATCGCGTCATTGCGCTTGGGCTAGGCCGACCTGGGGGTGCTGGCTGCCGCACGCATGGCCGAGGGGTCGGTCACCGCTTGCACCGCACGGCGAAATTCGAGCGGCGACTGGATATATGAAAAGACTTCCTTGGTGCCGCCGCTGCCGGTGATCACGATATCGCCATAGCCGAAGAGCCGCCCGAGCAGGCTCTGTTCCACGGCAATGGCCTCGATCTTGCCCAGCAGGAGTTCGATCGAGCGCGTATTGAAAACGCCGACCTTCATCATGACCCGCTTGTTGGTCACCGCGAAGTCGGAACTCTGCCGCTTGATCCAGGTGGGAAGCAGAACGAGCAAGCCCAGGGCAAGGGGGATCCAGGCGTAGCTGCTCCAGGAGCCGGCGGCGAGAAACCAAGCGCTTGGCAGGAGGACGATGACGATGAGGAGCACGGGCCCCAGGAAAAGCAGCCAGTGCAAGCGGGTCCGAAAAACAACGTGCTCTCCCTCGAGGAGATTGCTGTCGATGTAGCTCATGTCGGCTGGCTCCGAAGCCTAACGCGCACGGTGCGCTCGCTGGCGGCGAACCAAGCTTAGCATGCCAGCTCCAAAGGCTTGAACCGGCCCGATTTGCCCTCATTGTGCACGTATGTGGAATGTTGAGCGGTTGCAACCGTTTGGGCGCCGTGCGCGGCGCGGAAAGGCTCGCGAGTGAGCGACACCGTGCACGTGGTCTGCCCGCATTGCCAGACACCTAACCGCCTGGCGCGCGAGCGCCTCGGCGATGGCGCGCGCTGCGGCAACTGCAAGCAGCCGCTGCTCCCGGGACGCCCCATCGAGCTTACCAAGGCGGCCTTCGAGCGCCACCTCGGGGCGGACACCCTGCCACTGGTGGTTGACTTCTGGGCGCCGTGGTGCGCCCCGTGCCGAATGATGGCGCCGGCGTATGAACAGGCTGCCGCGCAGCTTGCGCCCGAGGTACGGCTTGCTAAAGTCGATACCGAGGCCGAGCCGGAGCTCGCCACCCGCTTCGCCATTCGCGCGATCCCGACGCTCATCGCGTTCAAGGACGGCCGCGAGGTCGCGCGGCGATCGGGTGCAAGCGATCTGCCCGGCCTGGTGCAGTGGATCCAGGGCAATGTCTAGCCGAGGACGAGTCCATGTCAGCGCGTAACCCGACCGACTGGATGTGGGCGCAGGCCTGCGAGCTGATCGCGCAGGCCGAGCGGCTGCATCGCCAGTTCTTCCGCTTGACCGCGTCGGAACGAACCGAAGTCTCCTGGGAGCCCCCGGTTGACGTTTTCGAGGACGATTGGGAAATCATCGTCGTCGTCGCGCTGCCTGGCGTCCCTGCGGACCGCGTCGAGGTGACGAGCGGGCCCGGCGAACTCGTGATCCGTGCCGAGAGCCCGCTGCCGTTTGCCGGCTCGCCACGCGCCGTGCGCCAACTCGAAATTCCCTACGGCTACTTCGAGCGGCGCATCGCGCTGCCGGAAGGTCGCCTGGAAACCGTCGCACACGAGCTCACACATGGCTGCCTCGTACTGAGGCTGCGCAAGACCGGGTAGAGCATCCATGAGCCAAACCACTGGCACGCCCACCCCTCCGCTGACCGCCGATGCCGGCACGCGCGTCGACGGCAGTCCAACGGAACAACCACGCCGGGAAGGCGCCACGCGCCCGCTGCCCGAGGACGCGCTCATCATCGTGCCGGTACGCAATGTCGTGTTGTTCCCCGGCATGGTGTTTCCGCTGACCGTAGGCCGCGAGCGCTCGCGCGCGGCGGCGCAGGAGGCGGCGCGCCTGCAGCGGCCACTCGGGGTCCTGCTGCAAAGCAAGCCCGAAGTCGAAGAGCCGGGTCCGGATGACCTGCACTGGGTCGGCACGACGGCCAACGTGCTCCGCTACATTACCGCGCCCGACGGCTCGCATCACGCGATCTGCAAGGGCATCAAGCGCTTCCGCGTGCTGCAGTTCATGGAGGGCTATCCGTTCACCGTCGCCCGCGTGCAGTTGATCGAGGATCCCGAGCACGTCGATGCGGATATCGAGGGACGCGCGCACAGCCTCAAGGAACGCGCCATCGAGATCCTGCAGCTGCTGCCACAGGTGCCCGAAGAGATGCTCTCCGCCCTGCAGGCCGTGGAGGGGCCGGCGCGGCTCGCCGACTTCATTGCCGGGCTGATGGACCTCGGCGCCGAGGAAAAGCAGGCGCTGCTGGAGACCTTCGACCTGAAGACCCGGCTCGACAAGCTGCTGGAGGTGCTGTCGCACCGCATCGAGGTGCTCAAGGTGTCGCGCGAGATCAACGAGCGCACCCGGGAATCGATCGATGACGGCAACCGCAAGCATCTGCTGCGCGAACAGATGCGCTTGATCCAGAAGGAGCTCGGCGAAGGCGACACCGGCGCCGCGGAGATCGAGGAACTCGAGAAGGCGATCGCGGCAGCGCACATGCCGGAGGAGGTCGAGAAGCAGGCGCGCAAGGAACTGCAACGCCTAGCCCGCATGCCCGAAGGCGCTGGCGAGTACTCGATGGTACGCACCTACCTCGACTGGCTGGTCGAGCTGCCCTGGGCCTCCGAGGCGGCGCCAGCAATCGATATCGCCGATGCACGGCGCATTCTCGACGAGGATCACTACGGGCTGGGGAAGGTCAAGCGGCGCATTCTCGAGTTTCTCGCGGTGCGCAAGCTCAACCCCTCGGGCAAGAGCCCGATCCTGTGCTTTGTCGGGCCGCCGGGCGTGGGCAAGACTTCGTTGGGCCAGAGCATTGCCCGGGCGACCGGGCGCAAGTTCGCCCGCGTGAGCCTGGGCGGTGTCCACGACGAAGCGGAGATGCGGGGTCATCGGCGCACCTACATCGGCGCGCTGCCGGGGAACATCATCCAGAATCTGCGCAAGGTAGGGACGCGCAACTGCGTCATGATGCTCGACGAGGTCGACAAGCTCGGGGCGGGTGGCTTTCACGGCGACCCGGCCTCGGCCCTGCTCGAAGTCCTCGACCCCGAGCAGAACGCGACCTTCCGCGACAACTATCTCGCGGTGCCATTCGACCTCTCCGGCGTGATGTTCATCTGCACGGCGAACGTGCTCGACACCATACCCGGACCGCTGCGCGATCGCATGGAGGTCATCCAGCTGCCGGGCTATACCGCGCAGGAGAAGCTGCAGATCGCGCGCCGGTACTTGGTTCCGCGCCAGCTGGCGGCGACCGGGCTCTCGGCGGAGCAATGCAGCATTAGCGATGCGGCGTTGATGGCGATCATCGATGACTACACGCGCGAAGCGGGCGTGCGCAATCTCGAGCGGGAGATCGGCAACGTGTTCCGCAATGTCGCGGTGCGCATCGCCGAGGGCAGTGTGCAGAAGGTGGACGTGGGCCCGGACGATCTGGCCCCAATCCTCGGCCCGCGCAAATTCGAGGCCGAGGTCGCCATGCTCAGCGGCGAGCCTGGCGTCGCCACCGGCCTCGCGTGGACGCCGGTGGGCGGCGACATTCTATTCGTCGAGGCTGCGCGCACGCCCGGCACCGGCAAGCTGATCCTCACCGGGCAGCTTGGCGAAGTGATGAAGGAGAGTGCGCAGGCCGCGCTGTCGCTCAGCAAGGCGCGCGCCGCCTCACTCGGGATCCCGCCGGAGGCGTTCGAAAAATCGGACATCCATATCCACGTCCCGGCCGGCGCCACGCCGAAGGACGGCCCAAGTGCGGGCGTCGCGATTTTCGTGGCGCTGGCCTCACTCCTGACCGGCCGGCGCGTGCGCAATGAGGTGGCGATGACCGGCGAGATCAGCCTGCGCGGCCTGGTGCTGCCGATTGGCGGCGTCAAGGAAAAAGTGCTCGCCGCACTGCGCGCCGGCATTACCACCGTCATGCTGCCGGAACGCAATCGCCGCGACCTCGAGGAAATCCCTGCCGACGCGCGCGAGAAGCTCCAGTTCGTCTGGATCGGGCGCGTCGACGAGGCGATCGCCACCGCGCTTGCTCCCGCGTCGCCCGCGTAAGCTGCTAAGATAAGTTTCGTTTCGGCCTGCCTAGGGCCGGCTCCGGTTGCCGCCCGGCTTCCGGAAGGGGATCGCTTCAATTCGTTGCGCCATGCCTCGCTGGGAGATATTCATGTGCATTCCATCGCGCCTGGTTTTGATCGCGGGTTCGTTCCTCGCCACGCTCTCAGCGGTCGCGCTGGCGCAACCGGCGCCGCCTCCGGCACCCGCCGCGTCGACGCCGGCACCGGTCCCCTTCGCACCGGCAGCCACGCCGGAGCAGGAGGCGCTGCGCTTCGTTCCGGCCAAGGGCTTTGGCGGCCAGGTGCATCTGCTGCCGGCGACCATGGAGACGACACAATGGGGCTGGTTCAACAATGCCCAGCCGCCGGTTCTGCACGTCAATTCGGGTGACACGATCGTGTTCGAGACCATGATGCACTCCCACAATCAGGTCGTGCCGGGGACGACAATCGAGCAGATCAAGAAATTGCGCACCGATTTCCCCGGCCGTGGACCGCATACGCTGACCGGCCCGGTCTATATCGAGGGCGCCGAGCCCGGCGACGTGCTCAAGGTGCAAATCAACAGGATCGTGCCGCGCGCCTATGGCACGAACTTCAACGTGCCGGGGATGTTCGGCGAGTTCCCGAGCAAGTTTCCCGACGGGCAGGTCAAATACTTCTACCTCGATCTGGAGCGCAAGGTCGCGGAATTCGCACCGGGCATCGAGATTCCGCTCGCCCCTTTCCCCGGCACGCTGGGTGTGGCCCGCGCGGAGCCCGGGCAATACAGCTCCGTGCCGCCCGGACGCTACGGCGGCAACCTGGACATCCGCGATCTGACCGAAGGCGCCGCGCTCTATGTACCGGTCTTCGTCAGTGGCGCGCTGTTATGGACCGGCGACTCGCACGCGGCGCAGGGCAACGGCGAGATCAACCTCACCGCGCTCGAAACCGCGTACAAGGAAATGAACGTCACCGTCGAGGTCCTCAAGAACATGAAACTCGAGTGGCCACGCATCGAGACCAAGGACGCCTGGATCACGGTCGGCATCGACCGCGATCTCAACAAGGCGCTCGACATTCTCAAGGCGGAAACGACGACGCTGCTGATGGAGCAGCGCAAGCTCGGCATGGCCGAGGCCGAGAAGCTCATGCTCTCTGCCTGGGATTGCCGGGTCAGCCAGGTGGTCGATGTGAACAAGGGCCTGCATTGCTTCAGTGCCAAGAATCCCCACGCGCGGCGCCGCGTCGAGGCCCTGCCGGAGAAGGAAAATCACACCTATCTCGTCACCGTCGGCAAGGACGCCGATCTCAACAAGGCGATGGACGACGCCGCATGGGCGATGATTGACCTGCTGCAGCAGCAGAAGAAACTGAGCCGCCTCGATGCGTACAGCCTGGCGAGCATGGTGATGGATTGCCGCCTGGCGGTCCCCAGCGGAGCGCAGAAGTCGGTGCACTGTCTGGTGCCGAAGAGCACCTGGGTGGCGGCCCGATAGCCTGATGCGGGCGGCTGCGTTCGCTTGCGCGCTCGCGGCGGCGGTCGCGTTCGCCGCGGCGGCAGCGCCGGTCCGGGTCGTCGCCACGACGACGGACCTGGCCTCCCTCGCCGCCGCCGTCGGCGGGCAGGTGGTCAGCGTGGAATCGATCGTGCCGGCGGCTGCTGATCCGGAAGCCTTCGAACCCCGGCCGGGCGATCTCGACAAGTTGCGCGCGGCGGGGCTCCTGGTGCGCGTCGGACTGGGCTACGACTATTGGCTCGACGCGCTCATCAACCGCAGCGGCGAGCAGCGGCTCATGCGCGGCGGTGCCGCGTACCTCGACGCGTCCGCCGGCGTGCCGCTGCTCGAAATTCGCGGCCAGAACGTGGTCAACGAAGGCGGGCACGCCCACGGGTTGGCCAACCCGCATTACTGGCTCGATCCGGCCAACGCCGTCATCGTGACCGCCGCGATCGCCGAAGCGCTCATCCGCATCGTCCCGGGCGAGCGCGAGCGCATCGTCGCGAATCGCGAACGGTTTCTCGCCGAACTCAAGACGCGGTGGGCACGGTGGAGCGAACGGTTGGCGCCCTACGCCGGCGTGAAGGTGATCGCCTACCACAATTCCTGGCCCTATTTCGCCCGCCGCTTTCGCCTCGACGTCATCGATTTCATCGAGCCCAAGCCCGGCGTCGCACCGAGCCCGGCGCATCTCGCACGCCTCATTTCCGCCGGCCGTGAAGCGAAAGTGCGGGCGATTGTACACGAGCCCTACGAGCCCGAGGACACCGCGCGACTTTTGGCCGGGAAGCTCGGCGTGCACTTCGTTCTGCTCGCAACCTCGGTCGACAGTGTGCCGGGAACAGCGGACTATTTCGCGCTGCTCGAATATGACGTGGCGACGCTGGCCAACGCGTTGGACGCGCGCGGCGCTCCGCCATGAGCGATGTGCTCGCGCTGCTGGCGTTGCCGTTCGCCGCGGCCGTCGTCTTCGTCCTGATCCATGCCTACCTCGGCGTGCACGTGCTGCGCCGGCGCATCGTCTTTGCCGACCTCGCGCTGGCGCAACTGTCCGCCCTGGGCGCCACGGTCGCGTTCGCGAACGGCTACCCGCCGGCGAGCGCGCCCGGATTCGCCTACGCGCTGCTGTTCACGGCCATCGGCGCGGCGCTGCTCACGTTGCTCCGCCGCCTCTCCCACCTTGTCAGTCAGGAAGCGCTGGTCGGCGTTCTCTATGTGGCCGCGACCGCGGCGACGATCCTGGTGGTCGATCGCTCGCCCCAGGGCGCGGAGCACGTCAAGAAGATCCTGGTCGGCAGCATTCTCACCGTGGGGCCGACCGAGCTCGCCAACTTCGCCGCGCTCTACGCTGCGATCGGCCTGCTGCACTGGTTGCTGCGCCGGCCGCTGCTCGCGGTCGCGACCGAGACGCGTCCCGCCGGACGCAGTACGCTCTCCGTCTCGGTCTGGGATTTTGTCTTTTTCCTGTCGTTCGGGATCGTGGTCACCAGTTCGGTGACCACGGCCGGCGTGCTGCTGGTATTCAGCCTTCTGATTGTGCCCGCCGCCATCGGTTTCATCTTCGCCCGCGATGTGCGCGTGGTGCTCGCCATTGCCTGGGCTGCCGGCATCATCGCGAGCGCGGTCGGACTCGGCGCCGCGTACGCCCTCGATCTGCCGACCGGGGCCGCCATGGTGACTGCATGCGCGCTTCTCCTCGTGCTCGCGGGCGGCGCAAAAGCATTGTGGTTCGTCGGCCCCGAACGGCGCTGGGCGAACGTGCGTGTTGCCGTCCGCAGCGTAGTCGCGTTGCTGCTGACGCTCCTCCTCGGCGCGAGTCTCTGGCTGCTCGGCAATCCCGCCGCCGATCAACCGCTGGCTGCGCTATTCGAAAATGCGACCGACCTCGGCGCCGCCGCGTTTCTTGCCCCGGGCGAGCGCGCTACCTACGCGAGCGCCGCGCACGACAGGGTGCGCTTCCAGGAAGAGGTCGACCGGCTCAACGCCACGGAGAAGGCGGCGCGCTATCAGGGCGCGCCACTGTCCGACGAGGACATTCGGCGCATCGCATCGTATCAGCAGAGCTTCAACGAAATGGTGCGTGGCGAGCGCTTCGTGCAGGACGTGCTGCGCGCCAAGGCGCGCGCACGCGAGCGCTGGTTCGTCGGCGCCCCGGCAGCACTGTTGAGCATCGTGGGCCTGGCGCTGCTGCTGCGCCCGCACTGGAGACGCCCCGCCGCGCCCGCCGCCGCCGCGGCGCGCGGCGCACCGCGGACTCCGGCGGTTAGCGAGCGTTCCTGAAGCTTCGTCCGGCAGGCGCACCGGGACCGACTACCTTCGGCCCCTTTCGTCCCTGCGCTTGCGCCAGGCGCGCAACTCCGCCTCATAGCGCTCCAGCGCGGAATCATACAAATCGAACACGCAGGGGTCGCACCCACCCCTGCAGCAATCCTCCATCGTCGGGCGCGGCGGGGGGCCCGGTCGTGGATCGTCGTCAAGCGGGATGTCAGGCACGGAAGGGCGCCACGGTTCGCAGCCGATTGTGCGCGGCACGGGCGTAGATTCGCAATCCCTGTTGCACGCACAAGGCCGAGGTATCTGGCGCACCGCCGCCGACTCACAGCTTCAGCGGCGTCCCGTATCCGGTGAGCTCGAGATAACCCCGCCCGACCTCGCGCCCCGATTGGGCGGCGCGCACCGCGCCTTCCCAGTAGATCGCGCCGGTGCTCGCGCGCGCATCGAGCTCCTGGTCGTCCAGCAACGGTTCGAGCGTGTAGGTCGCCGCCGCGGCCTCGATGGCCATCGCCACCGGGTACTCGACACCCGTGCGTGGCGATCGCCATTGCCGCCGCGGCGCGAAACGGATTTCCTGCGCTGCGAATCCCCTGGCGCCCCCGTCTGGCCCGCGCAGCGACCCACTGGCCCAAAGCGCACGGCCGGCATGGTCACGCATGCGGAATGCCATGATTGCGCCGCCACCATCCAGATTGATGCCGGCCCAATCCCAACCGGTGGCTTGCGGCGCCATGACCTCGCTCGACCATTCGTGGTCGAGCCAGCCGGTGCCCGTGACAGCGGCTTGCATGTCGCCGCACACCATGCGTCCGGCGACGGCGAGCTGCGGCTCGCTGTAGTAGGCGCTCGACTGGCGCGGACTCGGCCCCTTGCGCGAGACGCCGGCGTCGCCCTGCAGCCACGGCGCCTGCGTCGGCGTGAAGCGCAGATCGAAGGAGAAATCCCGCGCCGCGATCTGCGCGCGATAAGCCTGGTCGACGCGCTTAAGCGACCAGTCGTCGATCCACACCCCGGTCGACGCTTCGTCCGCTCCAGCGAGATCGAAGCCCGCGCGGGCGGCGCGCTGGTCGTGCCGCAGCCGGCCCAGACGCGGATCCGCGACAGCGGCATGCGCGAAGAGCAGTTGCCGCGGCGCGAATCGGCTCGCATTGGTCTCGGCCACGCGCGGCCGGTTGCGGAAGAACGTGATCTGGATGCCGTACGCTGTGCCGCTCGGGTCGGATACCCAGCTGGTGATGTACCACCATTCGAGACGAAACTCGGGGTGGCTGCCGAAGTCGCGCGGAAATTGCAGCGCCAGACCGGGCGCGACGGCAGGGTAGTCATCCGCCGCCGCGCCGCGTGGCGCGAAGAGCAGGCTCGTGCTGGCCAGAAACTGGCGCCGGTTCACCAATCGTCCTTGACCGCCTGCACCACGTCGACGCCCATCGCCCGCCGGCCGCTGGCGAGCGCGGTTCCGGTCGAGAGCGCCAGCACCGCCAATGCGGCGGCGGCGAGCACCGTCCACGGGAGCGAAAGGTCCATGCCCCAATGAAAGGATTGCCGATTGACCACGCGAATGAGGATCAGGCTGATTAGATAACCCAGACCAAGCCCCGCAACCAGGCCGATGCCGCTTAACAGCAGTCCCTCGGTGGCGAGCATCGCGCCGATCTGGCGCCGGGTCATGCCGATGTGGCGCAGCACGCCAAACTCGCGGCGGCGCGCGAGCACGAGGGCGCCGAACGACGACGAGAGCCCGCACAGGCCGATCACGACCGCCGCGAGCTCAAGCGCATAGGTCACCGCAAAGGTGCGGTCGAACAGGTGCAGCGACACCTGGCGGATAGCGGCGGGAGACACGATCTCGAGCCCCGTGCCGCCGGGGATTTCACGGACGATCGCCTGGCGCAAATCATTCGCCTCAGCGCCCGGCGCGAGCCAGATCGCGGCAGTCGTCGCCGTGCGATCGCCGGTCAGCGCGAGATAGCGCTCGCGCTCGATGACGACCGCGCCCTGCGGCCGCGCGTAGTCGCGCCACACGCCGGCTACCGTGAACGCAACCGCCTTCTCCCCGAGCGGAATCTCGACCACCTTGCCCGGGGCAAATCCGTACACGTCGACCATCGTTTCATTCACCCACATCGGTGGCGCCTCTCCTCCGCCCGGGGGCACACTCGGGGTTAGCAGCGGTAACCGTCGCGCGGGTTCGGCGGCGTCGATCGGGCGTGCCAGAAGGACCACGCGCGAGCGCGCCGGATCGAGCAGCAGTTGCTGCTCGCGCGCGAACTCGGCGCGCAGAACGCCGGGCAGCGCCGCGATGCGCGCCTGGTCGTCCGCGGTCATGTAGGCGCTGTCGCCGGAAGTGCGGACGTAGACGTCTGCCGGCAGGATCCCGACGAGCCACGCATCGAGCGCGTCGCGAAAGGACGCGACCATGATGGCCATCGCGACCATCAGACTGAGGCTCGCTACGATCGCGGCGAGACTCACCGCGACCTGTCCGGGTGCACCGCGCAGCTGCGCGCGCGCGAGCTGCGGCGCGACACGGTTCGGCACGGGCAGAACGGCAAGCAGGATCACGACCAGCCGCGGCAGAAGCAGCAACGTGCCCAGAAGAAGCAGCGCAATCGCGAGGTAGCCAAACAGCGGCAAGCCGGCCACCGGCGGGAGGAACGCCGCCAGCGCAGCGCTGCAAAGCAGCGCAACTCCCGGCCCGATGGGGCGCAGGCGCGCGAACGCGCGCTCTTCATCGCCCGCGTGGAGAGCCGGCGCCGGCGCTGCACGCGCTGCCTCGAGCGCGGGAATGAGGCTACCCAGAACTGCGACGGCCACTCCGAGCGCGAAGCAGAGCGCGAGCGCCACGGGGACGAGCGTCAGCGTCGGAGCGACGCCGCGAAAGTAGCCGGAGCCCATATCCGGTCCGATGATGCGTACCGCCGCGCTCGCGATGACAAACCCGGCCGCAAGGCCGAGCAGGCTGCCCACGGTGCCGAGCAAGGCGCCCTCGGCGACGAGCAGGCCGACGAGCTTGCGCCGGGTGAGACCCAGCACGCGCAGCAGCGCGAAGTGTGGCCGCCGCCGCACGACGGAAAGGACCTGCGTCGAAAATACCAGCAGGCCGCCGGTGAACAGCGCGACCAGCGCGAGCACGTTCATGTTGACACGATACGAACGCGACACGCTGGCAGCGGTTGCGAGGCTGTCCTGCGCCCGGGCCACGGCGAGTCCTGCGGGCAGGCGCGCCTGCAGCCGGTCGCGAAAAGCGACGCTGTCGACGCCGGGTTTGAGGCGCAGGTCGAGGCGGGAAAGCAATCCAACCCGGTCGAAATAGGTCTGCGCCCCGGCGATGTCGAGCAGCGCGTAAGGCAGGTTTGCGTTCGCGGGAGCGAGCCCGCCGACCTGCAGCGATACCTCGCGCAGCGCTACCTGGAAGCGCACGCTGCCGCCGGCGCCGACGCCGAGCCAGGCGGCCGCCGCGGGACTCAGAAACAAAAGATCCGGGCGCAGGCGATCGAGTCGATCGTCCGTCTGGGCGAGCATCCCGGGCGCCACCGCGGCGGCGCGGAACGGGTCCATGCCGATGACCTTCAACACGTCGTCGCGGTCGGCGAGCTTCGCATCGACCTCGACGACCGGGCTCGCGACCGCGACTTCGGGCAGGCGTGCGAGCTCCGGGTACAGCGATTCGGCAAATCCCCCGCGAGGCCCGCGCACCTGCAGATCGGCGTCACCCGAGAGCACGTGCGCGCCGAGCGCGAATTCGTTGACTGCCGATTCGGTTATGAGCTGCACCGCATAGCCGAGGGCCACGCCGAGCGCGATGGCGAGCACCGAGAGCACGCTGCGCGCCTTGTTCTGCGCCAGCGTGCCGGCGAAGACCGTGCGTGCGGCGGAGATGGTTCCCTCGGGCATGGCGAGAAGCGGCACCTCAACGCGCTGCGGGGTCGCGCAAGCCGGACGGCGTCAGCAACAGGATGCGGTCGGCCGTCTGCGCCGCCACCGGCGAGTGCGTAACGAGAATGCCTGCCGCCCCGTTGGCCTTGATCCGCTCGCGCAGCAGCCGCAGCACCTGGCCGGCGCTGTCCGGGTCGAGATTGCCGGTGGGTTCGTCAGCGAGCACCAGGCGCGGACCGTGGATGAGCGCCCGGGCAATCGCGACGCGCTGCAGCTCGCCGCCGGAAAGCTCGCGCGGCATGCTCGCGCCTGCCTCGCCGAGCCCAACCTCGGCGAGCATTGCTGCCACGCGACGCGCCGACTGCTGAGCTCCGCTGCCGAGCAGCGACAACGGCAAGCCGACATTTTGTGCCACGCTTAAGTAGGGCAGAACGTGGAATGCCTGGAAGACAAAGCCCAGGGAACGGCGGCGCAGCGCGGTAAGCGCGTCGTCATCGAGCGTCGTGAGCTCGACGCCGTCGAGCGAGATCGAGCCGCCGTCCGCGCTGTCGAGTCCGGCGATGAGATTGAGCAGCGTCGATTTGCCAATGCCCGACTCGCCCATGACCGCGACGTAGTCCCCCGGATCGAGATCGAGGTCGACGTCGGCGAATACCGTGCGCGGCCGCGGCCCAGCATACGCCTTGGTCAGGCCGCGTACGGCGAGCATGGCAAGGAGCGCAAAACGGTGAAGGGCGTTGGGCCGCTTAGACTGCCGCGCACGGTGGTTATAACCGAGCAGACGGATGCGGCGGCGTTGGCAGCTGAACAAGCCCCGCGGACGGAGATATAATCGTCATCCCCGAATGTTCAACCAAGGGGTCCCGATCCGGAATCGGGCCCGCCAGCGCACGCCATGCGCGATGGGCGGGACATCCGGACCCCTGCCCGCAATGGAGATTGACCATGCCGATACGCATAGGTGACGAAGCGCCGGATTTCACGGCGGAAACGACCCAGGGAAAAATCCGCTTCCACGACTGGATCGGAGACAAATGGGCGATCCTGTTCTCGCATCCGAAGGATTTCACGCCGGTTTGCACCACCGAGCTTGGATACATGGCCGGTCTCAAGCCGGAATTCGACAAGCGCAACACCAAGATCATCGGGCTCAGCGTGGATCCGGTCAGCGATCACGCAGCCTGGGTCAAGGACATCCAGGAAACCCAGGGCCACGCGGTTAACTATCCGCTGATCGGCGATTCGGACCTCGCCGTCGCCAAGGCCTACGACATGATCCACCCGAACGCGAGTGGCGGCAAACGCACCGCCGCGGACAACGCCACGGTCCGCTCGGTGTTCCTCATCGGCCCGGACAAGAAGGTCAAGGCGATGCTCGTCTACCCGATGAGCACCGGCCGCAATTTCGACGAGGTGCTGCGCCTGCTCGATTCGGTGCAGTTGAACGCGAAGCACACCGTGGCCACGCCGGTGAATTGGAAGCCGGGCGAGGATGTGATCATTCCCACGTCGGTCTCCGACGAGGACGCGAAGAAGAAGTATCCGCAGGGATTCAAAACCCACAAGCCCTATCTGCGGACGGTGGCGCAGCCGAAGTAGTCCCCGCCGGCAGGCAAGAGAAGGGCGCCCTGCGGCGCCCTTGTTTTTTGGCCGGGCGTTACTGCGACGCCACGGTATCCGGGCGAATCGCCTCCTAAGGCGATTCACTAACGTGGCAAGAGCTCAGAGAAGAAGCATTGATTTGCGCACACGTTGATCCAGTGCATCATGCATGATACATTAAAGACATAACGACTCATACATGAGGCAATATGCCACGACTCGAGACGGCATTCGCTACCCCCGTCACGCGTGAAGCGGCCATTCGCCTCGGCGCCGCGATTCGCCAGGCCCGGCTCGCCCGGAGGATGTCCACCGCCGAATGTGCGGAGCGCGCCCGGATCAGCCGCGCCACGCTCGTCCGCATTGAGTCCGGCGACGTAGCAGTGCGTCTTGGCGCATGGCTGTCGGCACTGGAGGTTTGCAACCTGTTGCACTTGCTGGCCACGGTATCGAACCCCGACCAGGACGCGCTGGGCCGAGTCGAGCGCCAGCGCGAAGCGCGCAAGCGGACCCGGGCCACGAAGGCGAAACCCGAATATGACTTCTGAACCCTGGACGAGCGTGGTGTTCGCCTACCTTCCGGGGGAGGAGGCGGCCGTCCCGGCGGGGAGACTCACGCTGGTCGAGGAGGGCGTTTTGGTGGTCGCCTCCAAGTTCGGCTATGGCGCACGCTACCTGCGCCGCCAGAACGCGATACCGGTCGACCCGGTCAGCCTGCCCCTGACCGGCGCCGAACCGGGCGGCTTGCGCGAATACGAGCCGCAGCAAGGGCTGGAGCTTTTCGGGGCGGTGCGCGACGCCATGCCCGATGCGTGGGGGCGCCGGGTCATCGAAAACAAACTGAAGGCGCCTCCCAACAGCTTGAAGGAATCCGATTACCTCCGCCACGCGGGCTCCAATCGCTGGGGCGCGCTCGATTTCAGGGACCATCCAACCGACGCCGAACAGGCGGGCCTTCTGCCGGAGATGACCGAGCTCGTCTCCCTGGTCGATGCGGCCGACCGGGTGCAGCGCAACGAGCCGGTACCCGAGCACCTGCGCCGCCTGTTTGACGCCGGACCCTCGATGGGCGGCGCCAGGCCGAAGGCGGTCATTTCCGGCAACGGCGACGCTTACATCGCCAAGTTTCCGGCGCTCGGCGATGGGTTCAACGTGCCGCAAATCGAGCACGCGGTGCTCGCGCTCGCACGCTTGTGCAAGCTCGACGTTCCGGAGACGGACCTGGTCCGCTTGCCGGATGAGCGCGACGTGATGCTGATCAGGCGGTTTGACCGGGTGCGCCTCCCATCGGGCGGGACGCAGCGCCGCCACGTGATCAGCGGCCTCACCCTCCTCGGCTTGCACGAAAGCGAGTCGCCGACGAGCAGCTACGCGGCGCTGTCCCTGGCGCTGTCCCAGTACGGCGCGAAGGGACACCTTCGCGCGGATCGAGCCGAACTGTTCAGCCGCATGGTCTTCAACATTCTGGTCTCCAACGATGACGACCATCTGCGCAATCACGCGTTCGTATGGGACGAAAAAGCCGGCGGTTGGAAGTTGAGCCCTCTCTATGACGTTCTCCCCAAACCGCAGGCCGCGTTCGAACGATTCCTGCATCTGGGCGTTGGTCAGCAGGGCCGCCTCGCCACCCTGGACAATGCGCTTTCGGCAGCGGGCCAATTCGGCCTCTCGCCGCGCGACGCCGCGTCGACGATCGATGCCATTGCGGCGCGGACCCGGGAGTGGCGCGGCGTGTTTGAAGGCGAGCTGGGTGTTCCGCCGAGCCAATGCGAGCTGGTGGCCTCGGCATTCAGGCGGCCCAACGACATCGGCCTGCAGCAGGTGACTGCGGTGCTGAAGAAAAAGCACGCCGCCCGGCGCCGGTCCACTGCGTGATGCCGCCGCTGCCGTCGCCGCCACGCGCGTTGCCGTTGTTGCGACCCGCGATCGGGGTTACGATCAGCGCCTCCGCCGATGGATAGCCCCTACCTCAGCGATTTTCTCGGCGCCGCACTCAGCGTCGCGATCGTCATCGGCTACCACGCCTTTCTGCGCCTGCGGGTGCGCCGCGACCCCGGTTACACGATTCAGGCCGTGCTCAATCGGGGGCGCACGGCCTGGGTCGAGCGCATGATGGCCGACAACGCGGGCATTCTTGCGGTGCAGACTCTGCGCAATTCAATCATGGGGGCCACCTTTTTCGCGTCGACGGCGATCGCGCTCATCGTCGGTACGATCACCCTCAGCATGCAATCGGACAAGGTCACGGTGGCCTGGCACAGCTTGAGCCCGATCGGTGCCATCGACACGCAGCTGTGGCTGCCCAAGCTGCTGGTGCTGCTGATCGACATGCTGATTGCGTTCGTGTTCTTTTCCCAGTCGATCCGCCTGATGTCGCACGTCGGGGTGATGATATCGGTCCCGACCACGACCGCGCGCCCGACATTCGTCGCCTCGCTGCTGATCCAGGCCGGTCGCTATCACACGCGCGGGATGCGCTGCTATTACTTCGCCGCGCCGCTGCTGTTCTGGCTGTTCGGGCCGCTGCTGCTGGTGTCGTCGACCTGCGCGCTCGTCGCCGCCCTGTACTACCTGGACAAGTCGCCGGCGCGCGTCGCGGCCGTTGTCTAGGCCCGGTTGCGCTCGCGCGCCCGGCGCAGCGCTTCCTGCAGCCGCTGCCGCTCGCCCAGGACCTTGTTGGCGTAGAGCGTGCTCGCGTCGGCCGCGGCGCCGTTGTAGAGCTGCAGGCCCGCCACTTCGGTGCCGCCGCGCCGGATGTAATCCTTGAGCACTCGCGCGCCGAGCTTTATGTTGGTGCGCGGATCGAGGACCGATGCGCCGCGGCCGGCGTCAAACTGGTCGGCATGGAAGCGGGGGATCACCTGCATCAGCCCGACCGCGCCGCCGTCGCTTTGCGCGATCGGATTGAAGTGCGACTCGACCGCGATGACCGCGATGATCAGCAGCGGGTCGAGTCCGACGCGCCGGCCCTCGCCGTAGGCAGTGCCGACGAGCTCCCGGGTCGCGTCCTGCGCGATCCGATAGCGCCGGGCGAGCACCCCGGCGACCGCTTCGATGTCGGCTTCGCTACGGGTCGCGGATTGCGGGGCAGGGTCCGCGGCCGGAGTTGCCGGCAGCTCCACCGCCGCGATGACGGCGCTCGGCAAGGTCTCGTTACGCACTGCCGACGCGGAAATCATGCCGGCGAAGCCCACCACCAGCAGCGCGGGTAGCACCGCCCGCGCGTGCGGCCAGCGGGCGCGCGTGGTCTTTCTTCCCATCAAGGGCAATCTTTTCAGCACTGGAACCTCCCTACGCTAAATCCCGCTCGCCGGCCGCGAAGGGCACGGTGAATCGCCCGCCGGCGCAAGAGCTGGCGAGCCGGGGTTACCCCGGTTGCGGTAACAGCCTCCTTGATTCCGGCTTTAAGGCCCGGACGGGCCCACCGGAGTGACGGACTCTTCGGGATCAGAATCCCGGCGTGGCGGGCACCCCGAGCTCTAATAGCCGGTAATGCTGCAACGCACAATGACGCATTCTACGAGGCTGGGGCAGCATCCGTCAAGCTTGCTTGATGCACAGCAATAGGTTCGAATCTTGGCTTAATAACCCTCGGCTTATGCCTTCGGGGTCTATCGCCGCCTCGCGCGCGTTCTATTGACCGCGGCGTGGACTCCCCCGGCCCGCGGACCGACTACGGCTGGCTGGCGGCGGTCAACAGGTTGAGCAGCTCGTTGGCCTGCTTGTTATGGACGTTGCCGCGCACCAGGATGTCGACGGCATGGACCGGTTTGCCGTAGTAGATCCCGTTCCACTGGTCCGATGTCGACACGACGGTGCCGTCAAAATTGACGCCGCCGTAAACGCCGGTGGCGCGGCTGAAGGAAACAAAATCGGCCACCAGGTCCGCCTGTGCGCCGGCGCCGACCGGGCCCGCGGCGACCGCGGCATCGCCGCCCATCTTGAAGCTGTCCGCCAGTAGCGAGTTCAGGCCCTTGTCGGTCATCACCAGGGTGACCATCTCGGAAAAGGCAACGCCAGCCTGGAAGCCGACACTGGCGGTCGCGAGCGTATAGAAGGCGGGGCCCAGCCATTTGCCGGTTTTCGGGTCGAGCGCGACGACCACCGCGCGTCCTCCCGAGCCGCCGAGTATCAAGCCGGCCTTGGTTATTTGCGGTGCGATCAGGACGGCCTTGGCGTGGCGGATATTGCGCTGCAGCCAGCTCATTCCGGGGTCGCTGCGGAAGTTGGCAAAGGTCACCGTCGCGGCAGTAACGAGCGAGCGCTGATCGGCCTGGGCATGGGCGAGCGGCGCAAGCAGCGCGGCCGACAGAGCGGTGACGGCACACATCGAGCGAGTCAGGTGGTACATGGCATGTCCACGTCCGGTGCGGAGCACAGTATACTTGCCGGCGGCGGCGCGCCCGAAGACCCCCGCGAGCAGCGCGGAAGCGCACGGCGCGCCGCAAACGTCTGGAGCCCACGACACCGATGACTGCCTCGCCGCACGGGACACCCCGTCGCCACGGCGTGACTGCGGTCCATTCGATCAACCGTTTCGCCTTCAGCGTTCCCGATCTCGACGCGGCGCAGCGCTTCTACACGGAATTCGGACTCGACGCACGCCGCGATGGCGCCCGCGTGGACTTGTACGCGCACGGCCATCCGCACCGTTGGGCATCGATTTATTCGGCGCCGGGGCCGAAACGACTGCAGTATTTGAGCTTCGGCGTCTATGGCGATGATTTAGGGCCGTTGCTGCAGCGCCTCGAGCGGCTGGGTGTCGCGCGCACGCCGCCGCATCAATTTGGCGAGGACGCGGGCGCCTGGTTCGCCGATCCGGATGGCAACGTGCTACAGGTCGTCGTCGCCCCCAAGGTCACACCCGAGGCACCGTCGGCGCCGGCAGCCCCGGCGACGCATCCGCCGGACCGCGGGGCCGCGCCGGGCCGCAGCAGCGCGGCGCGCGTGCGCCCGCGGCGACTCTCGCACGTGCTGCTGTTCGCCGCGGACGTGCCGCGCTCGGTGCGCTTCTATGACGAGGCGCTGGGCTTGCGCCTGTCGGATCGTTCCGGCGACGTGATCGCCTTCATGCACGGCGCCCACGCCAGCGACCACCACCTGGTCGCCTTCGCGAAGTCCGCCGGACCCGGCCTGCACCACTCGAGCTGGGTGGTCGCGAGCATCGACGAGATCGGACTTGGCATGCAGCACATGGCCGATTGCGGCTACGTTCGCAGCTGGGGCGTCGGCCGGCACGTCATCGGCTCGAATTACTTCTGCTACGTCCAGGATCCCTGGGGCAGCTTCGCCGAGTACTCGCACGATATCGACTTCGTCCCCGCCGACGTCGAGTGGCGGGCCGCCGATCATCCGCTCGAGGATTCGTTCTACGTCTGGGGACCGCCGCCGCCGGACTACTTCATCGTCAATCACGAAATTGCCGCGCCGGCTGAATAGGCGTGCGCGGGACGCGCCCGAGGGCGTCAAGCGGCGCCTCCGCTGGCCACGAAGGGCGGGTTGACAAAGCCGTGCTTGCCGTAGCGCAGTTCGCTGCCATCGAGGCAGCTGACGCGGCCACCCGCGAAGCGCAGGACGGCGTGACCCGCGGCCGTATCCCACTCCATCGTCCGGCCGAATCGCGGATACAGGTCCGCGACGCCACCGGCGAGCATGCAGAACTTGAGCGACGAGCCGACGGCGAGCTCGGCAGCGATGGCGCGTCCGGCCAGAAAGGCGGCGAGCGCTTCCCGGTCGCCGTGGGCGCGGCTCGACACCACCGTCAGTCCGACATCCGGTGCGCGGCGGCACGCGAGCCGGGTGCGACGCTCCGCCACTTCTTCGAAGGCGCCCACGCCGGCGGCGCCGGCAAACAGTCGACCCGCAGCCGGCGCCAGCACGACCCCGAGCAGCGGCTCGCCGCCGGCGACGAGTGCGACGTTGATCGTGAATTCGCCGTTGCGCGCGATGAACTCGCGCGTGCCGTCAAGCGGATCGACGAGCCAGAATCGTTCTCCGACTCGCGGCACGTGGCCGTCGCCTGCAGCCTCCTCGCACACGACCGGCACAGCCGGCGCGATGCGCGCGAGCTCTGCCTCGAGTAGCGCGCCGGCGCGGTGGTCGGCCTCGGTCACGGGCGAAGCATCGGGCTTGCTTGCGACCTTGAACTCGGTCGCGTAGACCGCCATGACGAGCGCGCCGGCGGCACGGACGATCGCGATGACCCTGTCGAGCAATTCCACTTCAGGTAGCATACTCGGCCTTAAATGATATAAGACGTCGCGCTCGATTGATCGGCGAGGGACCATCCCGCGCCGGCGCCCGGGCGCCAAGCCAGCGGACGACAGCACCGGGATGCCACTCACCCATCTGCAGCGACTCGAGGCGGAAAGCATTCACATCATGCGGGAGGTCGTCGCCGAGACCGACAACCCGGTGCTGCTCTATTCGATCGGCAAGGACAGCGCGGTGATGCTGCACCTCGCGCTCAAGGCGTTCTTTCCGGGCAAGCCTCCGTTCCCGCTGCTGCATATCGACACGACCTGGAAATTCCGCGACATGTACGCGTTCCGCGACCGCCGCGCGCACGAGCTCGGCATGAAGCTCATCGTGCATGTCAATCGGGAGGGCCTGGCAATGGGCGTCAACCCGTTCACGCACGGCTCGGCAGTCTACACCGATGTGATGAAGACGCAGGCGCTGCGCCAGGCGCTCGACCAGTACGGCTTCGACGCGGCCTTCGGCGGGGCGCGCCGCGACGAGGAGAAGTCGCGGGCCAAGGAACGCATTTTCTCGCTGCGCAGCGCGCAGCATCGGTGGGACCCGAAAATGCAGCGCCCCGAGCTGTGGAGGCTCTTCAACACCCGCAAGCACAAGGGCGAGAGCCTGCGCGTGTTTCCACTGTCAAACTGGACCGAGCTCGACGTGTGGCAATACATCTACCTCGAGGACATACCCGTTGTCCCGCTCTACTTCGCCCGCGAGCGTCCGGTGGTCGAGCGTGACGGGGCGTTGATCGTGGTCGACGACGGGCGGATGCCGCTGCGCGAGGGCGAGGTTCCACGGCGACGCAAGGTGCGCTTTCGCACCCTGGGCTGCTTTCCGCTGACCGGCGCAATCGAGTCCGAGGCCGACACCCTGCCGGCAATCATCCGCGAGATGCTCGCGACGAGGACCTCCGAGCGCCACGGCCGCGTGATCGACCACGACGCCGCGGACTCCATGGAGCGGAAGAAGGTGGAGGGCTACTTCTGATGGTTCGCGGCTCGCCCGCGCTCGCGAGCGACATCGAGCGCTTCCTGCGCACGCAGCAGCAGCAGAGCCTGTTGCGGTTCATCACCTGCGGCAGTGTCGACGACGGCAAGAGCACGCTGATCGGGCGGCTGCTCTACGAATCGAAGCTGCTCTTCGACGATCAGCTTGCGGCGCTGGCGGCGGACTCGCGGAAACTGGGAACGCAGGGCGAAGCGCTCGATTTCGCGCTGCTCCTCGACGGTCTCAGCGCCGAACGCGAGCAGGGCATCACCATCGACGTCGCCTATCGGTTCTTCGCGACGGAGCGGCGCAAGTACATCGTCGCCGACACGCCCGGCCACGAACAGTACACGCGCAACATGGTCACCGGCGCGTCGACGGCCGACGCGGCGGTGCTGATCGTCGACGCGCGCAAGGGCGCGCTCACCCAGACGCGCCGGCACGCCTACATCGTCTCGCTGCTGGGCATTCGCCACATCATCGTTGCGGTGAACAAGATGGACCTGGTCGACTACGCGCAGCCGGCGTTTCGCGCCATCGACGAGGAATTGAGCGCTTTCGCCACGCGCGTCGGCCTCGAGCATGTGACCTTCATCCCGGTATCCGCCCTCAAAGGCGACAACGTCATCGCGCCGGGCCCGAACATGCCCTGGTACCGCGGCGCGACGCTCATGGAATGTCTCGAGGCGGTCGAGGTCGACGCCGCGCGGCTGCAACAGGCACCGTTCCGGCTGCCCGTGCAGTGGGTCAACCGACCGCACCACGATTTCCGCGGCTTTGCCGGGACCATCGCCAGCGGCACGATCGAAACCGGCGAACGCATCCGGGTGCAGCCTTCGGGGCGGGAGAGCTCGGTCGCGCGCATCGTTACCGCGGACGGCGACTTGCAGCGGGCGAGCGTCGGCCAGTCGATCACCCTCACCCTGGCCGACGCGATCGACATCTCCCGCGGCGACACGATCTCGAGCGCGAGCGCACCTCCCGAGGTTGCCGATCAGTTCGAGGCGACGCTGATCTGGATGGCCGACGAGCCGATGTTGCCGGGGCGGCCGTACCTGCTCAAGATCGGCGCGCGCACGGTGAACGCGCAGATCGGTGCCCTCAAGTACAAGGTCAACGTCAATTCGCTGGAGCACGTCGCGGCCAAGACGCTGTCGCTGAACGAGATCGGGATCTGCAACCTCTCCCTTGATTATGCGGTCGCATTCGACACCTACCGAGAGAATCGCGACAGCGGCGGGTTCATCCTGATCGATCGCGTCAGCAACAACACGGTCGGTGCAGGGCTCCTCGATTTTGCGCTGCGCCGGGCGCACAACATCCATCTGCAGCAGCTCGACCTCAACAAGGCGGCGCGGGCGCAGATGAAGGGGCAGAAATCCTGCGTGCTGTGGCTGACCGGCCTCTCCGGTGCGGGCAAGTCGACCATTGCGAATCTGGTGGAGAAGAAGCTGCACGCACTCGGCCGCCATACGTACCTGCTCGACGGGGACAACGTGCGCCACGGCTTGAACAAGGATCTCGGTTTTACCGACGCCGATCGGGTCGAGAACATCCGCCGCGTCGCCGAGGTGGCGAAGCTCATGGTCGACGCGGGCCTGATCGTCATCACAGCGTTCATCTCGCCGTTCCGCGCCGAGCGCCGCCTGGCCCGCGATCTAATGGATGCCGGAGAATTCATCGAAGTTTTCGTCGACACCCCGCTGGCAGTCGCGGAGAAGCGCGATGCCAAGGGGTTGTACCGGAAAGCAAGGCGTGGCGAACTGAAGAACTTCACCGGCATCGATTCGCCCTACGAGACCCCGGAAGGCGCGGAGATCCATATCGAGACCGCTCGCATGGGTGCAGATGCGGCTGCCGAGCGCATTGTGCACGAGCTCGCGCAGGGCGGCTTTATCGGCGCGGTGCACTGAACGCGAGAATCCCCGCGCAGCCATGACGCCAGTAAACCCGGAGAGCTACGCGCAGATCCGCGCGGCCGTGCGCGCGCTCTGTGCGGACTTTCCCGATGCGTATTTCCGCGAGCTTGACGCGGCGCGCGCCTATCCCGAAGCATTCGTCGCCGCCCTCACCAAGGCAGGCTGGCTCGCCGCGCTGATCCCGGAGGAGTACGGCGGCTCGGGGCTGGGCCTCGCTGAGGCCTCGGTCATCATGGAGGAAATCAACCGCGCGGGCGGCAACGCCGGTGCCTGCCACGGACAGATGTACAACATGGGCACGCTGCTGCGGCACGGCTCGCAAGCGCAGAAGCGCAAATATCTGCCTGCCATCGCCGCGGGCACGCTGCGCCTGCAGTCGATGGCCGTGACCGAGCCCAGCACCGGCACCGATACCACGCAGCTCAAGACAACCGCGCGCAGAAAAGGCGATCGCTATGTCATCGACGGGCAGAAGGTCTGGATCTCGCGCGTGCAGCACTCGGATCTGATGATCCTGCTCGCGCGCACGACACCGCTCGCGGCGGTCAAGCGCAAATCCGAGGGGATGTCCGTTTTCATCGTCGACCTGGCTGACGCAATCGGCAAGGGGCTCACGGTCCGCCCCATCCGCAACATGGTGAATCACGAAACCAACGAGCTCTTCTTCTCCGCGCTCGAGATTCCGGCGGAGAACCTGATCGGCGAGGAGGGCAAAGGCTTCAAGTACATCCTCGACGGCCTCAACGCCGAGCGGACACTGATCGCCGCCGAATGCATCGGTGACGGCTACTGGTTCGTCGAGCGCGCCACCCGATACGCCGGCGAGCGTGTTGTGTTCGGGCGGCCGATCGGCAAGAACCAGGGTGTCGCGTTCCCGATCGCCGAGGCCTACATGGAGGTCGAGGCCGCCAACCTGATGCGCTTCAAGGCCTGCGCGCTTTTTGATCGCGGCGAGCCCTGCGGCGCTGAGGCGAACATGGCGAAGCACCTTGCGGCCAAGGCGGCGTGGGAGGCTGCGAACGTCTGCCTGCAGACGCACGGCGGCTTCGGCTTCGCCGCAGAGTACGATGTCGAGCGCAAGTTCCGCGAGACGCGGTTGTATCTGGTGGCGCCGATTTCGACCAACCTCATCTTGAGCTACGTCGCCGAGCACATCCTCGGCCTGCCCCGGTCGTTCTAGCCCGGCGCGGTTGCTTGCGCCAGGACGCGCTGCCGCCGTTCAGGGAGAACCGGCGCCGCGCTCGGGCGCGCGCCGCTGCGACGCCCACTCGCGCACAATCGCCGCGGTGTCGTGGAGCGCGCCGCGCACGGGTCGCAACGTGCTGGGCGTCCGCGAAAAACGCGGCGCGGGCGCCGGACAGGCGACGCCGTCGAGCGTGGCGAACACGCCGCGCGCGGCCAGGTGCGGGTGCGCCGCCGCCGCACCGAGCGAGAGCACCGGCGCGAAGCACGCGTCGGTTCCTTCCAGCAGGTCGCAGCATTCCTTCTGCGTGCGCGTGGCGAACGCATCGAGCATGAGCTCCCTGAGCTGCGGCCAGGTCGCGCGGTCGAGACGCCGCGCGAACGCTTCCGCCGGCAGGCCGAGCCGTTCGAGCAGCTGCGCGTGGAAGTCCGGCTCGAGCGCACCGACCGCGACATACAGGCCGTCGGCGCAGCGATACGTAGCATAGAAAGGTGCGCCGCCGTCGAGCAGATTGCGGCCACGCTCATCGCGCCACTCGCCGCGTGCCAGCGCCGCATGCACGAAGGTGAGCAGCGACGCTGTGCCGTCGACGATCGCGGCGTCGACGACCTGGCCGCGGCCGGAGTGCCTTGCTTCGAGCAAAGCCGCGAGCACGCCGACGACCAGGTACAGCGCGCCGCCGCCGAAATCGCCCAGGAGGTTCAGCGGCGGCACCGGTGCGCGCCCAGCCTCGCCGATCGCGTGCAGCGCGCCGGTGAGCGCGATGTAGTCGATGTCGTGGCCGGCGGCGCCGGCCAGCGGCCCGGTCTGGCCCCAGCCGGTCATCCGGCCGTACACCAGCGCCGGATTGCGCCGCAGCACCGGAACGGGGCCGACGCCCAGCCGCTCCATGACGCCGGGGCGAAAGCCTTCGAGCAGCACGTCGGCGTGATCGAGCAGCGCCAGCGTCGCCTCGCGTTCCGCGGCCGACTTGAGATCGATGGCAACGACCCGCCGGCCGCGCTCGACGATATCGCGCGCGTCGAGCCGCGCCGCCTCCGGACGCGCGACCCGCACCACGTCCGCGCCCATGTCCGCGAACAACATGGCAGCGAACGGCACCGGACCGATGCCGGCGAACTCGACAACCCGGAGGCCGGAGAGCGGGCCGCTTTGCTCGTTGCTCACACGGAGATCCTCAGGAATGGCCGGAAAAAAAACAGCTCCGCGGCCAACATTTCGAACGCGCTGCCCGGTAACAACGGCTCGTCGCTGCAGCGGTCTTCCTATAGTATAGCGTCGAAGTCGTGCCGGGACCGCGGTGCCATCCGCGCCGCCGCCGGAGGAAACCGTGCTCGTCGCAACAGCCCGCCGCGCAATGAAACGCGTGCTCGTGAGCTTCGCTCCGGGCGGCCTTGCCTATCGACGTCGATAAGCTGCGTTCGCCGCGCCGGCTGCAGTACCCGTAGCGGGCATCGAATCGCAACGGATCGAGTCGGTGTACCGGCGCAGCGGACCACGCGCTTCGGATTGCGCCCACGTGTCTGCCGAAATGTCCATCGTGTCGCTCGCCCGCGAGGGCGCTGTCGCCGTGATCACGATCGACCATCCTCCGGTGAACGCGCTGTCAGGCGATGTGCGCGCCGAGCTTGTCGCCACGCTCGACGTAGCGCTCGCCGACGACGCGGTACGCGCCATCGTCGTCGCCGGTGCCGGCACGTCGTTCTGCGCCGGGGCCGACATCCGCGAGTTCGACCTGCCACCGCAGCCGCCACATTTGACGGACGTGATTCAGCGCTTTGCCGATTCGGCCAAGCCGGTCATCGCCGCGCTGCACGGCAACGTGCTGGGCGGAGGCTGTGAGTTGGCCGCAGGCTGCCACTACCGCGTTGCCATGCGCGGCGCGCGCATCGGATTACCCGAGGTCAATCTCGGCTTGCTACCCGGTGCGGGGGGGACGCAGCGCCTGCCACGCCTGATCGGGTTCGATGGCGCGCTGGCGATGATGCTCGATGGCCGGCCGCGCGCGGTCGATGCCGCGGAGGTCGCGGGATTTGTCGACGAGATCGTCGACACCGACGTGCGCGCGGCGGCAGTCGCATTCGCGCGCCGGGTCGCGACGGTGGAATCCGCTCCGCGGCGCACGGCGAACCGGCCTGTTCCGGATGCGGCGCCGGAGGTCTTTCAACGCTACGAGGAGGCTGCGCGACGGCGTCGCGGCGAGCCCGCGCCGGAGAGAATCGTCGCCGCCGTCCGGCGCGCAATCGAGATGCCATTCGCGGAAGCGGTCGCGCGCGCCCGCGCCGATTTTCTGTTCCTGCGTGACACGCCGGAGGCAAAGGCGCTGCGCCACGCGTTCTTCGCCGAGCGCGATGCGGGCAAGCTGCCAACCGGGGTGACGGCGGCGACGCCACGCACGCTGCGCACGGCGGCGGTCATCGGCGCGGGTACGATGGGGCAGGGCATTTCGATCGCGCTGCTCGACGCGGGCCTCAAAGTCACGCTCGTCGAGACCGCCGCGGCGGCACTGGCGCGGGCGAAGGAGCGCATCGCCGCGCACTACCAGGATGCCGCCGCGAAGGGGCGGATCGCCGGCAGCGCGGTGCCGACATTGCTCGCCCGCCTTACCGGCGCGACCGGCATCGAGGCGTGCGCCGGCGCCGATGTCGTCATCGAGGCGGTGTTCGAGGACATCGCCGTCAAGCGCGATGTATTTGCCCAAATCGACGCCGTCGCGGCGCCCCACGCGCTGCTGGCGACCAATACCTCGTATCTCGACGTCGCCGAGATCGCCAGTTTCACGCGCCGTCCGCAGGAGGTCATCGGCCTGCATTTCTTCAGCCCCGCCAACGTGATGCGCCTCGTCGAGATAGTGCGCAGCGACGTCACCTCCCCCGAGGCGCTGGCGACGGGCATGGCGCTGGTCCGGCGCTTGAGGAAGGTCGGCGTCGTCTGCAAGGGCAAGGACGGCTTCATCGGCAACCGCATGCTGCTCCTGCGCACCCGCGAGTGCCTATTCATGCTCGAGGAGGGCGCACTGCCACAGCAGATCGACGCCGCGTTGGTCGATTTCGGATTTGCCATGGGGCCGCTCGCGGTCGGCGACCTGGCAGGACTGGACATCGGCTGGCGCAACGCGAGCCTGCGCCGCCAGCTGCGCGAGCTAGGTCGCGATTGCGATCTGCTCGACCAGTTGGTCACCTCCAAGCGGCTCGGGCAGAAGACGGGCGCCGGCTGGTACCGCTACGAGGCCGGCAGCCGCAAGCCTATCCCGGACCCGGCGATCGAGGCGTTGCTCGTCGAGCACGCACGCGCTCGCGGCATCGCCCGACGCGCCATCCAGCCGGCCGAGATCGTCGAACGCTGCCTGTTGGGGATGCTCAACGAGGCCGCCAGCATTCTCGACGAGGGCGTCGTCGACCGGGCATCGGATATCGACGTGGTCTGGCTTACCGGTTACGGCTTTCCGCGGTTTCGCGGCGGGCCGCTTTTCTACGCCGACCGGCAGGGCCTGGCGCATGTTCTGCAGCGGATCGGGGCGTTGCGCGATCGCTTCGGCGCTGCTTATTGGACGCCGGCGCCGGGGCTCTTGCGCCGTGCGGCGGCGGGGCAGGGATTCTATGCGGCGTGAAGCCGGGCATAATCGTGGGGTGGAACATGGGGAGTGAATCGAGCATGCAAGCTCTGACGCCGCAATCGCGACGCACGTTTCTGCTGGGCGCTGCGGGCACCGCCGCCGGAGCGTGGCTACCGCGACTCGCCTTCGCCGCCGATGCCGTCAAGATCGGTTTGATCCTGCCACTGACCGGGCCGTTCGCCTCGACCGGGAGGCAGGTCGAGGCGGCCGTGCGACTGTACATGCAGCGCAACGGGGATTCGGTCGGCGGGCGCAAGATCGAGCTCATCGTCAAGGACGACACCGGCCTTGCGCCGGAGACGACCAAGCGCATCGCGCAGGACCTCCTGCTGCAGGAGAAGGTTGCCGTTCTGGCGGGCTTCGGGCTGACCCCGCTCGCGCTCGCCACCGCGCCGGTCGCAACGGAGGCCAAGGTGCCGATGATCGTCATGGCGGCAGCGGCGTCGGTCATCCCGCAGCGCTCGCCGTTCATCGTGCGCTCGGGTTTCACCGTGCCGCAGATTACCGCGCCAATCGCCGACTGGGCGGCGAAGAACCGGATCCGGACGGTCGTCACGCTGGTGACCGACTACAGCCCGGGCCTCGACGCGGAAAAAACCTTCGTCAAGCGCTTCGGCGACGCCGGCGGCAGCATCGTCGATTCGCTGCGCTCGCCGCTGCGCAATCCGGATTACGCGCCATTCCTGCAGCGGGCCAAGGATGCCAAGCCCGACGCACTGTTCGTCTTCGTGCCCTCGGGCGAAGGCACGGCGGTGCTGAAGCAGTTTGCCGAACGGGGTCTGAAGGAAGCCGGCGTGACGCTCATCTGTACCGGCGACGTGCTCGACGACGATATTCTCGAGGCGATCGGCCGGCCGGCGCTGGGGGTGATCAGCTCGCACCATTACTCCGCCGCCCATCCGTCGCCGGAGAACAAGGCGTACGTCGACGGTTTCATGCACGCCAACGGTGGCATGCGGCCCAACTTCATGTCGGTCGGCGGCTACGACGGGACACACCTCATTTACGAAGCGCTGAAGCAGACCGGTGGCAGCGTCGACGGCGAAAAGCTGGTGGCCGCGATGAAGGGCATGGCGTGGACCAGCCCGCGGGGACCCATGACCATCGACCCGGCGACACGCGACGTCGTCCAGAACGTGTACGTCCGCAAGTGCAGCCTGGTCGAGGGCCAGCTCTATAACGTCGAATTCGAAACCATCGAGCACGTCAGGGATCCCGGCGTCTAGAGGCGGCGATGAGCTTACGCACCCGGCCTCCGTTTCGCGCCGACCATGTCGGCAGCTTTCTGCGTCCCCCGCAATTGCTCGCCGCGCGCGAGCGCTTCCAGAAGGGTGAGATCGGCAAGGCCGCGCTGCGCGCGGTCGAGGATGCGGCGATCGCCGACGTCGTCCGCCTGCAGGAGGATATCGGCCTGCAGGGCATCACCGACGGCGAGTTCCGCCGTACCTACTTTCACATCGACTTTCTCGAGCAGCTCGAGGGTGTCGAAGCCCGTGGCGGCCTGCCCGCGCATTTTCACAGCGCGAAAGGCGATATCGATTTTGCGCCGCCCGTGTTGCAGGTCACGCGGCGCGTGCGCCACCTGCAGCCGATCCAGCTCGCGGACTTCAACTTCCTCAAGGCCGCGACCAAGCGCACCCCGAAGGTGACCATCCCCTCGCCGACGATGCTGCATTTCCGTGGCGGCCGCGACGCGATCAGTCGCGAGGCGTACCCCGACCTCGACGAATTCTTCGCCGACGTTGCCACCGCGTACCGGGCGGAGCTCAACGCACTTGGCGCCGCAGGCTGCACCTATGTCCAGCTCGACGACACCAATCTCGCGTACCTCTGCGATCCGAAGCTGCGGGAGGGCGCGCGCTCCCGCGGCGACGATCCGGACGAACTGCCGCGACGCTACGCGAAGCTGATCAACGCGGCGATCGCCGAGCGCCCGGCCGGCATGACCATCTGCACGCACCTCTGCCGCGGCAACTTCCGCAGCGCCTGGGTCGCCGAAGGCGGCTACGAGCCGGTGGCGGAGGTCCTGTTCAACGAGCTCGGCGTCGACGGCTATTTCCTCGAATACGACGACGCCCGTTCGGGCGATTTTGCGCCGCTGCGCTTCGTGCCCAGGAACAAGAGCGTCGTACTGGGGCTCGTCACGACCAAGGTGGGTGAACTCGAGTCCAAGGATGCACTGAAGCGCCGCATCGATGCTGCCGCGCGGGTGGTCCCGCTGGAGCAGCTCTGCCTGTCACCGCAATGCGGCTTCTCGAGCACCGTCCACGGCAACGAGATCGCCCGCGACTCGCAGTCTGCCAAGCTCAAGCTCATCGTCGAGACCGCCCGCGAGGTTTGGGGCTAGGCTGGCTGCCGGTTGGAAAACAGGCATAGCTCTTGCTCTGCACTAAGGTCTCCCCCGAACGAGCACGGCAAGCCCCTCCAATGGACAATAAACGTCAGCTTCACCCTCAAAATGTGCCCGTTGCCGAGCGCCCCCACGCGGCCGCGGAAGAGGATAATGGCGAGGCGCCCGCAGCGGCCGATCGCACCCCGAAACTGGGTGAGATCCTGGTTGCCCAGGGCAAAATCACGCAAGAACAGCTCGCCATCGCGCTGGAGCGGCAGAAGAGCAGTGGCCGCCGGCTGGGCGAGGAACTCGTCAAGGCGGGATTCGTGCCGCGTTCCGTGGTCAGCCGGGCTTTGCGTATCCAGCGCCGCGTCATCTTCGGCGCCCTCACGACGCTGGCTGCATCGACGATCTCGCCGCACCTGCACGCCGCGGCACTGCGTGGTCAGATTGCGGTCACCGCGTTCGTGCCCGCTCAGGCGATCGCACAGCTCGTCGAGCAATCCGCCGAGATAACGATCACTGCCGCGGACATTGCGCGCGGCTACGTCGACATCCCGGCGGCGTCCCAGCTACGGGTCACGTCCAACAATCCAGCCGGCTATATCGTCGACTTCTTCAGCCGGCTGCCGATTTTCACCTCGGTACGCGTGAGCTCGAGCGGTGGCGGTGCCGACCTCGGACCGGATGGCGGGGCGATCATCGAGCGCGGCCGGCAGGGGCGCGACATGCCGCTTAACCTCTCCTATCGCTTCAACCTCATCGCACAAGTGCAGCCGGGCACGTATCCCTTTCCGCTGGCGCTCAACGTGCGGCCGCTCTGACGGCGGGACTTAAAACGTCACGGTGACCGTGACGTTGTCGAGGTAGCTGCCGACGGCCGCATCCTGCAGCGCCGGGATCTGGCCGTACACCGTGTGCTGGTTGGTCTGGGTCGGATTGCCGCTCGTGAGCCGCTTGCTCCCCGTGACCTTCTTGGTGGTACCTGTGCCATCACCCCACACCACCGAGTAGGCGTTGCTGGTGTAGAGGTTGTAGTTCAGCGTATCGGTTCCGCTCTTCATCTGTCGCTGCACGAAGCTGCCGCTGCTGCCCGTCGACAGGGTGAGGGTGTAGCTCTCGTTGTCAGTGCCGGGTGGCGGGGTCAAAGTGCAGGTGACCGTCAGCGTGGCGTTGCCGTTGGTTACGGCGGCGTTGAACACGTCGTAGTTGCCAAAGGCGAGCCCCGGGGTGGACACGCCGCAGGTCGTTGCGGCGAGCGTGCCCGTCGGCGCGAGGCCAAACCACAGCGCAACACCGGCCGCGCCGGCGAGTTGGGCCCACCGCTGGCGTGGCCCCGAAGAGGAACCCGATTCGGCGTGTCTCATCGCGCAACTCCATGGCAGGCGAACGTGCCGAGGTCCGGCAAAGGTTCGACCGACGGCGGAAAATCGGCGTCGAATTCGCAACTCCTGCCCTTCCACGTCGTGCGCAAGCGGTTGTGCTGTTCGAGGCCGGTTATGTACGCCTCGCCATTGAGCGCCACCGGGAAATCCTCATCCCGGCCCACGACCTGGACGATAGCCCCCGAGGGGACTGGCGCGCCGTCGTCGAGGCGGATGCGCAGGGTCGCGCCATGCGACCGCCGCACCGGGAAGTCGAGGAGCAACCCGCTGCGATAGTACGGCACGGCCTCGATCTTGAGCCGGTCGACCTGGGCATCGAGGGGCAGATCGTGCTCCTCGATCGATACCCGGTTGACGTCGTAGGCGCGCAGCAGCGGCAACACGGCATAGCCGTCAGCGTCGGTGCGCCCGACCGGCTGGTTGTCCTGCAGCACGTCCACACCCGCATAGTCGGCGACGCGAACGACCCCGAAGCTGTCGCTGATCTGGCGGCTGAAGAACGGATGGCCGCCAACGTAGCCAATGCCACCTGCGACATTCAGCCGGCCGGCCGCCGAACCCTGGAATCGCGAGGCATCCACTTCATAGGTCCCCACATTGTTCTGCAAGGTCCCGTAGGCCTCGAGGTTGCCGTTGGCATGACCGACGAAGCGATAGCCATAGCCTTCGCCCGCGGGCAGGCTGCGCTGCAGGGTCGCGATGGTGTCGCTGCTGTTGCCCTGGGGTGAGCGGCGCGTGCCGTTGTAGGTGACCCCCGCCAGCGTCCGATCGTCGAGCGGAATCGTGAGCGTGGCGCCGAACGCGATATTGCCCAGCACGCCGTAGGTCTTGGCAGCGCTCAGGTTGAGAAAAGCCCACCGTCCAAGGTTGACCGAATAGCCAACCGACAGGACATGGATGTCGGGCTTGGTGCGAAAATCCTGCGCGACGTAGGTGATGCTGGCAGTGCCATACGGGGGGAACTGATACCCGAGCGAGCCGCTCAATTGCCGCAGCGGCAGCGGATTGTCCGGTGTGGCACCGATCTCGCGAAATGCCGGATCGGTCCATTGTCCTTGCGCGTTGACGCTGAACTGACCGGTCTGGCGCTGGAAGCCGACGCTGCCCAGCGCCCCGGTGCCGGCACCGCCACCGCCGCTGGCGGCCACTGCTGCGCTGGCAACGCCAATGTCGTTGATCAGGTAGTTCGCGGCAACGCCGGCCGCACCCAGGTTGCGCTGCAGCTCGCCATGAACCTCGCCGGTCAGCTGATCGGTCAGGCCGCGGCTGTAAGTTGCGCTCGCCAGCGCGTGGCCATAATCGAAGCTGGAGACGCCAAAGTTGTTGCGCTCGAAGCCAGCCTCGTAGGAAAAGTCCTCGAGGCCTTCCTTGAGCAGATTGACACTGGCGTAGAACGGCTGAGAGATGATCTGCTCGCGACCGAAGAGGTCGCGCACGACCAGCTGCACGTTGCCGCTGCCATTGATCGTGGGGATATTGGTGATCGAGAACGGGCCCGGCGGTACCGGCCGCTGCGCGACCAGGGCGTTGTTGACGAACACGTCCACCGTCGAGGGCAACGCCGCCTGGCCGTTGGCAGCGATCGAGGGAAACGTGATGTAGCCTGGTTGGGTGGCAAAGTTGGTGCCGTACTGGATGCCGCCGAAGCGGATGGCCCGGCCCCACGTTCCCGGCACATTGACCGTGTCACCGATGCGCAGCGTACTCAGTTGCTGCGGGAAATCGCTCGTCCAGGTCGTGTCGAGCCGCACGGCGTTCTTGGCCATGGCGTTGTCCTGCGCGAGCAAGCCCGCGACCAGGACCCCGTAGGGACTGAAAAGGCCGGCCTCGAACTGGCCCGCGTATTCCGATTGGCCCGCCCCGCGCGCGGCGAAGAAGTTGTAGTTGAGGAAGCCGCCGGGCTGCGGCGCGGTGGGGGCGGGATAGCGCGCCGCCGCATTGGCATATTGGGTGTCGGTAAACGCGCGCGCCGGTGCGGTGATCGCCAGCCGCTGCCGGGCCGGGTCATAGACGTACGTCACCCCGGGGAGAGCGTCGAGCGGATAATACGGCGCGCCGTCGTGGAAGCGCGGGGCAACATCGGGCCGGCGCAGCCGCCAGCGATCGAGGCTGTCAACGGGCACCGCGATCCTGCCATCGGGGCTGCGCAGTACCAGCACCGTGTCGGTAAGCCCCTGCGCGTTGACGTCGACCTGAAGCAACAGCTCCTCGTCCCTCGCCTCCGGCGCGAGCAGCACCGGTGCCGCCGGTGGCACACGCTCCGTCACGCTGGGCTGGGCGCTAACGGGGGCGGTGACGACGAGCATGAGGAGGGCCCACGAGGCGTGGCGGCTAACGCTCGACGGTGATCGCGGTGTCGATCTCACCGGCATCGGTATAGGCTTTCAGGCGAAGCTCGCTGCCTGGCTTGACGCGTTCCGGTGCCGCCGCGAGCGTCCACACGCGACGCTGTCCGGCAAGCACATAGGCCAGCGTTGACTCGTGCGCGAGCGGCTCGCCGGCGCTGGAAGGCGCGAGCACGAAATCGGTGACCTGCACATGGGTGTTCCCCGTGTTCTGCGCCGCGAGGCGGATGGCACCATCTGGGCCAACCTGGGTCGACCACTCGAGCCGCCGCACCGCGAGCGCAACCGGCGGCACGAACACCGGCAGCCCGACGCGCAGCGCGACCTGCAGTCCGGTAAACCCGGGCTTGGGCGGCGGTGGAACCTCCTGCAAATAGACGCGATAGGTGAGTTCGTGCTGGGGGTCGGCCCGGCGGCGCAGTCCCACGCGGACAATCTGTTCACCTCCGGCAGGCACCGTCATGACAGGCGGAGTCACCAGTGCTTCCGTCGTCGGCGCGTATACATCCTGGCCATCTTCCTGCGTCCAGCCGACGACGTTGGCCTGGATGACGATGGCGTCTTCGCCATCGTTGCGGACCACAATCGCGGCTGTCGTCGCCCCTTTGGCGATCTCGATGCGAATGGGGTTGACCTGGAACGACCCTGCGGGGGCCTCGCCGGCCGCGAAGGCAAGCGCGAGGGTGAGCCAGGGAAGGATGCGACGGGCGGTGACGGTTGGTTTCATTCGGAGGGGCAGCCATCGTGCGCCGCGTGGTGGGTGACGTCAGAAGTTTACCGTTGCGACGACGGTATCGGCGTACGAACCCATGCTCACGCCCTGGCCGGCCGGAATCGTGCCGCAAACGCTGTACATGCGCGCGGCCCGGGTTGCGGGAGGGCTCGGCACGAAAGCTTGCGCTGCGGTCGGGCCCCATACCGCCGTCCCTGGGAAGCTGCACCCCGCTCCGGGGATGGCAGTCGGCGGCTGATAGATCTCGTAGTGGAGCGCATCCGGGCCACCGCCGGCAGCCGCGAGCGCCATGTACCGTCTCCCCCCGCTCGGGTTCTGACCGAGGTCCATGGTGATCTTCGGCGCCGAGCCCTTGGAGCAGGCGATGCTGACCGTGCCGGCGGCGATGAGCGGGGCGGTTGCGTTGGCCCTCAGCGATTCGTAACGCCCGAAGCTGACCGCGCTGGTGGTGATTGTGCAATTGGCGTTGACGGATGCCGACACGCCAAGCACGGCGGTGGTGCCGACGGCGCGCGGCGGCACCGCGACCAGGAGGACCAGCGCGGCAGCGGTCAAGCCGGCTGCCGCGGCCCCGGAGCGTTGCTTGCGGCGGTTGATAGCGAAAGCCATGGCGACCCCGGTGGCCTAGGCGCGAAGTCGCGGCTTGCGGCCGCGACTTCGCGTGACTCGGGAACCGACCGCGGGCAGCCTCGAACCCGGCTGTCCGCTGCAGGGCCGGGGCGCGTGCATCGCGCCCGCGGGCTTAGAAGTTGACCGTCGCGACGACCGTGTCCGCGTACGAACCGACGCTCACGTCCTGGCCGGCGGCAACCGTGCCGCAGACGTTGTAGGTCCGCGCCGCCTTGCTGCCGGGCACAGTCGGCGTGAAGGTCTGCCCAACCGCGGTACCCCATACCGTGCTGCCGGGGAACGTGCAGGCGGTATTCGGCGCCGTGCCAGGCGGCTGGAAAAGCTGGTACTGGAGCAGATCGGCGCCACCACCGAGTTTCATGTTGCGCTGCGCGCCCGCGGAGTTCGCACCGAGGTCGAGCGTAATGCTTGGCGCCGAGCCCTTGGTGCAGGCGACGACCACAGTGCCATTACCATTGAGGGCGGCCGCAGCGTTGACGACAACCGGATCGTATGCACCGAACGCGACGGCAGTGGTGGTGATCGTGCAATTGGCCGCGATGTTTGCGGTGACCGCCAAGTTGGACGTTTGGTTGCCGGCGTGCGCCGGTTTTGCTGCCAGGAGCGTGGCACCGACGCCGAGTAGCGACGCGAGAACCAGCGCATTCGAAACCTTGCTAAGCCTCATCGATTTCATGATCATCATCCTTATAGAGTTATGCATAGTCTGAAACAGATTCAAGTTCAGTAACTTATCAGTCAGTCGTAAGAAAACAATACAGCTAATCGACCTAAATTGATGAGTTACTGAGAGGAAGCTTTAAATCCCTTCTCCCTTATCCTACAGGTAGCAAGCGCTGTGCCAGATGGGTGGATAGGCTGGGCTTGCCCAAGCCCGGCGCGCCTCTCCGTGCAGAGCGCCGGACCAAGGAACCGGCCATTCGGGGCGGCGCGGGCGCAGCGCGGCTGCGATCCTGCGGACGGTCCGGGCTGCCGAAGCGCGGCAGAAAGCCACCCACCCCGACATCTGGAGGGTTACCCCGGGTGGCAACGCCCGGCGGCGCGGCGGAGTCGACCACCGGCGCGGCGATCGGCTCCTTGCCACCGCTGCCAGCTTGGCCGGCCTGGCACATCGGCGTCATACTCGCGCCGTAGCATTCCCCGCTCCGCCGCAACCGCCGATGCCGTACCTGTCGATCGAAGCCTTGAGCGTGTCCTACGGCGGCGCGCCGGTCCTAGACCGGGTGAGTCTCGACGTCGAGCGTGGCGAGATGGTCGCGCTGTTGGGCAGCAGCGGCTGTGGCAAGACCACGCTGCTGCGCGCGATCGCCGGGTTCGTCAGTCCCGACTCGGGGACGATCCGCATCGACGGCCGGGACATCGCCGCCCTGCCACCGGAGGCCCGCGGCACGGCAATGATGTTCCAGTCCTACGCGCTCTGGCCGCACATGAGTGTCGCGGACAACATCGGCTACGGCCTGCGGATGCGCGGCTGGAAGAAGGATGCCGCGGCCGACCGCATCGCGGCGATGCTGAAGCTGTTGCAGCTCGACGGCTTCGGGCCGCGACGGGTGACGCAGCTTTCGGGGGGGCAGCGGCAACGCGTGGCGCTCGGCCGCGCGCTGGCAGTAGACCCGCATGTTCTGCTGCTCGACGAACCGATGTCGAATCTCGACTACAAGGTGCGCCTCGAACTGCGCCACGAACTGCGCGCGCTGCAACAGCGCATCGGCATCACCGCGGTCTACGTCACCCACGATCGCGAAGAGGCGCTCACGCTCTCCGACCGCATCGCGGTCATCGACGCCGGCCGCATCGTGCAGACGGGGGCGCCCGAAGAGATATTCCACCGCCCTGCGTCGGCGTTCGTCGCCGGCTTCATGGGCGCCGACAATGCGCTCGATCTGGTTCGGACGGGCGACGGGGTCCTCGTGGCCGCCGGCGCCGAGTCGGCAGCGGGGGCGCGCGTTCGCGCGCATTTTCGCGCCGACGCCGCGCGCCTCGTAACGGCGGCGACAATGGCCGCCGCCGGCACCGACCTGGTGCTTGCCGGCGTGGTCGCCCAGTCGGTCTACGTCGGCCAGGGGTATCGCTATCGGGTTCGCGCCGACGGGGCGGATGTCTGGGTGCACGCACCGGAGCGCGTCGCCGAGGGCACCCCCACCTGCGTGGTGGTCCCGCGCGCGGCCCTGCTGCTGTTTCCGCAGGATGCGAAGCCTGCTTGATCGATTCACCGAGGAGCCCCTCATGAAGGCCCGCCTGTTCGTTCTCGTCGCCACCCTTGCCCTCGCGGCTGCCGCAGCGGCACAGACGACGCTCAACGTCATCACCGCCGGCGACCAGAACATGGTCGACTACGTCAACAACTATCTGGCGCCGAAGTTCGAGGCCGCCAATCCCGGCGTCCGGGTGCGGGCGGTCGGCACCGGTCCGGGCGACGCGGGCTCGCAGAAGATCTACGAAAAGCTCTCCGCGCAGCAGAAGGCCGGCAGCAGCGAGTGGGACATCGATGTCGCGGTCATCCACCAGCTCGCGTCCGCGACCATGGTCAAGGAAAAGCTCCTGCTCGCGTACCGCAACGACGTCGCCGCCGGCAAGCTGGTGAGCCGCGACAGCGCCCGCAACGCGCTCGGCGCCAACGTCGACGGCTACGTCCTGCCGATGTTCCATAGCCAGATCGCCTTCGCCTTCAACCCGGATCTGGTCAAGGCGCCGCCGCGATCGTTCGCCGAGCTCAACGACTGGGTGAAAAAGAATCCGAAGCAGTTCGGCTACAACGGCGTCAAGGGCGGCATGTCGGGCGTGGGCTTCGTCACCGGCTGGGTGGCCGCCTACAGCGGCATCGGCGAGAAGCTGGAGAAGGGTCCCTACGACGCTGCCGCGGCCCCGGCAATCGACAAGGCACTCGCCGGCCTCAAGGAGTTCAACCAGTACGTCGTGCTCACGCCGGGCAACGCCGGGACGCTCGACATGCTAAACCGCGGCGAGATCGCGATGGGGCCGGTCTGGGTCGACATGTTCTACACCTGGCAGGCCGACGGTCGGATGAGCCCGAAGATCCGGCTGGCGCTGCCTTCGCCGGGGCTGCCCGGGCAGCCGATGTACTACGTCATCCCGGCCAAGGCGGCGCACGTCGATCTCGCCAAGCGTTTTGTCGAGCTCGCCGAAAGCCCGGAAGTCCAGGCCGACGGCATCGTCAAGCAGTTCAACTGGTACCCGGGCATCGATCCCCAGTATGTGCAGCCGAAGCTCGACCCGGCGGCGTGGAACAAGCTGTTCACCGACATCTCGCCGACCGACCTGGCCCGATACGGCCGCCCGTTCCCGCTGTCGCCGTACTTCAAGGACATCGTCGAGGGCTACGAGCGCGTCGTTCTCAAATGACGGCGCGCGCGGCGTCCGCCCGGGCGAGCGCGCGGCCGGCGGCCGCCATCCGCCGCGGGCGCGGCGCGGCGCTCGCGCTGCTCGCGCCGGCGCTCGCGGTCGTGGGCCTGTTCTTCATTGCGCCGCTGTGCATGTCCGGGGTGGTCGCCTTCCGCGGCGAGGGTGGGGAATTCACCCTGGCGCATTTCCGCAAGGCCTTCGACTATTACACGACCGATCTCATTTTCACGCTGGCGATCGTGCTGCTCGCGACGCTGCTGATCGGCCTGTTCGCCGTCGCCATCGCCGGCTACCTCACCCTGGGCGGCGCGCCGCGCGCGGTGGCCGTCCTGCGCTGGCTCTACCGCTGGCCGCTGTTCATCCCCTTCGTCGTCGCGGGGCAGCTGATGCGCACCTTCCTCGCCAAGAACGGCATGCTCAATCAGCTCTTGATCGGCAGCGGATTGATCACGCCGCTGTCCGCCCAGAGCCTGCTCGACTGGCGCGGCATCGTCATTGCCTTTGTCTGGAAGCAGGCGCCCTTCGTCACGCTGCTGCTGGCCGGGGCGATGGCCGCGATCGACGCACAGCACATTGAAGCGGCGCGCAACCTCGGTGCGCGGCGCCTGCGCGTGCTCTTCGACATCGTTCTGCCGCAGGTGCGGGGCACGCTGCTCGTCGGACTGGTGCTGTCGTTCGTCACCATGCTCTCCGTGCTGTCGGTGCCGCTGATGATCAATCCGAACTCCCCGACCATGATCACCGTCGACGTCGCCTACCGGATCAGCACGCACGGCGATTACCCGGTAGCCAACGCGCTGTGCCTGATGTCGCTGGCACTGGCGGCGATCGGCGCGGTTTTCTATCTGCGCCACGCCAGCGCGACGGCGCGGGCGACCTAGGCGATGGCCGCGCTCCTGCCCCCGCTGCGAACCCTGCTGCGCGCGCTGCTGCTCGCGCTGTTCGCGATCGCGATCTTCGGGCCGCTGCTCAACCTGCTGCTGTGGGCGTTCGCCGAGCGCTGGTACTTTCCCAACCGGCTGCCGCTGGAATACGGCCTTACCTACTGGTACCGCGTGTTCCAGCCGCGCGGCAACGCGCTCTCTTCGCTCGGGACGAGCATCTGGATCGCGGTGCTGACCGTCGCCGTCAGCCTCGCGGTGGCGCTGCCGGCCGGCTATGCACTGGCGCGCCTGAAGCTGCCGTGGCGGGGCGCGATTCTGCTGCTGTTTCTGCTGCCGCAGGCGGTGCCGAACCTGCCCGTCTACGTCAACATCGCGCAGGTGTTCTACTGGATCGGCCTCAACGGCACGATCCTCGGCGTCGTGCTCGTCCATGCCGCGCACGGACTGGTGCTCGCCGTCTGGATCGCCTCTGCGGCGTTCGCCGCCGTCGACGCCGCTCTGGAGGAGGCCGCGCGCAACCTGGGTGCGTCGGCGTGGACCTGCTTCCGGACGGTGACCCTGCCGCTCGCGGCGCCGGGCCTCATCGCCAGCGCCATCTTCGTCTTCCTCGAGTCGCTCGACGAATTCACCGGCACCTACTTCGTCGGCGTGCCCGACGTGACGACACTGCCGCTGCTGATGTTCAATGCGACCATGGGCGGCAATTATCAGATCTCGTCGATCACCGCGCTGCTGCTTCTTCTGCCGTCGCTCGGATTCATGCTCGTCGTCGAGCGCTTTCTCAAGGCGGACGTGCTCTCGCTGGTGGGGCGCTAGCCCGATGCCGCGCCAGCAGGCGATGCCGGAAGGGCCCCCCAGCCTCGCCGTGGCGGGCAGCGTGGCCACGATCCGCTTCGAGCGCCCCCGCGAGCACAACCGCATCGATCCGGACGACATTGCGGTGCTGCGCGACCACCTCCGGCGCGTCGCCGCGCTGCCGGCGGTGCGCGCCGTCGTGTTTCGCGGTGCCGGCGGCAAGACCTTCAGCTCGGGCTTCACCATCGGCGCGATCCTCGAGCGGCTGGACCGGAGCTTCGAGGACCTGCTCGATGCGGTCGAGCAATTCCCCTTGCCGACCATCGCCGTGCTCAACGGCGGCGTCTACGGCGGCGCGACCGACCTGGCGCTGTGCTGCGATTGGCGCATCGGCGTTCCCGGCACGCGCATGTTCATGCCGGCAGCGCGCTTCGGCCTGCACTATTACCCCGGGGGCCTGCGCCGCGCCGTCGCCGCGGTCGGCCTCGCGCAGGCAAAGCGCATCTATCTCACCGGCGTCACGCTGCGTGCGGAGGAGATGCTGCGCATCGGCTTTCTGACCGAACTGGTGGCGCGGGGGCGGCTCGAGCCGACGCTCTGCGAGTTGCTTGCCGCGATCGAACAATGCGCGCCGGCGGTCGTGCAATCGATGAAGCGCCAGCTCAACGCCATCGCCGCGAGCGACAGCGCCGCGGCGCACTCGCGCACCGCGTATGAAGCATCGCTCGGGTCGGCTGAGCTCAAGCGTCGACTCGCCGCGCTCGGCCGTAAGCGCGCGCGGTAGCCGGCCACAAAAGCGGGCGCATTCTATGCGATCATACGGCGAGCTGCCGCCGCCAGCGGGGCCAACGACGCGGGATCTTACGGACGCGCTCACCATGGATCGGTTCGATGCCGCGGCCCGCGCCGCGGCGACTCCCTGGCCTATCGGCGTGCGCTGTCACACCCCGCAGCCGACGCCACCCTTCGTCGACGACGACGATGACGACGAGGATGACGACAAGGACCGTGGCTCGGGCGGCGGCAACATCGATCCCGACGACGACGACGAGGGCTGGTCCGACGATGATGACGAGGACGACGACGACGGCTGGTCCGCTGGCGCAGGGTAACGGCGGCGGGTGCGACGGCCCGGACCGGGGCAACGCCTGATGGACACTGCGGCATCGAACCGCAGCGCGGCGCGCCGGCGCGGGCGTGCTGCAGACAGTGCGCTGCGCTACCAGTCCGGGTTCGGCAACGAGCTTGCCAGCGAAGCGCTCCCCGGTGCGCTGCCGCAAGGGCAGAATTCACCGCAGCGGGTCGCCTACGGGCTCTACACCGAACAGTTCTCGGGGACGGCGTTTACGGCACCCCGGCAGCAGAATCGCCGGTCGTGGCTGTATCGGCTGCGCCCGGCGCTGGCGCACGGGCCGTTCCGCGCTCTCGACGCGCGCCTTTTGCGCAGCGCGCCGTTCGACGAGGTGCCACCGCCGCCGGCGCAATTGCGCTGGGATCCGCTGCCGCTACCGACCGCGCCAACCGACTTCGTCGAAGGGCTGGTGACACTGGCCGGCAACGGCGACGTGGCGCTGCAGAGCGGGATCGGCATTCACCTCTACGCCTGCAACCGTTCGATGCGCGAGCGCTATTTCTACAACGCCGACGGCGAGCTGCTGCTCGTCCCGCAGCAAGGGGCGCTGCGCGTGGCCACCGAATTGGGCCCGCTGCACGTGAGCCCCGGCGAAATCGCGCTCCTCCCGCGCGGCATCCGCTTCCAGGTTACGCTGGCCGACGCCACGGCGCGCGGCTACGTCGGCGAGAACTACGGTGCGCCGTTCCGCTTGCCGGAGCTCGGGCCGATCGGCGCCAACGGGCTTGCCAATGCCCGCGATTTTCTTGCGCCCGTCGCCGCCTTCGAGGACCGCGCGGGAGCCTTCGAGCTGGTCGCGAAGTTCGCCGGCCGGCTGTGGAGCGCGCCGGTCGATCATTCGCCGCTCGACGTCGTCGCCTGGCACGGCAATCACGCACCGTACAAATACGACCTCGCGCGCTTCAATAGCGTCAACAGCGTGAGCTTCGACCATCCCGACCCGTCGATCTTCACGGTGTTGACCTCGCCGTCGGACACTCCCGGAACCGCCAACGTCGATTTCGTGATCTTCCCTCCGCGCTGGGTGGTCGCCGAGCACACCTTCCGGCCGCCGTGGTTCCATAGAAACGTGATGAGCGAGTTCATGGGCCTTATCCACGGCGTCTACGACGCCAAGGCCGCGGGCTTCGCGCCCGGGGGCGCGAGCCTGCACAACTGCATGTCGGGTCACGGCCCCGATGCGGCGACCTTCGCCAAGGCGAGCAAGGCGCCGCTCGTCCCGCACAAGCTCGACGCGACGCTCGCCTTCATGTTCGAGAGCCGCTACATCATCCGGCCGACGCGCTTTGCGCTGGAATCGCCCCAGTTGCAGCAGGACTATCTGCTTTGCTGGCAGGGCCTGGCCAAGCATTTCACCGGCAAGCCCTGATGGCCGCGTCCGGCGTGCCGGCGCGTTCGTTCGTCGAGGTCGCCGCCGAGTCGCATTTTTCGCTGCACAACCTTCCCTACGGCATCTTCACCAGCGCCAGCGACGCGCGCCCGCGCGCCGGCGTCGCGATCGGCGATTGGGTGCTCGATCTCGCCGTCCTCGAGCACGCCGGCCTGCTGCAAGTCGCGGCGGCGGGCGTGCGCGTCTTCGACCGCGCCCACCTCAATGCCTTCATTGCCCTCGGCCGCGTGGCGTGGACCGCCGCCCGGGCGCGCATCGGCGAGCTGCTGCGCGTTGATCATGCCGAGCTTCGCGACGACGCGGCGCTGCGCGGCAGGGCGCTGCTGCCGCTGAACGAGGCGCGCTTGCAGCTGCCGGTCGACATCGGCGGCTACACCGATTTCTACTCCTCGAAGGAGCACGCGAGCAACGTCGGCGCGATGTTCCGCGATCCGCAGAACGCGCTGCTGCCAAACTGGCTGCAGATGCCCATTGCCTACAATGGCCGGGCGAGCTCGGTGGTGGTCAGCGGCACGGCCGTGCGCCGCCCGCAGGGCCAGCTCAAGCGGCCCGACGTCGAACGGCCGACCCTCGCCCCGTCGCGCAAGCTCGATTTCGAGCTCGAGACGGCCTTTGTCGTCGGCGTGCCCAATGCAATCGGCGAACCGATTCCGATTGCGGCAGCGGAGCGGCACATCTTTGGCCTCGTGCTGATGAACGACTGGAGCGCGCGCGACATCCAGCAGTGGGAGTATGTGCCGCTGGGCCCATTCAACAGCAAGACCTTCGCCACCTCGATATCGCCCTGGATCGTGACCCTGGATGCGCTGGAGCCCTTTCGCGTGGCCGGGCCCGTCCAGGAGCCGCAACCGTTGCCCTACCTCGCCCACACCGGCAGGCATGCCTTCGCCATCGAGCTCGCGCTGGGCCTGAAGCCGCCGGGCGGCGCGGTGAGCACGCTGTGCCGCACCAACTGCAAGTACCTCTACTGGAGCATGGCGCAGCAGCTTGCCCACCACACCGTGTCCGGCTGCAACACGCGCGTGGGCGATCTGATGGGTTCGGGCACGATCAGCGGCCCGGGCCCCGAGTCCTGGGGGAGCCTGCTCGAGCTCTCGGGGAACGGGCAGCGGCCGGTCACGCTCGCCGGCGGCGCGACGCGCACATTCCTGGAGGACGGGGACGAGGTCATCATCACCGGCTGGTGCCAGGGCGAGGGCTATCGCGTCGGCTTCGGCGAGGTGCGGGGAACGATTCTTCCCGCTGCCTAGCCGCGGCCGGTCTCAGCGCGGGTCAAGGCCTCCGAAGCGGCGATAGAAATAGGGCGCGGCCGGCGGCAGAACCCCGCCGGCGGTGGCGAGCGTGGCCAGAAGATGCTGCTCCGCCGGGCGTTGCGTGAGCCGGTAGAAGTCGCGGCAGAGCGCGTAGGCGGCGCTTCCCGGCCAGCGCGGCGGCAGCAGGACCGCAGGCAGCTGCGGGTCGTGCAGCGTGACCCGACGGAAGGCGTGGATCAGGAGGCTGCGCACGACAAAGCAGCGCTCGGGATCGACGCTGCCGCCGCTGCCGAAATTGCGGCTGACCGCGGCAAAGCGGGCGAGGAAAGCGCGGTACTCCGCAGCCACGCCGGCAAGATTCCAGCATTCGCGCACATAAGCCTGCAGCGAGCGCGCGGCGAGCCCGGGTGCGTCGCGGCCGGCCAGCACGGCGACGCGATGGCGCAAGTCGCGCGCGGCGAGAATCTCGGCGAGCGCGCCCGGCGCCGCGGCGCGCGTGGGCCGCACAAAGACGCCGGCGCCCAACGCGCCGAAGCCCTCCCAGCCAAGCTCCTGGCGGAGGCTGCGCCGCGCGCCGTCGGTGAGCGCCGCCGGCGGTGCGAGCACCACATCCCAGGTGCCGTCCCAATCCTGCGCCGGGGGTGCATAGATGCGCCGGTAGGCGTGCTCGAAGCGCATCCGGCCCTGCGCGGTGAGCCGATACAGGCTCCGCCTGCCGTCCTGCCGCGCGGCAAGCCACCCCTCGCGCGCGAGCCGGTAGACCGAGGTGCGCACCAACCGCTCGTTTAAACCCAGCGGGGCGAGCAGCCGAATCAGGCCGGACAGCCAGACCACGCCGCCGTGCGGCGCGATGGCGTCGCCCCAGACGGTGATGACCAGCGATTGCGCCTTCAGCGGCGCACGCCGCAACTCGCGCCCGATCCAGCGGTCGATCCGCGCGTTCGCCGCCGACGCAGGGGCACGGCCCGGGTTCACGCCAGCCGCGGGGCGGACGCCGCCAGACGTGATACAAATTTTGCGTTTGTCACCAAAAAAGTGTATCGTTTTTTGCGGCGCGCGGCCAGTGGCCGCGTCGCAGCCGGTGCGGAGGAGGACAGGGCAAATGTATGCGCAGATGGTCGACACCGGGGCGCGTCGGTTGCGCAGCCTCGCCGAGCTCGGGCCGGAGGAGCGCGCCTTCCAGGAACGCATCGATGCCGACATTCGCATCGAGCCCAAGGATTGGATGCCCGAGGCGTATCGCAAGACGCTGATCCGGCAGATCTCGCAGCACGCGCATTCCGAGATCGTCGGCATGCTGCCGGAAGGCAACTGGATCACGCGCGCCCCGACGCTCAAGCGCAAGGCGATCCTGATGGCCAAGGTCCAGGACGAAGCCGGCCACGGACTCTATCTCTATGCGGCGGCGGAAACCCTCGGCGTGTCCCGCGATGAGCTCGTCGCCGATCTGCACGCCGGCAAGGCCAAGTACTCGAGCATCTTCAACTATCCGACACTGACCTGGGCGGACATGGGCGCGATCGGCTGGCTCGTCGACGGCGCGGCGATCATGAACCAGATTCCGCTGTGTCGCTGCTCGTTCGGCCCGTACGCGCGGGCGATGATCCGCGTCTGCAAGGAGGAGAGCTTCCACCAGCGGCAGGGCTTCGACATCATGCTCACACTCTGTCGCGGCAGCGCCGCGCAGAAGGCGCTGGCGCAGGACGCGCTCAACCGCTGGTGGTGGCCGTCGCTGATGATGTTCGGGCCGCCCGACACCGACTCGGTGCACAGTGCGCAGTCGGCGCAATGGAAAATCAAGATCCTGTCGAACGACGAACTGCGCCAGCGTTTCGTCGACCAGACCGTGCCGCAGGCGGACTATCTCGGGATCCGGATGCCCGACCCGGAACTGAAGTGGAACGACGCGCGCGGGCACTACGATTTCGGGCCGATCGACTGGGACGAGCTCTACAACGTGGTCAAGGGCAACGGTCCGTGCAACCGCGATCGGCTGCGCACACGGGTCGCGGCATGGGAAGAAGGCGCATGGGTGCGCGAAGCGGCGCTGGCGTATGCCCGGAAACGCAAGGCGGCAGAGGCGCAAGCGGCTTAACGCAAGACCGGAAAGGAACGGGAGTTGCGATGGATCGCGCGGAATGGCCACTGTGGGAAATCTTCATCCGGTCGCAGCATGGGCTGGCGCACAAGCACGTCGGCAGCCTGCATGCACCCGACGCGGAGCTGGCGATCAAGAACGCGCGCGACGTCTACACGCGCCGCAACGAGGGCGTGAGCATCTGGGTGGTGCCCTCGGCCGCCATCACGGCCACCGCCCCCGGCGCGAAAGAGCCGCTGTTCGAGCCGGCCAACAGCAAGGTCTACCGGCACCCGACGTTCTTCCCGATGCCCGATGAAATCAAGCACATCTGATCCGCACCCGGAGCGAGAGCGGTTTGACTATCTGCTGCGACTCGCCGACAGCGATCTGATCCTGGCGCAGCGCCTCGGCGAATGGGTCGGGCACGGGCCGGTGCTCGAAGAGGACATCGCGGTGACCAACGTGGGTCTCGACCTGCTCGGTCAGGCGCGGCTGTGGTATGCCTACGCCGCAGAGGTCGAGGCGCGCTTCGCCGGCGCCGGCCGCGACGAGGACGCCCTCGCGTTTCTGCGCGACGGCAGCGAATTCCGCAATCTGCTGCTCGTCGAGCAGCCCAATGGCAATTACGCGGATAGCATGGCCCGGCAGTTCTACTTCGACACCTGGCATCGCCTGCTGCTCGCCGAACTCGCGCGCTCGAACGACGCGCGGATCGCGGAGATCGCGGCCAAGGCGCTCAAGGAAGTGACCTATCACGTCGAGCGCAGCGCCGACTGGGTACTCCGCCTCGGCGACGGCACCGCCGAAAGCCATGCCAAAATGCAGGCCGCGATCGACGACCTGTGGATGTACACCGGCGAGATGTTCACCACCGACGCGGCCGAGCTCGCGCTCTCGGGGGAAGGAATCGTGCCTGACGCGGCGACGCTGCTGCCGCCGTGGCGCAACGCGATCGCCGCGGTATTGACCGAGGCGACGCTCACCGTTCCGGGGGCGACGTGGATGCAGCGCGGCGGCAAGCAAGGGGTGCATACCGAGCACCTGGGGCGCCTGCTCGCGACCATGCAATGGCTGCCGCGGGCCTATCCCGGAGCGCAGTGGTGAACGTACAGGCCCAGCGCGAGGCGGCGGTCTGGCGCGCGCTCGCCGCGGTAACCGATCCGGAGATTCCGGTCGTCTCCATCGTCGACCTGGGCATCGTGCGCGGCGTCGACTGGCAGGACGCGATCCCGGTGATCACCGTCACGCCGACCTATTCCGGGTGCCCGGCGACCGAGGTCATCATGGCAGACATCGGCCGGATGCTGAGCGCCGCCGGATTTGCGACGCATCGGCTCGCGATCCGTCTCGCGCCGCCATGGACCACCGATTGGATCACCCCGGGCGCGCGCGCGCGGCTCGCCGCATACGGCATCGCTCCGCCAGCAGGGGATGCTCCGGCGATGGAGCGCGTCATCGATGTGACGGCGCTGCGCCGCCGCGTCGCGGGCCCCCCGGTGGCGTGCCCGCGCTGCGGCGCGCTCTCCACCCGCGAACTGTCACGCTTCGGTTCGACGCCGTGCAAGGCGCAATATCGCTGCGAGGCTTGCCTCGAGCCTTTCGACTACTTCAAGCCGCATTGAGCAAATTCCATCCGCTGCAGGTCGCGAGCGTCACCCGCGAAACCCGCGATGCGGTCGCGCTCACCTTCGCCGTGCCACCGGGGCTCTCCGATGCCTTCCGCTTCGTCCAGGGCCAGCACGTCACGCTGCGCGCCGCGATCGACGGCGAGGATCTGCGCCGCTCGTACTCGATCTGCTCCGCGGTGCAGGACGCGACGCTGCGCATCGCGGTCAAGAAGGCCCCCGGCGGCGCGTTCTCGACCTGGGTCAACGACCACGTGCACGCCGGGCAGACGATCGAGGTCATGCCCCCGATGGGCCATTTCAACGTGGCGCTGCATCCGCAGCACCGCAAGCACTATCTCGGATTTGCCGCGGGGAGCGGCATCACGCCGCTGCTGTCGATCATCAAGACGACGCTGGCCGCCGAGCCCCACAGCCGCTTCACGCTGTTCTACGGGAACCGCGCGTCCGCGGCGGTGATCTTCAAGGAAGCGCTGTCGGACCTCAAGGATATCTACCTCGAGCGCTTCAATCTGGTCTATGTCATGAGCCGTGAACCGCAGGACATCGCCGTGCTGAACGGGCGCATCGACCAGCAGAAGGCCACGGCGCTGCTGGCGCACTGGATCGACCCGGCCGATGTCGATGCCGCGTTCGTCTGCGGTCCGGACGGAATGATGCAGGCGGTGACGAAATCGCTGCAGACATTCGGCGTGCCGAAATCGCGCATCAAGATCGAGCTCTTCGCGGCCAGCATCCCGAAGCACGAGCACCGGACGCCCGTCGCGGCCGAGGCGGGCCACGCCGAGTGCGCGGTCACCGCGATCATCGACGGCGCGGCGCGCCAGTTCACGCTGCAGAAGACCAAGGACAACATCATCGATGGCGCGCTCAAGCAGGGCATCGAGCTGCCCTACTCGTGCAAGGGCGGCGTGTGCTCGACCTGCCGCGCCAAGCTCGTCGCCGGCGAGGTCGACATGGACGTCAATTTCGCGCTCGAGGATTACGAGGTTGCGCGCGGCTTCATCCTCTGCTGCCAGAGCTATCCGGTGACCGATACGATCGTCGTCGACTTCGACCAGCCGGCCTAGCAGCGTCTAGGCCAGGCCACGGCGCCGGCGATACCTGCTACCCTTTTGCTTGTCCTTGCGAGGAGAGATTTCCGGTGTCCCAGCCCCTGTTTGAACGCCACCAGGCACTGCTCGACAACGCGCTCAAGGCCATCGCCGAGCGCGGCTACTGGAGCGCATTTCCCGAGTCGCCGAGCCCGAAGATCTATGGCGAAGGCGCAGCCGAGGCCGGCAAGGCCGCGTTCGAAGCGCTGCTGCACAAGCCGTTTGCGCTGTCGCTGCCCGGTGCCGTGGGCACGGTCGGCGCGGAACGATCGCCTTACGGCTTTGCGCTGGGCGTGACCTATCCCAAAGTCGATCTCGACGCCTTGTTCGCCGCGATTGCGCGCGCGGAGACGCCCTGGCGCAAGGCCGGTCCCGAAGCCTGGATCGGCGTCGCGCTGGAAATACTCGCCCGCATCAACAAGCGCAGCTTCGAGATCGCCCATGCCGTGATGCACACCACCGGCCAGGCATTCGTCATGGCGTTCCAGGCCGCAGGCCCGCACGCCCAGGACCGCGGGCTCGAAGCCGTCGCCTACGCGTGGGACGAAATGCGCCGCATCCCGGCCAAGGCGTATTGGGAAAAGCCGCAGGGCAAGAACGAGCCGCTCAAGATGGAGAAGCACTACCGCATCGTCCCGCGCGGCATCGGGCTCGTCATCGGCTGCAACACCTTCCCGACATGGAACGGCTACCCGGGCCTGTTTGCGAGCCTCGCCACCGGCAACGCGGTCATCGTCAAGCCGCATCCGAACGCGATCCTGCCGCTCGCGATCAGCGTGCAGATCGCGCGCGAGGTGCTCGCCGAAGCCGGCTTCGATCCGAACGTGGTAACGCTGGTGGCGCACGATGCCCTCGATGACACCGCGCAGAAGCTCGCGCTGCGGCCGGAGGTCAGGCTCATCGACTTCACCGGCAGCAGCGCCAACGGCGAATGGCTGGAGCGCAACGCCCGCCAGGCCCAGGTCTACACGGAGAAGGCGGGCGTCAATCAGATCGTCATCGACTCCGCCGCGGATATCAGCAGCGTCGCGCGCAACATTGCATTCTCGCTCGCGCTCTACACCGGCCAGATGTGCACCGCGCCGCAGAACATCTATGTGCCGCGCGCCGGCATCGACACTGCGGCGGGCCACCTTGGCTTCGATCAGGTCGCGCAGGCGCTCGCCGATGCGCTGCAGAAGCTGCTCGCCGATCCGGCACGCGCGGTCGAAATCCTGGGGGCGGTCGTCAACGACGGTGTCGCGCAGCGCATCGACGCCGCGCGCGGGCTGGGTCCGATCCTCGTCGACAGCCAGTCACTCGCGCACCCCCAGTTCAAGGAGGCGCGCATCCGCACGCCGCTGCTGGTCAAGCTGGAAGCGAAGGACACCGCGCACTACCTCAAGGAATGGTTCGGTCCGATCGGGTTCGTCATCGCCACCGCCGACACCGACGAAAGCCTCGCCATCGCGCGGCGCGCCGTGCAGCAAAACGGCGCCCTGACGTTGTCGCTGTATTCGACGCGCCCGGCGGTGATCGAGGCGGCGATCGCGGTGGCGGAGGAATCCGCTGTGGCGCTGTCGATCAACCTCACCGGCGGCGTATTCGTCAACCAGTCGGCGGCGTTCTCCGATTACCACGGGACCGGTGCCAACCCCGCTGCCAATGCCGCGCTCACCGACGCCGCCTTCGTGGCCAGCCGGTTCCGCGTCGTCCAGCATCGGCTGCACGTCTAAGGGCAAGGGCACCCGATGGACTACCAGACCATTCTGTTCGAGAGCGAGGGCGGGATCGCGCGCCTGACGTTGAATCGTCCGGAGCGGATGAACAGCTTCAACGACGCGATGCATGCCGAGGTGCGCGACGCGCTGGAGCGCGTGCGGGCAGATGGCGAACTGCGCGTGCTGCTCTTGACCGGCGCGGGTCGCGGCTTCTGCGCCGGGCAGGACCTTGCCGATCGCGCCGTGGCCCCCGGGGGCGAGCCGGTCGACCTCGGCGCATCGATCGAGCGCAACTACCGGCCGCTCGTGCTGGCGCTGCGCAGGTTGCCGCTGCCGGTCGTCTGCGCCGTGAACGGCGTTGCCGCCGGCGCGGGCGCGAATATCGCGCTCGCCTGCGATATCGTCGTCGCCGGGAAGTCGGCGAGCTTCATTCAGGCCTTCTCCAAAATCGGGCTGATCCCCGATTCGGGCGGGACGTATTTTCTGCCGCGGCTGGTCGGCACGGCACGCGCCATGGGGCTTGCCATGCTCGGTGAACGCCTCATCGCCGAACAGGCCGCCGAATGGGGGCTCATCTGGCAGTGCGTCGACGATGCGGAGCTCCAGGGCACGGTGGAGAAGCTGCTGCGCACCTTGGCCGGGGCACCGACCGCGGGTCTCGCCGCGACCAAGCGCGCGCTCTACGCTGGCGCCGGCAACAGCCTGGAAACCCAGCTCGACCTGGAGCGCGACCTGCAGCGCGTGCTGGGCCGCAGCGAAGACTACCGCGAAGGCGTGACCGCCTTCGCCGCCAAGCGTGCGCCGCGTTTTGTCGGTCGTTAGCCGCCGGCACGGCGGCTAGCCATGGGCGAGGACCAGCCCAGCGCGACCGTGATGGAGGCGCAGGCGCTCGCCGAGCGCGTCGCGGCCGACATGTACGCGCGCGACCGCGCCTCGCAGGCGATGGGCATGAAGATCGGCGCGGTCGCGCCCGGGCACGCCGAACTGTCGATGCCGGTGCGCGAGGACATGCAAAACGGCCACGCAATCTGCCATGGCGGATTCATCTTCACGCTCGCCGACAGCGCATTCGCCTTCGCCTGCAACAGCTACAACCTGGCCACGGTGGCTTCCGGTTGCGCGATCGACTTCGTCGCCCCTGCGCGCGTGGGCGACGTGCTGACCGCGATCGCGCAGGAGCGCTCGCTCACCGGGCGCACCGGCATCTACGACATCGAAGTGACGAATCAGCGCGGCGAGACGATCGCGCATTTTCGTGGCAGGTCGTATCGCATCAAGGGCCACGTCGTGGCAGCACCGTAGGCAACGATGCCGGCCCGAAGACCCGCGCCCGGAGACCTGGAGCCCGTCGAGACCGCGAGCCGCGACGAGTTGCAGGCGCTGCAGCTCAAGCGCCTGCAGTGGACGCTGCGGCACGCCTACGACCATGTGCCGCATTACCGCGCGCTGTTCGAGGCGGCCGGCTTCCACCCCAACGACCTGCGCTCGCTCGCCGACCTGGCACGGCTGCCGTTCACGACCAAGAAGGACCTGCGCGAGCACTATCCGTTCGGCCTGTTCGCCGTGCCGCGCGAACAGGTCGTGCGCATTCACGCCTCCTCCGGGACAACGGGCAAGCCAACCGTGGTCGGCTACACGCGCAACGACATCGAGGTCTGGGCGACGGTGATGGCGCGGTCGATCCGCGCCGCGGGTGGCCGGCCGGGTGACATCGTGCACGTCGCCTACGGCTACGGATTGTTCACCGGCGGCCTTGGCGCGCACTACGGGGCGGAGAAGCTCGGCTGCACGGTCATCCCGATGTCCGGCGGCATGACCGAGCGCCAGGTGCAGCTCATCGTCGATTTCGAGCCCGACATCATCATGGTGACGCCGTCGTACATGCTCGCCATTGCCGAGGAAATGGAGCGGCAGGGTATCGACCCGAAAAGCTGCTCGCTGCAGATCGGCATCTTCGGCGCCGAGCCGTGGACGCCGACGATGCGGCAGGCGATCGAGGCGAAGCTCGACATCGACGCCATCGACATCTATGGCCTCTCCGAAGTGATCGGACCGGGCGTGGCGCAGGAATGCATCGAGACCAAGGACGGGCTCACGGTGTGGGAGGATCATTTCTACCCCGAGATCATCGATCCGGAAACCGGCGCGGCGCTGCCCGACGGCGAGCCGGGCGAGCTCGTGTTCACCTCGCTCACCAAGGAGGCCCTGCCGATCATCCGCTACCGCACGCGCGATCTCACGCGCCTCTTGCCGCCGACGGCACGCGCGATGCGCCGAATCGAGAAGATCACCGGCCGCTCCGACGACATGCTGATCGTTCGCGGCATCAATGTGTTTCCGACGCAGATCGAGGAGCTCCTCCTCAAGCACGCCGCGCTCGCGCCGCACTACCAGCTCGAGATCGCGCGGCCGAAGAATCTCGACGAGTTGACGGTGCTGGTCGAATGCGCCGCAGGCGTGGCTGGCGCCGATGCCGATGCCGCAGGCGCGCAGCTCGGACATCACATCAAGAGCCTGATCGGTGTCAGTGCCCAAGTGCGCGTCGTCCCGAGCGGCGGCATCGAGCGCTCGATCGGCAAGGCCAAGCGGGTGGTCGACAAGCGCCCGAAAGGTTGAGTCGCGCGCCGCGTGTCCGCCCGTTGCCTTGGCTGGGCAACAGGAGTAGCGTAATTGCGGTCGGAACGAGGAGTTGCCGCCAGGGTCGCCTGACGCACATGATGTGCAGGCCCAGGTCGTAGCCTCTCCGCCTGGACAACTGAAAAAACCCAGAACCGACTTCGGGCGCGACCGTGCCGCCAAACTGACACTAGGTCGCGCTAGAAGTGCAACGACGCATCACTCGAGGGGGGAGTCTGGGTGAATCGTTGGCGTCTTGTCATCGCTGCAGCGGCGCTGATCGGCGCGGCGGTGTCGACCCGTCCATGGCTGATTCCAGAGGCCCAGGCGCAAGCAACCGCAAATTCGGTTTGCGCGGAGTGTCGCGCCAAGCAAAAGGAGTTGTCCGATCAGGAAGCCGAAATAAAGAAGCTTGAGGCCCAGCTTCAGGCTGTGGTCGATCGCGTTCAACAAATAACCAATGCCGTATTCGATCGCAAGGGGCAGACGGCGACCGCCGCCGAGAGCGACGAACTAAGCAAGCTCAATGACCAGCGCAAGGAGCTGGAAGCGAAAGTCAGCGCTGCGCGCACCGCAGCCGACAAGCTGCGGGCCGAGCTTGCCAAGTGCCCCAAGGAAAAGTGCGAGCCGGTGCCTGGATCGAACGCCAGTCCCGCGGATGCGCCGTCAAGCTATCCCCAACCGGTAGCCGCATGCCACGACTGCGACAGGGCAGCCATCGAGGCGCATGACAAGTTGAATGAAGTCTTGAAACTGGAATGGGAGATTGCTGGCGAGAAACAACAGGTATTCGAGCTGAAGGAGTGGCTGTCCGACAACATCGGCGATTCAAACAGTTCTCGTTACAAGCGGAATGAAGCTGGGCTTGAACGTGCCGAGCGACAGTTAGAGGACTTCGAAAGTTCTCTAGCTCCCGAACGGAAATATTTCAAAGACGCGATGGATAAGCTTGATTTTTGCAATGCCAACTGCGAGAAACGGTCCGCCTCGTCGCCCCCACCTACATCGACATTCGGTCCGACACAAGAAGCGCCCAGCGCAAAATGCTCCAAGTGCGCGGGCGAGGCGCTTAGGCTCGCGGCGGATCTCCTCGAGTTGCGATACTGGCAAAGTGTTCAAGCGCGGTTTCAAGAGGAGCTCGATGCGCTGACGGAAACCGCCAGCAAAGCGGCGCCTGGAAAATACGCCGCGCAATTCGACGGCCTTCGGCGGATGGTGGCGGGTTTTCAAGCAACGGTCACCGCGACGGAGCAAAAGATCGCCAAGGATCGCGACGCGCTCGACGCGTGCAACCGGAGCTGCGATCCTAAGACCACGTCGCAACCGGACGCTGGCACGAAGCAGCCGGTCACGCCGGCGGTGCAACCGCCACCGCCGCCACCACAGTCGGGACTTCCGAGCGGGACAGGCGGCCCGAATGCGCCAACGGTAACCCCGGGGCAGGGAACGACGCCGCCCCCGGGTCCGGACAAAGCGCCGCCGCCCCCGCCAAACGCGCTTCCACGCCCCGCGGAGCCCATTTCCACACCCGGGCGGGACGCAATCGCTCTCGCGCCGCAACCCCCTGGCGTGCGTCTGCCGGCCGACGAAGAGTCGGATGAGGATTCTTTCACGTTTGTGGTTCCTGGCGACCGCGCGCAGGTGAACAGCCTGCTTTCCACCCCATTCTTTCGCGACAAGGCCCCTTTCGTATTTCCCGTCGAAGGGGGCTATGAGGTGTCTATTGACGCGGGTGAGGTTCCGGTTCTTAGCCGCAATTATCTTGCGAGGCTGCAGGCGCAAGGCGTGATCAACGGCCTCGAAACGGATCCTTGCTGGCGTTTTGAGGAGGATCCCGCAGCGGCAGCACGTTCGTCCGCGCCGGCCGGCGGCGCCTGGGTCCTTTACACGCTGCTTTCACCGTCGCCGTCTTTCAATCCGGGAGAGCAGCCTGGTGACGACCATACGCCGACCATCACGCGGGTGGCCGGCGACGGCACGCATGCCCCGCCTCCGGCGCTTGGCCTTCCCGGGCCGGTCGAGATCCGTGTCGCCATGGGGTGCATCGAACGTACGACCACCGCAGTCGGCGGTGCGCCCAGTAGTGTGCCCAGCGGTGGACTTGGGCCACGCCTCGAGCGGTTCAAGGGCAGCGCCGGTGCCGATCTTCACCTTGACCTTGACGCGAGGACAGAGCCGCTGCCGAAGCAATCCCGGACCATGCTGCCGAACAACGAAATCAAGACCTGGTGACGGCGCGAATGCGAAATCGTTGCCCCGTTCTGGCTATCGCCCTTTGCCTCGCAGTGGTGCCCTCGCTCGCGCAAGGCCAGGGATTGCCGCCGAGCGATCCCTATTGGCTGACGTCGGGATCTTGGGGTCAGAGCTACCGTGATAAGTGGGGCTTGGAGCGCATCGGCTGGTCGCCGGAGCTGGCCAAGGACGCGAAAACCCCGGTGACCGTGGCAGTCATCGACACCGGACTCGACTACTACCACAGCCATCTGCCTGCCGAGCGTATATTTCACAACGCGAAGGAGACGCTCAATGGCCGCGACAATGACGGCAACGGCTATGTCGGGGACGTGTTGGGGTGGAACTTCGTCGACAACGACAACAACCCGTGGGACCACGCGGGACACGGCACGCTCGTCGCCGGCATCGTCGCCGATGTCGATCCAGCCGTGCGCCTTCTTCCGCTCAAGGTGCTCAGCTTCATTGGGCGCGGACGAGCGACCCGCGTGGCCGCGGCTATCTACTACGCCGTTGGCATGGGCGCGCGCGTGATCAATCTCTCCCTCGGCGGCGACGAGCGTTCGCAAGCCGCGGAGCGTGCCATTGCCTATGCCGGCCGCAAGGGCGTGCTCGTCGTCATCGCGGCGGGCAACGGCGGGAAAAGGGTTGCGCGGGAAGGGGCGGCGGCGTTGCCGAACGTGCTCACGGTGGGCGCAACCGGGGTCGACGACAAGCGTGCGTCATTTTCCAATTACGGCCCCGCCATCGATCTTGCCGCGCCCGGCGTCGACATCCTCTCGCTGCGCGCTCGGCGCACCGATGTGGAGCTCGTGGCGGGAGTCGAGAACTATGTCGCGGGCAAGAACTTCGTCGGTGAAAAAGCGCGCTACTACCGCGCCAATGGAACGTCGTTTGCGGCGCCGTTCGTCTCTGGTGCTGCGGCGCTTCTCATGTCGCGGCGCCCCGACCTCACTGCCGTTTCGGTCAAGCGAATGCTCATGCAATCCGCACGCGACGCGGGAGCGGTCGGCGTAAACCCGGAAACGGGCTACGGAATCGTCGATGTGAAAGATGCGCTTGCAGCCGATCCGGATTTTTTCACCGAGGTCGAGATTGCCGACGTTGCGGTCCAGCGCACCGACGGCGGTTTGTTCGTGCGCGTGAACGGAACCGCCGACGCCGATCGGTTCGACTCGGCATGGATTGAAATCGGCCGCGGCGAGTCGCCGACCGAATGGCGGCGCGTTTCACGCACGCTGCCCAAGCCTGTTCGCGCTGGAATGCTGGACGATTTACCCGCGCAGCAGTTCGCCGGCGCCCCGGTGTGGACGCTGCGCTTGATCGTCCGGCATACGAACGGCAAGAGCCGGGAGACCCGGCATGTGCTTCGATTGGGTTGAATGACGCCTAACTCGGAAGGGAGAATGTCATGACTCAAGTGCTGCAACGGTTTTTTCGGCTCGCCACGCTGCTGATCGGGGTGTTGGCGCCAGCGGTCGCGCTAGCGGTGGCCACTGTCGACGTAACGCCCACGGGTACGAAAGCCAATGAGACAACGATTCAACTGTTTGACAGCACCGGCAATGTTCGCGAACCGGTCAAAGGCAATCCCAACCGCTACGAGGTGCCGGAGGGCAGCTACACCGTCAGCGTGGTCGACGCGCGCGGCAACGTGATTGGCCGCGCGAGACAGCCGATCACCCTGACCACCGGAACCAACCAGTTGCGCGTTAACAGCGATTCCGGCGAGGTCACTCCGCCCACCGGATTGCCGCCGCTGGTCGCGTCAATACCCTCGGCGCCGACCTCCCAGTTCTGGGGGTCTATCGGCCCCGGCTGGGCCAGGCTGGGCAGCGTCAATGCTTTCGCCAATCCTGCGAATGACCAGGCCCTTATTGGTACCTCGAGGACCGTCAGCACGTTGGCGGGGGAGTTCGGGTGGAGGGCGCTCAGCGGTTTGCAGTTCAATGTAGGCGGGATGGGCGGCGATCGCAGCAACAGTGTGCAGGTGCCGCTCGGGGAGACTGCTGGCTATAGCCTTTTCCGGGCGCTGCCGAGCGGAGTCACGGGCTTTGCCGGCGTCAATGGCGGAGCCGGTATGACCGCCAAAGTCACGTTTTCCGACCTGTACTTCGACTTCAGGGCCCCGCCATCCACGTTCAAGGACGAGCCACGCTCGAAATGGCGAGGTAACTGGATTGTCGGGTTCCTGTACGCAAAGACCAAATCCGATTTCACCTTCAGCGTCCTCGCCGATCCTTCCATCGCGGGCACGATGAACTACAAGGTACAGGAATATGACGCGCGGCTGGGCTACGAAGTGCGTGGCGAGCACAATTTCGAGAACGGCCTCACGGCCTGGATCGGGGCCGGATTGGATGGGATCTATTACCATGGCCGCTTCACCGCCATGCAAAATTTCGCCTGTCCCATTTGCACACCCGAGTTGCAGATGTTGAGCCAATCGGCGAGCGATACCAAGAACAAGCTGACCGCGGGCGCGTCGGGCACGATAGGGCTGTCGTTTGCGGTCAGCGAAAACGGGTCGTTCCTTAGCTTGGCCGCGTACAATCACGAGTGGAATGTGCCGACAGCCGTTGGCAAGGTCGCCCCGAGCGGACCTGGACCCGGCCTGACACAACACGATCGCGATATCGCTACGCTGCTGTTCGGATTCAGCTACAAGTTTTGACATCATGCCCACGCGTCACGGCGCCGCGGTCGAGGCGGCGACCGGGCCCGAAGGCTGATCGAGAAGCTCGCAGTTCGTTTTGTCCACGATGCTTTTCTCCCCGTGCCGCCCTTGCGGCGCGGGGCGCAGCGCGGCGTTGCGCGCGCGTGCCTGCATTGAAAATCCGCACCAGTCGCGCCACACTGCGCCTGCGGCCGCGGCAGGCGCGGCCGCGTTTGTGTCCGGCAAGCCGACGAGGATCCGCGCCATGAGTGTCAAGAAATTTGCGTCGCAGGCCGACCTGGAAGAAAAAACGATCAGCTTCGACCGGCTGTCCGACCACGCCTACGCGTATACCGCGGAAGGCGACCCGAACACCGGGGTGGTCATTGGCGACGCCGCGGTCATGGTCATCGACACGCAGGCAACGCCAGTCATGGCGCAAGACGTCATCCGGCGCATACGCACGGTGACCGACAAGCCGATCAAGTACGTCGTGCTGACGCACTACCACGCCGTTCGCGTACTGGGGGCATCGGGCTACCGGCCAGAGCACATCATCGCCAGCCGCGACACCTACGATCTCATCGCCGAGCGCGGCGAAGCCGACATGAAAAGCGAAATCGAGCGCTTTCCGCGGCTCTTCCGCGCCGTCGAGTCCGTACCGGGGCTCACCTGGCCGACGCTGGTGTTCGAAAAACGCCTCACCCTATGGCTCGGCAAGCTTCAAGTCGAGATCCTGCAGCTCGGCCGCGGCCACACCAAGGGCGACACGGTTGTCTGGCTGCCGGAGGAGAAGATCCTGTTCTCCGGAGACCTGGTCGAATACGCCGCGACGCCCTACACCGGTGACGCTTATCTCAGCGACTGGCCGGCCACCCTTGATGCGCTGACCGCGCTGCAGCCGCAGAAACTCGTGCCCGGCCGCGGCGCATCGCTGCAGACACCCGAAGCCGTGCGTGCGGGTCTGGACGGCACGCGCAGCTTCATCACCGAGATGTTCGCCGCGGTCAAGACGGGCGCTGCCGCGGGCAAGGACCTGCGCCGCGTCTACGAGGAGACCTCCGCCGCGCTGCGCCCGAAATTCGGACACTGGGTCATCTTCGATCACTGCCTGCCCTTCGACGTGTCGCGCGCCTACGACGAAGCCACGCAGTACCGCGACCCGCGCATCTGGACCGCGCAGCGGGATAAAGAGCTGTGGGACGCGCTCGAAGGGTAAACGTCGTCCTCTGCCATGAAAACGTACACGCAGCCGGTGTATCCCTACGCGAAGCCCGCCGACAGTGCGGGCTCGCCGCGCCACTGGCCGGTGATCGTTGCCGGGGCCGGCCCGGTGGGGCTGACCGCGGCCATCGATCTGGCGCTGCGCGGCATCGACGTGCTGGTGCTCGACGAGGACGACACGGTCAGCGTCGGATCGCGGGCGATCTGCTGGTCGAAGCGCACGCTGGAGATTCTCGACCGCCTGGGCTGCGCGGAACGGCTGGTGCAGAAGGGCGTGTGCTGGAACGTGGGGCGGGTGTTCTTCCGCGGGGAACAGGTCTACCAGTTCGACCTGCAGCCTGAGCCGGGGCACCGGCGCCCGGCATTCATCAACCTCCAGCAGTACTACGTCGAGCAGTTCCTGGTCGAGCGCGCGAGCGAGCTGCCCGGGCTGGACCTGCGTTGGCGGCACCGCGTGGTCGGCGTTTCGCCGCACGACGATCGTGTCGCGCTTACGGTGTCGACGCCGGACGGAGAATACGCTGTCCAGGCGGATTGGCTGATCGTGGCCGACGGCTCGAAGAGCCCGATTCGCGGCATGCTGGGGCTGGAGAGCGAAGGCCAGGTATTTCGCGATCGGTTCCTCATCGCCGACATCCACATGACCTCGGCGTTTCCGGCGGAGCGCTGGTTCTGGTTCGATCCGCCCTTCCATCGCCACCAATCAGCGCTGTTGCATCGTCAGGCCGACGACGTCTGGCGCGTCGATTTCCAGCTCGGCTGGGAGGCCGACCCGGAGGAGGAGAAGAAGCCGGATAAAATCCTGCCGCGACTGCGCGCGATGCTGGGCGACGAGGCGCGCTTCGAGATCGAGTGGGCGAGCGTCTACACGTTCCAGTGCCGGCGCATGCGCTCGTTTCGCCGCGGTCGCGCGCTCTTCGCCGGGGACGCCGCCCACCTGGTTTCGCCGTTCGGCGCGCGTGGCGCGAACAGTGGCGTCCAGGACATCGACAATCTGGCGTGGAAGCTGGAGCTCGTCGTCGCGGGCCTCGCGCCCGAGCGCCTGCTCGACAGCTACGACAGCGAGCGCACGGCGGCTGCCGACGAGAACATTCGCAACTCCACGCGCAGCACCGATTTCATCACGCCCAAGAGCACGGTGAGTCGGACCTTTCGCGATGCGGTGCTGATGCTCGCCAAGCGCCATGCGTTCGCCCGGAGGCTGGTTAACAGCGGGCGGCTGTCGGTGCCGGCGCTGCTCTCCCAATCGCCGCTCAACACGCCCGACTCGGCGCCGTTCGCGGGACACATGGCGCCCGGATCACCCGCGGTCGACGCCCCGGTCGCCGGCGCCACCGGGGAGTGGCTGCTCGACTATCTCGGCAACGGATTCACACTGTTGCTCTTTGTCGACGCCGTCCCGGAGGCGAGCCTGCTGCGCGACCTCGCGACCCTTGGCGCCGATCCGATTCCCTGCTGCAGCGTTCTTGTTGGCCCAGCGGGAGCGGCCTTGCCGGCGGAAATTCGCGGCATCGCGGCTGCCTCGGACCTGCTCGCGGAGCGTTACGATGCCTGCCCCGGGACGGCGTATCTGTTTCGCCCGGACCAGCACGTCTGCGCCCGCTGGCGCGCGTTCGATCTGACACAGACCCGCGTGGCGCTCGCGCGCGCGACCGGGCAATACGTTCACTGACTCGAGCCCATCATGCTCAATACCGAACCGAACCTCTCAGCGCCCGACGATTTCTACGAAGGGCTGCTCGACCTGCACCGCGACCTGAGCGACGAGCAGAGCGCGCTCGCCAATGCCAAGCTGATCCTGCTGCTCGCCAACCATATCGGCGATCTCGGGGTGCTGCGCGCGGCGCTGGCGGCGGCGCGCGAAGACATCGCCGCATGACGACTGCAACCCATTCCCCGGAGCCCCGATGAACTACCAGGATCTGCTCGTCGAAACCCACGGTCGCGTGGGCGTTGTTCGATTGAACCGCCCGCAACGGCTGAACGCGCTCAACGATGCGCTCGCCGCGGAACTGGCGACGGCGCTTGCCGCGTTCGACGCCGATCCGGGCATCAGCGCCATCATCATCACCGGCAACGACAAGGCCTTCGCCGCCGGCGCCGACATTGGCGCGATGGCGGAGTGGAGCTACCAGAAGGTGTATGCGGACAACTACATCACCAGCTGGGAGTCGGTCAAACAGACGCGCAAGCCTGTCATCGCCGCGGTGGCGGGCTACGCGCTGGGCGGCGGTTGCGAACTCGCGATGATGTGCGATCTGATCATCGCCGCGGACACGGCCAAGTTCGGGCAGCCGGAAATCAGTATCGGCACCATGCCGGGGATGGGCGGCACACAACGGTTGCCGCGCGCAGTCGGCAAGGCGAAGGCGATGGACTGGTGCCTGACCGGGCGGATGATCGACGCCGCCGAGGCCGAGCGCTCAGGACTCGTCGCGCGCGTCGTGCCCGCCGACAAACTTTTCGACGAAGCACTCGCGGTCGCGACCAAGATCGCGAGCTATTCGCTGCCCCTGGTGCTGAAGGTCAAGGAGGCAGTCAACCGGGCCTACGAATCGTCACTCGCCGAGGGGCTCCTCTTCGAGCGGCGCGAATTCCATTCGACCTTCGCGCTCGACGACCAGAAGGAGGGCATGCGCGCCTTCCTCGATAAGCGCCCGCCGAGCTTCAAGAACCGGTAGCCGAGCGCGTGCCGGTCCGCAATTGTGGTGGCAAAGACGCGGGCGCGGCCCTGCCGCGCGAGCGCACGGCAGGGATCCGCAGCCGCGCCTTACTTCACGAGATCGGCGCCAACCTTGCAGGCGGCGGCGTCCTGATCGCCGGTGCCGCCGCTGCAGCCGATGGCGCCGATCAGCTTGCCGCCTTCAACCAGCGGCCAGCCGCCCGGGGAGGCGATGACCGTCGGGTCGAGCGTCGCGACATAGCCATGGCCGGTCTCGAATTGGTTGTAGAAAGCGCGCGACTCGCGACGGTAGCGCGCGGCAGTACGGGCCTTCCCTTGGGAAATGCCGATCGAGGCAAGCTGTGCGCCGTCCATGCGTGAGAAATGGACGAGGTCGCCGTGCGTATCGACTACCGCGATGTTCAATTTCCAGCGATGCTTGATGGCTTCGGCCTCGACTGCGGCGGCCAGCTTCTTGGCGGTTTCCAGGCTGACCGGGGTGCCATACGGAATATCGAACGGTATGCCGTCTGCCGTGCCGCCTGCGGCTGGCGGCGCAGCCGGCGCTTGCGCCCATGCCTGGGCGCCGATCAGTCCCGCCCCGCAAACCATCAACAGTGTCACGAATCTGCGCATTCGAAGCCTCCATGGGTGTCATTGCGCCGTATCCGGGTCGGCGTATTGATAGAGTTCAAGAGTCCGGCGCGCGGGCGCCGTCCCGGTTCCCGTGAGTCGCGAGAATTATAGGGGTTTCGCTTCGGCCTGGTGCAAGCAAAGTTGCGGGTATTCTGCGCGCCGGCTGGGTGCGGTCGCTCACCGCCCATGCAGTCGCTCCGCAGTCCAACAAGCCCGAGAGGTAAGGCATGAAAATGCATGGCAACAGGGTCCTTGTCACCGGCGGCGCATCGGGCATCGGGCTCGCTATCGCCGCTCGCTTCGTCCAGGCGGGCAGCGAAGTTCTGATCTGCGGTCGCCGCGACGACAAGCTGCGCGAAGCCAGGTTGCAATATCCGCGACTGAAAACCTTCGCCTGCGACGTGGCCGGTGAGGCCGGACGCAGCGAGTTGGTTCGATTCGCTACGGCCGAGTTTCCGCAACTCAATGTGGTTGTCCATAACGCGGGCATTCAGAATCGCCTTGAACTCGATCGCGCCGAGACGTGGCCACAGGCCGAGCGGGAGATCGCGACCAACCTCGAGGCGCCGATCCATCTTTCCATGCTCCTGATTCCGCATCTGCTGCGGCAGGCGAATCCCGTGCTCATCAACGTCACCTCGGGCCTCGCATTCTCGCCGTTGGCCCGAGTTCCGGTCTACTGTGCGACGAAGGCTGCCCTCCGCTCGTTCACGTTGTCGCTCAGGCGGCAGCTCGAGAAGACGCCGATCCAGGTCATCGAAATCATTCCTCCGGCCGTGAATACCGACTTGGGCGGTCCCGGGCTGCATACGTTCGGAGTGGCGCTGGACGAGTTCGCCGACGCGGTGATGCAGCGGCTCGCGGCCGGGGAGCTGGAGATTGCCTACGGGTTTGCGGAAACGGTGCGCCAGGCATCACGCGCGGAGCTTGACGCGACTTTTCGGCGAATGAATGCAGCCGACCACTGATTTTTCGTGCACCCGGCAGGGAAGCGATCTAAGTTGTCTCCAGGCGGAGTGCCTTCAATCGGCATAGCCGGACGGTCAAGTTGCCTTGCCGTCGACAGAAGCGCCTGCGGACCTTGACGGCCCGTTCCCGCCACGAGCAGACTTAGGCGCGACCCGAACGGCTGTTTCTGGGCCACGCGTATGACCGATTCGGGTTGCGAGCGGGCGCTCAGCGTCTGAATCCAGTGCCGAGATTGGTTTTGCCTGGGGAGCCAATATCCATACGGGTTTCGGCCGATCGGCGTGTCGCTTCGGTAATATTCTTGCCGGTCTGAGGCGCTATCAGCAACTCGGCGGCTCGGACAGCAGGCTCGTGGGCATGGCGCTCGGTCATTACGACTGACTCGACGCTCGCTTGTTCCATTCTCTCGGAGGTAATGATGGTAATACGAACTTGTTCTGCGGCGATACTTGCATTGCTCATTCCATTCTCGGCGGGCGCGGCGACACGCTGCGACCAGGTTCTCCAGGCCTTTGGCAATGAGCTCGCTGACGCCACCTGCTTCGAAAGTACTGACCTCACGACCGCCAATCCGCTGACGACGCCGGCCAACAATTCGATACCGGGCCTGCCTCCTTTCGCGTTCACGCCCACAACCGACCGTGCCGTGATCGCACCCAGTGCAGGCAAGCGCACTCCGATTACGATGATGGTCCCCGGCTTGCAGATCGATGCGCGCATCGCCTCGGATCCAACAGGCGAAGCCCGGTTCCTCTTGCGGCTGCCGGACAACTGGAACGGGCGCCTCGTCGTCGCCGGCGCTTCGGGCACGCGAAGCGAATTCAACGGCGATTTCGCGTGGAGCGATTACGTGGTGCAGAAGGGATATGCCTACGCCTCGCAGAACAAGGGCGTGCTTAACCTGACGCTCAGCACCTCTGCGGACCCGCTGGGATGCAGGCTTAACCCAGCATCGGGCGTCTACGTGCACTTCTACGATAACGACCCCGACCAGCCCTTCACGCGCTGGGCTGATTTCATCGTCCAGGCGGCGCAACTCGCCCGTGACGGAGTGAAGGCGGCCTATGGCGATCGGCCACGCTACACTTATGCGGTGGGCACTTCCAACGGTGGCTACCAGGTGCGGCGCGCAGTCGAGTCGGCGCCGAAGCTGTTCGACGGCGGCGTCGATTGGGAAGGCACCTTCGTCGACGAGCACGCGCCCAACATCCTGACCGACCTCCCGCCGGCGATCCTCAACTGGCCGGACTACGTGGCGTCCGGGTTCAACCCTGCCAGCACCGCTGCAAAGAATATTGTCGCTGCCGGCTATCCGCCTGACATCGTGCTTCCACCAGTGCCGCCCGCGACGGCGCCGACTTCGCTGTGGGGGAACTATTGGGCCGCGTTCTGGGAAGTGACGCAGTGCCAATGGCAGAAGCGACTCGACCCCAGTTATGACACCTACCTAAGCGGCACCGGTACGTACAATTACGTCGGACGACTCCCGTTTTCGGACGTGGGCGAAAACATGGCGGATTTCGCGACCACCGGGCTGATTCAGCGACCGCTCATTACCGTTGCCGGAACCATGGACGCGTTACTGCCTATCGATCACCATGCGCGGGCATATGCGCGCAAGGTCAATGCCGCGCGGGACACCGAGGAGCGGCGCGACGATCACGAGCGACCGGCGTATCGACTATACGAAGTGCAGAATGGCAACCACATAGAGACGTACCAGGACACTTTTGCACGACTGGAGTTGATAGAGCCGCACGCGCAGCAGGCCTTCGACCTGCTCGTGCAATATGTGGAGCAGGGCGTGTCCCTGCCACCTGACCAATGCATCCCGCACGGCGGAACGATCTCTGGCGCACCGGCGCAAGCGCCGCATTGCGCAAACCTGTTCGTTCCGTGACGAACGAGCGGTCATCGTTCACTCCGTTACCGACCCCGCCCATGTGGCGGGGTTTTTTCACCAAGGTACGCTGGGCGGGGCGCTCTAGCTACGGATGCGGGCTCCGCTGCACGCCTACAAGGCGCGGAGGCGAAATGAAGAACCCACTGCATGGCATTTATCTAGAATCGAGATACTCATTTGGTTAAAGCTTGCCGTGGAGGCGGATTTTTTACGCGGCTACTCGCCCCGTGCGAGTCGCGCGACGAGCGCAGCCAGGACATCCGCGCTGACGTCGGACACGCCCCACCATTCCATCCCGGCGCCGGTCGCGTGCGCGACGTTGAAGCCGCGCCGCGCCGTCAGCGATGGTGTCGCCGCCGCCGCGCCGCCGGAAAGCGGCCGCACAAAGACGTCGATCGAGTGCTCGCGATAGCGATAGACGAGCGTGGCGACCGCCTGCCCGCCGAGATAGTCGAGCCGGCCGCCGACGAGCGGCAATCCGTCGGCCGCGAAATCCTGCACCGGCGGCGAATAGTCGAGCCGGCTCGACAACCAGGGCTTGACCGTATGCCGGTCCGATGAGCTGACGTCGGTCAGACGCTGCGCCAGCGTGGCGCGGGCGTGGTTGGCCACCGCTTCCGTGTCGAGATCGGCGTTGACGCGCCAGTCGAGGACCGCAGTGCCGAGGAACCAGGCGAAGACCGTTGCGGCGCTGCCCGCCAGCGCGCCTGCGGACAGCCAGCGCCACCGTTCTCGAACCGGGGGCGTAGCGGCGGCGGGCGCGAAGCGGCCGCGGGCGATCGCGGCGCGCACCCGTTCCTGCAGCGAGGCGGGCGCGGTGTAGTAGGGCGCTTCGCTGCGGATGCGCGCGCGCAACGCGGCAAAGGCGTCACGCTGCGCGCCGCAGTCCGGGCAACCGAGGACGTGCTTCTCCATCGCGGCGCTTTGCACCGCATCGAGCTCGCCGTCGCTGTAGGCGGGGAGCATGGCCAACGCTTCGTGGCAGTTCATCGGCAGTCTCGCTGGGTCGGCATCGTCGTCGCGTTTCTCGCTAGGCGCCGCCGGACCGCTCGCGGATGGCAACGAGCAGGGGCGAGCGCTGGAGCAGGGCGCGCGCCCGGGCGAGCCGCGACATCACCGTCCCGATCGGGATGTCGACTACCCGTGCGATGTCGCGATATGACATTTCCTCCAACTCCCGCAGGATCAGCACTTCGCGGTAGCCCAGCGGCAGCTCCGCAATCGCCTCTCCCAGCGCCGCGCTCGAGGCTTTGCGCAGCAGGTTCTGCTCCGGCGTCGGGGTTGCCGTATCGGTCGCGCTTTCGATCGCCTCGGTGCCATCCGGCACGAACTCTGCGGGGCGATTGCGCTTGATCCAGTCGTAACCGGCATGTCGAACGATCGTAAGAAACCACGCCTTGGGTTCGTTGCCGTGAAACGCGCCGAAGTACTTGATTGCGCGCTCGCAGGCGTCCTGCACGACATCCTCGGCGTCGTTCACGTTGCGAGTAAGCCAGCGCGCGAGGTTGTACGCCGCATCGAGGTGTGGCAGCACGACTTGCTCGAATCGGGAAGGGTCTGCCTGCCTCGCGGCGCTCATGCATGCATCATACCGGCAGGCTGCCCGGTTTATTCCCGGGCCGGGCGGGTCTCTGGCACCATGGCAAGGTTTTTAGCGACACGGACGCATCCCGATCGCGCCCCGGTTCGACCCGTGAGCCCCTCGCCCCTGCCTTCCGCGACCCGCGTCCTGGAGCGTTGCGACGCGCTCGCGCGTTGCTCGGAACAATCCGATGGGCTGACGCGCGTCTATCTGTCACCCCAGCAGCGGGCGGCGAACACGCTGGCGTTGCGATGGATGCAAGAGGCCGGCATGAGCGCGCGGCTCGACGCGGCCGGCAATGTCGTGGGGCGCTACGAGGGCACGCGGCCGGGCCTGCCCTGTCTGATGCTCGGTTCGCACCTCGACACCGTTCGCGACGCGGGCCGCTACGACGGCATGCTCGGCGTGATCAGTGCCATCGAGTGCGTTGCCAGCCTGTCGGCGCGAGAGTTGCGCCTGCCATTTGCCGTGGAAGTCATCGGCTTCGCCGACGAGGAAGGCGTGCGTTTCAACGCCACGCTCCTCGGCAGCCGAGCGGTTGCCGGCACGTTTGATAGGGCCAACCTCGATCGTGCCGACGCGGAAGGCAAGCGCATGCGCGAGGCCCTGCGCGAGTTCGGCCTCGATCCGGACGCGATCGGCGGCGCGGCGCGGGCGCGCCCGGAGTTGCTCGCCTACGTCGAGCTGCACATCGAGCAGGGGCCGGTGCTTGAAGATGAGGGTTTGCCGGTCGGGGTGGTCACCGCCATCAACGGCGGCAACCGGTTTGCGATCGAGCTCAGCGGAATGGCCGGCCACGCCGGCACCGTGCCGATGCGCCTGCGCCAGGATGCACTCGCCGCCGCCGCAGAATGCGTCCTCGCGGTCGAGCTTCTCGCCGGGAGCGAGCACGAACTGGTCGGCACCGTCGGCAAGATCGAGGCGCTGCCCGGCGCGATCAACGTGATTCCGGGCCGGGTCCGGTTTTCGCTCGATGTGCGCGCGCCCGGCGACGCGCAGCGGGAGCGCGCGGTCAGCGCGATTCGCGGCGCGTTCGCCGATATCGCGCGCCGGCGGCGGGTTGGACTCGGCATCGAGCCGGTGTGGGAAGCGAAGACCGCCGCCTGCGCGCCATGGCTGCAGCACCAGCTGGCGACCGCGATCGAAGCCGAAGGCGTGCGCGTCCGCCGTCTGCCTTCCGGCGCTGGACACGATGGCATGGCGATGATCGCGATTGCCGACATCGGCATGCTGTTCGTGCGCTGCAAGGGCGGCGTGAGCCACAACCCCGCCGAGGCAATTTCGGCGGCGGACGCGGAGCTCGCCGCGCGCGTGCTGCTGCGTTTCATCGAAAATTTCCGGCCGCCGCAGTGAGCCACCTGCCCAGTCCCAGGGCGGCGCTGCGCTCGTTTCTCGTCGGACAGCGCGCGCAAGCGGTCGCGTTTCTGGCGCAACTGGTCAGGATGCCTTCGGACAATCCGCCAGGCGATTGCGCGCCCCACGCGGCCTTGGCGGCGCGATTGCTCGAAGACCTTGGATTCACCGTGGAACGGCACGCGGTGCCGCAGGACGAAGCACGCGCGAATGGCATGACGAGTTGCACCAACCTGCTCGTCCGCGAGCGCTTCGGAGCGGGTCCCGTGATCGCCTGCAATGCGCACGGCGACGTCGTGCCCCCCGGTGAGAACTGGACTGCGGATCCGTATGGCGCCGAAGTGCGCGGCGGGCGCATGTTCGGGCGCGGCGTCGCGGTGTCGAAATCCGACTTCGCAACCTACGCGTTTGCCGTGCTTGCGCTGAAGGCGGCCGTCGCCGCGGGCGCCAAGCTTCACGGGACCATCGAGCTGCATTTCACCTACGACGAGGAGACCGGCGGAGCGCTGGGCCCCGCGCGGCTGCTTGCGCGCGGAAACAGCAAGCCCGATTTTGCCCTTTGCGCCGGATTCGCCTATGCCATTACCGTCGCGCACAACGGTTGCCTGCACCTCGAAGTCGAAGTCCGCGGCAAATCGGCCCACGCCGCGCATCCGGAGGAGGGCGTCGATGCGCTCGCCGCAGCGACCGGCCTGCTCGCCGATCTGTACGCCTTGCGGGCGCAGTACGCCGCGATCCGTTCGCACACGCCGGGCATCGGCTCGCCGACGCTGGTCGTGGGCCTGATCGAGGGCGGGATCAATACCAACGTCGTGCCCGATCGCGTCGTCTTCCGGCTGGACCGACGCATCATCCCGGAAGAGAATCCGGGGGAGGTCGAGGCAACGCTGACTGCGCAGATCCGTGCCTCGGGCAGGCGCTGGCCGGGCATTGAGGTCGAGGTGCGGCGCCTTCTGCTCGCGGCGCCGTTGCTGCCGTTGCCGGCCCAGCAACCGCTGGTCGAGGCAATCCGGCGCAGCGCGCAGGAAGTGCTGGGCGAGGCAATCGCCGTCGGCGGCGTGCCGCTCTACACCGATGCCCGGCACTACAGCGCCGCGGGTGTGCCGACGGTCCTTTACGGCGCCGGCCCGCGCACCCTCGCCGAGGCCAACGGGCACCGCGCCGACGAGAATCTCGTCCTCGGCGATTTGCACAAGGCGACCGACGTCGTCGCCTTGGCGCTCTACGATCTGCTCGCGGTCGAAACACAGCGACAGCAGTGCTAGGTCGCGGCGAAGCCGCTACGCCCTGGCCAAAGCCGCTGGCCTGTCCGATCGCCGTGCCGCGGCCGCGCGGCCGCTAGCGCCCCGTCAGGCGAGGTAATTGGCGGAGGGCTTGCATTCCTTAATGAGAACGATTACTATTACCATTAGTTTCTGGAGTGATGTACTTGCAATCCAAGCTCTTAGCGCTGGCAGTGGTGGCGTGTGGCTTGCTGCTCGGCGCCGCGGCGGCGCGCGCCGAGGACGCCGCCGTGCGCCTGGTCATCCGCGACCACCAATTCGTACCCGCGGAGATCACTGTCCCGGCAGGAACGAAGATAAAGCTCGTTATCGACAACCAGGACGCGACCGCAGAGGAGTTCGAAAGCTACGAGCTCAACCGCGAGAAGGTCGTCCCGCCGAAAGCGCAGGTCACGATTTTCGTCGGCCCGCTCGAGCCGGGCCGCTATCCGTTCTTCGGCGATTTCCACAAAGACAGCGCCACGGGTGTGCTGATCGCGAAATAGAGGGCTAAGCGTGCTCGGCATTGCGGTACTTGTCTTCCGTGAGGTGCTCGAAGCAGCGCTCGTTGTCAGCGTCGTGTTCGCGGCGACGCGCGGCGTGCCCGCTCGGGGCCGCTGGATCGGCACCGGCATCGCGGGCGGCGTGCTGGGGTCCGTCGCGGTCGCCCTTTCGGCCGGCGTCATCGCCCAGGCGGCCGCCGGCATGGGCCAGGAACTGTTCAACGCCAGCGTGCTCTTTGCCGCAGTCGCCATGATCGGCTGGCATGCAATCTGGATGGCCACCCACGGGCGGGCACTCGCCCTGCAGCTGCAGGCGCTCGGCTCCGAGGTGTCGGTCGGTCGCAGGCCGCTGACGGCGCTGCTGCTCGTGGTCGCTCTGGCGGTGCTGCGAGAAGGCTCCGAGGTGGTCCTGTTCCTGTTTGCCCAGGCGGCGGGCGGATCCGGATGGGTGGATATTGCGGGCGGCATCGCGCTTGGCGTAGCTGGCGGCTTCGCGACCGGGCTCGCCCTTTACTTCGGGCTGCTCCGCATTCCGGTTCGGCATTTCTTCACGGCCACCAACTGGCTGCTGCTGCTGCTGGCGGCCGGAATGGCCTCGCAGGCGGCGCGCTTCCTGGTCCAGGCAGACCTGCTGCCGTCGCTCGGTCCGCGACTGTGGGATACGTCGGGGCTGCTTTCCGATCGATCGTTGCTCGGCCAGACGCTGCATGCGCTGATTGGCTATGACGCGCGTCCGGCGGGCGTCCAGGTGCTGTTTTATCTCGTGACCGGGACGCTGATCGTGATCGGAATGAGGCGATGGGGCAAGCCGCGAAGAAAAGTGCCTGGCGCGCACTGAGCGCGAGCGGCGCACTCGCTGCCTTCCTGGGGTTGCAACCCGGTTGCGTCGCGGCCGACCCCGCCGCCAAGGTCTACCTTCCGACCGTCGTGCAGGGCGAGACCGAGCTCGAGCTCGGCGGCGGCTACCAGGTGTGGCACGCCAACGCGGCCGATCGTGAGCGGCAATTGGTCGGCGAGGTTGCCTACGGGTTCACCTCGTGGTGGAAGAGCGAGCTGGCCGTGGGCGGGACGCGATTCCCCGGCCGGTCGACCCACTTAGACGAAATCGAATGGGAGAACATCTTCGCCTTGACCGAGCCAGGCCAATATTGGCTCGACCTCGGGCTATTCGCGGAATTGGCGCGCGACTACGGCGCCGGCGGCAACGCCGTGACCATCGGGCCGATGTTGCAGAAGGAACTCGGCCCGGCCCAGGCTAACCTGAATGTGTTTTATGTGCGTCAACTCGGGGGGCAGGGTGGGCAGGGCAGCGAATACAACTACGCGTGGCAGGCGAAATGGCGCGGCAACCCCCGCTTCGAGCCGGGGTTGCAGGGCTTCGGCACGCTCGCTGCAACCGGCGCCTTGGCGTCCGGGCCCGCGCACAAGGTAGGCCCGGCGTTTTTCAGTCAGGCCGCCGTAGGCGGGCGCAACAAGGTCAAGTTCGACGCGGCGCTCCTGTTCGGGCTCAATCGCAATACGGCCGACAGGACCGTGCGCTTCACCCTGGAATACGAGATTTATTGAGCGTGCGCGGCTGCGGCACGTTGCGGCGTCGCCCGCGCCACCAGCGCAACAGCAGCCACGGAATCCCCACCACCGACAGTACCGCGCAGACGGCGATGGCGATGTCGGCGCGGTGGCGCGGCGGCGGCAGCAGGTCCGGATCGCGCAAGCGCTCCGGAAACGGCCGTGGTGGCACCGGAATGATCTTGGCCTGAGCGCGATCGCGGGGATAGCGCTCCCGATATTCCCATGCGGAGGCAACGGGAAAATTTCCCCACACTCGGGACGACGGCAGTTGCGGCAGCCGCACGAAGAGCAGGGCTTCGACGTCCGCCGCGAACATGGCCTCGAGCGGCGTCGCCGTGCGCCCCGGGCGTCCCGTCACCAGCCGCAACAGATCCGCGCCGATTTCCTCGAACGCCGCCGCGGGAAACAGCCGCGTCTGGTCCTCGGTCAGATAGTCGAAGCTGTGCGCCGCCTTCGCCAGACTGCGGTCGCGCAGCCCAATGTACGGCGCTGCCACGAGCGCCGCGGCCCAGCTGGTGGCGCCGCGCGCCGGTATGTTCCAGCCGAGCGTGCGCAGCACGTCGACGCTGATGCTGGTGCAGTTCATCGTCGGGTGGTCGTAGACGAGTTGATGCCGATAGAACTGGTTGTACATGCGCGCGAGCGCGCCCTGCACGAGGCTCGCGACGCGTTCGCTCTTGAGCACCGCGACGAGCAGGTACGATGGCCGGTACCACGCCTGACCGCTGTTGAGGTCGGCCAGGTAATTGTCCAGCGGCAGCATCGCAGCGATGATGCCCTTTTCGCTCTCGAAGTCGAGGGTGTAGAAATTGCTCGCCAGCCAGTCGCCGATCGCCCCCGGGCCCCCCGGATCGGCCGTTCCACTCATGCGCCCGGTGACGAGAGCAAAGTGTCCGGCGAGCGCCTCGTCGTCATCACTTTGCGCGCCGTTGAGCATCGCGGCGAGAACGGGTGCGTTGTCCCAGCTTCGCGCGCTCCCGGGCGTGCGCTCCCAGATCGGAAACGCCGCGAACGGACTCTGCGCACCGCCATAGGGCTCGGAGCGCACCAGCGCCCGCACCGCCGCAGGCGTGGCGTCAACACGCTGTAACGCGGCGCTGGTATCCAGCCGGAAATCCTCGGGCCAGATCGTGCGGGCAATGAACATGCCGTCGTGTTGGCTCCCCCGCACGGTCAACGGCCGTGCCGCAAGATAAGCGATCGACGTGGCGTCGTAGTAGGAACGATTGAGCGGAATCTTCGGCACCGGTTCGAATCGCCATTGCCCGGCGCCGGCCGTCAGCGTTGCACCATCGGCGGCGAGTCTGGCGTGGCGGACGATTTCCGGCGCACCGAGCCACGCGAATGGCGGCGCGTCGAGTGCTGCCGCGGCGCTGTGCACCGCGGCCCAGTGCTGCAGATCCTGCTGCGGGGTGACGCCGCGCGTGAAGCCGGCAACCGGCACGCCGACCCGCGGCGCCGCAATGGTTTCGTCGGCGAAGTACCACAGCGCCTGGGGAATGGCCGCGCAATCGCTGCAGCGGCCCGTCGTGAGGCGAAAGTCCTGCCCGGGAAACAGGCCGAGGCGCCCTTCCAGCGGCGAACCTACGCCAGGTGGTGGAGATGCAGGCACGGGATTTGCGCCGCTAGGGTCGAATTTCGTCCGGTTCCCGTAGCGCGCGCTGCATGGTGCGCGGCTCGGAAGTTCTCGGTGTTCAGCATTGTAAGTTTTTCAACCCCGCTGCGACGAATATCCTGCCGCTGGCGGGTGCGGTTATCATTGAAGGTCGGGGAGGGTGGGTAATGGCGCAATGGGCTGCGGTTCCGCACCGAACTGCCGAGCGAGTCACGCCGCGCGGCTACCGTCTGATCAATCGCATGACCGGCCCGTTGCGCCTGCAGGCGCGAACGGAACGGGCAGCGCTGGTCGACGGCCTGTTCGCCGAAGCGGCGGCGATCCCGCCGAAATACTTCTATGACCCGCTGGGCTGCGCGCTGTTCGATGCGATCTGCGAACTGCCCGAGTATTACCTGACCCGCACCGAGCGCGGAATCTATGCGGCGCATCGCGACGTCATCGCCGCTCGCGCCGGCCAGAACCGGCAATTCGTCGATCTCGGCGCGGGTAACTGCGCCAAGGGCGAGTCCTGGATCGCCGCGTTGAAGCCACGGCGCTTTATCGCCGTCGACATCGCCGCGGCGGCGGTCGAGCCGGCGCTGGCCCGCCTGGCGCTGGCCCATCCGGAAGTGGAATTTTCCGGCGTCATCACGGATTTTTCGCGCACGCTCGATCTTGCCGCCGATCTCGACCACGGCGCCGCGACGTTCTTCTATCCCGGCTCGAGCATCGGCAACTTCACACCCGACGAGGCGCTGAGTCTCCTCGCGCAGGTGCGCGACCTGTGCTTCCGGCGCGGCGGCCTGCTGATCGGCGTCGACACGCCCAAGGACGCGGCGCGGCTCGCCGCCGCCTACGACGATGCGCTCGGGGTGACGGCCGCGTTCAACCGCAACGTCCTCAATCACGTCAATACGCTGCTGGGCAGCGATTTCGACCCGGCGGCGTTTGCCCACGTCGCGTTCTACAACACCGGCGCGAGCCGCGTCGAGATGCATCTCGAGGCTACCCGCGCGCAGCGGGTCAGCATTGCCGGGCGCGAGCGCGTGTTCACCGCCGGCGAGCGCATCCACACCGAGAATTCCTACAAGTACACGCCGCAGGAGTTCGCGGCGCTGCTGCGGCGCGCGGGATTTTCCGAGATCGACGTCTGGCAGGACGCAGCCGGCGACTTCGCGGTGTACTACGCCGAGTAGCGCGCCGCAGCCCGCCCGGCGGGCCGCCCCATGGCGCGCATCGCGGCGGTGTACCGGGAGCCCCTGCCTCGGCGTTGTCGCCGCGTGACCGGACACGTTCTGCGCGCCGCAACCGTCAGCGGTCAGCTTCGACGATCGCCACCAGGATCTCCGCCGCGCGTGCGCACTGCTCGCGCGTGACGTCGAGGTGGGTGACCGCGCGCACCGTGCGCGGGCCAAAGTCGAAGATGAGCAGCCCGCGCTCGCGGGCGCTGGCCACCACCGTCGCCGCATCGGGTGCCTCGCGAGCGAGTTCGAAGACCAGGATGTTCGTCTGCGCCGTCGCGAGATCGATGTGGATGCGCCGGCTCTCTGCGAGCCGCTCGGCGATCAGGCGCGCGTTGGCGTGATCCTCGGCCAAGCGCTGCATGTGTTGGTCCAGCGCGAACAGTCCTGCGGCGGCGACAAGGCCGACCTGGCGCATGGCACCGCCGGCCATGCGCCGGTAGCGCAAAGCGCGCTCGATGAGCGCGCGTGACCCCGCAAGCAGCGAGCCGGCCGGAGCCCCAAGGCCCTTGGACAGCGCCACCGCGACCAGATCGAAGGGCGCTGCGAGTTCGGCCGGCGCAGCGCCCGTCGCGACGGCGACGTTCCACAGTCGCGCGCCATCGAGGAAGGTCGCGATTTCCCGTTCCCGCGCCGCGGCGCAGACCCGTGCGGCTTCGGCCTGCGGAAAAATCACGCCGCCCGCGCGATTGTGCGTATTCTCGATCTCGACCAGCGTTGTCGGTGGGTAGACAACGTGGCCGCGCGGTTTGCAGGCCGCGCTGAATTCCGCGGCGGTGAACACGCCGCGCGCACCGATTTCCGTGAACTGCACTCCCGCGTTCGCTGCCGCCGCGCCCGTTTCGTGCCACGCGACGTGGCTTTCGCGGCTGACGATGACGTCGTCGCCGGGCCGCGTCAGCACGCGCAGGGCAACCTGGTTGGCCATCGTTCCAGACGGCAGAAACAATGCTGCTTCCTTGCCCAGCAGCTTGGCCACGCGCTCCTGCAGCGCATTCGCGGTCGGGTCCTCCCCGTACTGGTCGTCGCCGACCGGCGCGGCGGCGATGGCCGCGCGCATCGCCCCGGTCGGGCGCGTCACGGTGTCCGAACGCAGATCGATCGTCTCCGGTTTCGAGGCCATGAAAATTCCAGGCTGCAGCGGGCGTGCGGCGCTCTGCTAGCGCCGCGCGCATTCCGCCCCGGCCGCCGCTAGCGCGGCCCGCGGCGGATGAGCGGCCTGGCACACGTGCTGCAATCGCCTCATCCGCCTCATTCGTGCGCAGTCCGGCGATCGAGCATGCCGCGCGGTGTCTTGGCCGCAGCGGGCGCTGTTGAGGGGGGCGGCACGGGCTTGCCGAATGCTTCACTCAAGGCGGCTTTGAACCGCAGCTTGCTGTCGGCGTCGAGGCAGGCGCACGCGTCGATGAACGCCGCGAGGCCTGCCGCCCGATCCTGGGCTGCGACACTCGAGCCTGCCGTGGCGTCGAGCCGTGCCAATTCCTGAAACAGGCGCTCGCGCTTGTCGATGAGGTGATTGAACTGCTGGTCGCAGCGCGGAATCGGCGTAGGGTAGCTGCGGATCTCCGCGACGATCCGCTGCCGTTCGGCGTCCAGCACCGCCCGGATCCGGTCCCGGAGCGCACCCACCCGGTCGACGCGCTCGTCCATGGCTATTTCATTCTCGAGCGAGGCCGATCAAGCGTCGCGCGCCAGCCTGAAGCCGCTGTACTGCCAGCGCGCCGCTGCCGGAAAGAAATTGCGATAGCTCGCCCGGATGTGCGAGCGCGGGGTTGCGCAGGAGCCGCCGCGCAGCACGTACTGGTTGCACATGAACTTGCCGTTGTATTCACCAATCGCGCCGGCAGCGGGGCGGAAGCCCGAGTACGGTGCGTAGGCGCTTTGCGTCCATTCCCAGACATCGCCGAAGAGCTGTGCCAGCGGCGCGTTGCCGCCCCGGGCGGGACGCGGATGGAGCGCGCCATCTTCGACGAAGTGGCCCTCGACGGGGACGCGCGCGGCGGCGACTTCCCACTCGGCTTCGGTCGGCAGCCTTGCTTCGGCCCAGCGCGCGTAAGCATCCGCCTCGTAGAGGCTCACGTGGCTTACCGGCGCATCGCCCTCCAGCGGCAGCATGCCGTACAGCGTGAATTCTCGCCAGCCATCGCCGTCTTCCCAGTAGAGCGGTGCCGCTACCCGGTTCGCGTTCAACCAGTCCCAGCCTTCGGAGAGCCACAGTTCGGGCCGCCGGTAGCCGCCGTCGGCGATGAAGGCCGCAAATTCCTGGTTGGTGACTGGCCGGCTCGCCAGCGCAAACGCCTCGAGGTAGTGCCGATGCCGCGGCATCTCGTTGTCGAAGGCGAAGCCGATGCCGTCGTGGCCGATTTCGACCACGCCTTCAGGAAACGCAACCCAGTCGAGCGGCGCCGCGCTGCCGCCTGCCCGCACCGGGCTCGAGCGCGCATACGCGGGCTTGAGCGGATGGCACGACAGCATGTGCTTGACGTCGGTCAGGATGAGCTCCTGGTGCTGCTGCTCGTGGTTGAGCCCCAGCTCGAGCAACGCATGCAGGTCGCTCGCGGGCTCGCTATGCGCGAGCAACCTCGCCACGCCCGCGTCGACGTGCGCGCGATAGGCATGCACTTCGGCGAGCGAGGGCCGCGACAGCAGCCCGCGCTGCGGACGCGGGTGCTTCTCGCCCACGGCGTTGTAATACGAGTTGAACAGCACGCGAAACGCGCTATCGTAGACGCGATACCCGGCAAGGTTCGGCTCGAGCACGAAGGTCTCGAAAAACCAGCTGGTGTGCGCCAGGTGCCATTTCACCGGGCTCGCATCGGGCATCGATTGGATCGCGCAATCTTCAGCGGAAAGCGGTGCGGCGAGCCCCACGGTCGCGGTGCGAGTCGCGCCAAAGCGCGCCGCAAGCGCGGACGCAACCGAGGCGGTCACTTGGCTTGGCAGTGGCAATCGATCATTCATTGGCAGGCGGGCGTCTCGTCAGGGAAGTGGGTGCGGGCGAAGCGGCGGCTACGCCACGAAGCCGGGTGGAGCGGGGCCGTCGATGCTCAGTCCCTGACGCAAGCGCTCCTGCCGGATCGCGGTCTCCGGGGTCCGCAGCTTGAGGGTCAAGATTCGCGCCGCATCCACCCACTCCAGCCGTTGCCGCAGCGTCATGCGCGCGTACGCCGCGAGCTGCTCGTCGCCTACCGCGTAACGGAAACCGCCCCGGCGCTGCTCGGCCATTAACGTTCCAGTTTCCTCAGGTGCTCGATGTCGTACCGATCTTGCTCGCGGCCGGATTGGCCCTTCATGGCGATCAAGTCCGCGATGGCGGCGACGTCGATCGCAACCCCATCCAGGTCGCGCACGACGCGCCGGCGATACGCCACTTCGAATTGTAGCTCGATGCCAAGCATTACATCGACGGTGGGAACGCCCGCTTCCTGCGCCCGCAGGGCGAAGGCGACGCGATTTCGCTGCTCGACCCATTCCCTTCTTTTCGCAGGATCCGCGAGCTCGGCCATTGTCACCGGCAGCACCGGACGCAACCCAAGCGCGGCAACCGCGGCGATGAAATGATCGACGTTCTCCGGATCAAGCGCAATGATCACATCGACGTCCATCGTCATCCGCGGGATGCCGTGGATATTGACGGCGAGACCACCCACCAGGAGATATCGAACATCGTGCCTCGCCAGGGTTGCAAACAACCTTTGGTAGAACATCGACCGATTCAACCCACCGTTACCTGTGCCGGGCCGGCGACGAATTCGCCGATCCGTGTTGCATGCTCGAAACCTTGCCCGCGAAAAACGGCCAGCACGCTTTCCACTGCTTCCGGGGCGCAGGCGACGAGCAGGCCGCCGGAAGTCTGCGGATCGGTGAGCAGAACGCGCGCGATTTCGTCGACTCCGGGCGCAAAGCTGACCTGCGTGCTGTACGCGGCCCAGTTGCGGCCGGACGCGCCGGTGGCGATGCCTTCGCGCGCCAAGGCGAGGACTCCAGGGTGCAGGGGCAGCCGCGCGAGCTCGATGCGCGCACCCGCCGCGGAGCCGCGGCACATTTCGAGCAGGTGTCCGAGCAGTCCGAACCCGGTGACATCGGTCAAGGCGTGGACCGCACTCATGCGCGCCAGCTCAATCCCGGGCGTGTTGAGTTGCGTCGTGCTCGCGAGCAGCGCCGCGTACTGCTCGTCGCTCAGCTGTCCGCGTTTGAGCGCGGCGCTGTAGATGCCGATGCCCAGCCGCTTGCCAAGGATCAGCGCATCGCCCGGCCGTGCCCCGACATTGCGCCGCAGCCGCTTCGGGTCGACGATGCCGATCGCCACCAGGCCGTAGATCGGCTCGACCGAATCGATCGTGTGCCCGCCCGCGATCGGGATGCCCGCCTTGGCGCAGATTGCCTCGCCGCCGTCGAGCACGCGGCGAATCGTCGCCACGGGCAGCTTGCCCACCGGCATCCCGACCAGCGCCAGCGCGAACAGCGGTGTCGCACCCATGGCATAGATATCGGAGATGGCGTTGCTCGCCGCGATCGCGCCGAAGTCGAACGGATCGTCGACAATCGGCATGAAGAAATCGGTGCTGGCGACGATCGCCTGCGTCTCGCTGATGCGGTAGACCGCGGCATCGTCTCCGGTTTCGATGCCCACCAGCAGGTCTTGCGGCACCACGCCGGGCGTCGCCTTGGCAAGGATCTCCCGCAACAGCGCCGGCGCGATCTTGCAGCCGCAGCCGCCGCCGTGGCTGAACTCGGTAAGGCGCAAGGCGGGACGATCCGGAGCGTTCATGGGTGCGACGGCGCGGGCCCATTCTATGCTTGCGCAGGCAGGCGCCGGCGACGCGAACGGGTTCTTCGTCAGACGGGTCTTAAGTGTAGTGTACGTGCCGCGCTGATGCCACACTTAAAAACCCTATCGCTAGTAGTTGAAAGCAATAAGCTTTTCAGGAAACCGTCGGTAGCGTAGGATGGCGCCACTTTTGCGGACGCCCTACCGGTCTCCAAGGCCTCGCATGACGCAGAAGGGAAGAGCGAGGTGGTCGGCAAGGTAAACGACCGGATGCGGCCGAGTATGGAGGGTCATTGAAGCCAACGGATATCGCGAATCCCGCTTACTTTCACAAGGTCGTCGACTGTCAATGGGCGTGCCCGGCGCATACGCCGGTACCCGAATACATTCGGTTGATCGCGGCGGGCCGCTATAGCGACGCCTATCTGATCAACTGGGAGTCCAACGTTTTCCCCGGGATTCTCGGGCGGACCTGCGACCGGCCGTGCGAGCCCGCGTGCCGCCGCGGGCGCGTGGAAGAGGGTTCTCCCGACGCGGACGGCCATGGCGGCGGCGTGAAGCCGGAGCCGGTGGCGATCTGCCGCCTGAAGCGCGTGGCAGCCGATCTCAAAGACGATATCCGTCACCGGTTGCCCAAGCGCGCGCGGCGGAAGAACGGCAAGCGCATCGCGCTCGTCGGTGCGGGCCCGGCGGCGCTCACGGTGGCGCGTGACCTCGCCCCCCTTGGCTACGAGTGCGTCATCTATGACGCCGATGCGCGGGCCGGGGGCATGATTCGCAGCCAGATTCCCAAGTTCCGCCTGCCCGAAGCGGTGATCGACGAGGAGGTCGGTTACATCCTCGATCTGGGCATCGAGTTTCGGGCGGGCGAGCGCATCGACAGCCTCAAGGGGCTGCTCGCCGGCAACGGCAGCACTTACGACGCGATCTTCGTCGGCAGCGGCGCGCCGCGCGGGCGCGACCTGGACCTCCCCGGACGGAAGGAGGCCGCGAAAAACATCCACATCGGGATCGACTGGCTGTCCAGCGTCGCCTTCGGCCACACGACCAAGATCGGTAAGCGCGTGATCGTGCTCGGCGGCGGCAATACCGCGATGGACTGCTGCCGCAGCTCGCGTCGCCTCGGCGGCGAAGACGTGAAGGTCATCGTGCGCTCGGGCTTCGACGAGATGAAGGCTTCGCCGTGGGAAAAAGAAGACGCGCTGCATGAAGGCATCCCGATCATCAACTTCCACGTGCCCACGGCGTTCACGCACGAGCATGGCCGACTGACTGGCGTCACGTTCGAGAAGGTGGCGGCAAAGTACGACGCGGCGGGCAAGCGCCAGCTGCTGCCGACCGGCGAGCCCGAAGTGCATTACGCCTGCGACGACGTGCTGGTCGCCGTCGGCCAGGAAAATGCCTTTCCATGGATTGAGCGCGATGCCGGCGTGGATTTCGACCCGCACGGCCTGCCGGTTCTCGATCCGATCACGCTGCAATCGACACATCCGAAGGTATTCTTCGGCGGCGACGCCGCCTTCGGACCGAAGAACATCATCTGGGCGGTGGCGCACGGCCACGAAGCCGCGATCTCGATCGATGCGCTGTGTGGCGGCGGGGATCTGCAGAAGCGGCCGCCGCCGATCGTCAATCTGCTGTCGCAGAAGATGGGCATCCACGAGTGGAGCTACGACAACGCGATTTCCAGCGACGCCCGCTACAAGGTGCCGCTGAAGGACAAGGTCGTCGCGCTCAAGCACATCAAGATGGAGGTCGAACTCGGGTTCGATGCGACGCTCGCCTACGCCGAGGCGCAGCGTTGCCTCAACTGCGACGTGCAGACGGTCTTCGCGCCGAAGCTGTGCATCGAGTGCGACGCCTGCGTCGACATCTGCCCGATGGATTGCATCACGTTTACCCACGATGGCGAGGAAACCGAGCTGCGCAGCCGGCTCAATGCGCCGGCGCGCAACCTGACCCAGGACCTGTATCTCGCCGGCGGCCTCAAGACCGGCCGGGTGATGGCCAAGGACGAGGATGTTTGCCTGCACTGCGGGCTGTGCGCCGAGCGCTGTCCCACCGGCGCATGGGACATGCAGAAGTTCTTCCTGGAGCCGGCGCAGGCGCACGATTGCCACCGCCGCGCGCCGCCGGATCCGAAGCCGGATCGCGGTGCGCCACTGAGCAGGGCGGCTGACTGATGCAGCCCACCGCGCCGCCGATCCAGCGCATCAACGACTTCGTCGTCAAGTTCGCCAACGTCAACGGCTCAGGCTCGGCGTCGGCGAACCTGCTGTTCGCCAAGTCGATCCTGCGCATGGGCATTCCCGTTGCGCCGCGCAACATATTTCCGTCCAACATTCAGGGCTTGCCCACCTGGTTCGAAGTGCGCGTCTCGGAGGCGGGCTGGCGCGGGCGCCGCGGCGGCGTCGACCTGATGGTGGCGATGAACCCGCAGACCTGGGACCAGGATGTCCGCGAGATCGAGCCGGGCGGCTATCTGTTCTACGACTCGACCAAGCCGCTGCCGCTGGCGAAGTTTCGCGACGACATCACGGTCATCGGCATGCCGTTGACCGAGATCTGCAATCGCCAATACTCCGACGCCAGGCAGCGCCAGCTGTTCAAGAACATCATCTACGTCGGCGCGCTCTCGGCCTTGCTCGAAATCGAACCCGAGGCGATCGCGGAGCTGATCGGGGAGTTGTACAAGGGCAAGGAGGCGTTGCTCAAGCCGAACGTGCAGGCGATGAATATGGGTCGCACGTACGCCCACAACGAGCTCGACTGGCCGCTGGGCATCAAGGTCCGGCGCACCAACGCGGTAGGCGAAAAGATCTTCATCGAAGGCAACAGCGCCGCGGCGCTCGGCTGCGTCTATGGCGGCGCCACCGTCGCGGCGTGGTATCCGATCACGCCCTCGTCGTCGCTCGCCGAAGCATTCGCCCGGCATTGCCGCAAGTTCCGCACCGATCCGGCGACCGGCAAGGCGCGCTATGCGATCGTCCAGGCAGAGGACGAGCTGGCCTCGATCGGAATCGTCATCGGCGCCAGCTGGAACGGCGCGCGCGCGTTCACCTGCACCTCGGGCCCCGGAATCTCGCTGATGCAGGAGTTCGTCGGGCTCGCGTACTTTGCCGAGATTCCCGCCGTCATATTCGACATCCAGCGCGGCAGCCCCTCGACGGGCATGCCGACGCGTACGCAGCAGGCGGACCTGCTGTCCTGTGCGTACGCCTCGCACGGCGACACCAAGCATGTGCTGATCTTTCCCCATGACCCGAAGGAGGCATTCGAATTCGCGGCATTGTCCTTCGATCTCGCCGAGCGCCTGCAGACGCCCATCTTCGTCATGATGGACCTCGAAATCGGGATGCAGGAGTGGCTGTGCGAACCGCTCACCTGGAACGACTCGCGCCGGCTCGATCGGGGCAAGGTGATGACGTATGCCGACCTCGAGGCAGGCAAGGACTTCGGCCGCTACCTCGACGTGGACGGTGACGGGATCCCGTATCGCACGCTGCCGGGAACGCATTCGCAGCGCGGGGCGTATTTCACCCGCGGCTCGACGAAGGATCGCTACGCGCGCTACACGGAGGACGGCGCAACCTACGTCGATAACATGCAGCGCCTGCTGCGCAAGTTCGAGACGTCCAAGCGCTACCTGCCGCAGCCGGTGCGCAAGAACGCGGCGCAGAAGACCCGGTTTGGCGCGATCTACTTCGGCTCGACGGCGCCGGCGATGGAAGAGGCGCTCGCGGCGCTGGCCGGGCAGGGGATCCACCTCGACACGCTGCGCATTCGCGCCTTTCCTTTCCACGACGAAGTCGTCGATTTCATCGCCGACCATGAGCAGGTTTACGTCGTCGAGCAGAATCGCGACGCGCAGATGCGCATGCTGCTCATCAACGAGCTCGCCATCGACGCGGCGAAGCTCATCGCCGTCCTGCATTACGACGGCACGCCGATTACCGCGCGGCTGATCCTGCGCGAGATCGGTGAGAAGCTCGCCATGTTCAACGTAATGCCGCTGCGAAAGGTCGCGCCGTGACGTATCTTGCCAAACCCCGGCTGCATCATCCCGAGCTGCCGAAGAACAAGCTCGGTTATACCCATCGCGACTACGAGGGCACGGTGTCGACGCTTTGCGCCGGCTGTGGCCATGACTCGATCTCCGGCGCGATCATCCAGGCTTTCTTCGAGCTCGACGTGCCGCCGCATCGCGTCGCCAAGCTCTCCGGCATCGGCTGCTCCTCCAAGACGCCAACCTACTTCCTGGGCAAGTCGCACGGCTTCAACAGCGTGCACGGCCGCATGCCGTCGGTGCTGACCGGTGCCAATCTCGCCAACCGCGACCTCATCTACCTCGGCGTCTCCGGTGACGGCGACTCGGCATCAATCGGTCTTGGCCAGTTCGCGCACGCCATGCGCCGCGGCGTGAACATGGTCTACATCGTCGAGAACAACGGCGTCTACGGGCTCACCAAGGGACAGTTCTCGGCGACCGCGGACAAAGGCTCCAAAGCCAAGCGTGGCGCCGTGAACAACGATGAGCCCATCGACATGGTCATGCTCGCGCTGCACCTGGGCGCGACTTTCGTGGCGCGGAGCTTTTCCGGGGACAAGGAGCAGCTCGTGCCGCTGATCCGGGCCGCGGTCGCGCACCAGGGCGCCGCGTTCATCGACGTCATTTCGCCTTGTGTCGCGTTTAATAACCATGCCGGTTCGACAAAGAGCTACGACTTCGTGCGTGAGCACAACGACGCGGTCAACCACCTCGATTTCATGCCGCTGCGCAGCGAGATAACGGCCGACTATGCGCCCGGAACGGTGCAGGAAATCGTGCAGCACGACGGCACGGTGCTGCGCCTGCGCAAGTTGCACGAGGGCTACGATGCGAGTGACAAGATCGGCGCAGTGACCTACCTGCAGCAGCGCCATGCAGAAGGCGAAATCGTCACCGGTGTCCTCTATGTGCGTCCGGACGCCGACGATCTGCACCACCTGCTCAACACCGTCGACGTGCCGCTCAGCCAGCTCGGCGAGAAGGAGCTCGTTCCCGGCGCCGCGGCCCTGGAAAAGTTCAACGCGTCGCTGCGTTGACCCGCCAAGCCTAGCCAGGCGGCCGGCGTTCACATTCGCGCTGCGCTGGCGCAGCGCACGCTGCGCCTGGCACGGCCGGAGAACACGCGGCGTCGGGCGCCCGAGCTCGCCACCGCTGTTGCCAAATCCCGACACTTCCGGTGCGCTTTGCGGAGTGCGCGGAGGGGTACAATTCCGCGATGCGCATCTTCTGGCGGACGCTTGCGGTGCTGGGCGGCGTGGTCGTGCTGCTGCTCGTCGCAGTCGCGATCGCCGTTCACTCGGTCGACGTTAAGGAGTTCATCGGCCCCATCCAGCAGCGGGTCAAGGCCGCCACAGGCCGCGACCTCGAGGTGCACGGCGGTATCTCGCTCAAGCTCGGGCTCGAGCCGAAGCTCGTGCTCGACGATGTGACGCTCGGCAATGCGGCCTGGGGCAAGCAGCCGCAGATGCTGATGGCCAAACAGATCGAAGCGCAGATCGCATTGCTGCCTCTTTTGCACAAGCGCTTCGAAGTGGTTCGCTTCAAGCTCATCGGGTCGACGATTGCGCTCGAGACCGACGCCGGCGGCAAAGGCAACTGGGAATTCCCGGCGCTGCCGGCGGCGGCGCAAGGCAGCAACCCGGCGCCTTCCGGCGCGACCCTGGGCGGACTGCTCGTCGACGACATCGCGATCGCCGACGGGGCGGCAACCTACCGCGACGGCAAAACCGGCGAGATCACGACCATCCTGATCGAGAACTTCTCGGTGCACGCGCGTGACGCGCAGTCTCCGGTCAGCGGCACTTTCCGCGGCAAGATCAATGACACGGCGGTGGCGCTCGAGGGCGACTTCGGCCCGCTCGAGCAGCTGCTGCGCCAGCGCTGGCCCTATCCGGTGGCGGTACAGGGCGAAATCAACGGCAAGAAGGCATCCGTCGGTACCCAGGTCACGGTGAAGGGCAACGTCGTCGGACTCGATGCGCTGAAGATTGGCTCCGGCTCGAGCACACTGACCGGCACGATGACCGTTCTTACCGGTGGCGCGCGCCCCGTGCTGACCTTCAAGCTCGACGCGCCGACGTTGTCGCTTGCCGATTTCATGCCGCCGGCCAAAGCGGCCGCCGCCAAGGCCGCTGCCGGTTCGAAATCCGTGTTCAGCGACGTGCCGATCGACGTCGCGGCGCTGCGCGATGTCGACGCCGAGGGCGAGGTCAACATTGGCACGCTCACGTGGGCCGACGGCCGCCACCTCGACCAGGTGCAGGTACAGCTCAAGCTCGCCAACGGCAGGCTCGACGTGCCGGTGCTGCACGCGGCCATGTTGGGGGGCACGATCCAAAGCCACCTGCAGCTCGATGCGACGCGGGCACCGGACGCGGCGCTGACGCTGCATGCCGAAGCGAAGAACCTCGATCTGGGAGCGTTGCTCGCCGCGGCAGGCGTGAAACGCGAGCTGCAAGGCGGCAAAACCGAATTGAAGGCCGACCTGACCGCGCGCGGCGCTTCCCCGCGACAGTGGGCGGGCAGCGCCAGCGGCAACATTCTCGCCGTGGTCGGGCCCGCCACCGTCGTCAATCCCAAGGGCAGCACCAGCGTTCCGCTGGATCGGCTGCTGGAAGCAGTCAACCCGTTTCGCGGTGTCGACGCGACGACGCAGCTGCACTGCGCGGTCGTTCGCCTGCCACTCAAGGACGGCATTGCGACCGTCGACCGCAGCATTGGGGTGGAGACGAGCAAGCTCGGCGCGACCGCCAGCGGCACGATCGATTTCCGCACCGAAACGCTCGACCTTTCGGTGAAGCCGCAGGTCCGCGCGGGAGTTCCCATTGCGGTACCGCAGGTCGCCGAGCTGGTGCATTTTCGCGGACCGTTTACGGCGCCCTCCGTCGGCATCGACGCGACCGCGACCGCGGCCACCGTCGCCAGGCTCGGCGCAGCGGTATACACCGGCGGCTTGTCGATCATTGGCGAATCGCTGTTTGCGAAGGCTGCGGGCGATCCGGGCGCGCCGTGCCAGATCGCGCTCGGGCGCGGCCCCGGTGCGACCGCTGCCAAACCCGCGGCCAGCCCTGCCGCAACTGCGACCGGGGACGTCGGCAAGGCGATCGGACACCTGTTCGGCCGTTAAAAGACACGGCACCGGCAGCGCAGGTGGGGCCGTTGCGCCGGTCGCTTACGCTCTGCGGGCCGGCACCGGTCTACCCGCGCACTCTGCGAGCAGCGTTTCCAGACGGAAATACGCGATGCGGGCGATTTGCCTGAGCGCCTCGCCAAATTCGCGGTCAGGATCGCGCGCGAGGCGCTCGCTGAAGCGGGCGATGAGCGCGCTGCGCTCGACGCCCTTGACCGCAATGATGAATGGAAATCCGAACTTGTCGTTATAGGCGCGATTGAGCGCCTGCAACTGCGCGAACTCTTCCGCCGAGCACTGCGTGAGCCCGGCGGAAGATTGCTCGCTGCTGGAAGCGGGGGTTAGCTCCCCGCGGACGGCCGCCTTGCCGGCGAGTTCCGGGTGCGCGCGAATGAGCGCGAGCTGCGCCTCCTTGGGCGCGTCGATCATGGTTGCGACCAGCGCCGCGTGCAGCGCTTCGACGCTCGCAAATGGCCGCTGCAACCAGACGGCCGCGGGAATCCAGGGCGAGTGCTCGAAGACAGCCTGCAGCGTGGCGACGAACGCACTGCGGTCGAGGGCGTTCAAATCAGAGAGCGTCATACCGGGGTTGGGTGCGGATGCGTCGCGATCCAGTGCCGCGCCACGTCGATACGGCGCGCGATCCAAACACCATCGTGCCGGCCGATGTGATCGAGGAAGCGGGCGAGCGCCGCGAGGCGCCCGGGCCGCCCGATCAGGCGGCAATGCAGCCCGATCGACAGCATCTTCGGTGCATCGAGGCCCGCCGGATCGCCTTCGGCGTAGAGCACGTTGAACGCGTCGCGCAGGTACGCGTAGAACTGGCCGCCGCTGTTGAATCCCTGCGCCATGGCGAAGCGCATGTCGTTGGTGTCGAGCGCGTAGGGCACGACGAGGTGCGGTTTGCTGCCGTGACGAGTCGCCACCTCGACCCAGTAGGGCAGGTCGTCGGCGTAGGAATCTGCGTCGTAGAGGAAGCCGCCGTGCTCGACGACCAGCCGCCGCGTGTTAGGGCTGTCGCGCCCGGTGTACCAGCCTTCCGGTGCCCTGCCGGTCAGACGCGCGATCGTCTCGACGGCGCGCGCGATATGCGCGCGCTCGGTCGCTTCGTCGATCTGCTGATAGGAGATCCAGCGCCAGCCGTGGCTCGCGATCTCGTGGCCATCCTCAAGCATCGCGGCGACGGCGGCAGGATTGCGCTCAAGTGCCATCGCCACGCCGAAGACGGTCACGGGGACATGGCGCTCGCGGAACAGGCGCAGCAGCCGCCACAGCCCGGCGCGCGAGCCGTACTCGTAGAGCGACTCGATGCTCAGGTGCCGCGCCGGGAACGGCTGCGCGCCGACGATATCGGAGAGGAAGGTTTCGGCTGCGGCGTCTCCATGCAGAACGCTGCTCTCCGCACCCTCTTCGTAGTTGAGCACAAATTGCACCGCGATGCGCGCGCCTCCGGGCCAGCGTGCATGCGGCGGATGTGCGCCGTAGCCGATCATGTCGCGCGGGTAGCGATCTGTGGGAGCCATGATTGTCGTGGGCGGCGGGCGGCTGGAATAGAATACCGCGTAACCGGGAGGGATTCGCTTGGGCCGTCTGACCACGCATGTGCTCGACACCGCGCATGGCAAGCCAGGCGCAGGGGTGCTGGTGACGCTCTCGCGTCGCGCGCGCGATCGCTACGAGCCGATCAAGGCCGTGACAACGAATCTCGATGGCCGCACCGACGTGCCGCTGCTCGAAGGCGAGGCACTGCGCTCCGGCCGCTATCGGCTCGTGTTCGCCGCAGGCGCCTATTTCCATCGTCTGGGCGTGCTGCTGCCCGATCCGCCATTCGTCGACGAAATCGTGATCGACTTTGGTATTGCCGACGCCGCCGCGGACTATCACGTGCCCTTGCTCGTCTCGCCGTGGAGTTACTCGACCTATCGCGGCAGCTAGCGCCGGCGCGATGGAAGCCTACGCAAGCGACTGGCTGCAGCTCATCATCCGCTGGATCCATCTGATCACGGGTATTGCCTGGATCGGCGCGTCGTTCTATTTCGTCTGGCTCGATAACCATCTGCAGCCGCCGCAGGACGCCGCCGACGGCGAGCGCGGCATCGGCGGCGAGCTGTGGGCGGTACACGGCGGCGGGTTCTACGTCGTGCGCAAGTTCCGCGTCGCACCCGAGAGCCTGCCGGCAACACTGCACTGGTTCAAGTGGGAGGCCTACTGGACGTGGCTGTCCGGATTCGCGCTGCTGGTGTTGCTGTACTACGTGCAAGCACCGGTTTATCTGATTGACAAGAACGTTGCCGACCTGTCGCCGCTGCAGGCGATCGGCATCAGCCTCGCGCTGCTTGCCGCGGGTTGGCTCTTCTACGATCAGCTGTGCAAGCGCCTGGGATTCGGGCACGAAGCGTGGATCGCGGGCGCGATGATCGCGTTCGTCGCGCTTGCCGCGTGGGGCCTGGCCCATCTGTTCAGCGGCCGCGCCGTGTACATACAGATCGGCGCGATGCTGGGCACGATCATGGTCGCCAACGTGGCGCACGTCATCATCCCGTCGCAACGGAAGCTCGTCGAGGCGAAGGAGCAGGGCATTGCGCCCGATCCGCTTTTCGGCCTGCGCGGCAAGCAGCGCTCGGTGCACAACAACTACTTCACGCTGCCGGTGCTGTTCACCATGATCAGCAACCACTACCCGCTGACCTACGGCCATCCGCAGGGATGGCTGGTACTGCTCGCGATCCTGCTCCTAGCGGCGTACGTGCGGCATTTTTTCAACCTCCGGCATCAGGGTCGCACGGTGTGGGCGATCCCGCTCAGCGCAGCCCTGGGCGCGGTTGTGCTGGCGATTGCGATCGCGCCCGCCAAGCCGCAAGCTGGCGCGGCTGCCCCCACGTTCGCCCAGGTACAGGGCATCATCGCGCAGCGCTGCGTGGCTTGTCACGCCGAACGGCCGACGCAGGAAGGTTTCGCGGTGGCACCCAAAGACCTGAAGCTCGACACGCCAGAGCAGATCGCCGCCAATGCGCAGCAGATCTACGCGCAGGCGGTCACGACCCGGGCAATGCCGATTGGCAATCTCACCGGCATGACCGACGCGGAACGCAGCACGATCGCCGCGTGGGTTGCTGCCGGAGCGGCGCAACGCTAGGGAGAGGGGACCCTGACTTGCGTGGTTACCCTTTCGCAACCACGTCGGGTGCCTGCATCTCCAACAGCCTGACCGCGGTCTTCGCCACCTGCAGCGTGTCGAAGTAGGCGTAACCCGCCACGGCGGCAGCCCCCGCGATCGGCACCCAGCGACTCGCCGTCGTGCCGGCAACACGCTGCGTCACCGAGATCCCGACCCCGGTAAGGACGCTGCGCAGCGCGCCGCCCGAGAGCTGGCGGATCACCAAGCGCTCGCCCGCGCGTACCGCGGCGTCGCGCGCGAGGTGGCTCGCCGCGTGCCGAAACAGGCAGTACAGCATGTGCGTGCGCGTGAGCTGCATGTCCTGACCATAGAGCCCTGCAATGTCGGACACCATCTGCGCCTGGAGGCGCCAGATCGTGACCAGATCCGGCAGCACCGTCAGCATGCCGAGGACGCCGGGCGGCAGCGCCAGCGTGCCCGAGATCGCCGCGGCTCGCGCCGCGGCCCGGCGCGAGAGCCGCCGCACCGCGACCGCCGGCGCCTCGACCGCGCGCTCGCGACTGGCGGGCACGCCTGCGACGACCGTCTCGATGGCGTCGACGACGCCGCCGAGCAACGGTTGCACCGCAACGGAATAGGAATGCGCCATGGCGCCGTCAGTATACGGGTTACAATCGGCGTCATAAAACCATGGGGGTAGCGGTGCGTTCGACGCATGGAACTGCGCGCGCAATCGCGACTACCGGCGTTCAAGCGTGAAACGCACGTCGCAGATTTTGCCCTACGCGGAGTCGGACACCGCGTATGTCGAGTACGATCCCGGCGCGATCGACGCGGCAGCCCATACCGCCGCGTTCATCGAAGCGGCGGTGCCCTGGACAACCGTGGAACACATCGGCAGCACGGCCGTGCCGGGCTGCGCCGGCAAGGGCATTGTCGATCTGATGGTGCTCTATCCGCCGGGCAAGCTCGAGGCGACGCGCGCCGCGGTCGACAGCCTTGGGTTTCAGAGGCAGAAAGCCGGCCACATTTTTCCCGAGGATCGGCCCATGCGCGTGGGCGCGATCGAGTACGCCGGCAAACGCTACCGCCTGCACGTGCACCTGATCGGCATGAACAGCCCGGAGAAGGAGACACTGCGCCGCTTTCGCGACGCGCTGCGGGCGAATTCCGTGCTGCGCGACGCCTATCAGGCCAAGAAGCGTGCGATTCTGCAATCCGGCGTGCACGAGCCCAAGGACTACACCTACGCCAAGGGTGAATTCATCACCTCGGTCATCGGCCCCAGCTGACCATGGCGGCCACGCACGTGTTCGGCTTCGCCGGCTGGTCGGGCAGCGGCAAGACGACGCTTATCGAACAGCTGATCCCGCGCTTCAATGCGCAGGGCCTTACGGTATCGCTGGTCAAGCACGCGCACCACGAATTCGACCTCGACCAGCCGGGCAAGGACTCGTTCCGCCACCGCGAGGCGGGCTGCCGCGAAGTGCTCGTCACCTCCGCCGTGCGCTGGGCACTGCAGCACGAGTTGCGCGGGCGGCCGGAACTCACCCTCAAGGAAGCACTCCAACGGCTATCGCCGTGCGACCTGGCGCTGGTGGAGGGGTTCAAGAGTTCGCCGATTGCCAAGCTCGAGGTCTACCGGGAGAGCGTGGGCAAGCCGCTGCTGCACCCGCAGGACCCGAAAATCGTTGCCGTGGCGAGCGATGGGCCGTTGGTGACTGCGCTGCCGGTGCTGCCGCTGAGGGACCCTGACGTGGTTGCAACATTCATCCTCCGCCACCTGGGCCTGACGGGGGGTCCGAATTGACTTAGCCAGATCGCCGGCGTAAGGTGAATTTGAGGTATCCCTGTGCATTCAGGGTGGATGAGTGGTGGATAGCGGGGCGTAAAGCCGTGAAGAAACAAGTGCTTATGGGAATGCTGGGCGCGGCGCTCGTAATCGGTGCCGCCGTACCCGCATACGCCCAGAGCGGTTTCTACGGCGGCGTGTCGATGCGCGACGGGCGGGCCGAATCGACCGGCCTCATCCTCGGCGGGCAGGCGCTCCCCTGGAACCGCTTCGCCGCGCCAGTTGCCGACGAGACCAACGCCAACCCGCGCTCGCTGGTTTTCGGCGGCTACCGGTGGAAAAACGATGTGGCGGTCGAGGCGGCGCTCAACACCTCCACCGGCGACAAGTACGCGCTGCGGCCGAGCAGTTCCGGTTTGACCGCGGGTCCCGGATTGGGATTGAGCCTCGGTGAGGGCGCGACGCGCTCCTGGAATGCCGACGTGTACACCAGCTGGGAAATGATCCGCCGCTTGTCCCTCTATGGTCGCCTAGGCTACGCCCAGAGCGATTTTCATCCGCTGTTCTCCGGCGCATCGCTCGTGCAAGGCGACCCGCGACGGCTGCACGACGGCGTCAACTACGGCGTCGGGCTGCGCTACGACGTAACCTATTCGCTGGGGCTGCGCGTCGAGTACGCGCGCTTCGGCCGCTTCGTCGGTGAGACCGTCCTCGGCGGCAGCATGCCCGAGTCCGACCAGCTCACCATCGGAGTGCAATACCGGTTCTAGGCTGCATCTTCAGCTGTACACGCCGGCGGGGATTTACCGCCGGCGTTTTTGTTTGCGATCCCACGGCGTTAAGATGCGCTCGTGATCACCCTTCTCTATCTTGCCCGACTGCGCGAAGCGCTTGGCGCCTCCGCGGAAAAGGTCGAACTCCCCGGCGACGTCGGCACGGTGGCGGCACTGCTCGCTTGGTTGCGCGCGCGCGGCGGCGCCTGGGCCGCCGAACTCGCGCCGGGCCGCGCGGTGCGCGTCGCCGTAAATTACGACATGGCGCGCGCGGACACGCCGGTCAAGCCCGGCGACGAGATCGCACTCTTTCCGCCGGTTACCGGCGGCTGACCCAAGCCGGTGCCCGTTCGCGTCCAGACCGCGGATTTCGACATCGCGCAGGAGATTGCGGCGCTGCGCGGCGCCGACGCGCGCGTGGGCGCGGTCGCCGCGTTCGTCGGGCTCGTCCGCGACGTCAACGACGGGGATGCCGTGCGCACGCTCACTCTCGAGCATTATCCGGGCATGACCGAAAAGGCGCTCGGTGGCATCATCGATGAGGCGAAGTCGCGCTGGAGCGTCTTCGACGTGCTGGTGATACACCGCGTGGGCGAGCTCAAGCCCACCGACCAGATCGTGCTGGTGGTCGTGACCGGCGCGCATCGCGGTGAAGCGTTCGCCGCGTGCGAGTTCGTCATGGACTACCTCAAGACCCGCGCACCATTCTGGAAGAAGGAGCACACACCTGACGGCGAGCGCTGGGTCGAGGCGCGCACGAGCGACCACGACAAAGCCACGCGGTGGTAGCCGCGACGGTTTGGCCATTCGCCGGCGGCGGAGGCAGACGCTAACCGGCATTGCGCAATGGCCGCGGCATTGATTGCGATCGACTGGGGCACAACCACCGCGCGCACGTATCGCCTGGATGCGCGCGGTGCGCTCCTCGAGGCGAAGAGCGCACCGCTCGGCGTGCAGAAGGTCAAGATAGGTGGCTTCCCGGCTGCCTTGAAGTCGCTCCTTGGCGGGGCTGTCGACGATGCCGTGCCGATCATTGCCTGCGGCATGATCGGCAGCCGGCAAGGCTGGATCGAGGTGCCGTATTGCGACTGCCCCGCCGATCTCGCGGTGCTTGCTGCAGCGCTCATGCCCATCCCCGGAACGAGGCTGGTCATCGTGCCCGGACTCGTCTGTCGCGACGCGGACGGCATTCCCGACGTGATGCGTGGCGAAGAGACGCAGATCACGGGTGCGCTAGAAGGCCTGCCGCCCGCCGCGGCGCCGCGCATCGTCATCCTTCCCGGGACCCACAGCAAATGGGCGCGAATCGGCGCGGGTGGCATCGAGGCCTTCGCCACGTTCATGACGGGCGAGCTCTATGCGCTGCTGCACGAGCACAGCATCCTGGGTCGGCTCGCGGTCGCCGGCGGCTCGGGCGAAGGCGCAGCTTTCGCGCGCGGTGTGCGGTTAAGCCTCGGCGATGCGGCGGGGCTGCCACACGCCCTGTTCTCGGCGCGTACGCTGGCCTTGACCGGGGCGCTTGCGCCCGAAGGCGTGGCCGACTACCTTTCGGGTTTGCTGCTTGGCGCGGAGATCGCCGCAGCGAAGGCCTGGCTACAACGACATGCGGTGGGGGATGCTTCCATGACCGTGGTTGGCGACTCGGCCCTGTGCGAGCGCTACCGGCGCGCGCTCGCGCTCGCCGGACTGAACGCCGCGAGCGGGCCGGCCGACGCGGCGGCGCGGGGATTGTGGCGCATCGCGCGGCATGCCGGGATCCTGGCAGCGTGAATTCAATTTCCCTGCCCGCGTATCTGGTGCCGTTACCGCTGGTCGCGGTGCTGCGCGGCATTACACCGGACGCAGTCGACGCCATCGGTGCCGCACTGGCCGACAATGGATTCCGCATTCTCGAGGTGCCGCTCAATTCGCCGGATCCGTTCGCCGGGATCGCCCGGCTCGCGCAAGGCTTCGGCACGCGCTGCCTGGTGGGCGCGGGCACCGTGCTGCGCGTGGCTGATGTCGCGCGCGTAGCTGACGCTGGGGGCCAGCTTATCGTCATGCCGCACGGCGACGTTGCGATCGTGCGCGAGGCCAAGCGCCGCGGCCTGGTTTGCCTGCCCGGCGTGGCGACGACCACCGAGGCTTTTGCCGCGCTCGATGCCGGCGCCGACGGCCTGAAGATGTTTCCGGCGGAGCAACTCTCACCGGCGGTGCTGAAAGCCTGGCGCGCGGTGCTGCCGCCCGATACGCTGGTCTTTCCCGTCGGCGGCATCCGTCCGGACAACATGGCGCCCTACTGGGCGGTTGGCGCCAACGGTTTCGGCACCGGCTCGAATCTGTATCAACCCGGCGCCGCTCCCGAAAGGGTGCGCGCGGTCGCCGCGCAATACGCAGCCGCATTTGCCGCACTGCAGGCTGGCCGATGAGCGCCGCGCGCTTCGATTTGGTCGCGCTGGGCGAGCCGCTGCTCGAGTTCAACCAGACGCGCGGTGCGGGCGGCGAGTACGTGCAAGGGTTCGGCGGCGACACCTCGAACTGTGCCATTGCTGCGGCGCGGCTCGGTGCACGCGCAGCGTATGTGACGCGCCTGGGTGACGATGCTTTCGGGCGCCTGTTTCTCGACCTGTGGCGGCACGAGGGTGTCGACGCGAGCGGGGTGGGCAGCGATGCCGAAGCGCCCACCGGAATCTACTTTGTCACGCATGGGGCCAACGGCCACGAGTTCAGTTATCTGCGTGGCGCCTCGGCGGCAAGCCGGCTGCGTCCGGCGGATCTGCCGCTCGCCGTGATCCGCGCCGCGAAAGTACTGCATCTGTCCGGCATCAGCCAGGCGATCTCGGGCTCGGCGTGCGACGCCTGCTTTGCGGCCATCGACACCGCCCGTGGCGCCGGCGTCAAGATCTCGTACGATACCAACCTGCGCCTTAAGCTGTGGCCATTGGCGCGCGCGCGCGCGATCATCCGCGCCAGTCTGGCGCTGGCAGATTGGGCCTTGCCTAGCCTCGACGATGCCAAGCTTCTGTTCGAACGCGACGATCCGGACGCGATTCTCGACGCCTGCCATGCCGCGGGTGCGCCGCTGGTGGTGCTCCGCTGCGGCGCCGCCGGCTGCATCGTCTCCGCGGCCGGCCGCCCGCGCGAGCGCATCGCCGGTCATCGCGTGCACGCGATCGACGCGACCGGGGCCGGCGACTGCTTCGACGGCGCGTTCGCGGTGCGGCTGGTTGCCGGCGACGACCCTATCGAAGCTGCACGCTACGCCAACGCCGCTGCGGCGCTCGCGACGACCGGCTATGGCGCTGTCGCGCCTTTGCCGCGCCACGCCGAGGTCATGGCGCTCTTAGGCGAGCGGGTGCCGTCTTGATAACCGCGACGTTCCAGGAAAACTCGTTTCGCGACAAAGTGGCGCTGGTCGCCGGCGGCACCAGCGGCATCGGCGCGGCGATCGGCAATGCGCTTGCCGAGCTGGGCGCGAGCGTGACCGTCACCGGCGGCACGACGGCCGAAGCCGAAGAGGCGCAGACGCGGGCGAACTTCTGGGTTGAACGGGCGATCGCACTCGACGTCCGCGACGCGGTGGCAATCGCCGCCTGCTTCAGCCCGCTTTCGCGTCTCGACATCCTCATCAACTGCGCCGGCACCATTCGTCGCGGCGAGGAGCACGATCCGAAAGTGTTCGCGGAGGTCATCGACGTCAACCTCAACGGCACCATGCGGCTGTGTAGCGCAGCGCGGCCGCTGCTGGCGAAGACCAAGGGTTGCATTGTCAACACGGCGTCGATGCTTTCGTTCTTCGGCGGCGCACTCGTTCCCGGTTACAGCGCGAGCAAGGGCGGCGTCGCGCAGCTCACCAAGTCGCTCGCCCTCGCGTACGCGGCCGATGGCATACGCGTGAACGCGATCGCTCCGGGCTGGATCGCGACGCCATTGACGCAGCCATTGCGCGACGATCCGGCGCGCAACGCCGCGATCGTCTCGCGTACGCCGCTCGGCCGCTGGGGCGCGCCCGAGGACTTGGCCGGCGCGGCCATCTTTCTGTGCTCGCCGGCGGCGTCATTTGTCACCGGTTCCATTCTCGCCGTCGACGGCGGCTACCTGGCTGGATAAATCATGCCGCTCAACACTGCAATCCGCCACCTCAAGAAGGGCGACTGGGAAAAGGCGCATGCCATCGTCCAGCAGGACGAATCGAAGCTCGGCTGCTGGGCGCATGGCATCGTGCATCTGATTGAGGGCGATGTGGGCAACGCGCGCTACTGGTATCGCCGCGCCGGCCGGCCGTTTCCCAAGGACCGCGACATGGATCGCGAAGTCGCGGAATTGACGCGGGCGCTCAAGGGCACGCAGTGAGCGCGTTCATCCTGCCGTCTCCGGGCATTCGCCCGGAGATCGCGGTCGGCGCGCTACCGGACGACGAGCGGGTCTGGGTACCGCAGGCAAGCTCCGTCTGGTTCCGCCCGCTGCTGCTCAACACCGTGAGCGGCGGCTGGTGCAATCTGCTGCGCGTGCGCCGCTCGGGCATCTTGTCGCGGCACCGCCATCCGATGGCGGTCGTCGGCTACGTCATCAAGGGCCGCTGGCGCTACCTCGAGCACGACTGGATCGCCGAGGAGGGGAGTTTTGTCTACGAGCCGCCGGGGGAGATCCACACCTTGACGGTGCCCGACGATTGCGCGGAGATGATTACCTTCTTCAACATCGGCGGTGCGATGATCTATGTCGACGCCGAGGGCCGGCAAACCGGCTACGAGGACGTGTTCACCAAACTCGATATGTGCCGCGCGCACTACGCCAAGGTCGGCCTTGGCGAGGCGTACGTCGAGCGCTTCGTGCGCTAGCGGCGAAACGCGGCCTTGTGGCGAGGAGCGGCCGTCCCTATACTGCGCCGCAGGGAGATGGCATTCCTCCTTTAACCGCCCATGCGGCTGATGATGCCTACTGGTTGCACCGACTCGCGGTGATACGGTAGGCGTTGCTGTCGGCCCCCTTCGTGATTGCCGCGGCTTGACGTGGATCGCGCCTGGCGCGGGGAAAAGGGGGATTTGCATGCCCTGGAACGGATTTGTCGTAGTCGGAGGTGGCGCGGCGCTCGGCGCGTGGTTGCGCTGGGGGCTCGGCATCGCACTCAATCCGTTGTTCCCCACCGTGCCCCTGGGTACGCTCGCCGCCAATCTGATCGGCGGACTGCTGATGGGCGTGGCGATGGAGCTCCTGTCGCGGCATGCGGTATTCGCGCCGGAAGCGCAGTTGCTGGTAACGACGGGGTTTCTCGGTGGACTCACCACCTTCTCGACATTCTCGGGCGAAGTGGTCACGCTGCTGCTGCGCCGGGAATGGCTGTGGGGAGCGCTCGCGATCGGCGGGCACGTGGTCGGTTCGCTGGCGTTGACCATCGTGGGAATCCTGTTGATCCGCGGACTCTACGCCTGGGGTGCGTCATGAACGGAACACTGCTTCGCTTCTATGTGCATGAAAACCGCACCCATCACCACATCGCGCTCTTCGAGTGGCTGCTCGAGCAGGCCAAGAAGATCGGGATTCAGGGCGGGTCGGCGTTCCGCGCAATCGCGGGATTCGGCCGGCACGGGATTCTGCACGAGGCGCATTTCTTCGAACTCGCGGCCGACATGACCGTCGAAGTCGAGTTCGTCGTCAGCGACGAGCACGCCGAAGCGCTCCTTGATCTGTTGCGCAAGGAGCGCGTCAGCATCTTCTACGCCCGCACGCCCGCGGAATTTGCCGCGATCGAAGGCGATCGCTGAGCGGTTGCGGAGCGGATCATGCACCGCGCAGCGCACGCTGCTAGGCATGCGGTAAACTCGACCTCGATCGTTCACGCCACGGAGTAACCGATGCCCCATGCGATTCGCATATCCAAGACGGGTGGACCCGAAGTGCTGCAATGGGAAGAGGTTGCCGTCGGTGACCCCGGACCCGGGGAGGCGCGCCTGCGGCAGACCGCAATCGGGCTCAACTACATCGACACGTACCAGCGCAGCGGCCTGTACAAGCTCACGCTGCCGTCGGGGCTGGGTGGCGAGGGCGCCGGCGTGGTCGAGGCCGTCGGAGCCGGCGTCACCGACATCAAGCCCGGTGATCGCGTCGCCTATTGCGGCGGCCCACCTGGCGCCTATGCGGAGCTTCGCGTCCTGCCGGCCGAGCGCTTGGTCAAGCTTCCCGACGGCGTGTCCGAGCGGACCGCGGCCACGCTGATGCTCAAGGGGCTTACCGTGCAGTACCTCCTGCGGCAAACCTATCCGCTCAAGGGCGGCGAAACGATTCTTTTCCACGCCGCCGCCGGTGGCATCGGCCTCATCGCCTGTCAATGGACGCGGGCGCTCGGCGTGACCATGATCGGCACGGTCGGCTCCGACGAGAAGGCGGCCATCGCCACGGCGCAAGGCTGCGCGCACACCATCGTCTATACGCGGGAGAACTTTGTCGAGCGGGTCAAGCAGATCACTGGCGGCAAGGGTGTGCCGGTCGTCTATGACAGCGTGGGCAAAGACACGTTTCCGGCCTCGCTCGATTGCTTGAGTCCGCGCGGCATGTTCGTGAGCTTCGGCAATTCGTCCGGAGCAATTGCGGCCTTCGACATCCTGCTGCTGGCGCAGAAGGGTTCGCTCTATGCGACGCGACCGACGCTGGCGACCTACACGGCGAAGCGGCCCGCCCTGCTCGCGATGGCGGCGGAGATGTTTGAATTGGTTCTAGCTCGCAAGCTCGTCAACGAACCACGGCAGACGTACGCGCTCAAGGACGCGGCGCAAGCGCACCGTGATCTCGAGGCGCGCAAGACAACCGGCTCGACGCTGCTTATTCCGTAGGCGCGGCGGGATTCGCGAGCGCAGCGGCGTTGAGCAACCGCCGCGCCGCCGGCGCGAGCTCCGAGGCAGTAAGCCCGAGCGGACCGATACCGGCGGCGACCAGCGCGTCGGCGGCCGCGCCGTGCAGGCACACCGCACACTTCAGCGCATCGTCCATCGCGATACCCTGAGCGAGGAACGCGCCCGCCATCCCGGAGAGGACGTCGCCCGTGCCGCCACTGGCGAGCCCCGGGTTGCCGCTGCTGTTGATCGCCCAGGCACCGGTGGCGAAGGCGAGGATGCTGCCGGCGCCCTTGAGCACGACGGCGGCGCGCAGCTTCGTTGCCAGTGCTAGCGCCGCGGCAAGCCGGTCGTCCTGAACAGCTGCCGTCGTCGTGGCAAGCAGGCGCGCCGCTTCCGCCGGATGCGGCGTGACCGCTGTCGGCGCGGCGCGGGCGGCGACCGACTGCGCGAGTTGCGCATCGCCGGCGAGCAGATTGAGCGCGTCGGCATCGAGCAGCAGCGGCAGCGGCAGCGCGAGCGCGCGCGCGAGCAGGTCGCGCGCGCGCTCATCCGTCCCGAGGCCAGGGCCGACGACGAGCGCATCGGGACCGGCTTCGAGCACGGCGTGAGCATTTTTCAGCATCAGCTCCGGCTGCAGCCAGTCGACTGCCGGAGGCGCGGTGGCGAGTCCAACCCAGATCTTGCCGGCACCGAGATGCAGCGCGGCACCGCCGGCAAGAATGGCCGCGCCAACCATGCCGTCGCTGCCGCCAACGATACCGAGCGTGCCGAAGCTCCCCTTGTGCACATTGCGGCGTGCGCGGCGCAGCGGCTCGGGCAGCTGCCCAGTGAGCGAGGGCCAGTCGAGTCGCCGTCCGGGTGCGCCGGCCGCAGTATCGAGCCCCAGCGCATGCACGCCAATCGCGCCGCAATGATCCGGACCGTCGGCCGTGAGCAGGCCGGGCTTGAGCGCAATGAAGGTAGCGGTCGCGTGCGCGCGGATCGTGGGTCGATACGCAACACCGGTATCGGCGTTAAGCCCGCTCGGAATATCCAGGGCGAGGATCCGCGCCGCGCTCGCGTTGACGCGCCCTATCCACTGCGCAGCCTCGCCCTCGACGGGTCGCTTGAGGCCGATGCCGAACAGGCCATCGACGATCAGATTCCAGTCGCCGCTTGCCGGCCAGTCGGGCCGCACCGTGCCGCCGACATCACGCCATGCCTGGTGCGCGGCGGCAGCCGCCGCGGATAGTTTCCCGGCATCGCCATGAAAAGCGACCGTGACGTCGAAGAACCAGCGCTTGAGCCAACGCGCAACGACGAGCGCATCGCCGCCGTTGTCGCCAGGGCCGGCAAGGATGAGCACGCGCGGTCCGCGTCCGGCAAGCAGATCGCGGGCGGCGCCCGCAGCCGCATGCCCGGCACGCTCCATCAACGGTTCGCTGGCCGCAGCGCGTTCGATCGCGCGCAGCTCAGCCACGCGACCGATCGGATCACATCCCATGCGCCGATTATAGGCTACGGCAGGCGCAATTCGCGACGCAGGCGACCGCGTGGACATTCCGGGGGGCAGTCGTTACACTACCGCGACACGTCTGGGGGGACTCATGAGATTTCTTGGAAAAATCGCAGTCGCACTGATCGCCTTGGGGATCGGCGCCGCCGTATGTGCGCAGGATTTGAGCGGGACGCTGAAAAAAGCGAAAGAGACAGGTTCGTTGACACTCGGCTATCGCGAGTCGTCGATTCCGTTCTCGTATCTCGACGACAAGCAGCAGCCGATCGGTTACGCGATGGAGCTGTGCATGAAAGTATTCGACGCGGTCAAGACCGAGCTCAAGCTGCCGAATCTCAAGCTCAACCTGCAGTCCGTCTCGTCGTCCAACCGCATCCCGCTGCTGCAGAACGGCACGATCGATCTCGAGTGCGGCTCGACGACGAATTCGGTGGTGCGCCAGCAGCAGGTTTCCTTCGGACCGACCTACTTCGTGATTAACGTCAGCGCCGCCGTGAAAAAGAGTTCGGGGATCAAGAGCCTGGCGGATTTGGCCGGCAAGACGATCTCGACGACCTCGGGCACGACTGCCGTGCCGCTGCTCAAGCAGTATGAGAAGACCAAGAGCGCCGACATCAAGGAAATCTACGGCAAGGACCACGCCGAGTCGTTCCTGCTGCTCTCGCAGGACCGGGTGGCGGCATTTGTGATGGATGACATCTTGCTCGCCGGGCAGATCGCGAATTCGAGCAATCCGGGCGAGTACGTGATCCTTCCCGAGTCGCTGCGCACCGAGCCCTACAGCATGATGCTGCGCAAGGACGATCCGCAGTTCAAGGCGCTGGTCGACAAGACGATCGGCGGAGTGATGAAATCCGGCGAGATTCACAAGATCTACGCCAAGTGGTTCACCAGCCCAATCCCGCCGAAGGGCGTCAACCTGAATTTCCCGGAAACGGCGCCGATCAAGGATGCGTTTGCCAATCCGAACGACAAGGGCGTCTAGAAACCATAAGCTGCCTGGGGTAGCCGTAATCCACGAAGGGCCGGAAGGCGAGTTGCCGCCCCCGGCCCTTTGCGTTGCTGCGACCGCGTGCCGCGCCGGCGCGGGTGGAGGGGAGTGATGACCTACGTCTTGAACTGGGGCGTCTTCTTCGAGGAGCTGCCCGGTGGCGGCGAGGAATACTGGCAGCTGATCGTCTCCGGGGTCGGCTGGACCCTTGCTGTCTCCGCCTGCGCCTGGATCATCGCCCTGTTGCTGGGCTCGATCATCGGTACGATTCGCACCACCGACCGCCCCTGGCTGGTGCGCTTCGGCAACGCCTGGGTGGAGTTCTTCCGCAACATTCCGCTGCTGGTGCAGATGTTCCTGTGGTATTTCGTCATCCCGGAATTCATTCCCCCGCTGAAGAGTTGGATCGTGCGCACCGATCCGGCGAACGCACAGTTCGTCTCCGCGGTCCTTTGCCTCGGGTTGTTCACGTCGGCGCGCATCGCCGAACAAGTCCGCGCCGGCATCCAGTCGCTGGCGCGAGGCCAGCGTCTGGCCGGCATGGCGCTCGGCCTGACCCAGCCGCAGGTCTATCGCTACGTCCTGCTGCCGATGGGGTTCCGCATCATCATCCCGCCGCTCACCAGCGAGACGATGAACCTGATCAAGAACTCGTCGATCGCACTCACCATCGGGCTCGCGGAACTGACCTTTCGCGCCCGTGAGCTGGGCGAATACACGTTCAATTTCTTCGAGGCTTTCACCGCCGCGACCCTGATCTACATCGTGATTGCGATGACCGCCAATCGCGTGATGGCGATCATCGAGCGCCGCACCGCAGTGCCCGGCTACATCGCCGGCGGGGCGAAGTAGGAGACGACGATGCACCTTGACTTCGGCGTCGTCGCCAATTCGCTGCCGTATCTGTGGAAGGGATTCCAGTACACGGTGCAGCTTACGGCGATCTCGGCGCTGGGCGGGATCTTCTTCGGCACGCTGCTCGCGCTGGCGCGGCTGGCGGCGAACCGGTGGTTGTCGCAGGCGGCGGCGGGCTACGTCAATCTGATGCGCTCGATTCCGCTGGTGCTGGTGATCTTCTGGTTCTTCTTCCTCATGCCGCAGGTGTTCCAGGTGATAACCGGGGCGGAGCGGCCGGTGCAGATCGGTGCGGAACGCACCGCGATCATCACCTTCATCATGTTCGAGGCCGCGTACTTCTGCGAAATCATGCGCGCGGGAATCCAGTCGATTCCCAAGGGCCAGGTGTACTCGGCGTACGCACTTGGGCTGACCTACGGCCAGGCGATGCGGCTGGTGATTCTGCCGCAGGCGTTCCGAAACATGATCCCGGTGCTGCTCACGCAAATCATCATCCTGTTCCAGGATACGTCGCTGGTGTACGTCATTTCGGCCACGGACTTTGTCGGCGCTGCCTCGAAGGTCGCCCAGCGCGACGGGCGGCTCATCGAGATGTACCTGTTCGTCGCCGCGGTTTACTTCGTGCTTTGCTACACGCTGTCGTACATGGTCAAGGGGCTGCAGAAGAGGATTGCAGTGATTCGCTAGCTGGCGGTCTCAAAGGAGTAACGATGGGTGCGATGATTTCCATGGATGACGTCTCCAAGTGGTACGGCACCTTTCAGGTGCTGACCGACTGCACAACCAAGGTCGAAAAGGGCGAGGTGATCGTGGTGTGCGGCCCATCGGGCTCAGGCAAGTCAACGCTCATCAAGTGTGTCAACGCGCTGGAGCCATTCCAGAAGGGAACTATCAGCGTCGATGGCATTTCCGTGGGCGATCCGAAGACCGATCTGCCGAAGCTTCGCGCGCGCGTTGGCATGGTATTCCAGCACTTCGAGTTGTTCCCGCACCTGTCGATCCGGGAAAACCTGTCGCTGGCGCAGGTCAAGGTGCTCGGCCGCAGCCCGAGCGAGGCGCTCGAACGTGGCCTGAAGCTGCTCGACCGCGTCGGGCTGATGGCGCAGAAGGACAAGTACCCGGGCCAACTCTCCGGCGGCCAGCAGCAGCGCGTGGCCATCGCGCGGGCATTGTCGATGGATCCGATCTGCATGCTCTTCGACGAACCGACCTCCGCGCTCGACCCGGAAATGATCAACGAGGTGCTCGACGTCATGGTGCAGCTCGCCATCGACGGCATGACCATGATGGTCGTTACCCACGAAATGGGCTTCGCGCGCAAGGTGGCGCATCGCGTCATCTTCATGGACCAGGGCAGGATCGTCGAGGATGCGAACAAGGAGGACTTCTTCGGCAAGCCTCGCTCCGAGCGCGCCCAGCTCTTCCTGTCGAAGATACTGACCCACTGACGCGCTGCCATGATCGTCTTTGCCGGTGCGCTGTTGCTCATCCTCGGCCTGGCTTGCGGCTTGTTCCTGCTGCTCGCGCCATTTGGCATCGGGCCGGCAGCGCCCGGAGTCACGGCGTGGATACTCTTTCCGGGCTTCACCATCGTCGGCTTCGTGCTGCTTGCCGTCGCGGCGCGTATCGCCGTGACCGCGCTCATTTCGCGCATCGTGGGCGCCTGCCTGGTGCTGCTCTCCCTCGGTGCCGGCGTGGCATTGTTCGTCCTGGGCAACGGACTCGTCCAGGCCGCCGGGGATCCGACCGGCCTGTGGTACGTGCTGTGCCTTGGACTCGTGCTCGGCACGTCAGGGTTCGCGATCGGACGCGCGGCGGCGTATACCACGCCGGTTTGACGGGTTGCGTGTCCTTTGCCTCCTGCCGAAGGCGGCGGACACGCTGGCCGCGGCCTGGCTCCCCGCGCTACTCCCTCCACAGGACGGCACTCTCGATTTCCGCGCGTGCAGCGAATGAGCCTGCGGCTGCCCCTTTGCCTCAGCGTGATGGGCGCCTGCCTTCTCGCAGGAGCTGCGGCGGCGCAGGAAACGATCGTCACCGTCTCGGTCGGGGGAGTGCAGCGCACGGCCTACGTGCACGCTCCAGCGAAAATCGACCGCGCAAGAGAATACCCGCTGCTCATCGGCTATCACGGCGGGGCGGGGAGCGCGCAAGGCTACATCGAGCAGTCACAGCTGTTTGCCAAGGGCGAGCGGGCAGGCTTCATCGTGGTCTGTCCCGAGGGTACGGCGCTCGGTCCCATGGCGAAGCATCGAGTATGGAATTCCGGTTCGGAATACGCGGCCAGTAGCCACAATGCCGACGACGTCGCGTTCACCGCGCAACTGATCGACAAGGTGAGCGCGCTCTATCCGGTCGATCCGAAACGCATCTACGCAACCGGCTTCTCGAACGGCGGCCAGATGGCTTACCGGGTCGCTTTGGAACTCTCCGCGCGGATTGCAGCGATCGCGCCCATGAGCGGCGGCAGGCTCTCGCAAGGCCGGCGGCCGAGCCGTGCCGTTCCCGTTCTGCACATCCATGGCACGGTCGACTCGGTCTACCCGCTCTCCGGTGGACTCGGACCCTACAGCATCGGCAGGACCCCGCACGTTCCAATCGACCAGGTGATCCTTGAATGGTGCCGATTCAATGGCGCGCCGCTGACGCCGCAAATTCTTGCCCACGATGGATGGCAGACGCAGCTGCATGACGGTGCGGCTCCGGTTACGCTGCTTCTGGTCCATGGCATGGGTCATCAGATCGCGGGCGGCGGCGACGATCGACTGCCACAGCAGCGGCTTGTCGCCCAGCCGGATGCAGTGGCAATGGCGTTGGCGTTCTTTGGCGCTCACCCGATGCCCTGACCGGCCTGCCACCAGCCCACCTTGCCAAGGCCGCCGCTGCTCCGGCGGCCTTGGCGCTTTTCAGGGCAATATCCGCTTACAACCGGAAACAACTCGCTGTCGACGGTGGCGATGTGGCGGGCGTTGATGGACGTGCAGTCAGCCAACCCACGGGCGACCACTTCAAGGAGATAAAGATGTCGACACCCAACCTAGGAACTGCGGCGGCGATCGCCCTCGCGACCGCGTTTGCGGCCGGTGTGGCAACGAGCGCAATGGCCGACACCACCTGGCAGCAGGACCACCCGCGACGGGAAGAGGTCAACAATCGCCTGGCCAATCAAAACGCGCGCATCCACAATCAGGTCAAGGAGGGAGAGCTCACCAAGGGGCAGGCGGCGCAGTTGCACAAGGACGATCGTCAGATCCGCAAGGAAGAGCGCGCCATGGCCAGCCAGAACGGCGGACACATCACGAAGCTGGAACAGAAAACCCTCAATCAGCAGCAGAACCGCGTCAGCAACAAGATCGGTGAATGATGCAGGCAGTTTGACTTGCCGGACCAAGAGGAACCCCGACGCGCGACGCGATTCGCAAGCCGGGATTCCTCGAGGGCAGGATCGGTGGTGCCACCGATGACGTCGGCACCGACGCTAGCGGCCGGCGGACACGACGTCGCGTCGAAAGGTGGCGTGACGCTGCAGCCAATGGGCTGAGCAGGCGGACGACTGCGAGGAATCAGTGTAAAATCCTGCTTTACGTCCACCGCCGCATCGATGGCCGAGCTTCTGTCGCTCCGCGGGGGCAATGCCCTATCGCCGTTTCGCATCACCAAGCTGCTGTCGAACCTCGCCGGGACCCGCATCTCCGGCCTTACCGCTGACTTCTGGCACTTTGTCCGCACCGCGCGTGAGTTAACCGCGCCCGAGCGCGCGACGCTCGAGCGCATACTCACTTACGGGCCGCACAGCGAAGCGCACGCCGACAGCGGCGAGTTGCTGCTCGTGATTCCACGGCCCGGAACGATATCGCCCTGGGCCTCGAAGGCCACCGACATTGCCCATAGCTGCGGCCTCGCTCCGATCCTGCGCGTCGAGCGCGGCATCGCGTATCGCGTCTCAACGCGCGATGGCAGCGCCCTTGCCGCCGCCGAACGCGCGACGCTGCTGCCACTGCTGCACGACCGCATGACCGAAGGCGTATTTGCCGCGCTCGCCGACGCGACTAAGCTATTCACGCACTTCCCGCCGCAGCCGCTCGCCACGATCGACCTGCTCGCCCGGGGCCGAGCCGCGATCGAGGAGGCCAACGTGGGGCTGGGCCTCGCGCTGTCGCCGGACGAGATCGACTATCTTGCCGACCATTTTAGAAGCATCGGTCGCGATCCGACAGACGTCGAGCTGATGATGTTCGCGCAGGCGAACTCCGAGCACTGTCGACACAAGATCTTCAACGCTGACTGGATTGTCGATGGGGTCAAGCAATCGATGTCGCTGTTCGCGATGATCCGCCACACCCACGCGGTCAGCTCGCGGGGAACCATTGTCGCCTACGCCGACAACGCGGCGGTGATGGAAGGGACCGATACGCGCCGCTTCTATCCCCACGCCGACGGCCGCTACGCCGCGCACGACGAAAAAACGCACATCCTGATGAAGGTTGAGACGCATAACCACCCAACGGCGATCGCGCCTTTTCCGGGGGCTGCGACCGGGTCCGGGGGCGAGATCCGCGACGAGGGTGCGACGGGGATCGGCGCACGGCCTAAGGCGGGACTGACCGGATTCACGGTGTCGCACCTGAAGATTCCCGATCTGATGCAGCCTTGGGAAATTGACCACGGCAAGCCCGACCGCATTGCCTCCGCCCTGCAGATCATGCTCGAGGGTCCCATCGGCGGTGCGGCGTTCAACAACGAATTCGGGCGACCCAACCTGCTCGGCTATTTCCGCACCTTTGAGCAGGAGGTTGCCGGTGAGGTGCGCGGCTATCACAAGCCGATTATGATCGCGGGCGGCGTGGGCAACATCGCCGCGCGCGATGCGCACAAGCTGCCGCTGACCGATGGCGCACGGATCGTGCAGATCGGTGGACCCGGCATGCGCATCGGCATGGGCGGCGGTGCAGCCTCTTCGATGGCGACCGGCGCCAACACCGCCGATCTGGATTTCGATTCTGTGCAGCGGGCTAACGCCGAAATCCAGCGCCGCGCCCAGGAAGTCATCGATCGCTGCTGGCAGCTGGGCAGCGCCAACCCCATCCTGTCGATCCACGACGTCGGCGCAGGCGGGCTCTCCAATGCGCTCCCCGAGCTCGTGCACAACGGCGGCAAAGGCGGAGAACTAGACCTGCGCGCGATCCCATCGGAAGAGCCCGGCATGTCGCCACGCGAGATCTGGTGCAACGAGGCGCAGGAGCGTTATGTGCTCGCCATCCGGCCCGAAGCACTTTCGTCATTCGCGGCCATCTGCGAGCGCGAACGCTGCCCCTTTTCCGTGCTGGGCCACGCGACTGCGGAGCATCGACTGCGGGTCGAGGATCCGGTTCTGCAAAACACTCCCGTCGATATGGATCTGTCGGTCCTGCTCGGCAAGCCGCCGAAGATGGTTCGCGACGTCACGCGCGTCTCCCCTCGGCTCGAGCAGTTCGCCGCCGATATCCTCGACCTGCGCGAGGCCGCGTACCGCGTGCTGCAATTCCCAGCGGTGGCCGACAAGACTTTCCTGGTGACGATAGGCGATCGCACCGTCGGCGGCCTTTGCGCGCGTGATCCAATGGTAGGTCCCTGGCAGGTACCTGTCTCCGACGTCGCAGTGACGTTGATGGACTTCGGCGGCTACGCCGGTGAAGCGATGGCGATGGGCGAGCGCACGCCGCTGGCGTTGATCGATGCGCCGGCGTCGGGGCGCATGGCCGTCGGCGAGGCGATCACGAATTTGGCGGCCGCGGGCATCCGCAGCCTCGCCGCGGTCAAGCTCTCGGCGAACTGGATGGCGCCGGCCGGACACCCCGGTGAGGATGCCGCGCTCTACGACACGGTGCGCGCGGTCGCCATGGAACTGTGCCCGGCGCTGGGGCTCAGCATTCCCGTGGGCAAGGACTCGATGTCGATGCGCACGAGCTGGAACGACAAGGGGAGGCAGCTCGCCGTGACCGCTCCACTCTCGCTCATCGTTTCGGCCTTCGCGCCCGTGGTCGACGCGCGGCGCGTGCTGACGCCGCAGTTGCGCTTCGACCACGGGGCTACGATTTTGCTCCTGGTCGACCTCGCCAACGGCCAGAGCCGGCTCGGCGGCTCCGCGCTGGCGCAGGTGTACGGCAAACTCGGCAACGTCGCGCCGGACCTCGACGACCCGGAGCTGCTGAAGGGTTTCTTCGCGACCGTGCAGGCGCTGCATGCGCAGGCGAGGCTCCTCGCCTACCACGACCGCTCCGATGGCGGGCTCTTCGCCACGCTGGCCGAGATGGCATTTGCGGCGCGCTGTGGTTTGGCGATTGCGCTCGACGAGATTCCGGGCGCGGCGATCGCCGCGCTCTTCAGCGAAGAATTGGGAGCGGTACTGCAGGTTCGCGCGGGAGACCGCCATGACGTGGTTGGCGCGTTCGAGGCCGCGGGGCTGCGCTGCGTGGCCATCGGCGCGCCCACGACGGGAGATCGGGTGCGCATAACGCGGGAGGGTGCGGTGCTGCTCGACGAATCGCGCGTCGATCTGCATCGCGCGTGGTCGCGCACGACGCATGCGCTGCAGCGGCTACGCGACCAGGCAGAGGCTGCCGATCAGGAATACGAACGGCTTCTCGACACCGCCGATCCGGGATTGGCCCCGCGGCTCACCTTCGACCCGGCCGACGACGCCGCCGCACCGTACATCGGCACCGCGGCCCGGCCGCGCGTCGCCATCCTGCGCGAGCAAGGCGTCAACGGCCACGTCGAGGCCGCGGCGGCATTCGACCGTGCCGGATTCGACGCGTACGACGTGCACATGACCGACATCATCGCGGGTCGGGCGACGTTGACGGGGTTCAAGGGCATCGTCGCCGGCGGTGGCTTTTCGTACGGCGATGTGCTCGGGGCAGGGGAGGGCTGGGCGAAGTCGATTCTGTTCAACGCTCGGGCGCGCGACGAGTTTGCCGCGTTCTTCGGCCGCGGCGACACGTTTGCCCTGGGCATCTGCAACGGCTGCCAGATGATGAGCAATCTGCACGAGCTGATTCCTGGAACGGCGCATTGGCCCCATTTCGTGCGCAACAGGAGCGAACAGTTCGAGGCGCGCCTCGTGCTGCTCGAGGTGCAGCGTTCACCCTCGCTCTTCTTCGCCGGCATGGAGGGCAGTCGTATCCCGGTCGCGCTCGCACACGGCGAGGGTTACGCGGAATTTCGCGACGCGCGGCAGCTGGCGGTGGCGGAGCCGCTGGTGTCGCTGCGCTTTGTCGACAACCGCGGCGTGGTGACCGAGCGCTATCCGTACAACCCGAACGGCTCGCCCCGCGGCATCACGGGGCTCACCACCGCCGACGGACGCTTCACGATTCTCATGCCGCATCCGGAGCGCGCATTCCGCACGGTGCAGATGTCGTGGCACCCTGAATCGTGGGGCGAGGATTCGCCTTGGATGCGAATTTTTTGCAATGCGCGCGCCTGGCTCGAATAGCAACACCGCAAAGGAACAACGATGAGCGTACGCGTTTGGTCCATCAACGGCGTGACTCCGGTCGTCGACCCGACGGCTTTCGTGCATCCGAGTGCGGTGCTGATCGGCGACGTGCTGGTCGGCGCGGGCTGCTATATCGGCCCCGCGGCATGCTTGCGCGGCGACTTCGGGCGCATCGACGTACGCGCCGGCGCCAACATCCAGGATTGCTGCGTCATGCACGGCTTTCCCAGCACGGACACGATCGTCGAGGAGGGAGGGCATATCGGGCATAGCGCAATCCTGCACGGCTGCATCGTGCAGAAAAACGCGCTGGTCGGTATGAACGCGGTGGTCAACGACAACGCGGTCATCGGCGAATCGGCCATCGTGGCTGCGCTCGCTTTCGTCAAGGCGGGCATGATCGTGCCGCCGCGCACGCTCGTGGCCGGTGTGCCGGCGAAGGTGGTGCGCGCGCTGACCGCGCAGGAGTTGGCGTGGAAGATCGAAGGCACGATCAGCTACCGGGAGCTCGCGCAGCGCAGCCTGGCGACGATGGTGGAGACCAAGGCGCTGACTGCGGTCGAGCCCGATCGAAAGCGTATCAATCTGCCGGAGCTCTTGCCGCTGTCGACGGTCAAGGCGAAGAAGGCAAAGCCTCGAGCTGACGCTTGACGTTGGCAAGCGCCTCGCGCGAGTCCGCTTCCATCACCGCGCGGAGCTCGACGAGATTGATAATCCCGAAGAGCAGGTTCGGCCCGCGATAGGTGAGATCGCGTTCCCAGACGGTCCCAAGATCGTTGCCGCGCAGCATGTAGACGAGCCGCGCCGAGCCACCGCCTGGCGCGGTCGAGGTCAGGATCCAGCGGCGCGGCGGATCGAGCTCGACCGTGGTCCAGGTTGCCTCGGCACGCCGGCCGGCTATCTCGAAGGTCTCGACGACCTGTTCGCCGATCTGGGGCGTGCGCGCGGTGATGCCACGCACGGCGCGTGACGCCGGATGCCAACGTGGCCAGTTGGCGGGCGCGGTGATGTATGCAAAGACGCGTTCCGGTGGCGCCGCGATGTCGATTCGATCCACGAGGCGGCCGCCGACGAGCGCGACGGGCCACGGCAGCGGCAGCAGCAGTAACGCCGCCAGGACCGCGCCGGCGCCGCCGACCCACAAAACGACTCGCGTCACGCCAATCCCCCGGGACGGGATTCAGTCTGGTGCGCGCGGCGGCGCTGGGGATCTTGCGCTCTAGAAGCCCGCCGCTTGCCCGTCGCGGCGCGGATCCGACCCGGCGATGTAGCCATCGTCGTGCCGCACGATGAACTGACCGGCGCCAAAGTCCATGTACGCATCGGGGATCGACGCGAAGCGGTGGCCGCGGGCGGCGAGGCCGTCGCGCACCGCCGGCGCCGTGCCGGACTCGAGGTCGAGCGAGAGGCCGGCATTGACTTTCCACCGCGGCGCATCGAGCACGGCTTGCGGCTGCTGGCGAAAATCGATCAGCCGAACCAGCGTCTGCAGGTGTGCCTGCGGCTGGATCGCGCCGCCCATGACGCCGAAGCTCGCATAGGGCTTGCCGGCGCGCGTGGCGAAGCCGGGAATGATGGTGTGAAACGGCCGCTTGCCCGGACCGACGCGGTTCGGGTGTCCGGGCTGCAATACGAATCCCGTGCCGCGGTTCTGCAGGCTGATCCCGGTGCCGGGTACGACGATGCCCGAGCCAAAGCCCATATAGTTCGATTGGATCAACGACACCATCATGCCGCTCGCGTCGGCGGCGGTGAGGTAAACGGTTCCCGCCTTCGGTGGTGTCCCGTGCGCGAAGTCCTGCGCACGCCGGTGATCGATCAGGCGCGCGCGCGCGGCGAGGTAACCGGGATCGAGCATTTGCGCTGGGGTGACCTGCATCGTCGTCGGATCGCCGACGTAAGGATACACATCGGCGAAGGCGAGTTTCATCGCTTCGATCTCGAGATGCTGCACCTCGGCCGAATCGACCGCGTCTGCGCCAAGATCGAATTGCTCGAGGATGCCCAACGCGATCAACGCAGCAATGCCCTGGCCGTTGGGCGGGATCTCGTGCACGGTGACGCCGCGATAATCGAGCGCGAGCGGGGTGACCCAGTCGCTGGTATGCGCGGCGAAGTCCTGCAATGTATGCGCGCCGCCGTGGGCCCGCGCATGCGCGACCATTTTTTCGGTGAGCTCGCCGCGATAGAACGCTTCACCCCGGGTAGCGGCGATCTTTTCCAGCGTAGCGGCCATCGCGGGCGGGACGTAGAGCTCGCCGGGCCCGGGGGCGCGACCACGCGGCAGGAAATGGTCGGCGAAACCGGGAACCCCGCCCAAGATCGGCACCGCCTTCGCCCATTTCTCGGCAATGATCGGGCTCACGGCGTAGCCGTCGCGGGCGTAGCCGATGGCGGGAGCGAAGAGGTCGGCGAACGGCAATCGGCCGTAGCGCTGCGACAACGCAACCCAGCCCGACACCGCGCCCGGAATGGTCACGGTATCCCAGCCGGCACGCGGCATTTCGGCAGCACCGGCAAAGCGCTCGGGTGTCCACGCCGCCGGGGCGCGGCCGGACGCATTCAAGCCGGTGAGCTCGCGACCGTTCCACACGATCGCAAACAGATCGCTGCCCAGACCGTTGCTGCACGGCTCGACCACCGTCAGTGTGATCGCCGTCGCGAGCGCGGCGTCGAGAGCATTGCCACCGGCGCGCAAGATGGCGATGCCGGCCTGCGTCGCGAGGGGTTGCGAGGTGGCGACGACGTTGCGCGCGAAAATGGGTGAGCGGCGCGACGCGTACGCCGCCTCCCAGTTGTACCCGGAAAGCTCGTGGCGCGGCACTCGCCTGGGACTATCGTTCACCGTGGTGGCTCCATCGCTGCTCCAAGCCCGCTGCGGGGGAGGTTCTGCGCAAGCTCCGCGAGCGGTGAATGCACGGCACTACCGGATCCTCCCCGCCACCGACGCCACGGAGTTGCGCCCGCGCGTAAGGATAGCATCTGCCTAAAGCGCGACACTTAAAAAAGGGCAGGCGCTCACGCACCTGCCCTGGGTGACACTGTGGCGGCAAGCGCCGGGTTAGTAGCCGTTCTGCGCGCGCAACTCGCGCAGATACGAGTCAACCTCTTGTGCCTGCATCCGCTGCATGAGCTGCGGCTTGACCTCGTCAAAGGTCGGAATCTTGGCTTCGCGAACATCGTCGACTTCAATGACGTGCCAGCCGAACTGCGTCTGCACGGGTGCCGTCGTGAACTTGCCCTTCTGCAGCGTGACCATGGCATCGGCAAAGGGCTTGACGAAGTTCGACGGAGTGTTCCAGTCAAGATCACCGCCGCGCGACTTCGAGCCGGTGTCCTTGGAGCGCTGCTCGGCAAGGGTTTCGAATTTCTGGCCTTTCTGAAGTGCCGCAATGATCTCCTTGGCATCATCTTCCTTGTCGACCAGGATGTGGCGGACCTTGTATTCCTTGTCGCCCATCTGTTGCTTGATCGTTTCGTACTCCCGGCGCATCGCGTCCTCAGGGACCGGATGGGACTTCAGATAGTCGGCCATGTAGGCGCGCACGAGCACCGTCTGCGCCGTAAGGTCCATCTCCGCCTTCATACCGGGGGCCTTGTCGAGGCCTTTCTTCTTCGCTTCGCGCACGAGCAGCTCGCGCGTATTGAGCTCGCCCTTGACTGCCGCGCGCAACTCGGGTGAATCGGCTTGGCCCTGCTCGATGCGCTGCTTGAGCATGAAGTCGAAGAAGCCGGCAGGATAGATATCCTTGCCCCTGGCCGGCGCATCGGCCTTGGCGGCCGCTTTCTTGCTGTCCTGCGCGGTTGCGGCGGGCGGGGCGAGCAGCAGTGCAACTGCTGCCAGCGCCGTGAATACTCGGAAAAACGTTTGCATGGATGATAGTCCTTCAGTAAGTGCAACTCGGGTTTAAGACAATTCCTCAGGCGCCAGCGCTTTAATCGATAGCGCGTGAATCGGGTGGGGAAGCAGGTCGGCGACCCGGGCCATCACGGTCTGATGCCGCTTGAGCCGGGGCACGCCGTTGAACGCGTCAGACACGATTACGAGCGAAAAGTGCCCGCCGCCAGCCGCGGCACCGGCGTGGCCGGCATGGTCGGCGCTGTCGTCGTGGATCTCGAGCGCGAGCGGCGCCAGGTCGGCCAGCCGCGTGCGCAAGGTTGCCGGGATGTCGGTCATGGCGAAGGCCGCTCCGGCAGGTAGCGGGCCACCGACGCGACCGTCGCGACGGCGAGCAGGAAGAACAGTACGATCGCGCCCCAGACCTTGAAATTGACCCAGATGTCGGTCGAGAAGTGCGACGCGACATACAGGTTGGCCGCCCCCATGCCGGCCAGGAACACGACCCATATCCAGGTTACGCGCGCCCACACCGGGTCGGGCAGGTTGATCTCCTTGAGCAGCGAGGAGATCAGGTTGCGGTGAAATACCAGCCGGCCGACCGCAAGGATTGCGCCGAACAGCCAGTAGAGGGCCGTGGGCTTCCACTTGATGAAGGTGTCGTTGTGGAAGAAGAGGGTCGCACCGCCAAAGGTCACGATGATCACCAGGCTCAGCCAATGCACGACCTGGACCTTTCCGCGCCGCCAGCGGAAGTAGCCGATCTGGGCCACGGACGCGACGATGGCGACCGCCGTGGCCACGTAGATGTCCCATAGCTTGAACGCGGCGAAGAAAAGGAGCAGCGGGAAGTAGTCGGCAAGAAACTGCATAACCTGTTATTTTACCTTGGAATTCGAGTCTTTCCAAGGGGTGGCTCGGGCGCCGGTCGGGGGGCCGCTCCACGCACCGCGGTGCCCCTAGACGGCGGGCGGGGTCAGGCGCCCGACCAAGGTGCGGAAACGCGGCCAGTCGAAGGCCGGGCCGGGGTCGGTCTTCCGGCCGGGGGCAACGTCCTGGTGTCCGACCAGCTCGCCGATCGGATAGCGCCGGCTTAGCGCCCGGGTGAGCCGCGCCAGCACCTGGTATTGGCTGGTCTCGTAGGGAAGCTCGTCGGTGCCTTCCAGCTCGACGCCGATGGAGAAATCGTTGCAATGGGCGCGTCCGCGCCACGCCGAGACCCCGGCGTGCCAGGCCCGGCGCACGCAGGAGACGAATTGCGTCAGCGCGCCGTCGCGCCCGATCAGGAAATGCGCCGAGACGCGGAGCTGGCCGACCGTCGCGAAATAGGGATGCGCCGTGGGGTCCAGCCGGTTGGTGAAGAGCTCCGCGATCGCCGCTCCCCCGAACCGGCCCGGCGGCAGGGAAATGCCATGCACGACCAGCAGGGTGATTGCAGTCCCGGGTGGGCGATCATCGCTATTGGGCGACGGCACCTGCGCCGCCGCGCGCACGATCCCATTGCGGTCGACGGCGAAGCGGCTACGGTTCAAGACCACTCATCGCGCGCGCTTCGGCAACGCCGCGGGAGACACGGGCCGTGGTCTTCCCGGCGCTGCCCGATAACGTCGCACCAGATCGGCAGCAACTGCCATCCGCTCATTTGCCAACGTTCAGGAATGGGATTGGCGCGCCGGAATAGATCGCGGTTGGCAGCTGGCCATTCCATTTCTCCGCTTTCAGCCGCTCGACTTCGATGCGCCGCAGCTCGAGCACGTCCTTGTTCTTGGCCAGGGCATCGTTCTGGACCCGCAGCGCTTCGGCCTGGGCGGTTGCCAGCTTGATCTGCGCGTACGCATCCCCGTCGGCGCGGGCCTTTATCGCGTTGGCTTCGGCCTCGGCGATGGCGACCTTTTGCTTCTGCTCGGATTCAACGGTCTTCAGCTTGTTTTCCGCGCCGAGGCGAAGTTGTTCTTGAGTAACCTTGTCGTTGATCGCCTGCATGTACGATGGAGAGAACGCGAAATTGCGCATGTCGATATTGATGACCTGCGCGCCGTAAATCGCCAGCTTCTCGCGCAACGCGCTGCCGATGTCGGCCGAAACCTTCGCTCGCTGCGCTATCAGGTCCGGGGCTGTATAGCGCGCGGTCACGGCCTTGAAGATCTCCTGCGTGGCTGTCTGTACGTACGACGAGAGATCGCCGCTATGCGAATACTTCTCGAACACCTCCGCCACGCGGTCCGTGGCAATACTGTAGCGGACGGTCATGCTCACGTGGACAGGCTGGGTGTCGCTGGTTGCGCCCTCGGCGCTCTCGACATCGGCTTGTTCGGCGCGGATGCTGAAATTGTTCAGTTTCTGCCACGGCGGCAGAATCGCCAGTCCCTCCTGTTCGATGCCGACGATCTTGCCGAATTGGGTAATGACGCCGCGGCTGCCCGTTGGGACGGAATAAAAGGGCCAACAGATCCACAGCACAATCAGGACGCCGCCGATGATGATTGCGTCGCGCAGGATTGTCCGGCGGTTCGGTTCCTTGTCGTTCATATAACGCGCTACAACGCCCATCGTCGTCTCCCTGGGTACAGAGCAACAAGCGGGATCCGCGTCCGCGTTCTGTCCTGCCGCACCCCAAAAAGTCAGCGGCGCTTAGCAACCCTGCATCGCCTGGTGTTCCCGACCACGCGCACGGTAGTGCCCGGGGGCCGCGTAAGTCATCGCCTCCCTTTCGCCTTCGGTCCTCGCTTCTGCGGTTTCCAGCGGAACGTCGAAGGCACCATCCAGACGCCGTTGAATTGGGTCGCGCCGGCGACCTTGCCGTCTCTGCAAAGCTTCTGGACGTAGCGCGTAGTCGTGCCGATGCGCTTGGCCGCCTCGGCGGTCGTGATGAATTTCGCAGTCAGTCGTAGGGCCATGAAGCCATTGTTCGTGCTGGCGAATTAATTGTCAAGGAGGACTCAGGCCATGGAGACACTGCACAAGACCTTACCGCCGACGTGGCTTGAAGGAGATGCGCCCGCACAGGATCGCGCGGGAGCGTTTCTACTGGTCGCGGGGCTATCCACGTACCGACCCGACAGCCCCAGCTGTGCGACAACGCCGCCCGCGCACGAAATCCTGTCCGCCACCTTGAGTGTCGGCTTCCCAGCCAACAGCGGTCTACAAGGATGAAACGGGGCGCGCGCTTATTTGATGCCCAGCCTCTCCATCCGATAGCGCATCGCGCGGAATGTAATACCGAGCAGCTTCGCTGCCGCGGTGCGGTTGTAGCGCGTCTTCTCCAGCGCCTCGTTGATCGCGGCCCGCTCGACGCGATCGAGATAATCCTGCAACGGCCATTTGTCGCCCGCGGGCAGCGCGGCGTCCGCCTCTTCCGGCGGTGGCGTCAGGTGCAGGTCATCGGCGGTGATCTTCTGCTGATCGGCGGCAAGCGAAAGTCCGCGCTCGAGGATGTTCTCCAGTTCGCGCACGTTGCCGGGAAAGGGATACGACTCCAGCGCCGAGATCGCCTCGACGTCGAGTCGGGCCGGCGCGGCGCGGGAGAGCTTGCGCAGGATCGCATCGGCGATCGTGGGGATATCTTCGCGCATCTCGCGCAGGCTGGGCATCGCCAGCTCGATCACGTGCAGGCGGTAGAACAGGTCCTGGCGAAACTCGCCCGCATCGACGAGCGCCGGCAGCTTCTTGTGCGTGGCACTGATGATCCGCACGTCGACCGGCTCCTCGGCTGTCGAACCGACCTTGCGTACGCGCTTTTCCTGGATTGCGCGCAACAGCTTCACCTGCATCGGCAGCGGCAGGTCCGCCACCTCGTCCAGGAACAGCGTGCCGCCGTTGGCGGCCTGGAAGAAGCCGTCACGATCGCCCTCGGCGCCGGTGAACGCGCCCTTGCGGTAGCCGAAGAACTCGCTCTCCATCAGGTTTTCCGGGATCGCGCCGCAGTTCACCGGCACGAAAGGTTGCTCGGCACGCGGCCCGCCGAGATGGATCATGCGCGCCGCCAGCTCCTTCCCGCTGCCCGATTCGCCGGTGATGAACACCGGCGCCTGGCTCTTCGACAGCCGGTCGATCATCTGCCGCACCTGCATGATCGCCGGCGACTCGCCCAACAACTGGTAGGACGACGGCGCGGCCGGTTTTTCCGGGACCTTCAGCGCCTGCTTGACCAGCGCCCGCAGCTGCTCGAGCGCGACCGGTTTGGCGAGGTAATCGAAGGCCCCGGCCTTGAGTGCCGCGACCGCGTTCTCGGCGCTGCCAAACGCGGTGATGACTGCCACCGGAACATCCAGACCCTTGTCGGTGATGTGCTCGACCACGCGCAGGCCCTCTCCATCGGGCAGGCGCATGTCGGTGAGGCACAGGTCGAAGGCATGGCCGTCAAGCAGGCGGATCGCCTCTTCGACCGACTGCGCCCGCGTCGTGTCGAGGCCCATGCGCGACAGGGTCAGCTCGAGCAACTCAAGCAGATCGGGCTCGTCGTCGATGACCAGCACTTTCGGCTGTCCGCGTTCGCGTGGTTTCCGGCTCATACTTGCCTCCCCCTCTTAGCCCCGGCTACTTCTCCGCCGGGCCGAGCGCGCGCTTCATCGTCAGGCGGAAGTGCGCGCCGGGCCCCTTTGGCAGGAGCTCCAGCGCGGCACCGTTGGCGTCGGCCAGTTCGCGCGCGATGTAGAGTCCCAGCCCGGTGCCCCCCGGCCGCGTGGTGAAGAACGGCTCGAAGATCTGCCCGCGCAATTCGGCGGGGATCCCCGGGCCATCGTCGTCGAGTTCGCATATTACGGCATCACCCATGTACCCGGGGCGCAACAGGATGCGGATGCTGCCGTCCTTCTTCTGGCAGTGCTGCCAGGCGTTGCGCACCAGGTTCCAGACGATCTGGTTCAGATGGCCACGGTCGAAGATCACCAGCAGGTCGTCGGCCGCCTGCACGATCACACCCTTGGGCGGAATTGCCTCGGCCTGGACGATCTCGTCGACCAGCGAGCTTATGAATTCGACGAAGGGAACGACATCCGGCTGCTGGCGATCGCGACGATTGAGCTGCAGCACCTCGCCGACAATGCGGTCAATACGCTTCGCATTGTTGCGGATCATCCCCAACAGTCGCTGCCCTTCCGGCGCCACGGAGCCGTCTTCCTCGAGTAGCTGCGCGGCCTGGTTGATCGCCGACAAAGGATTGCGCACCTCGTGGGCGATGCTCGCCGTGAGGCGGCCCATGGCCGCCAGCTTCATCTGCTGCGCCTCGGTTTGCGCGCGGCCGAGGTCTTCGAGATAGATGAGGGTGCCGCCGTGGAGCCCAGCGCCGATGCGCACCAGCCGCACGCGCAGGAGCCGCTGCGTCGTTTCGACCTTGAACGGCGGCAACGCGTCAGCGAAGTCTTCCTGCCAGCGGCGCCAGTAGTCGTGCAGGGTGGAGCTGAACTCGGACAGGCGCATCCCGCCGCGCATGCGTCCGAATCCGCCGAGCAGCCGCGTCACCTGGGCGTTGTGGCCACGGACGACACCGTTCAGGTCGACGACGAGCACGCCGTCCTGCATGTCCTGAATGATGAGCCGGTTGACCTGCTCGAGGTTCGCCACGTCGATGCTGCGCTGGGCCGCCAGGTCTTCGCTGGCCTTGGTATAGCGGCCGAGCGCGAGCGCGATGCCGGCGGTCGCAAAGAAGCCGAAACCGACCAGCCCGGTCTGGAACAGCTGCGCGCCGGAAATGAAACCCTGCACCAGGCGCCAGCCGTCGAGTGCGAGCAGCACCGAGCTCGCCAGCGCGGCATGGAAGAACGCCACCTGCGTGCGCATCAGCCAGCCGCTGGCCGCGAGCTGGGGAAACAGGAGGATCGAGAGCGGGCCCCCGGCCGAGCCTCCCGAATAGATGAGGAGCGCCAGAAAAAACAGGTCGCCAACCAACAGCGACAGCAGCAGCGCGGGCAGCGGCAGCAGCGGCGCGTCGCGCTGCACCCACCACAGGGTGAGCAGTCCGTAACAGAAATAGAGCCCCGCCGCGGTGACAAAGGCATTCGGGGCGGCGATCGCAACCGAGCGCAAGTCGAAGAACAGCGCCGCGCCGAGCAGCAGCGCGCCGCATACGGCGCGATACAGGCCGACGATCCACAGAATCCGACGATTTGACTCCGTGATCAGCGACGGCAGCGAAGGCGGCTCGAAAGGCGGAATTGCCGGGCGCGGCTGCAGCGGCTCAGCCATGAGGGGCGCAGCCTCCTGCGGCGCAGACGTAACCGCCGCCTGCTTCTTGCGCCTCGGCGCGCGGCAGGAACACACCGCAGCGCGCGCACCGCACCATCGGCACAGCCGCGGCTTGCGCCGTGGTGGCGCCCGCCGCTTGCTGCCGGGCGCGAGACTTGCGCAGCGCGATCACGCGTAGCGCGAGCAGCACCACAAAAATCAGAATCAGCCAGGCGATGAGCTTGGCCATCAGACCACTTTGCCCGGGTTGAGCAGGTTATTCGGGTCGAGCGCGAGCTTGATCCGGCGCATCAGCTCGACTTCGACCGCGGGCTTGTAGCGGATGAGCTCGTCGCGCTTCAGGCGCCCCACGCCGTGCTCGGCGCTGAAGCTGCCTCCCAGTTCGGCGACCAAGTCGTAGACGATGCGAGTCGCGCGGCCGGCCTCTTCGATGAAGCGGCGGGCGTCCGTACCGGCGGGCGCCGCCAGATTGTAGTGCAGGTTGCCGTCGCCCAAGTGCCCGAAGACGAAATAGCGCACGCCGGGCAGCGCAGCGTCGAGGCGCCCCTGCGCCTTTTCGAGGAACGCCGGGATATTCGCTACCGGAAGGCTGATGTCATGCTTGATGTTGGGACCTTCGAGCCGCTGCGCTTCCGAAATGCTCCCACGCATTGTCCACAGCGTCTCCGCCTGTTGTGCCGAGTGCGCGATCACCGCGTCGCGCACGACGTGCTGTTCGACGGCGGCAGTCAGCGCCACCTCGAGTTGCGCGCCCAGCGGTGAATCCGCCGCCGGATCGTCGGCTTGAATCAGCGCGTACCAGGCGTGGCCGGGCAAGGGATCCGGGAGCGGGGGAAACCGGTCGCGGACGAGGGCGACGCAGGCAGCGGAAATGAGCTCGAAGCCGGTGAGTCGGTCGCCGAGCGCCTGGCGCAGCCGGCCGAGCAGCGCGATCGCCGCGGCAACATCGGCGATCGCGGCAAACGCGGTCGCCGCGGTGCGCGGCTTCGGAAACAGCTTGAGAACCGCCGCGGTGATGATGCCAAGGGTGCCTTCGCTGCCCAGGAAAAGCTGCTTGACGTCGTAGCCGGTGTTGTCCTTGCGCAGGCCCCTCAGCCCATCCCAGATGCGGCCGTCGGCTAGGACCACCTCGAGTCCGAGGACGAGCTCGCGCGCGTTGCCGTAGCGCAATACGGCAGTGCCTCCGGCATTGGTCGACAGGTTGCCCCCAATTGCGCAGCTGCCCTCGGCAGCCAGCGACAGCGGAAACAGCAGGCCGGCTTTATCGGCTACCTGCTGCACGGCGGCGAGCGGCATGCCGGCTTCAACCGTCAGTGTCGCGTTTTCCGCATCGAGCGCGCGCACGCGGTTTAAGCGCGACAACGAGACGACGACTTCGCCGCCGGTCTCATGCGGCGTCGCACCGCCGCACAGCCCGGTGTTGCCGCCCTGCGGCACCAGCGGCACGCCATGCTCAGCGCAGCAGCGCACGACGGCCGCTACCTCCGCGCTGCTCGCCGGCCGCACCACGGCGCGCGCGCGGCCGTGGTAGCGATCGCGCGAATCGGTGACAAAGGGGGCGACGTCGGCGTCCGCCGTCAAGACGTTGGCCTCTCCGACGATCGCCCTCAGCGTCGCCAGCAGGGGAGCGGCAGATTCCGCCATGGTGCGTTATATTATCCGAAAGCCCGGATCACTGGAGGACGAACATGGCCGACAACCCCGCGCCGTTCACGCCGCAGCAGGCGCTGGAGTTCATGCAGAAGATGTGGAACCCGTTCGGCTTTGCGCTGCCGGGCATGACGCCGGCGGCACCGGGATCGCCGGGCGCGACGCCGCTGTTTCCGAACCCCATGACGATGTTCGCGAGCATCGATCCGGCGGAGATCGACCGCAAGATCGGCGAGCTGCGCGTGATCGAGAACTGGCTGTCGATGACCCTTAACTTCATGCAGATGAGCATCAAGACACTCGAACTGCAGCAAGCGTCGCTCGAAGCCTTGCGCGCCGGCGCCGCCGCCGTCAACGAAGCGCCGCCGCGCAAGGCCAAAACGAAGGAGGGTCGATGAGTCTCAAACTGTATTACGGTTCCGGTTCTCCCTATGCATGGCGGGTGCAGCTTGCGCTCGAGCACAAGGCGCTGCCCTACGAGCGCACGGTGCTTTCGTTTTCCGAAGGCGATACGCGCAAGCCGGAATTCGTCGCGCTCAATCCACGGCACACGGTGCCGACCCTGGTCGATGGGGACTTCGTGCTCTACGAGTCGAACGCGATCACGGCGTATCTGGACGATGCCTATCCCGGGCGCGGCGCGCCGCTGTTCCCTGGCGACGCGAAGTCGCGCGCAACGGTGTGGCGGTTGATGATGGAGGCCGACGACTATGTCAACAAGGCCATCGATGGCGTCACCACCTACGTCTTCTGGACCAAGCCGGAGGAGCGCGATCCGCAAAAGCTCGTCGAAGCGCGCGCCGCCGTGACGCAGGAATTTGCGCAGATGTCGGCCTATCTCAAGGGCGAGTTCCTCGTCGGCCCGTTGTCCGCCGCGGATTTTTCGCTCTATCCGGCGGTCGCATTCATGTACCGCGCCCGGGTCAAGCTGCCCGATTTCGACGCCGACGGCCTGCTCACGCCCGAACTCAGGCGCTGGAAAGCGCGCATCGAAGCGCTGCCCTATTTTGAGCAGACGCTCCCGCCGCATTGGAAAGCGTCATGATGCGGCTTTCGAGCACCGCTTTTGTCGATGGCGAGCGCATTCCGGCCGAGTTTGCCTTCTGCACGATCGACCCGTCCGCGCACGTCAAGCTCTCGGAGAACTTGAATCCGGAGCTGAGCTGGGCCGACCTGCCCGCCGGCACAAAGTCGCTTGCGCTCATCTGCCACGACCCTGACGTGCCCTCGCGCGGCGACGACGTCAACCAGGAGGGCCGCACGGTACCCGCATCGCTGCCTCGCGTCGATTTCTTTCACTGGGTGCTCGTCGACCTGCCGGCGGATACGGCTCCGCTGGCCCGCGGCGAGTTCTCGCGCGGGGTTACGCCGCGCGGCAAGCTCGGCCCGGGGGCGCCGCGTGGCGCGAAGCACGGTATCAACGACTACACCGGCTGGTTTGCCGCCGACAAGGACATGGCGGGTAACTACTTCGGCTACGACGGGCCATGCCCGCCGTGGAACGACGAGCGCTTGCACCACTATGTATTCACGCTCTACGCCCTCGACGTGCCGCAACTGCCGCTGGGCCTGGCGTTCTCCGGCGCCGACGCGCGGCAGGCGATCAAGGGGCACATCCTCGGGCAGGCGCCGCTGACGGGCGTATATACCCTCAACCCCTCGCTTCGCGGCTAGCGGCACCACGAGCGCGGCATGTGTTGCGCCGCACGTGCGTTGCTCGGCGCGGTGGCGGTGGCAGCGTCCCCGCGCAGCGGCGGAGAGTCCGTGGCGCCGGTGCAACCGGCCGACCCGCTTAGCGCGGGGCGCGATCGAGCGCGCGCAGCGCCTCGGCAATGTCCTGGCTCATGCGCGCAATCGCGCGGCTGTGGGCGGCGGCGAGTGCATCGTAGCCTTTTTCCGGGAGCGGTTCGCGCACGGTGGTGCGCCCGGTCTGCGCCTTGCCATCCTTGGTTCGGCGCACGATCCACGCGGCATTGAGGGTCGCCGCCACGCCGGGCATCGAGTCGAAGGTTTGCACCTCGATCGCCACGCGATAATCGGCAGGGGCGTTGAGCGACGCCTGGAACAGCGACACGTGCGGCGTCCCCAGCAGCGCGACCAGATCTTCCGCGACGACACGCGCGATATTGTTCTGCAGCGGCGAAGCCCAGCGGTTGAACTCGTCGAGCGATACCTCGTTCGTCCCCGTATTGACCACGATCTGCGGCACGTCGACGGTGGCCGGTATCGACACCGGCCCGACGACCACGGAGAGTTCCGCTGCCGACGCCGCGGGTGTCGCGACGGGCGGCGCCGTAGGGCTCAACGTGTAGAAGTGCGACGCCGGGGTCGAGCACCCGGCGGCGAAGGCGGCGAGGGCGCACCGGGCGGCGATGGCGGCAAGGCGGCGCATTAGGGCTTCTCCTGTGGCTTGTTCCGGATCAGCGTTTCGGGGTGCCGCTCGAGGTAGTCGACGAGCACGCGCACGGCCCGCGCGGCACGGGTCACTTCCTGCAAGGTATCGCGCAGGTCCTGTGGTGCCGGGGAGTCGCCGGCGAACAGCGCCGCATCGGCATTCTTGAGCGCTCGATCGGCGCTGGCGATCGCGCGGCGCAAGTCCTCGAGCGTCTTCGTTCCCTCCGGCACCCACTGCGCGTCGACGCGGCTGATGAGGGTGTCGGCATCCTTGAGCGTGCGGTTCAACGTCTCCAGCGCATTCTTGACGTCGATGCCGATTGCATTGAGCGGCATGCTGTCGATCTTGCCGAGGATGCTCGTGAGCTTCGCCTCGATGTTGGCGAGGCCACCTGGCACCACGGGCAGCTCGATCGGGTCCTTGCTCAGGTCGAGCTTCACCTTCGGCGCGTTCGGAAAATACCCGAACCCGATGTACAGCTGCCCGGTCAGCAGGCTGCCGCTTTGCAGCTGCGCGCGCATGCCCAGCCCCTCCACCTGGCGGCGCATATTGCGCATGCGGGCTTCCGCGTTCGCCTCCACCAGGGATTTGGCCGCTGCCTGTTCCTGCGTACTCACGCGCCCGATGAGTCGCTCGGGGAAGAAGGTGATGAGCACGCGCGGGCGAACCGCCTGCGTTGCCGGATCGATGCTTAAGCCCACGTCGGCGACCTCGCCGACGGTCAGCCCGAATAACGTCACCGGTGCGCCAATCGACAGCCCGCGGACCGACTCGTCGAAGTAGAGCACAAAGCGGCGCTCGATCGGATCCGGCTGCTTCATCGCGATTTCACGGTTGCGATAAAGCGTGAACCTAGCGTTGGCTGCCGCCAAGTCACCCGGCGGAAGAAAACCCGGCGCATCGAAGGCAAGACCGCCGGCAAGCAACGCAACGAGCGACTCCGTGCGCACATCCACGCCTTCGGCGCCGACCGACACATCGATGCCGCTCGCGTTCCAGAAGCGTGTCCCGGTCGTGACGTACTTGTCGTACGGCGCGTCGACGAAGATGGTGATCTCAACGGATTTGCCATCGGCGGCAAGGTTGTACGCCGCGACCTTGCCGACGGCCAACTGCCGGTAATAGACCGGTGCGCCAACACCCAGCGACCCCAGGCTCGAGGCTCGCAATACGAACCGGCGCCCGGGTTGATCGGCGATGGCGGGCGGCTCGTCGAGCCCGATGAAATCGCGCTCGTCCTCACCGGACTTGCCCGCCTGGAAGCCGATATAGTTGCCCGAGAGCAACGTGCTGAGCCCGGAAATGCCACTCAACGAGATGCGCGGCTCCACGACCCAGAACTTCGCATCCTGAACCATCAGGCCGGCCGCGTGTTTGGCGATCTTCGCCCTCACCAGCACCTTGGCGTAGTCGTCGGAGAGCTCCACCGCGGTCACCTGGCCGATATTCACGTCCTTGTACTTGATAAAGCTCTTGCCGGCTTCGATGCCCTGCGCCGTCTTGAACACAATCGTGATCGCCGGGCCTTCGCTGCGGATACGCTGGATCGCGATTCCGATGGCGACCAGTGCCGCGAGGAGCGGAATGATCCAGACGATGGAAAACCGCATGCGCTTTTTGGGCACGACGGTTGCCTGCGGAAGCTTGTCCAGATCGATTGGGTCAGCCATGGCGGATGGGTTGGGGGGTAGCGGGGTCCCAGATCAGGCGCGGGTCGAAGGCCTCGGCGGCGAGCATCGTCAGCACAACGACCGCCGCGAAGAACAGAACGCCGGCACCAGGCGCCACCGACATCAGCGGCTGCAGCTGCACCAGCGCGACGGTAAACGCGTCGACGAACACGTCGAGCATCGACCAGCGGCCGATGAACTCTACCATGCGATAGAGGCGCGTGCGGTCGTGGCCGCCCTCGACCGAGCCGCGCTGCACCGTGATCAGGAGATAGACCAGCGCCACGATCTTCCCCAGCGGGATCATGACGCTCGCAACCAGGACTACGAGTGCCAGCGGCCAGGAGCCCGATGTATACAGAAAGGCCACCCCGCCGAGGATGGTGTCTCCCTCGGAGGTGCCGAGCGTGGTGGTGTTGAGCACGGGCAGCGCGTTGGCCGGGATGTAGCAGATCGCCGCCGCGATGAGGAGCGCCCAGGTGATCTGGATCGAGCCGTGGCGGCGGAATTCGAGTTTTTCGCCGCAGCGCCGACAGAAGCCCGGCTCGGTCGCGCTCGCCGGCCGCGACAGCAGCTGACAGGCTTCGCAGGACAAGAGTCCCAGTTGCGCGGCAGTGGGGGCGGCAACGCTCGTCGTCATTCGGCGGGCGCGCCGGTCGGCGCGAGCGGGTGTAATTCACCGTCGGCCCACTCCACCCTCTGCCAGAGTTCGCGGGCATCGAAGTTGACCACGATCGCCGGAAACAGAAGCACCAGTGAACCCACCGCGTACATGCCGATGCCCGCCTCGACGGTGGCGAGTTCGGCGATCTTGATCAATGCGACGAGAATGCCGAGCATCATGACTTCGAGCATCGACCACATCTGCAAATGCTCGGTCCAGCGCAGCATCTCGGCGACCCAGTGCGGCGCAGGCGAGCGCCGCGCCGCGAGCAGGAGCACCAGCATGAACAGGAGGTAGCCGCCGGGTGCGATGACTGCGCAAAACGCCACCAGAGCGCCGGTGATTTGCTCGCCCTGCAGCCACATCTGGTAGGCGCCGCCGAGAATGGTCGTGCTCGCGGTTCGCCCGACGACCGAGAGAGCCATCAGGGGCGAGGTATTGGCGAGCACAAAGGCGATCGCCGCCGCGAGCGTCAGTACGAGTGGCAGGTCGCGCGGACCGGCAGGCTGTTTGGCGAGCAAGTAGCCGCAGCGTGCACAGCGTGCCTTCCCGCCCGGCGGGAGCGGCGGAATTCGCTGCAGCAGATCGCAATCGGTGCAGGCTACCGGCTCCAGCATCGGGCTGGGGGGCAACGGTGAGTTGCGCGCTGGGACAGCTGTCATTTACACAAGGTTCGTAGGGAGGGAGCTACCGCGCTGTGAGCGAACTGGAGCATCCGGAGCTGTAGCGCCAAACGCCATTGCACGGAGCGACGAAGTATATCGCCGCCGCCGGCCGTTGCAGCGTTAGGCCAATCGTTCCGGAGGGAAATTCATGCGGCGGTAGCACCTCCGCCAGCCTTCGCCAGCACCGCGTGACGGACCAGGCCGATATGCTCACGCAAGGTGTACGCCTCGCTCGCGAAGCTCGCCGGCGTGCGGAGGTGCCCGACCGCATCCTCGATGCGGTCGAGTTCCTTCAGCCACTTCTCCACGGGCAGCGTCCCCTGCCGCGTTTCAACGTCTCGCTCCAGCCGGCCAAGTTGCGCGTACCAGCGATAGATGCGGGAGCGGACGCGCCAGCGCATGAACTGAGGCAGGAAATTCATGAGCGGGACCAGGATTACGACCAGTGGGACGAGCAGGATTACCGCCCGCTCGACGAAGGTTGCGAGCCAGAAGGGCAGGTAACGGTGCAGAAAGCTCGGCCCGAAGTGCTTGTGCTCCTCGGCATGGGGCGAGACGGGGATGTCCACCTGCGCCGTACCTGGAAACTCGCCGGCGTTCTCGAAGTAACCCTGGTGCCCGTGGATTTCGCGCGCAGCGTCGATCAGCAGATCGATGATTGCCGGATGCAGGCTGTCGCGCGCGACGAGCATCGCCTTGGTACCGAGCATCGCGACATCCTGATCAGGGAGGTTGATCGCCAGATCGAGGGTCCCGGACGGCAGATTGAGTTTGGTCAGGAAGGGAAAGCGCCGCGCATAGGCGTCGGCACGAGCGAGACTCATGAGCTTGATCACCGGATCGCGCAGCGCCTGCTGGATGACGGGGGTGTCCGCACCACCTACGTAGAGGGCGGCATCGATCTCGCCCGCCTTCAGGGCGCGCAGCGCATCGGGGCCGCCAAGCGCGACGATGTCGGTGTTGTCACGGCCTACGCCGGTGGCAGTCGTCAAACCATTGGCGGCGAACAGCTGCGCCACAAGGGCGCGGGTACCGCTGCCGGCGACGCCGATGGCGATCCGCTTGCCGTGCAGGCGGGTGAGGTGGGTGAGCGTCGCCGCGTCGCGATAGAAAATCCACAGCGGTTCGTAATAGAGGCTCGCCAGCATCTCCAATCCGTCGGCCTTCGGAAAAGTGGCGACGCCGCCCTGCATGAAGGCGACATCGATGCCGGCCTTCGGATCGAGCAGCAGGTCGAGGTTGTCGGCTGCGCCGCCCGTCAGGCGCACGTCGACGCTCACGCCCTCCCGGCCGAGAATCTCCTTGTAGCGCAACGCATGCTGATAATAGATCCCGCTTTCAGGACCCGCCGCCAGCACGATGCGACGCGGCGGCCCCGGCTGCACGAATTGCGCCACCGCCCA
>DASZIB010000043.1:0-2838 GCA_035937415.1 Edaphobacterium sp. (SeqCode) | reverse complement strand
TGCCAACCAGCGTGAGCAGCCGCGTCTGCGGAAGCAGACGCCCGATTTCCTCCTGCTCGCGCGCGCGACCGATAAAGGAGGTCACCTGCTGCGGCAGGTTATTGGGCGTCGCTTCGAGCGATCGCAGCGGCGGAAAGTCCTGCCGCAGCCGTGGATGCACGACCTGAAACACACGCTCGGGGTTTGCCAGATGGCGCAGGCGCACCGCCCCCAGGTTGGACAGTGCAACCCCGGGCGGGAGGCGATCCTCGACCAAGGCCGCCATGGCCCGGGACAGCAACAGCTGGCCGCCGTGGCCGGCGTCCATGATGCGATGGGCGCGGTTAACGGCGGCCCCGAAGTAGTCGTTGTCTCGCTTCTCCACGACCCCGACGTGCATTCCGCAGCGCACCAGCAGCAGCACGCCGTTGGTCGCTGCCGGATCCGCAAGCGCCTCCTGCAGGGCAACGGCTGCGAGCAGCGCGTCCAATGGATCGTCGAATGCGGCGTGCAGCCCGTCGCCGAGCATTTTGACCACGGTGCCATGGTTCGCTTCGACCGCCGCTCGGGCCAGGGTGTCGTGGCACTTCAATGCCGCGGGCATCCGCTGCGGTTCCTGCTCCCACAGGCGGGAGCTTTCCTCGAGGTCGGTGAAGAGGAAGCTGACGATTCCGGCTCGATTGCCTTGGTTCACTTCGGCCCTGAAGGCGACGGGAAAGGATGACCGCCGGTATCGTCCCGCAACGCGACGACCCGGTCAATGCGCTGCCGCGCCCGATCGCTTAGAGTAGCAGCAGCCGAGCGTCGGGCGCTCGCTGCGTCCGGGGATTTTTCGAAAGGGCCGGCAGCGCGCCCCTGTTTTTTTGACTGTCGCTGGCAGCGCGGTTTTCGAAGGTTCAGCGCGCGCGGACATTCGCATCCGAACGGTTCGAGCTTGGTTGTGGCCCTCGTTGGCAGCGAGGTTTTCGGGGTCCGGCGCGCGCCACGTTTCGCGTCCGAACGCTTACCGCGTTGCCACCCCCGCCTCGACAGAACCAAACCAGCCGCCGGAAAGAGTGCCCGCCGCCAGGCGCCCGGCCGGCGGGGTTATTTTCCCCTCCCGGCGGCGGCCTTTGGCCGCTGCGGGCATAGGCGCCTGCCCCGGCGTCAACGCGCCCCGGCCGGCTGGAGCGTCAGCGTATGCACCGTCGCGCCGGGAAGAAACGGCGTGGCGTTGCCCTTGGCCCAGGCGGCGTTCGCGTCGCGGTAATGCGGCGATAGCGGATGACCACTCTGCCCGGTCGGCATGTGCAGGTAGCCTTCGCCCTCGCGCCCGGGGGAGACCGCAAAGCGCTCCGATGCGCCCGACGCGGGCCCCTGCACGCGCGGCATGTTCGAGTCGCCCGGGAGCTCCTCGGCAGCCATGTCGAGCCAAAGCCCGAGCAGCGGCACGGCCGCGGAGAGCGGGTGGCGGATGCGCACCGTGTTGACCCGGCCCCAGGTGTAGGTCGCGATGCCACCGGCGTTCTTCGCGTCCGCGGCGACGCCATCGGCGGCGGCCTCCAGGAGCTCCGTCCAGGTCTTGAACTTCGGATCGAGCAGGTTATCCGGGCGCTGCGTCACGAGCGCCCACAGCGGCCCCTCGCTCGCCGGGGGCGGCGCATACGCCGGCTGGAGCTCGCGAATGCGCGCGGTCAACGGCGCGAACGCGAGCTCGCCCACGCGGGCGCGAAACTCGCGCACGATCCGGTAGGCAGCCGAATCGACCGCCGCCCGGCCATTCCAGGTCTCGCTCACCACCCCGCGGAGCTCAGCGCGCGCGGCCGGGTGGTCGGGATCGGGCGCGGCGAGCGTCTCCAACAGCAGATCGCGCCAGCGGCTCAAAAAAATCGCCCGGTCGTCGAGGGCCACCGGCAGCATGTCGTGCGCCGAGGCTCGAGGCATCGCCTCGAGGTCCTCCCTGATCTGTCGCGCCCGCGCGCCGGGATCGTAACCCCCGTCGCCGAGTGCTTGCAGCGCCGCGCCGTCGACCAGGCGATTGTTGGCCGTTACGATGCGTCCTTCGGGCGGATCGATCAGGCGCGGAACCTCACCGGGCGCAAGCCAGCCGTCCCATCGCCGCGTGCCATCGGCCCACGACGTCGGCAGGCGTCCGTCGTAACCGACGCGGCGCGGGATGCGCCCGGCGATCGACCAGCCGATCCGTCCGTCGCGCTGCGCGGCGACGATGTTCTGTGCCGGGATCCCCGCGAGCGCCGCGGCGTCGAAGAGCGCCTCGAGGGTCTGCGCGGTCTCCATCCCCGCCACCGTGCCGTTCATGCCGCCGGCAAGGAGCGGCACCCACGCGAGCGCACGTTCGCGTCCGCCCGAGTCGCGGTCGATGATCGGCCCCCAGATCGTCTCGCGGATTTCGACCGGTACGCGCTCGTTCCCCTTGACGTCGATGGTCTCCTGCGTGGTGGCGATGGGAAGCATTCCGGACGGCGTTCGGTAGCGGCCCGCATCCGCCGGATCGGCTTCGACGATGATGAGGTCGGAGAAGTCGCCGGTGGTGTTGGTAAAACCCCAGGCAACATCCCCATTGCTGCCCGCGACGAGCCGCGGCAGGCCCGGCAGCGTGACCCCGGTCAGGCGGTGTTCTCGCGAGTCGCGCCAGCGCATCGAGACGCGATACCAGATGTTCGGCACGGAGAGCCCCAGGTGCATGTCGTTGGCGACGATCGCGCCGCCGTCGGCGGTGAGGCGACCGGCCACCGCCCAATTATTGCTGCCGCGCTCGTTGTCGTCGGGCGCGCCAGACAGCCATGCCGGCGCGCTGCCATCCCGGCCTGCATCCGCGCGCGGCTGCGGCACCGACGCGGGCAGCGTGCGCAGATCGAA
>DASZIB010000042.1:0-25324 GCA_035937415.1 Edaphobacterium sp. (SeqCode) | reverse complement strand
AGCTGCTGGAGTTCGCCCGACTCGTACATCTCGCGCATGATGTCCGACCCGCCGACGAATTCCCCGCTGACATAAAGCTGCGGGATGGTCGGCCAGCTGGCGTAGTCCTTGATTCCCTGCCGGATGGCCGGGTCGGCCAGCACGTTGACCGAGAAGAACTTGTCGATACCGCAGGCCTGCAGCATCTGCACCGCCGCGCTGGAGAAGCCGCATTGCGGAAATTGCGGCGTGCCCTTCATGTACAGCACGACCGGATGCGTCGTGACCTGCTCGCGGATGATTTCCTGAACGCTCATCGAGACGATCCTTAGGAACGCGGATTCACGCGTGAATTGTATAGCAAATGGCGCCGCGCCGCCCCGCTTTCAAGGCCGCCGGGAAACTACTCCTTGACCGCGCCAGTCAGCCCCGAAACGTAATACTCGACGAAGAACGAATACAGCGCCGCGACCGGCAGCGAACCGAACAGCGCGCCGGCCATCAGCGAGCCCCAGTGGTAGATGTCGCCCTCGACCAGCTCGGTGACCACCCCCACGGGGACGGTCTTGACCTCGGACGAGGAGATGAAAGTCAGCGCGTAGATGAATTCGTTCCACGACAGCGTGAAGGCGAATATCCCCGCCGAGATGAGACCGGGCACCGCCAGCGGCAGCACGATCTTGACGAGAATCTGCAGCCGGCTTGCGCCGTCGATGAGGGCACACTCTTCGAGCTCGAACGGGATGGACTTGAAATAGCCCATCAGCAGCCAGGTGCAGAACGGGATCAGGAACGTCGGGTAGGTCAGGATCAGCGCGAGGCGGGTGTCGAACAGATGCAGCTGGTAGACCATGGTCGCCAGCGGGATGAACAGGATCGACGGCGGCACCAGGTAGGCGAGAAAGATGCTCGCGCCGATATAACGCGAGCCGCGAAAGCGCAACCGCTCAATGGCGTAGGCGGCAAGCACGCTGCAGAACAGCGAAAGCGCTGTCGATACCACCGACACCAGCACGGTATTCCACAGCCACTCCGGGTATTGGGTGTCGAAGAGCAGCTTCTTGACGTGCGCCAGCGTCGGATTGGTGACCCAGAAGGGATTACCTTCGTGCGACAGCAGCTCGGCGTCCGGCTTGAACGTCGTCATGACCATCCAGTAGAACGGGAACAGCAGCACGAACAGAAAAGCGCCGAGGGGCAGGTAGACGCCGACGATCCGCCGCGGCAGCGATACCAGATAGTTCATGCCCCGCGAATCGACGGGTTGTTGCGTCGCTTCGGCCGTGCTCATTTGTCCGCGCTTCCTTGTTGCCATGCCCGCCGTTGCAAGCCGTAGTAGCTGATCAGGATCGCCGCCAGCAGGAACGGCACCATCGCGGTCGCGATCGCCGCGCCCTCGCCAAGGTTTCCGCCCGGGATCGCGCGCTGGAAGGACAGCGTCGCCATGAGGTGGGTCGCGTTGAGCGGGCCGCCGCGCGTAAGCACATAGATGAGCTGGAAGTCGGTGAAGGTGAACAGCACCGAGAAGGTCATGACGACGGCGATGATCGGCGTCAGCAGCGGCAGCGTCACATGGCGGAATTTCTGCCAGGGCGACGCGCCGTCGAGGCTTGCCGCCTCGTAGTAGGAGGGCGAGATCGTCTGCAGCCCGGCCAGCAGCGTGATCGCTACGAATGGGACGCCGCGCCAGATGTTAGCCGCAATCGTGGCGAACCGCGCGTTCCACGGATCGCCGAGAAAGTCGATGTAGCGGTCGATGAGGCCCATTTTCACCAGCACCCAGCTGATGACCGAGAACTGGGAATCGTAGATCCACCAGAACGCGAGCGCGGACAGCGCGGTCGGCACGATGAACGGCAGCAGCACGACGGCGCGGAAGAATGCCTTGAACGGAAGATGCTCGTTGAGCAGCAGCGCGAGCCAGAGACCGAGGGCGAACTTGATGACGCTTGCCACCGTGGTATAGAAAAGCGTGTTGAACAGCGCCAGCCGAGTAACCGCGTCGCCCCATAGGAATTCGTAGTTGTCGAGCCCGATCCACTCGCCACCACGGCCGATTTTGGTGTCGGTGAAGCCGAGCCAGGTCCCGAGGCCGAGCGGGTAGGTCAGGAAGAGCAGCAGCAAGGCCGCCGCGGGAAGCATGAACAGCAGCCCGAGCAGGTTGCGGCTGTCGAGCGCACGCGAAAGCGCGCTGGAGCGTGCAGGCATGCAGGTCTAAACGAGTCGCGTGGCAGGGATGGGCAGATGCTGCGCGAATGAAGCGGGCCCGGCAGGCGCCCGCTGCAATCCGCGCCGACACTGCGTCATCCCGGCTCGCCCGAATGTGCTCTTGCCGATCGCGCTTCGCGCCGGGCCGAACGCAACGTCACACCTTGTAGTAACGCTCGGCGCGCTTCTGCGCCCGCTCCGCGGCCTCTTTCGGCGGCCTCGAGCCCGACGCTGCCTCGGCGACCATGTTCACCAGGATGAAGTCCGCCATCGTCGCCGCCGACGCGTAGCCCATCTCGCCGGCGTAGCCGTTGGGCAGCATCCTCGTCATCAAGTCGCGATACGGCGTGTGCTTCGGATCGGAGGTCCAGACTGGATTGGATTCGTACGCCACCAACGGCTGCGTCACGTAGCCGATCGAGGCCTGCTGCCAGGGGATGTACTGCTCCTTCTCCATCATGAAGCGCAGATACTCCTTGGCGGCATTCGGATACTTCGTGTACTTGAAGATCATCATCGGGAACAGGAGCTGCAGCTCGGTCGGCCGGCCCATGGTTCCGATCGGGAAGTTCGCATGGTTCATGTCCTTGGCGATCGCCTGCAGCTTCGGATCCGTGGAGGTCTTCGCCGCGTAATAGATCGATATGCCGTTGTTGGTGAGGCCGATCTGGCCGTCGAGAAAGGCCTTGTTGTTGCTCGGGTCGAGCCACGACAGAGTGCCGGGAACAAAGGTTTCGTACATCTGCTTGCTGTATTCGAGCGCGGCGATTGTCTCCGGGCTGTTGATGACGACGTTGTTCTTTTCGTCGACCATCTTGCCGCCGTGCGCCCAGACGAGCCAGTGCGTCCAGACATTGGCGTCGCCGGTGGCATTACCCAGTGCAAAGCCGGGCGGCATGCCCTTGGCCTTGAGGCCCTGACAGAGCTTGAGGAAGCCGGCGAGGTCCTTGGGGAAGGTCTCGAAACCCGCGGCCCGCATCGCGCTCTCGCGATAGTTCAAGGTGGCGCCGGCAGCGCCCATCGGGATCGCTATCCACTTGCCTTTGTTGGTGCAGTACGCCTTACCGACCGGATACCAGCCGCCGTATTTGGCCCCCAGATAGTTGGCCAGGTCGGAAACGTCGACCAGCTTGTCGGGGTATTGGTGGGCGTCCTCGAACGTGCCGATGATGATGTCCGGTCCGCTGCCGATGTTGGCGGCAACCGCGGCCTTCGGCCGCACGTCCTCCCAGCCCTCGGCGTCGATGCGCACCTCGATGCCGGTCGCCTGGGTGAACTTCTTCGTGTTCTCGGCCCACATATCCTCGTCGGACTGGACGAAGCGCTTCCAGCGCAGGAGCCGCAGTTTCGCCCCCTTCTCGGGGGTGGATTTGTACTGCTGCGCATTGGCATTGGCGGCGAACAACGCGGAGCCCGCGCCAAGCGCCTGCCCGGTGGCGACGCCGGCGGTGGCCTTGAGAAAATCGCGACGCTTGAACTTGCCCATTGCTTCCTCCTCGGTGACAGTTGGTGTGAAAGTGCAGCGCGAGCGAACCGCTGGCCTTATGCGACCAGTCGCGCGCCGCTGGTCGAATCGAACAGGTGCGCGCGCGCCAGGTCGGGCTTGAGGTTGATCCGGTCTCCGGGGCGACAGGTTACCCGGTCGCGGACCAGAGACGTGATTTCCTGGCGGTTGAAACGGCAATAGAGCTGCGTGTCCGCGCCGGTCGGTTCGACGACGACGACCTCGGCCGGCAGCCCGGCGCCATCGGCCAGAAGGCAGTGTTCGGGCCGGATGCCGTACAGCACCGCCTGGCCGTCGGCGGCCTTCGCGCCCAGCGGCATGGCCAGCGTGACGCCACCGTCGAATTCGACCCGCCCGCCGCCGCCGTTGATGCGCGCGGTCCCCGGAACCATGTTCATCGCCGGCGAGCCGATGAAACCGGCGACGAAGGTATTGTTCGGTCGGTCGTACAGCAACAGCGGATCTCCTATCTGCTCGACCACGCCGTCGCGCATCACGACGATCTTGTCCGCCATGGTCATCGCTTCGATCTGATCGTGCGTCACGTAGATGGAGGTCGTCTGCAGGCGCTGGTGCAATTCCTTGATCTCGGTGCGCATCTGCACGCGCAGCTTGGCATCGAGGTTCGACAGCGGCTCGTCGAAGAGGAACACCTGCGGGTCACGCACGATTGCGCGGCCCATCGCGACGCGCTGGCGCTGTCCGCCCGAGAGCTGGCGCGGGTAGCGGTCGAGCAGGGCAGACAGGCCGAGAATGTCGGCCGCCTTCCTGACCCGCGTCTCGATCTCGCTCTTGGACTGCTTGGCGAGCATCAGGGCGAACGACATGTTGTCGCGCACGGTCATGTGCGGGTAGAGCGCGTAATTCTGGAACACCATGGCGATGTCGCGCTCCTTCGGTGGCACGCGGTTGACCACGGTGCCGCCGATGGCGATCTCGCCCTCGCTGATCTCTTCCAGCCCCGCGATCATGCGCAGCAGGGTCGACTTGCCACAGCCGGACGGACCGACCAGCACGCAGAATTCGGCGTCGGCGATGTCGAAATCGACGCCGCGAATCACGTGGGTGGAGCCGAAATGCTTGTGTACCGCTCTGATCCCTACTGCTGCCAAGCGTCCTCCTCCACTGCGCTGCGGCGATGCTTCGCGGTCGCGCTGGCGGCAGCTAGGCTGGGTGCCTGGTGCCGGCAACAACGACATAGTCAGGTCGGCCCGTCGCGAGCCAGCTGACGATATTCTGCGCCGCTTTTCGTCGCAGCTCGACCTCCGCCTCCACGCTGAAGAACGCGGCGTGCGGGGTCAGGATCACCTTCGCGTGGCCGCGCAGCGGACTGTCGGCGGGGACCGGCTCGACCGGCAATACGTCGAGCCCCGCCCCGGCAAGTATTCCACCATCGAGTGCGGCTAGCAAATCGTCGGCGACGACAATTGCACCGCGCGCGGTATTCACCAGGTACGAACCGGCGCGCATCCGGGACAGCACGCGCGCATCGATCATGCCGCGGGTTTCGGCCGTGAGCGGGACGTGGATGCTGACGACATCGCTTGTGGCAAACAGCTTCGCGAGGCTGGAAGAGCGCTCGACATAGGCGGGATAATCGCCGTCGATGAGATAGGGATCAAAGGCCTGCAGCTGCCGGAATGCGTTGCGCGAAACGTGCGCCATGCGCTTGCCGATGCGGCCGAGCCCGACAATCCCCAGCGTCATGTCGCCGGCGCGCCGGAGCGGTCCGGACGACAGGTAGTGCCAGCGGCCGGCGCCGATATCGCGGTGGTAAGCCACGATATTGCGCAGCAACGCGAGCACGAGCGCCAACGCATGCGTCGCGACTTCGCCGACGCCGTAATCGGGGGCGTTGGCAACCCACACGCCATGGCGTGCGCACGCTGCCGTATCGACGGTGTCGACCCCGGCGCCAATGCGGCTGACGATGCCCAGCTGCGGGAGAGCCGCGACGACCTTCTCGGTGATGGGTGCCGCCTGCAGCAGGATGCCGACGCAGCCGGTGGCCGCAGCGATCACGTCCGCCTCGGTGCGGCACTGCGCGGCGACGAGTTCGGCGCCCGCGTGCGCGTAGAGCTCGCGCTCCAGATCAAGGTCGGGAAACTCGTAGTCGGCGAGCAGAACGCGGAACATGGACGGCGGCACGGACGGCGACGCAGCGAATTGCGCGGCGCCAAGGTACGTTGCCGTCACGGTGCGGTCAAGCGGTCAGCGCGCCGACGCGGCTATAATCGCAGCAAGCGCTCCATTAACCCAGCTGCGCGGGATGTCGACCCTTTTTCCGACCACGATCGCCGGCAGCCTGCCCAAGCCGGAGTGGCTTGCGCCGCCCGGGCAACTTTGGGCACCCTGGCTCCTCGATGGCGAGCGCCTGGTCGAAGGCAAACGCGACGCAGTGCGCCTCGCGCTGTTCGATCAGGAGCATGCCGGGATCGACATCGTCGGCGACGGTGAGCAGACGCGCCGGCATTTCGTCACGACATTCCTCGAGAGTCTCGAGGGCGTCGACTTCACGCAGCGGAAGACCGTGCGCATCCGCGACCGCTACGATGCCGACGTGCCGGTCGTCGTCGGCCCGGTCGCGCGGCGGCAGCCGGTGTTTGTCGCCGACGCGCGCTTCCTGCGCGAGGCGACGCAGCGCCGGATCAAGTACACGCTTCCCGGCCCGATGACGATGGTCGACACGCTCTACGACGCGCACTACCGCAGTCGGGAGAAGCTGGCCTGGGCCTTCGCTGAAATCCTCAACGACGAAGCGAAGGCGCTGGAGGCGGTCGGCGTCGACGTCGTGCAATTCGACGAGCCGGCCTTCAACGTCTATTTCGACGAGGTCCGCGACTGGGGTGTCGCGGCCCTGGAGCGCGCCGCTGCCGGCCTGCGCTGCACGACCGCGGTGCACATCTGCTATGGCTACGGCATCAAGGCCAACATCGAATGGAAGAAGACGCTGGGCGGGCAGTGGCGGCAGTACGAGCACACGTTTCCGCTGCTGGCGCGCTCGACCATCGACCAGGTCTCGCTGGAGTGCGCCCACTCGCACGTACCGCTGGAGCTCATTGCCCTGCTGCAGGACAAGGACGTGCTCGTCGGAGTCATCGACGTCGCGACCGAGCGGGTGGAAAGCGCCGCGGAGGTTGCGGCGACGATTCGCGCCGCGCTTGAGTTCGTGCCGGCGGCGCGGATCTATCCGTGCACGAATTGCGGCATGGTGCCGCTGGCGCGGGGGGTGGCGCGGGCGAAACTGCGCGCGCTGGGCGCCGGCGCGGCGCTGGCGCGGCGCGAATTCGGGCCCCTTTGACCCCCTCCGCGCGCGGTTTGACCTCGGGCCCAGCCCCGCGTATAGTCCCCTTTGTGTTTTATTTCAAGTACTAAAGCACGACCCGTCCGGCTCGTTGGCTGGTTGCCGAAGCGCCGTACTTTCCTGTCCTTGAGATTGAAACATCGGCCGGGTACGACCCGATATTTTTCTTGATTATTAGGATTGGAAAACATGCCAACTGGAACGGTTAAATGGTTCAACGACGCCAAGGGCTTCGGCTTCATCACCCCCGATGGCGGTGGCGAAGATCTGTTCGCCCACTTCTCGGCGATCAACATGCCGGGATTCAAGTCGCTGAAGGAAGGCCAGAAGGTCAGCTTCGAGGTCACGCAGGGACCGAAGGGGAAGCAGGCGTCGAACATCCAAACCGTCTGACGCGTCGGCGCCACGACGCGCCAACAACAAAGCCGGGCTAAGCCCCGGCTTTTTTGTCGCCGGCGTCCGGCGCGCGGCGCCAGATCAGCCCGAGCATGGTGCCGAGCAGCGCCCAGAACAGAATCGCGTTGCCGTACACCAGCACGTCGTTGGTCGAGTTCTTCACCAGCATCGCCAGCACCAGGGCCACAGCGGCCGCGGCCCATGCCTTCTCGCGGTCGCCACCGCGGCGCGCGCGCCGTATCGCCAGCCGCAGGATGGCGATGTGCATCGCCATCCAGACGGCAAAGCCGACGAGTCCCACCTGAAGCACCAGGTCGAGCAGTAGGTTGTGCGCGTGGGACACCGCCTGGCTGTCGATGCGGCGCAGCGCTTCATCCTCCTCGAGGTGATAGATTCGCGCCGGCACGGTGCGTCCCAGACCCACCCCGAACCCCGGGCGCTTGCGCGCCAGCTCGACATAGGTCGCCCAGATCGCCGGGCGCGTATCGGCCATCACGAGCGCGACGGCGGCGCTGCCGGCGCGTGTCGGCGACGACGGCAGGCGCGCGCGGGAAATGACCTCGACGCAAAGCGCCGAAACAACCAGGCCGATGCCGACGACCACGAGCGCCGACTTCCACTGCAGGCGCCCCCTCAGAGCGCCGAGCACGAAGACGAAACCGACGAAGGAAACGAACAGCGCAGCAACCAGCGTGCGGTTCTCGCTCAGAAATCCGATCGCGGCGAACACGAGCAGCCAGACGGCGGCGGCGCCGCGGCGCCAGCTGTGGCGCGAAGTCACCAGGATCAGGAACAGCGGCACCGCGATGAACGCGACGTACGTGCTCGCATCGGTTGCGTCGCTCGCCTTCCACGAGAGCCAACCCAGAAAGCCCGGTTCGGGCACCGCGAGTTCCGGCTCGGCACCGAGCGCCGCGGCAGCAAACATAGTCGCCAGGCACAGCAGCGTGCCGGCGGCCGTGCCGATGGCCACCGCGAGCCGGCCGCCGAGGAGTTGCACGGCCTGGAAACACACCAGGAAGATCACGAACGGATAGAATTGATCGCTGCGGAAACTCTGGAACGAAGCGTCCGGCAATGCCGACCAGGCGATCGAGGCGGCCGCGTACGCCAGCCAGACCAGCCAGGGAATCAGGCCCGGGGTGTTCTTCCACGACGCAATCGGGAACTGCAGCAGCGCGAGTGCCGCGACCACGCCGACCAGGCTGTTGCGCAGGGCGGTGACGTGCGCGAGCGGCAGGATCGCCACCAGGACGCCCAGGAAGATGCAGAGCGCGCGCAGTCCGGGTGGGTCGTCGGCGATGCGGTCCTGACTGGCCAGTAGAATCGGAAGTTGCATCGAGGACGGCCGCGACGGACGCGGGAATTCTAGGAGCAATCGCTTGCGTTTACAAATCCGGCACTCGACCCGGCGCCGTGCGCGGGACCGTTTGCCACTCCCGCGCGGCGCGACGCGGCGGCGGTGCTCATGAAGGATCTGCCGGGTGTGCTCTTGACCGCAACCATCTGGACGTACTGGTTCGGCGTGGGCCTGATGATTGTGCGTGCGCGGCGCGCGACGCGCCGCCTGGCCGGCTTCGTTCCCCAGCAACCCGTGGAGCAGCTGATGTGGATCGTGTGGCTGCCGTTGGTTGCCGCGTGGATCGTGCTTCCGTATCTCGCGCTGGTGCGCAGTCACGGGCTGGCGGCCGAGCCGGCGTTTGCGCGGGGAGACCCCGGTTACGCGACGCTGCGCTGGATCGCGGCGATCTGCGGCATTGGCTGCCTGCTGCTGACGAGCGTGTGCTGGTCCCGCATGGGTCGGCACTGGCGCATGGCTGTGGTTCGCGACGGCGAGGAGGAACTTATCACCGACGGTCCGTTTCGGCACGTCAGGCACCCGATCTACGCCTTGTCGATGCTGCTCATGGTCTGCTCGGCGCTCGTCGTGCCGACCCTGCCGATGCTGGGCGTCGCGATCATTCACCTGGTGCTGATGCATTTCAAGGCCCGCAACGAGGAGCGGCATCTCCTCGCCGTGCACGGCGCGGCGTATCGCGGCTACCTCGCGCGCACGGGTCGGTTCTTCCCCAGGCGCGGCTAGCGTTCCCATCGTGCACCGTCGCTGGAGAATGCTCGCGCGCATATCGTGGTTACGGCCTGTTCCGAGCTTCGCGCGCGGCGCCGCGCTCGTTGCGTTCATGGCGAGCCCAATGGCCGTCGCCGCGGACGAGCCGGCCACCGAGCCCGTGGCGCGCGCACCCGCGCTCGACGCGGCGGGCGAGGAGCGGATCCTGGCACTCGTGCCGGAACACATTTCCGCGCGCGAGGTGCGGGAAGTGCTGGCGCGGGCGCCCGCACCGCGCATCATCGATCTGCAGGGCAGCATACCGCTGGTCACGATGGCCCCCTTTGCGGAATTTCTCGTCGCGATGGGCTATCCGCGGGAACGGCTCATCAATCCTGCCGACGGTTCGCTCACCTACAGCAGTTTCGTCGACGCGCGCCGGCTCGCCGGCACGATGGCGTGGTACTACGAGCACGAAGGCATGATGCCGATGCTGATCGGTCACAGCCAGGGCGGAATGGTCGCCATTCGCGTGCTCTACGAGCTGGCGGGCGACTTCGGCGCGTCGCTGCCGGTGTGGAATCCGGAGCGTGAAGCCGCCGATGAGCGGACGACGATTGTCGATCCGCAGAGCGGGGCGCAACGCGCCGTGGTCGGCCTTGCGGTGCCCTACGTCGCCGCCATGGCGACCGGCAAGCTGCCCCGCCTGCTGCTCGGCCAGTGGTCGATGCTCTCGCGGCTGCGCGAAATTCCGGACACGGCCGAGGAGTTCACCGGCTTTTCGCTCGACTGGGATCCGATCGCAGGCAACTTCGGCAGCGCCGAGCCCTATCGCGCGATCGGCTCCGCGCGCGTGCGCAATGTGACGCTGCCGGCGGCTGCGAGCCATGTCACGCTGCCGTTGGTGCAGGAGTTTGCCTTCGATCCGGTCACGCGCGCATGGATCGACCGCTATGTCCCCGGCAGCGCCGCGCTGCCGCCGGCGGATACGCGGCTCGACGTCGCCAACCTGCTCCACGCGGCCGACATCTGGTACAGCGTCAAGAAGCACTGGTGCCTCGCAGCGCAGCAGCTCATTCGCAGTCGGCGCCGGCACGATGTGCCGCCGCAATAGGCGGCAAGGATGCAGGGCAAGCTCAATCTGTTTCAAGCCACGATGTTGCGTTGGCGGGAACTCTATCCCTACAACGCCGTGCATGTGGTCACCGTGGGACAGGCACTGGAACCCGCGCGTCTGAAGGCGGAGATTGACGGCACGCTCCAGTCAGCTGGCTTAACCGGGTTTGTCCTCGACCGGCGGCGCGCGCGCTACGAATATCGCGGCGGCCGAGCGGCCGTCGACGTGGCGATTCTCGCCGGCGGCGCAGATGCGCTGCGGATGGAGGAGCAGGAGATCGAGCGCCAGCTCAATCTGCCCTTGCCGCCGGACGGTGCACTCCAGCCCTTCCGGTTCTTTGCCATCGACACCGGCGGCACGTTTCGACTCGGCCTCGCCTACGATCACTTCATCGCCGGCGGCGATTCCATCGCCGTGCTGCTGCAGAAACTCGTCCTCGGCTATCGCCTCGGGGCCACCGCCGGCGCCGCCCCGTGGACGCCGCGGTTGTATCCGCGCACCTACACGCGCCTGTTCCTGCGTCATGCCGGCCACGCCCTCTCCGGCCTGCGCCGGCTGCCAGCGCTCGCCGCGAGCTGCAAGCGGTCGTGGCGCGCTCCCTGCGAGGTAGGCGGCGATGCGCGCATCGGCTTCCTGTCGCGGCGCGTCGCGGCGGCCGACTATGCCTCCCTGGTCCGGGCCACCCGCGAGTGGGGGATTACCCGCAACGATCTCTTTCTGGCGCTGCTGCTCTCCGCGCTTGCCGCGGTGATGCCGAAGCGCAGCATGACGCAGCGCCGCCACGAGCTTGGCGTCGCCGCGATCGTGAACGTGCGCGGCGAGTTCGAGGCGGATGCCGCGGCTACCTTCGGCCAATTCCTGGCCTCGCTGCGCGTGTCACACCCGGTCCCGCCGGGAATAGGCTTGCGCGAGCTCGCGCAGGCGATCCACGTCGAGACCGACCGCGGCAAGACCGAGAAGCTGTACTTGCAGAGCTTGCTGGCCCTCGCCTGGGCGGCACTCGCGTGGCGCTTCCTGAAGCCTGAGCAGCGGCGCGGCTTTCTGGCCAAGCATTACCCGATCTGGGCCGGCGTTTCGAGCCTCAACGTCGACGCGCTGTGGCGGGAACCGGGCAGCAGCGCGGCGGCGCCCGAATACCTGCGCGCGGTGCCGACCGGACCACTCGCGCCAATCGTGTTCGCCATCACGACCCTCGATAGCGTCATGCGGCTCGGTGTTTCGTACCGCTGCGCCGATGTGAGCGAGGAGCGGGCCGCCGCGATCGCCACCGAATTTCTCCGCCTCGCGCAAAGTCTCGCCCGATGACGCGGGCAGCGCCGCTGCCGCCGCCCGCGAATGGAAGCTCGCCCAGGGTCGGTGGCAGAAATCAAGTCCAGCCGCCATGGCGCGTTGCCTGGACCCGCTCGATCGTAGGATAATATCGGGTTTCACGAGGGCGGCTTGCCCCCTCCGCGGCCCGCGGGCCTGACTGCACATGAATACCATCACGCCAGGCACCCTCGCCGGTAGAGTCGCGCTCGTCACCGGCGCCGCTCGCGGCATCGGCCGCGCCATCGCGCACAAGCTGGCCACGGCGGGTTGCGACATCGCGGCCAACTACTACAACAGCGCCGGCGAAGCCGAGGCGCTGTGCGCGGAGGTTCGCGGCCTGGGGCGGCGCGCTTGCGCGATTCAGGCGAGCGTAGGCATCCCCGACAGCGTCGACGAAATGTTCGCCGCGTTCTCGAAAGAGTTCGATCGTCTGGACATCGTGGTCAGCAACGCGGCGAGCGGCGTGCTCAAGCCGGCGCTGGAAATGACGCTCAAGCATTGGCGGTGGTGCCTCGAAACCAACGCCCTGGCGTTGAATCTGCTGGCACAGCACGCGGTGCCGCTCATGCCGGCGGGTGGAAGCATCATCGCCCTGTCGAGCCTCGGCGCGACGCGGGCAATGCCCGGTTACGGCTTTGTTGGCGCGTCCAAGGCCGCGCTCGAGTCGCTGGTGCGTACGCTGGCGCAGGAGCTCGGCCCGCGGCAGATCCGCGTCAACACCGTCAGCGCCGGCGTGGTCGACACCGATGCCTTGCGTTACTTTCCCAATCGGGAGGAATTGCTGGCCGACTTTGCGCGGCGCACGCCCGCCGGTCCGGTGCTGACGCCCGAGGACGTCGCCGGCGCGGTGTACCTGCTCTGCCTTCCGGAAGCAGCCAAGATCACCGGGCACACGCTGGTGGTCGACGGCGGGTTCTGCATTTCCGGCTAGGGCAGCACGAGACATGGACGCGCGACTCACCGACAAAGTGGCTATCGTCACCGGCGGCAGCCGCGGCATCGGCCGCGCCATCGTCGAGCTGTTCGCAGCCGAGGGCGCCGACGTGACTTTCTTCTATCGCGACAATGTCGCCGCCGCGGCCGCAGTCGTCGCCGCCAGCCAGGCGGCGGGCCATCGCATCGCGGCCGACCAAGTCGATATCCGCGACTCCGCCGCCTGTGCTGCGGCGGTCGACCGGGTCGCGGAGCGCTGCGGCCGCATCGACATCCTGATCAACAACGCCGGCATCATCCGCGACAACCAGCTCGCGGCATTCGACGACGACGACGTGCAGGCGGTGCTCGACACCAACGTCGGCGGGGCTTTCAACGTGGCGCGCGCCGTCGTGCCGCACATGATCGTCCAACGCGCCGGCAAGATCATCAACGTCAGTTCGGTTGCCGGGGAGAAAGGCGGGCGCGGCCAGACCAACTACGCCGCGAGCAAGGGCGCGATCAATGCCTTTACGCGCGCGCTCGCCGTCGAGCTCGCACCGCGCCGAATCACCGTCAACTGCGTCGCGCCTGGCGTCATCGACACCGAGATGTCGGAGCAGGTGCGATCGATGGCCGGCGACGAGGTCAAGGCGCGGATCCTGCTCCGGCGTTACGGCAAACCCGAGGAAGTGGCGTACGCGGTGTGGTTTCTGGCTTCGCCTTATGCGGATTACGTGACCGGGCAGGTCTTCAATGTCGATGGCGGCTTCAAAATGGAGTGAGGGCTATGGCGAACACCGATATCACCAAGGAAGAAATCCAGGCGGTCTTTCCCAAGGTCGCGGAGACGATGGCCGACGCCCTCGGCTGCGACGTCGAGCAGGTCAAGCTCGACGTGTCGCTGATCGAAGGCCTCGACGCGGAGTCGATCGATTTTCTCGACATGGTCTTCCGCCTGGAGCGCGCGTTCAAGATCAAGATTCCGCGCGGCAAGATCATCGAGAACGCTCGCGGCGACATGCCCGAGGCGGAGTTCGAGCAGAAGGGAGTGCTGACCGAGGCCGGCTTAGCCCAGCTCAGGCGCTATCTGTCCGAGATCCCCGCCGAGCGCTTCGGCAACCCGATGAAGGTTGCCGACATCCCGCGCCTGTTCACGCCGGAGACGTTCTGCAAGCTCGTCATCCACGCGCAGCGGGAGGCGCCGGCGCCGGCGCCGGCCTGACCTCGCGCACAGCCTGCCGCGCATGAGCGACCATTTCGCCGCATTCTCGTTCGTCGATCGGATAACCGAGCTCGATCCGGGCGTGCGGGCGCGCGCAATCTTCGCCGTGCCCGGCAGCATCGCGGCCTTTCCGGCATGCCTGGTCGCCGAGGCGGTCGGTCAGCTCGCCGCGTGGGCGGCGATGGCCAAGATCGATTTCCGCGGGCGACCGGTCGCGGCCCTGGCCACCGAGACGGTTTTTCACGGTGCGGTCGCGCCCGGCGCACGACTCGAGCTCAACATCGAAATCGAGAGCTGTGACGACGACGCGGTTGCCTACGGCGGATTCGCCCAGGTCGACGGCGCGCGGGTCATCGAACTCAAGCACTGTCTGGGCCCGATGCTGCCGGTGCAGGAATTCGACGCACCCGAGGTGTTACGCGAGCGTTTGCGCCTGCTGTGCGCCGCGGGCGCACCCGGCGGCCGATTTCACGGCGTGGCGTTGCCGGAGCTGGTGGCTCTCGACGGCGTCGCGGGTCAATCGGCGCGGGCGCTGCTGCAGGTTCCGCAGGCCGCGCCTTTCTTTGCCGATCACTTTCCGCGACGGCCCGTGTTTCCGGCCACGCTGTTGCTCGATAGCCAGATCCGGCTGGCGCTGGACCTGGCCCGCGCCGCCATCGGCACCCCTGCGGCGACGCCGCTCTCGCCGCGGCGCATGACCCACGTCAAGATGCGCTCGTTCATCGCGCCCGGCCAGGCGGTGGAACTCGGCGCCGAGCTCGCCGCCGCAGCGGGCGACGCAGGCACCATCCGCCTTTCGGCTACGGTCGACGGGCGCGTGGTCGCCACGGCGCGCCTCGACGTCGCGGCCGGAGACCATTGAATGGCGACCAAGCGCCGCGTTGCAATCACCGGCCTGGGGCTGGTCACGCCAGTCGGCAACGACGTCGCGTCGACCTTCGCGGCGCTGCTTGCCGGCCGCAGCGGCGGCGCGGCGATCAGCCTGTTTGACGCGTCGGGATTTCCGGTACGCATTGCCGCCGAGGTCAAGGGTTTCGACGCCGAGGCGTGCATCGCTGATCGGAAGCTCCTCAAGTTCGCCAACCGCTCGCACGGCTTTGCGCTTGCGGCGGCCGAGCAGGCGTTTGCCGACGCCGGTATCCGGCCGACGGAAGCGACGGCGGCGCGTTGGGGCTGTGCTGTTGGCACCGGCATGATGGGCGTGGATTTTTCCGAGCTCGTCGCCGTCCATGGCCACAGCGCCGCCAGCGGTGAACTCGATCCGGCGCAACTGCTTACCGATGCGTCGGCAAACAACCCGCTGGTGTTCTGCCGCAGCCAGTCGACCACAGGGCTGTCGCTGCTCACGCGCCGCCACGGCATACGCGGCTACGCCACCTCCGTCCACACCGCCTGCGCCTCCGGCGGGCAAGCCATTGGCACCGCGCTCAAACTCATCCGCCGTGGCGCTGTGGATTGCGCGCTCGCCGGCGGCTTCGATTCCATGATCAGCCCCGTCGGCATCGCCGGTTTCTGCCTGCTGTCGGCGCTGTCGACGGACAACGATACGCCGGAGCGCGCCAGCCGCCCGTTCGACGCGACACGCAACGGCTTTCTGCTCGGCGAAGGCGCGGGCTTTCTCGTGCTCGAGGAATGGGAGTCGGCGCGGCGGCGCGGAGCGCACATTTACGCCGAACTCGCCGGCGACGGCAATTCGCTGTCGAGCTACCGCATCACCGACTCCCCGCCCGATGGCGACGGGCCGATCCAGTCGATGCGCCAGGCGCTCGCTGATGCCGGCGCCGCCGTCGACGAGGTCGACTACGTCAACGCGCACGGGACGTCGACGTTCATGAACGATCGCAGCGAAAGCGCCGCGCTGCACGCCGTGTTCGGCGCGCACCTCCCGAGCCTCGCCGTGAGCTCGACGAAGAGCTCGATGGGGCATCTCATTGCCGCCGCGGGCGCGGTGGAGGTCGCGGTCTGCGCGCTGGCGATCCGGCACGAAGCGCTGCCGGTGAATGCCAATCTGCGCGAACCGGACCCCGACTGCGATCTGCCGCTGGTGCGCGAGGCGCCCGGGCGCCGCCGGGTACGGGTCGCGTTGTCCAATTCATTCGGTTTCGGCGGCTCCAACAGTTGCGTGGTGCTGCGCGCACCCGACGCCGTCGACGGTGTCGGCTTCCGGGCGTGACGCGGCGCGAAGCGGAATCGCACACCGTGAGCGAGCGCAAGGTCGTCATCACCGCCTGCGGCGCGGTTTGCGCCGCCGGACGCGACCCCGCGACGATCCTCGACGCCGTGCGCGGCGGCCGCTCGGCGATCGGACCGATCCGACAGTGGGACACGTCGCGCTGGCCGACGCAGGCGGCCGGCGAGATCGCCGACCTCAATGCGCGCGACATGGTCGACGACCGCAAGCTGCACAAGCTGATCCGGCGTACCGATCTGTTCGGCCTGTACGCCGCCGGCCGCGCGATCGAGGCCTCGGGGATCACGCCGCATCGTGGTGAGCTCGACGCTGCCGCGGCCGCCGCGTACAGCGATCGCACCGGCGTCTATGTCGGCTCCGGCGGTGGCAATTACGAAAGTCAGTATGACTATTTTCCGTTGCTAAGTGCCGCCAACGAGAAGCTGCCGGCGTTCGGCCGCGAGCTTTCCAGCACGGTCAACCCGATGTGGCTGCTGCGCACGCTGCCCAACAACGTGCTCGGCCACATCGGCATCCGGCACGGCTTAAAGGGCGCGAACGCCTGCATCACCAACCACAGCATCGGCGGCACGCTGGCAGTGATCGAGGCGATGGAGTCCCTGCGCACGGGCGAGGCCGATCGCGCCCTCGCAGTGGGCCACGACGCACCGATCGAGCCGCAGATGGTGCTCTACTATTACGACGTAGGCCTGCTGGCGAAGGACACAATCCGGCCGTTCGACGCGCGCCGCGACGGCAGTCTTTTCGGCGAAGGCGCGGCGGCGCTGATGCTCGAAACCGAAACCTCGGCGCGGGAGCGCAACGTTGCAATCCTGGGCGAGGTGCTCGGCGGCGGCTCCGCGACCGAGGCGCAGGGCCTGCTCGCGATCCGCGACGACGGCGACGCCCTCGCGCGGGCGATCGAACTCGCCCTCGACGACGCGGGACTGCGTGCCGCCGATGTCGGCATGATCGCCGCGCACGGCAACGGCACGCCGCAATCGGATGCATCCGAGGCCGCGGCGATCCGCCGTGTCTTCGGCGTACAGGCGCCGCCGGTGACCGCTTTCAAATGGGCGTTCGGCCACCTGATCGCGGCAGCCGGCATCATCGAGAGCGTGCTTGCGCTCGCAAGCCTGCGCCTGCGGGTCGTACCTGGCACCGCCACCTATTCCGCTCCCGATCCCGCATGCGCCGGCGTGCCCATATCCGCCGCGCCACAGTCGCCGCGAAGCGCCGTGGCGCTGGTCCTGTGTCGCGGCTTTGCCGGCACCAACGCGGCACTGCTGCTGCGCGCAGCAACCTGACCGGCGGCATGGTGGAAGCCTCCGCGGCGATTGCTGACGCCGCAACGCGCTGCGGCATCGACACGGTCGAGATTGCGCGCATCGAGCGCCTGCTTGCCGCGACCGCTCCCGCCGACCTGCAGCGCTTGTTTACCGCGCAGGAACTCGCCGACAGCGGTGACGGCGCGGGCCGCGCCGCGAGTCTCGCGGCGCGTTTTGCCGCCAAGGAAGCCTGCCTCAAGCTGTTTCCGCGCGAAGCCGCGCTGGGCGCGCTCGAAGCGGCGGACTTTTCGGTCGTCCGCGATCCCTACGGCGCCCCGCGCGCCGTGTGCAATCCGCAAGCGGCCAGCGTATTGGCCAAGAACCGGGTCCGCAGCATTGCGCTGTCGCTGACGCACGACCGCGCCAGCGCATCGGCGGTCGCGCTCGCCTTGCCCGAGACCGCCGCGGTCCCGCTGTCCGGTCGGCTCCTGTTTCGGCTGCTCCCGCTGCGCCGCCGGGTCATCGTCGAGAACCTGCGGCGCGTGTTCGGCGAAGCCGTTGCCGACGCCGAGATCGAGCGTCTCGCGCAGGCGCACTACGCGCACCTGTGGCGCCTGGGCAGCGAGTTCCTCCGCTTTCGCTGGATGAGCGCGGCCGCCAAGCGCGCGCTCGTGACCGTCGAGAACGTCGACGTCTTCGCGCGCGCGCTCGAGCGCGGCAGGGGCATCCTTGTGCTCACGGGCCATTTCGGCAACTGGGAAGTGGCGAGCGTTGCCGGACTCCATTGCTTTCCGCAACTGCGCGGCCGCATCCATTTCGTGCGCCGGCCGATCAAGCCGCGCTGGCTCGATCGGCTGGTCAGCTGGCGGTTTCGGCGGGCGGGATTCGGGGTGCTGCCGAAACGCGGCTCCCTCGAGGCGATCCTGGACGCGCTCGCCGCCGGCGATGCCGTCGTCTTCGCTTTCGACCAGCACGCCGGGCCGCCCGATGGCATCGAGGTCGACTTCTTCGGCCATCCCGCCTGGACGTTCAAGAGCCTGGCCCTGATCGCGCTCGCCTCCGAAGCGCAGGTGCTCCCCGCCGCGAGTTGGCGCAACCCCGACGGCAGGCACGTGCTGCGCTTTGAGGAAGCGCTCACTGCGCTCCCCGGCGAGGATGCCGGGGCGGAGATCCGGCGCAACACCCGGGCGTACAATGCGGCGCTGGAACGGCTGATTCTCCGCCACCCCGAGCAGTGGTACTGGGTGCACCGGCGCTGGAAGCGAGCGCGCCCTGCGGTGCGTCGCGGGCCGCTCCAACCCGACCCCGGCGGCGGCAACGCGTGACTTCGCTCGATCGACGACCCCTGCCGTGGCCTTTACTGCGCGACGCGGTGCTCCGCCGAGTCTTGGCAGCGTCACCGGTCGGTATCGCTACCGCCCAGACGGACCCCGCACCGGCGGCACCCGCAGCGGGTCTGGCCCCGGTTTTGCACCTGCTCCTGCGTTGGCGCGCCCGCGTGCAGCCGGCGGCAGGCGAGCCTCTGCCCGGCAGCGAACGGGCCGCGCTGGGAGGGTAGCTGTGGGTGCCGGAGGGCTACGGTCCGAACCAGGTCATCGTGTGCGCGCGGCGGCGAGTCGCGTCGCTGCCACCGCCGCGATCCGCGGCCCGGTGCTGACGTTTACGGGCGACCCGTTCCAGCACGGGCTCGGACCGACGTTGCAGTATGAGCCGGACGCGATTGTCGCCATGCTGCGGGGCCGCATCGCACATGTCGGTCCGGCGCAGCAGGTGCGCTCGCGGCTGCCGCCCGGGACCCGGGTCGTCGACTACGGCCGCAACGCGCTCATCGTCGCGGGTTTCATCGACTGTCACGTCCATTATCCGCAGACCCCGATCATCGGCGCAGGCGGCCTGCAGCTCATCGACTGGCTCAACAAGTACACCTTTGCCGTCGAGCAGCGCTTTGCCGATCCCAAGGTTGCGCGCGCCGTGGCGCGCGTTTTTCTGCGCGAAAGCCTGCGCAACGGGGTAACGACTTCCGCCGTGCATTGCACGGTTCATCCGCAATCGGTCGACGCCCTGTTCGAGGAAGCAGCCAAGCTCGGCCTGCGCACGATCGCGGGCAAGGTTCTCATGGACCGCAATGCGCCGCGCAACCTTCTCGATACCGCCCGCTCGTCCTACGACGAGTCGAAGGCATTGATCCGGCGCTGGCACGGGCGTGGGCGGTTGCTGTACGCGATCACGCCGCGCTTCGCCGCCACCAGTACTCGCGAGCAACTCGAAGCGGCCGGCGCGCTCAAGGCCGAGCATCCAGACTGCTTCGTGCAATCGCACGTCTCGGAGAGCAAACGCGAAGTGTCTTGGATTCGCAAGCTCTTTCCGGAGCGCAAGGGGTACCTCGACGTCTACGACCACTATCGGCTGCTTGGGCGGCGCGCGATCTACGGTCACGGCATCTGGCTCACCGAGCCCGAGCTCCAGCGCTGTCACGACACCGGTACGGCAATCGCGCATTGCCCGACATCGAACTTCTTCCTCGGCAGCGGCTATCTGGATGTCGAAAATGCGCTCAAGCCGGCGCGCCCGGTCCGCGTGGGGCTCGCCACCGACCTAGGCGCCGGCACGTCGTTCTCAATGCTGCAGACGATGAACGAGGCCTACAAGGCGGCCCAGCTGCACGGGCGCTCGCTGCCCGCCGCGCACGCGTTCTATCTCGCCACCCGCGGCGCGGCGCGCGCGCTCTATCTGGAGGACACGATCGGCAGCGTCGCGGCGGGGATGGAGGCTGACCTCGTTGTGCTCGATCTCAAGTCGACCCCGCTCATCGCCTATCGGATGCGCCATGCCGAAGATCTCAACGAGGCGTTGTTCATTCAAATGACGCTGGCCGACGATCGCGCGGTGCGCGCGACCTACGTCGCAGGGCGCAAGGTCTACTCCCGGGCCTAGACTTCAGTCGGGAAGCTCGCCGGGGACAACCTCGTCGACGAAGCACCATATCCACGCCTCGCCCGGCTCGATCGACCGCATCAGGGGGTGGCGCGCGTGGTGAAAATGCTTGGTCGCATGCCGGTTAGGCGACGAGTCGCAGCACCCGACATGGCCGCAAATCAGGCACAGTCGCAGGTGCAGCCACTCATCGCCGGTCTTGACGCATTCCTCACAGTAGTTCTTCGCGGTATGCGTGACCTTGATTTGATCGAGATGCGTGCAAGTCGTTGCCATCGAATCCTCCCAACTCGGGGGTATCAAGTGCCGGCGCTGCGCCGCCCGGAAGTGTCGACCCGCGGCAGTTGCGGGCGCTTCGACCGGCCACGACCGCGCCTAATCCGCAATGCGGCGGGTGTCTCGGCCACGCTCCGGAATGGGCCTAGGAGCGCGCGCGGCACGCCGCCGCCCAGCGGCTGCCTGGCGCACGCCGGCCCGGCCTTGCGGCGGCGGCATGCCTTTTGCTGTGGAACCGTTGGCCTGCCTCCGGTGGGGTTCACCTTTGAGTCTGCGCGAATTGTACGCTACACAGAAACTGGCTGCGTTGTGGCAACGACTGCAGCGGCCGACGCTCGCCACGCGCACCGCGACGGCGACCTCGCTGTTGTTCCTGGTCGCCATTCTCGCGGTCGGCATGGCATCCATGCACTCGTTTCGCGAGCAGCTGATGAACGTGATGATCGAGGAACAGAACACGATTGTCGAGCGGGTTGCCGATAACATCGACCAGAAGCTGCACGGCCTGCAACGGACTCTACTCTACAGCGCGAGCGAAATCACTCCGGCCGATATCGCATCTTCGGACGCCGCACAGCACTACCTGGACACCAACACCGGCCTGTTCGCTGCGGTCGACCGTTCCACCTTCCTGTTTTCTCCGCACGGCATCGAGCTCGCCGAACGTCCGTACCGGCCTAATCGGCGGGGCAGCGATGCCTCCGAACGCGAGTACATCCGCGAGACGATACGCACGCAGCAACCGGTCGTGTCGGAGCCGTTCCTGAGCAACGTCGGGGACGCGAACATGGTGCTCGTCCTCACCATGCCGGTGTTCGCCAAGGATGGGCGACTGATCGCCATCCTTACCGGCAGCCTGGGACTCACCCATCCCGGGATGCTGGGCAACGTCGCCAAGACCACGATCGGCAAGACCGGGTATCTCTACATCGTTACCGGTGACGGCAAGATCATCATGCATCCGGACCGGGCACGCCTGTCGCACCGTGCCTTCGCGCCGCAGTCCAACGCGCTCTTCGAGCGGGTACTGGGCGGCTTCGAGGGCACCGAGGAAACGCTGGACGCGTACGGACGCGAAGCCTTCGTCTCCTACAAGCGCATACCGGCGTCGAATTGGATCGTCGCCGCCGTTTACCCCAAGGACGAGGCATTCCTGGCGGTCAACGACCTGGTCCGGCGCTTCGTGGTATTCCTGCTCATCGCCTACGTGGTGGTGGTGGCGGCTATCTGGATTCTGACCCGGTATACGATGCGGCCGCTCGTGAACCTGACCCGACATCTTTCCAACTACAGCGCCAGCCAGGAAATCGCCCCACTGACCGGGGTCAAGGGGAGTGGCGAGATTCGGGCACTGACGACCGCGTTCAATCGACTCACCGCGCGCTTGAATGAACGCGAGGATGCGCTGATCGAATCGATGCAGCGCTATCAGCTCATCACCGAAAATTCCACCGACCTGATCACGAAACACACGCCTGACGGAATCATCACCTATGCTTCGCCCGTGGCCGCAAGCATTCTCGGCATTAGCCACATCGCAATCCTCGGCCATTCCCTGTTCGAATACGTGCACCCGGAAGATTTCGAGGTCGTGCGTGCGGCGTTCTCCGAAGCGGCCCATACGAAGACGCTGCCGACGGTCATCTATCGCGCGCGGCACGCGGACCAGCACTATGTCTGGTTCGAAACGACACTGCGCCTGATGCAAGGCGCAAGCGGCGAAGAGGCGACGAAGGTGCTATGCATCTCGCGCGACATCAGTGATCGGAAACGCATGGAAGAGCGCCTTCATGATCTGGCGCGGACCGATCATCTGACGACGCTGCCGAACCGGTTCATGCTCGACGAACGCTTCGCGGGCGGCCTCGCTCAGGCCCGCCGCGAAGGCTCTCTGCTGGCCATGCTCATGATCGACATCGATCGCTTCAAGAACATCAATGACACGCTCGGTCACGGCGTCGGCGATGCTTTGCTGAAGCTCGTTGGCGCGCGGCTCAAGTCCTGCATCCGGGACTGCGACACGCTGGCGCGCTGGGGAGGCGACGAATTTGTCCTGTTGCTGCCGGGGCTGCAGGACTCCGCCACCAGCGTCACCGTCGCGCAACGCTGTCTCGCCGCACTCAAAGAGCTGTTCGTTGTCGACGGACATGGGTTGCACGTCACTGGCTCGATCGGCATCAGCGTCTCGCCGAACTCGAGCGCGGAAGCGGCGACGCTGCTCCAGAATGCGGACATCGCCATGTACAAGGCCAAGGCGCGGGGTGGTGATTGCTACATCCTCTACAGCGCGGAGATGAGCGCGGGCGCACGCAGCCGGCTGTCGATGGAGAATGCGTTGTTTCATGCCATCGAGCGCAACGAACTGCTGCTGCACTACCAGCCGCTCATTTCAGCACGAACGGGCCGTCTCGCCGGCGTCGAGGCGTTGCTGCGCTGGCAGCACCCGGACTATGGGCTCGTCCCGCCCGGGCAGTTCATCCCCATCGCCGAGGAGACCGGGCTCATCGACTCGATCGGCGAATGGGTGCTGCGCACTGCATGTGCACAAATGAAGCGCTGGTACCAGCATGGCCTGCCGCGCATCGCCGTCTCGGTCAACCTCTCCAGCCGCCAGTTTCGCAAGGGGAGCCTCGCCAGCACGATCAAGGCAGTGCTCGATGACACCGGTTTCGATCCGGAGCTGCTCGAACTCGAGCTTACGGAATCCGTTCTGATGGACGATATCGGCGGCAGCAAGACGATTCTCGCCGAACTCAAGGCGCTGGGCGTTGCCATTGCGCTCGACGATTTCGGCACGGGGTATTCGTCGTTGAGCTATCTCAAGGGGTTCCAGATCGATACCCTGAAGATCGATCGCACGTTCATCGCTGAGCTTACCTCCAGCGAGACGACCGCATCGATTGTCCGGGCGACGATCGGGCTCGCCAAGGGCCTGCGGCTGCGCACGATCGCAGAAGGCGTGGAGACGCGCGCGCAGGCGGATTATCTCGTCAAGCAGGGCTGCGACGTCTTGCAGGGCTTCCTCTTCGCGCGGCCGATGGAGCCTGCGGCTTTCATCTCCTTCGCCACCGCGGCCCACACCTACCTGCTGTCGCGACCACCGCAAGAGGTTGAGCAGGCCGGCTGACGCGGCCCGGTCTTGCCAAGGCGCTCAGCCTCCCGGGGCGCGCACTTCCGGCAGTCCCTCGCCGAGCGCGCTTGCCAGCGCCGCATGCTGCTCGGCGGCGTGCTCCGCCGCATCGCAAACCGCTGTCGCCGCCGCTGCAGGCCGGCCTGCGTAGCGCAGCGATACGCCCGGTGGCAAGGCAGCTTCGAGCGGGTCACGCAGAAGATGCCAAGCACCGTGGTTCCTCGCCTCTTCCTGCGCCCAGACGACCTCTTGCAACCGCGGATAGCGCCGCAGCGCCGTGGCCAGAGCAGCGGTCGGAAACGGATAGAGTTGCTCCGCGCGCAGCAGCGGAACGTTCTGCAGCCCGGCGCGCATGCGCTCGCTCAGCAGGGCATAGTAATGTTTGCCGCTGGTGACAATCACCCGGCCGACCGACGCGGGAGCGATTGCATTGTGCTCATCGAGCAGCGGATGGAACTCCCCTTCTGCCAGATCGCGCAAGCGCGAATACGACGGCGCGTAAGCGTAGAACCACGGCTTCGGGGTCATGACGACAAGCGGCTTGCGCTCGGGGCTGAGCGCCTGGCGCCGCAACAGGTGATAGGACTGCGCCGCAGTGGACGGCATGGCGACCTGCATATTGTCCTCGGCGCACAGCTGCAGAAACCGCCCGAGGAAGGCGCACGAGTGATCCGGTCCCCAGCCGTCGTAGCCGTGGGGCAGCAGGACCACCAGGCCGCTCTTGTATCCCCACTTTGCTTCGCCGCTGGCGATGTACTGGTCGATGATCACCTGCGCATTGTTGACAAAGTCGCCGAACTGCGCTTCCCAGACGACCAAATCGCGCCCGCATTGCAGCGTGTAACCGTATTCGAAGCCGAGGACGGCCTCTTCGGACAGCGGCGACTCGAAAATCGAGAAGATTCCCTGACCCTCCGCGACCTGGCGCAGCGGGACGTGCAGGTTTTGCCAATCGGCGTCGGCGGCCTGATCGTGCCAGACGTGCTGGCGATGCATAAAGGTTCCGCGCCCCACGTCCAGGCCCGAGAGCCGCACGTTGAACCCATTGGCGAGCAGCGTGGCATACGCGAGATTCTCAGCCAGGCGCCAGTCGAGCGGGCGGTCGTCGTCGCTCGCAACGGCCCGCCAGTCCTCCAGCATCGCGCGGGTCCTGGCATGCAGGGCCAATCCGGGCGGCGCCGTTGCCAGCCTCTCGATGATCGTCCGCAACTGGCCGTGTGGAACCGCCGTGCGGACGGGGCCGCTCCCCAGCGCGGGTGCAAGGTCTGTGGCGCGCGTCGCGGTCACCGGCATTGCAGGCCGCGTTTGCGCCTCGGCCGAGGCGAGCGTCGCGAACGCCTCCGCCTGCAGGCGCTCGAGTTCGGCGGCGCCCGCCACTCCGCGCTGCCGGAGCCGTTCGGCATAAATCCCGACGACGCTTCGCTGGCGCTGGATTCGCCGTTGCATCGCCGGCTGCGTCAACGTCGGATCATCACCGATGAAGTGACCGTAACGGCGATAGCCAACGTGGTCGACGACGATATCGGCGCCAAATTGCATGCGG
>DASZIB010000041.1:0-36015 GCA_035937415.1 Edaphobacterium sp. (SeqCode) | reverse complement strand
GTCTGCGCAACCAGGAGCAGGTCAGCGCCGCCGCCCGGAGCCGCAGCTGCATTGATCACAGTGCCGCAGGGCTGATCGGCAAACGCCGGCGCGAATACGCGAGTACCGGGGGAGGGGGTGCTCTCGGCGTGCGCCAAGGCCAGCCGTTCCTTCAGGCGCCCCAGGTACTGGGTGCGCGCAACGATCTCCTGCCCGCTGTAGCAGCCCTTCTGGAAACTCACGCCGCCCAGCGCATCGAGATTGAGCATCTGCGGAATGAACTGATCCTGGGTCGGCGGGAGGATTACAGGGATGCCGGCCCGAACAGTGAGCCAGCGCCAGCACGGAAATCCCGCCGCGCGCGCCGCATCCAGACTCTCCCACAGACGGGGCCCCTGGTCCGGGCCCACGATGGCGATGAAGCGCGCGCCCGGCAGCGCCGCGATCGTGCCACCTTCAATCGCTGTGGAGTGATGCAGCGCAGGTACGGCGCCGACCACGGCCGCCAAGCATGGCGCGGCAGCCGGTCCGCCAATGCCGATGCGGAGCGTCGCTTCGCTCGCATCGCGGATGGTGACGCTGGAGCGCAATACGAACAGGGTCAGGCGCCGTTGGATCGGGGCAAGGAGGAGGCGGGGTAGAAGCAGCTCGAAACGGTCGGCAGCGATCCGCCGCAGGGTGAAACTGGCCAGAACGCGGCCTTTCGGCGAGCACCAGGCCGACAATTGCAAGGCTCCGTCGGCAAGCGCAGCGACGTCGCTTGTGAACTGGCCCTGCAGGAAGCTCGCGGCATCGCTGCCGCTGACCTCCAGGGAGGCGATGCGCCCAAGGTCGCAGACCACGGCCGCATCGCGCGCCGCGACGAGCTCGCGTTGCGCTTCGCCAAAGGTGGTGACCTCGGGGCCGTCGAAAGCAGCGCCACGGGTGAGCAGAAAGTCGGTCCAGGCACTCAAGGGGGGGTACGGCGCGAACAGGGTTTACCCCTGCCCGATGCTCGTGAAAACTGTGCTAAAATCGAATGTTAGCTTGGTTTGGCGGGGGTCGGGGTAGTACCGGAGTGGGGCTTTCTGGCCTGCATTTCGGTTAGACCCGGTCAAAGCCAGGCAATTCGCAGATCCGCCCGTTCAGGGTGCTTCGCTTGGCCGCCTCAAAGCGGCAACCGAGGCCCGGTGGCGGATCGAGGCCCAACCCTGACAAAGGAGTGTAGTGATGTCGGTCACGATGCGTCAAATGCTGGAAGCCGGAGTCCACTTCGGCCATCAGACGCGCTACTGGAACCCGAAGATGGCGGATTTCATCTTCGGGCAGCGCAACAAGATTCACATCGTCAACCTCGAAAAGACGATGGCGATGTACCAGGAGGCGATCAAGTACGTCCGCCAACTGGCCATGAATCGCGGCACCATCCTGTTTGTCGGCACCAAGCGCCAGGCGCGCGAGATCGTCGCCGAAGAGGCCCAGCGCGCCGGCATGCCCTATGTCGACCACCGCTGGCTGGGCGGCATGCTCACCAATTTCAAGACGGTCAAGGCGTCGATCAAGCGCCTCAAAGACCTCGAGACGATGGGGCAGGACGGCACCTTCGAGAAGATGAGCAAGCGCGAGGCGTTGACGCTGCAGCGCGAAATGGAAAAGCTCAATCGGAGCCTGGGCGGTATCAAGGAAATGAACGCGCTGCCCGATGCGCTGTTCATCATCGACGTCGGCTACCAGAAGATCGCGGTCACCGAGGCCACCAAGCTCAGCATCCCGATGGTGGGGGTGGTCGACACCAACCACTCGCCGGACGGCATCGCCTACGTGATCCCCGGCAACGACGACTCGAGTCGCGCGATCCGGCTCTACGCGCGCGGCATTGCCGACGCGGTGCTCGAAGGCCGCAGCCAGGTGATCCAGGAGATCATCCAGCCCGACGAGTTCGTCGAGGTTTCGGGAGACGAAGCGAAATAGGGCAGGGCGACAAGGGGCCCAAGGCCCCTTTGTTTTAAGAAACCGGCCGCAGGGCACGATCAACCAAGGCCCCCCGCGTTGAACCGGCGCCGGCGGGACGACTCGAAGGACGGAGCGAAGCAGGATGGCGGAAATCAGCGCAAGCATGGTGATGGAACTGCGCAGCCGGACCGGGCTGCCGATGATGGAATGCAAGAAGGCCCTCGCCGAGACCAGCGGCGACATGGGTAAGGCCGAGCAGCTGCTGCGCATCAAGAGCGGCGCCAAGGCGTCGAAGGCCGCCGACCGCGTCGCCGCCGAGGGCGTGATCGGGGCCTACATGGCGCCCGACGCCAAGGTCGGCGCCATGGTCGAACTCAACTGCGAGACCGATTTCGTCGCCCGCAATCCGGATTTTGTCGCCTTGGCGCAACGGCTGGCGCGGGTGGTGGCGGAGAGCAATCCCGCCGACGTTGCCGCGCTCGCGGGTATGCCGCTCGATGGCGGAACCGTGGAAAGCGCGCGCCAGGCGCTGCTGCAGAAACTCGGCGAGAACATCGCGCTGCGGCGCTTCGTGCGCCTCGCGACGCCCGGCAGGCTGGCGCAGTACGTCCACGGCGGCCGCATCGGGGTCACGGTGGCCTTGGAGGGCGGCGACGAGGAGACGGGCAAGGACGTGGCGATGCACATCGCGGCGTCGGTGGCCTCCGTGCGCCCGCTGTGCGTGACGCGCGACCAGGTGCCCAAGGACCTGATCGAGCGCGAGCGCACGATCTACACCGCGCAGGCGGCCGAGTCGGGCAAGCCCGCGGAGATCGTCGCCAAGATGGTCGAGGGGCGTATCAACAAGTATCTGTCCGAGGTCACGCTGCTTGGCCAGCCCTTCGTCAAGAACCCGGACGACACCGTGGAGAAGTACCTAAAGGCCCGCGGCGCAACCGTCAAGGCCTTCGAGCTGTACGTGGTTGGCGAGGGCATCGACCGAAAGAAAGATGATTTTGCGGCCGAGGTCGCCGCGATGGCCAAGTCCGTCTGATCGCCGCAATCCTTCGACCGAACCGGGAGCGAGAGCGCCATGACAGCACCGATCGTCGCGACGTTACCCACTGCCGCGGCCGCAACACCGCGGACGGAGCCTGCCTACAAGCGCGTTCTGCTCAAGCTCTCGGGCGAAGCGCTGATGGGCGATGACCCCTACGGCATCAACCGCGAGGTCATCGATCGCATCATTGCCGAAATCGGCGAAATCGTCCGCCTCGGCGTCCAGGTCGCGGTCGTGATCGGCGGCGGCAACATATTCCGCGGCGTCGCACCGGGCGCCGCGGGCATGGATCGCGCCACGGCCGATTACATGGGCATGCTCGCGACGCTCATGAATGCGCTCGCGCTGCAGGATGCGATGCGCCGTGGCGGGCTCGTCTCGCGGGTGCAGTCGGCGTTGTCGATCGAACAGGTTGCCGAGCCGTACATCCGCGGCAAGGCATTGCGCTACCTGGAAGAGAACAAGGTAGTCATCTTCGCCGCCGGGACCGGCAACCCGTTCTTCACCACCGATACCGCCGCGGCCCTGCGCGGCCGCGAGATGGGCGTCGACATCGTGCTCAAGGCGACCAAGGTCGACGGCGTCTACACCGCCGACCCGAAGAAGGACCCGTCCGCCAAGCGCTATCTCTCCCTGACCTTCGACGAAGCGATCGTGAAGAACCTCAAGGTGATGGACGCGACCGCGCTGGCGTTGTGCCGTGACCAGAACATGCTGCTCAAGGTCTTTTCCATCTTCATTCCGGGCGCGCTCAAGCGCGTGGTGATGGGCGAGGACGAGGGCACGCTGGTGCATTGCTAGGAGGAGCCGATGATCCCCGAGCTCAAGAAATCCGCCGAGCAGAAGATGCAGAAGACCATTGACGCCCTCAAGCACGACTATCAGAAGGTGCGGACCGGGCGCGCGCACACGGGCCTGCTCGACCATATCCAGGTCGATTACTACGGCTCGATGATGCCGATCAACCAGGTCGCCAACGTCACCCTGGCCGACCCGCGGACGATCGCGGTGCAGCCGTGGGAGAAAAAGATGGTGCAGGCGGTCGAGAAGGCGATCCGCGACTCGGACCTGGGGCTCAATCCGGCGACCTCGAGCGACGTGATCCGGGTGCCGATGCCGCCGCTTACCGAGGACCGCCGCAAGGAGCTCATCAAGGTCGTGCGGCATGAGGCCGAAAACGCCCGCATTGCGGTGCGCAACGTGCGCCGCGACGCGAACGAGCACCTGAAGAAGCTGCTCAAGGACCACGCGGTCTCTGAGGATGACGAGCGGCACGCGCAGAGCGACGTGCAAAAGCTCACCGACCGCTACATCGCCGAGATCGACAAGGTCCTCCAGGCCAAGGAAGCGGATCTGCTGGCGGTCTGAAGCGCCGGCAGCCGCTGACTCGATCTCAACATCCATTGCCGCCGCTGCGTACCGCGCCCCGTCCCCTGTTGCCGCTTCCGGTGTTCGAAAGCTCCACGCGCGAAATCCCCGCGCCGCGCGCAGTCCCGCGGCACATCGCGATCATCATGGACGGCAACGGCCGCTGGGCGAAGCGGCGCCTGCTGCCCCGCGTGGCCGGTCATCGCAAGGGTGTCGAGGCGGTGCGCACGACCGTGCGCGCCTGCGCCGAATGCGGGGTCGAGTTTCTGACCCTGTTCGCGTTCTCCAGCGAGAATTGGCGGCGCCCCGCGGACGAGGTCTCGATCCTGATGCAACTGTTCCTGCGCGCGCTGGAGCAGGAAGTCGCGAAGCTCAACGACAACGGCATGCGCTTCAGGGTAGTCGGCGACACGGCGCGGTTCGAACCGCGCATCCGCGAGCTGATCGCGGCGGGCGAGGCGCTGACCGCGGGCAATACGCGCCTGACGCTCACCGTTGCCGCCAATTACGGCGGGCGCTGGGATATCGCGCAGGCGGTGCAGAAGCTCATTGCCGCCCAGCCGGAGGCCGCGCGCGGCTTCGCGCCGGAAGCGCTCGAGCCGTTTCTGGCGCTGGCGTACGCGCCGGAGCCGGATCTGTTCATCCGCACCGGGGGCGAGCAGCGGGTCTCCAATTTCCTGCTCTGGCAGCTCGCGTACACCGAGTTCTATTTTACCGACCTGCTCTGGCCCGACTTCGACGCGGCGGCGTTGGCCACGGCCATCGCCTCCTACCAGCAGCGCGAGCGCCGCTTCGGCCGCACCAGTGAGCAGGTCGTGGCCAGCCGCTGATGCTCAAGAAACGCCTCATTACCGCGGCCGTGCTGATCCCGTTGACGCTGGCCGCCCTTTTTTGGCTGAACCCGTACGCCTGGGGGAGCGTCACCCTCGCCGTCGTTGCGGTCGCGGCGAGCGAGTGGGCGAACCTGGGCGGCTATTCGAAGCGGGGCTCGGTGCTGTTCGTCGCGGCAATGATCGGCGCCGGCGGCGCGCTGCTCTTCGCGCCCGGCAGCGGTTTTCGAGCCGAGACTGGCTGGCCGGACGCCGTGCCTCTGTTCGTCTGCGGCGCGGCGACGATTTTCTGGCTGCTCGTCGCGCCGGCGTGGCTGGCCTTTGGCTGGCACGTCGAATCGAAGCTCGCCCTTGCGCTGACCGGCTTGTTGGTGCTTCTCGCCGCGTGGCTTGCGTTGGTGCAGATTCAGGCGCGCTCGCCGGCGCTGCTGCTCGCGCTGATGGCCGTGGTCTGGATTGCCGATACTGCCGCCTACTTTGCCGGACGGGCCTTCGGCAAGCGTAAGCTCGCCCCGGCGATCAGCCCGGGCAAGACCTGGGAGGGCGTCTATGGTGCGCTCGCCGCCACCGGCGTCTATGGGCTGGCGTTGGTCTACCTGGTGCCCGCGATCGGGGCGCCGCGCGTGGGTTCGATCACCGCGGTCCTGGGTTGGGTGGTGTTGCTGCTGGCGCTGACCTCCGTCTCGATCGTGGGCGATCTTTTCGAGTCGCTGCTCAAGCGCCAGCGCGGCGTGAAGGACAGCGGGCGTGCGCTGCCCGGTCATGGCGGCGTGCTCGACCGCGTCGATGCACTCCTGGCGGCGATGCCGGCGGCGGCACTTGTCGTACAGTACGCGCTGCGATGACCCCCATGGCGAACGAAGCGCGCAGCGTCACCATCCTCGGTGCGACCGGCTCCATCGGCGCGTCGACGCTGGACGTCATTGCGCGGCATCCGGACCGCTTCGCGGTCGCGGCGCTGGCGGCAAACCGGCAATGGGCGCCGCTGCTTGAGCTCGTCGCCCGGTTCCGCCCGCCGTACGCGGCGCTCCTCGACCACGCAGCAGCCGGCGAGCTTGCGGCAGCCGTGCGGCGCGAGGGATTGCCCACGCGGGTGCTCTCCGGTCCGGAGGGCCTGTGCGAAGTGGCGACGCTCGCCACCGTCGACACTGTCGTCGCGGCGATCGTTGGCGCCGCCGGGCTTGCGCCGACGCTGGCCGCGGCGCGTGCCGGCAAGCGGATTCTCCTCGCCAACAAGGAGACGCTGGTGCTCTCCGGCGCGGTCTTCATTGCCGCCGTACGCGATGGCGGTGCAACGCTGCTGCCGATCGACAGCGAGCACAACGCGATCTTCCAGTGCCTTCCGCCGGATTACGCGGGCGCACCCGAAGAACGCGGGGTGCGCCGAATCCTCCTCACCGCATCCGGCGGCCCGTTTCGCGTGACGCCGCTGGGCGATCTCGCCCGGGTCACGCCCGACGAGGCCTGCGCCCACCCGCGCTGGCGCATGGGCCGCAAAATCTCGGTGGACTCGGCGACGATGATGAACAAGGGCCTCGAGGTGATCGAGGCGCATTGGCTGTTCGGCGCGCGCCGCGATCAGATCGAAGTCGTCATCCATCCGGAGAGCGTCATCCACTCGCTGGTCGAGTACGTCGACGGGTCGGTGCTCGCGCAGCTCGGCAATCCCGACATGCGCACGCCGATCGCGCAGGCGCTGGCGTGGCCCTCGCGCGTGGCCACCGGCGTGGCGCCGCTCGAGCTCGCCCAGATCGGGTCACTGCATTTCAGCGTGCCGGACCCGGTACGGTTTCCCTGCCTTGAGCTCGCCTGTGCAGCGCTGCTCGCGGGCGGCAGCGCCCCGGCCACGCTCAATGCCGCGAACGAGGTCGCGGTGGCGGCATTTCTTGACCACGGCATCGGCTTCCTCGATATCGCCGGTGTGTGCGCCGAGGCGCTCTCGCGTCTCCCGGCACACCCGGTCGCATCGCTCGACGACGCGCTCGAGGCGGACCGCGCCGGGCGCGCGCTGGCACGACAATTACTCGGAAGGCAGGCTGTATCCGCATGATCGATATCGCGCAGAAGGTGCTCGCTTTTGTCATCACGCTCGGCGTGCTGATCACGTTCCACGAGCTCGGCCATTACCTCGTCGCGAAACTCGCCGGGGTCAGGGTGCTGCGCTTCTCGATTGGCTTCGGCCGTGTCATATGGTCGCGGCACGTCGGCCGCGATGGCACCGAATGGGCGCTCTCCGCGCTGCCGCTCGGAGGCTACGTCAAGATGGTCGACGAGCGCGAGGGTGAGGTCGCTCCCGCCGACTTGCCGCGCGCCTTCAATCGGCAGAGTGTCTGGAAACGCATCGCCATCGTCGCCGCCGGGCCGATTGCCAATCTCCTGCTCGCGGTGCTGCTCTTCGCTGGGGCGTATGCGGTGGGCATCCCTGGGCAGCGCGCGATACTGGCAGCGCCGCCGGCGGCTACGCCCGCGGCAAGCGCCGGGTTCAGTGCCGGGGAGGTGGTGACTGCGGTCGACGGCACAGCGGTGCGCTCGTGGCAGGACCTGCGCTGGCGCTTGCTGCGTGCTTCGGGCAGCGAGCAGGTGACCATCGAAGTCGAACGTCCAGACGGAACCCGCGCGACGCGCGCACTCGCGCTCGGCGCGTTGGCCCCGGCCGACTGGGAGGGCAACTACCTGGGGCTCCTGGGACTGAAGATCGACCTGGGCGCGCCACGGGTGAGCGAGGTGATGCCCGGCAAGCCTGCCGCCGCAGCGGGACTGCGCGATGGCGATGCCATTCTCGCCATCGATGGCGTGGCGATGCACTCGCCCTCCGATGTGGCGACGATGACCAACGCGCACGCCGGCGAACGCCTGCGCTTCACGCTGCGCCGTGATGGCGAGCGAGTCGATACCGAGCTGGTGCCCGAAGCGACGCTGCAAAACGGGCGCACCGTCGGCATCGCGGGCATGCGCCTCGGGGTCGATCCGGCAGCCATCGCGAGCATTGCGGTAACGGTCCGCTACGCGCCGGCGGAAGCGCTCGTGCAGGGCGCGGCGAAGACCTGGGAACTGTCGGCGTTCACGGTAAAGATGCTCGGCCGCATTATCACCGGCGACGCATCGCTCAAGAACATCAGCGGTCCGCTGACGATGGCCGAATATGCCGGGCAATCCGCGCAGGCGGGCGTGCTGACGTTCATCGGCTACCTCGCGCTCATCAGCATCAGCCTCGGCGTGCTCAATCTCATGCCGATACCCTTACTCGACGGAGGGCACTTGTTGTATTATCTCGTCGAGATTTTCAAGGGCAGTCCCGTCTCCGACCGCGTTCTCGAGGTCGGCCAGCGCATCGGCATGGCCGTGCTGGCCCTGTTGATGGCTTTGGCGCTTTTTAATGACCTTACGCGTTTTCTCTGATGCCCGCGGACGGGTGCGGGCAGCCGCACCGCGCGCATCCGGCAGGTTCAGGGCGACGCTCGCGCTGCTGGCAGGGCTGTTCGCCGCGACGCTCGTGCCGGCGGCGCTCGCCTTCGAGCCGTTCGTCGTCAAGGATATCCGCGTCGAGGGCGTGCAGCGCACCGACGCCGGCACCGTGTTCAACTATCTGCCGATCAAGGTCGGCGACCGGGTCGACGACGAGAAGGCTTCGGCCGCGGTCAAGGCGCTGTACGCTACCAGTTTTTTTCGCGACGTGCGCCTGGAGGTGGAGAACGGCATATTGGTGGTCATCGTGCAGGAGCGACCGACCATCAGCCAGATCGACATCACCGGCACCAAGGAATTCGACAAGGACACGTTGCGCAAGGGACTGAAGGACATCGGCGTCGCCGAATCGCGCATCTTCGACCGCTCGGCGCTCGACCGTGCGGAGCAGGAATTCAAGCGCCAGTACATCAATCGTGGCTATTACGCGATGAAGGTGACCACGACGGTGACCCCGCAGGAGCGCAACCGCGTGGCGGTCAACTTCACCGTCGAGGAAGGCGACGTCGCCAAGATCGCGAAGATCAACATCGTCGGGGCCCAGGCGTTTCCGGAAGCGACGCTGCTCAAGGAGATGCAGCTGTCGACCTCGGGCTGGTTCACCTGGTACACCAAGAACGACCAGTACTCCAAGCAGAAGCTCTCCGCCGACCTGGAGACGCTGCGCAGCTACTACACCAACCGAGGCTACCTGCAGTTCAACGTGGACTCGACGGAAGTCTCGATTACGCCGGACAAGGACGAGATCTACATCACGGTCAACTTGATCGAGGGCCCGAAATACACGGTCGGCGATGTGCGGCTCGCCGGCGAGCTGTTGCTGCCGGAAGCCGAGCTCATGCGGCTGATCCGGGTACAACCCGGCGACGTGTACTCGCGGGAGAAGCTGACGCAGTCGGCGAAGGCCATCTCCGACCGCCTCGGCAGCGATGGCTACGCCTTCGCCAATGTCAACGCGGTGCCCGAGGTCGACCGCGAGAAGCTTACCGCCGCCTTCACTTTCTTCATCGATCCGGGTCGCCGGGTGTACATCCGCAAGATCAACATCAGCGGCAACGCCAAGACGCGTGACGAGGTGATCCGGCGCGAGCTGCGGCAGCTCGAGGGCGCCTGGTACGACGCGACTCGGATCGAGCGCTCCAAGGTGCGCATCACCCGGCTCAATTATTTCGACGACGTCAACGTCGAGACCCCGGCGGTGGCCGGCAGTCCCGACCAGGTCGATATCGACGTGACGGTGACTGAAAAAGCGACCGGCAACCTGCTCGCAGGTGTGGGCTACTCGAGCGCGGATGGCCTGGTGCTCACCGGATCGATAGCGCAGAACAACGTCCTGGGCACGGGCAACTCGCTGTCGGTGTCGGTCAACACCAGCAAGGTCGGCCGCACCATCTCGGGGTCGTACAGCGAGCCCTATTGGACAGCCGATGGCATCACGCGCACGACCGAGATCTACGACCGGACCATCGATTCGTCGTCGCTGCCGATTGCGCAGTATTCCTCGAAGACGCTGGGCGTCGCCATGGGTTTCGGGGTGCCCGTGACCGAGACGGACAACATCAACTTCGGCGGCCGCTACGAGCATACCAACCTGACTCTGGTCCCCGGCAGCCCGTTGCTCTACGTCGACTTCGTCAACACCTTTGGCACGTCGACGAACAGCTACATTGCCACGGTCGGGTGGGCGCGCGACACGCGCGACAACGTCCTCTTTCCCAACAGCGGGCTGCTGCAGAGCGCGTTGCTGGAGTGGGGACTGCCCATCGGCGACCTGGACTACTACAAGGCGAACTACCTGATTCAGTGGTTCACGCCGCTGCCGGCGAGCTTCGTCTGGATGCTGCGCGGCGATTTTGGCTATGGCGGCGGGCTTGGCGGCAAGCCGCTGCCGTTCTTCAAGGCGTATTATGGGGGTGGCGTGGGTTCGGTGCGCGGTTACGATACGGCTTCGCTCGGGCCGCAGGACACCCAGGGCAATACGATTGGCGGCAGGCGCAAGATCATCGGCAACTCGGAGGTGTTCTTTCCGTTGCCGGGAGCCAAGGCCCAGGATCAGTCGGTTCGGCTGTCGGTGTTCGCGGATGCCGGGGAGATTTACGACAATGGCACGCAGCCGCAGTTCGAATCGTTCCGGTTTTCGGCCGGGGTCGGCCTCGCCTGGAACTCTCCGGTCGGGCCGCTCAAGTTCAGCTACGGCATTCCGTTGAACAGGAAGCCCGGCGACCGAGTCCAGCATTTCCAGTTCCAGGTCGGCACGGTGTTTTAAGGCACGTTCGAGGCAGGAGAGAAAGTTGAGATACGGCATGAGGCAAACGATGAACCGCGCCGTCGGCGCGCTGGCGCTCGGGCTCTTCGCCGCGCTCGCCTTCGCGCAGGGCGGCGAATACAAGATCGGGTTCGTCAATACCGAGCGGCTGTTCCGTGAGGCCGCCCCGGCGAAGCGCGCGCAGCAGAAGCTGGAGAAGGAGTTCGCCGGCCGCGACGCCGACATCCAGAAGCTGTCCAAGGATGTGCGCGACCTGCAGACGCAGCTGGAGAAGGACGGCGTCACGATGCCCGAGGGTGAGCGGCGCAACAAGGAACGCGACCTTGCCAACATGACCCGCGACCTGCAGCGCCTCCAGCGCGAGTTCCGCGAGGACCTAAACCTGCGCCGCAACGAGGAACTCGCGGCCGTACAGGAGCGGGCGAACAAGGTCATCCAGCAGATTGCCGAGGCGGAAAAATACGACCTGATCCTGCAGGATCCGGTCGTGTTTGCGAGCCCGCGGATCGACATCACCGACAAGGTGATCAAGGCGCTCGCCGACAAGTAGGCGAGCCTCCCTTGGCCGCGCGGCGCGAACGCGCATGGGCTTACCAGATGCTGTCGGGATTCCCCTGCGTCAGCTCGCGGAGCGCTGCGGCGCCGAGCTTGCGGGCGACGGCGAGGTCGTGATCGATCGCGTCGCCACGCTCGAAAGTGCGGGCAAGGGCGCGATCGCGTTCCTCGCCAACCCGAAGTACCGCAGCCACCTTGCCGCGACCCACGCGAGCGCGGTGATCGTCGCGCCGGTCGACGCGCCGGCAACCGCCTTGCCCAAGCTGGTCACGGCGAATCCCTACGCCGCCTACGCCCGGGTCGCCGCACTGCTGCATCCGGCGCGGCCGCCGGTGCCAGGGATCCACCCGACCGCGGTCATCGCGCCGAACGCGCGCGTGGACCCGAGCGCGGCAGTCGGCGCGCACGCCGTCATCGGCGAGCGCAGCAGCATCGGCGAACGCACCGCCATCGGCGCAGGTACTGTGATTGGCGAGGATAGCAGCGTCGGCGCCGACAGCCTGCTGCATGCGCGCGTCGTGATCTATCCGCGCACCGTCATCGGCGCCCGGGCGATCATCCACAGCGGCGCGGTCATCGGCGCCGACGGTTTCGGCATGGCCGAGCACAACGGGCGGTGGCTCAAGGTGCCGCAGCTCGGGCGGGTGCTGATCGGCGCCGACGTGGAGGTCGGCGCCAACACGACCATCGACCGCGGGGCGATCGGCGACACCGTGATCGAGGACGACGTCAAGCTCGACAACCAGATCCAGATCGGCCATAACTGCCGCATCGGGGCGCATACAGCGATCGCCGGCTGTGTCGGCATCGCCGGCAGCACCCGCATCGGCCGCAACTGCAAGATCGGCGGCGCGGCGATGATCAGCGGCCATATCGAGATTGCCGACGGCACCGTAGTCTCGGCGTCGACCGGCGTGTTCGATTCGATCACCACGCCGGGCGTCTACACCGGGACGATGCCGGCGTTGCCGCATCGCGAGTGGCGGCATGTTGCGGCCGCCACGCGCCGCTTGCGCGCGCTGGTGGCGCGGGTGCGTGAGCTCGAGCGCTGGCGCATCGACAAGGAGAGCTGACCGTGCCGGCTATGGACATCCATGAGATCATGCGGCACCTGCCGCACGCCTATCCGTTCCTCCTGGTCGACCGCGTGCTGGAATGCGAAGTCGGACAGCGGATCAAGGCGATCAAGAACGTGTCGATCAACGAGCCCTTCTTCCAGGGCCACTTTCCCGGCTATCCGGTGATGCCGGGCGTGCTGATCATCGAAGCGATGGCGCAGGTGTCGGCCATACTCGCCTACATGACTCGCGCGGAGCGGCCCGACGGCAAGTCGTTGCTGTTCTTCGCCGGTATCGATGGCGCGCGCTTCAAGCGGCGGGTGTTCCCCGGCGACCAGCTCGTGCTCGAGTCGGTCGAGCTCAACGTCGTGCGCAGCGTCTTCAAGTTCGCCGCCAAGGCCAGCGTCGGCGACGAGCTCGTTGCTGAGGCCGTGCTCATGGCCGCAGTGCGCAACGCACAGGTTTAAGTTGGAGCACGTCCATCCCACGGCCCTGGTGGCCGCCGGAGCCCGGCTTGCGCCGGAGGTTCGCGTCGGTCCGTTCAGCGTGATCGGCCCCGAGGTCGAGGTCGGCGCCGGAACGACGATCGCGAGCCATGTCGTGATCGCGGGTCGCACCCGCATCGGCCGCGGCAACCGCATTTTCCAATTCGCCTCGGTCGGCGAAATTCCCCAGGACCGCAAGTACGGCGGGGAACCCACTGCGACCGATATCGGCGCGGACAACGTCATCCGCGAGTTCGTGACCATCCATGCCGGAACCGCGCAGGATCGGGGCACCACCACCATCGGTGATCGCAACCTGCTGCTCGCCTACTCCCACATTGCGCACGACTGCGTGATCGGCAACGACACGACATTCTCCAATAACGCGCAGCTCGCCGGCCACGTGGTCATCGGCGATTACGCCGTCCTCGGCGGCTTCGTGGGGGTGCATCAGTTCTGCCGCATCGGGGCGCACGCGATGATTGCCGCGGGCTCGATCGTGCTGCAGGATGTTCCGCCCTTCGTGACCGCCGCCGGCTATCCGGCCAAGCCGCACGGCACCAACAGCGAGGGCTTGCGCCGGCGCGGGTTCGCGGCGAACGACATCGTCGCCATCCGGCGCGCGTACAAGACGCTCTACCGCAACAAGCTGCCGCTCGAGGAGGCGCGCGCACTGATCGGCGCCGAGGCGGCCAAGCTGCCGGTGCTCGCCGTCATGGCGGAGTTCCTGGAGACGCCGGGGCGCGGGATCATCCGTTGAATATTCGCTGATGCCAGATGCGCCAGGGGGGCGAAGGGGTCACGATCGGCATCGTCGCCGGGGAAGCGTCGGGCGACGCGCTTGGCGCGGAGCTGGTCGACGCGGTGCGCGCGCGGTTGCCCGAGGCGCGCTTCGTCGGTATCGGCGGTCCGCAGCTGGAGGCGGCGGGTTGCGAAGCCTGGTATCCGATGGCGCGGCTGGCACTGCGCGGCTATGTCGAGGTCATCAGCGCGCTGCCGGGGCTCTTGCGCCTGCGCAGCGACCTTGGCCGGCGCCTGCTCAAGGCGAGGGTGCCGCTGTTCATCGGCATCGACGCTCCGGACTTCAACCTGGCGCTGGAGAGCCGCCTCAAGCGCCAGGGCGTACGCACCATTCACTACGTAAGCCCTTCGGTCTGGGCGTGGCGCGGCGAGCGCATCCGCACCATGGCCCGCTCGGCCGATCGCTTGCTGGCGCTTTTTCCATTCGAGCCGCCGCTGTACGCCGCCGCCGGCCTGCCGGTGACATTCGTCGGCCATCCGCTGGCAGCGGAGGCGGCGAGGGCCCCGAGCCGACGCGAGACGCGCGACACTCTAAGGCTCGATGCGAAACAACCGGTGTTCGCGCTCCTGCCAGGCAGCCGGGTGTCCGAGCTCGAGATGCACAGCGAGCTCCTGCTCGATGCCGCTGCGGAAATTCTCGACGCGCTGCCGGCGGCGCAATTCCTCGTGCCGCTGGTAAGCCGCGAGACACGAGAGTATTTTGAAGCGGTCCGGCAGCGCCGCCGGCTCGAGAGCTTGCCCTTGACCATTCTCTACGGCCACGCCGATCAGGCGCTGCGGGCAGCCGACGTCGGTCTGGTCGCGTCCGGAACGGCGACGCTGGAGGCGGCGTTGTCGCGCTGCCCGCACCTGATCTTCTATCGGGTCAATGCGCTGACCGCGCGCATGGTCGCCCGCAAGCTGCTGCTGCCCTACGTCGGCCTGCCCAACGTGCTTGCCGGGCGTTTCGTGGTGCCGGAATTCCTGCAGACCGAGGCAACCGCGGCGAATCTCGCCCGGGCGGCGGTCAATTTGTTTGACGATACGCTCACGCGGCGCCGCCTCGAAGCGCTGTTCGCGAGCATGGCGCGGACCCTGGTAGCCGAGACGCCAACCCTGGTTGCCGATGCGGTTGCGACTGAACTGCGGCTGGCGGGCGTCGCATGCTGATCGCGGGCGTCGATGAAGCGGGCAGGGGGCCGCTGGCTGGGCCGGTGGTCGCCGCCGCGGTCATCCTCAACCCTGACAAGCGCATCCGCGGCTTGCGCGATTCGAAGCTGCTTACCGCGCAGGTGCGCGAGGAGCTTGCCGACGTGATCCGCGGGCACGCCATCGCGTGGGCCGTTGCCGAGAGCGACGTCGGAGAAATCGACGCCTTGAACATCCTGCAGGCAACGCTGCTCGCGATGCGGCGCGCGATCGAGCACCTGGCCATAAAGCCGGAAGTGGTGTGGATCGACGGCCTGCATTGCCCAAAGCTCGAGTGCCCGACGCGGGCGATCGTCGATGGCGATCGGCTCATCGCGGCAATCGCCGCCGCGTCGATCCTGGCCAAGACGGTGCGCGACGCGCTGCTCGTCGAGCTCGACCGGAGCTATCCGCTGTATGGCTTCGCCCGTCACAAGGGCTACGCGACCCCTGAGCACCTGGCGGCGCTGCGCGAGCACGGTCCCTGCCCGGTGCATCGGCGGTACTTCGCGCCGGTCCTGCAATCCGCGTTCGACTTTTAGGCAGCCCTGCAACCTGACCCGTTGCCAGGGTTGTCGCGAGCCGAAGCGTCGTGCCAGGCCCCGGGCGCACCCAGACGAGAAGCGGCAGGCATGAGCACGCGATCGTCCAAAAAAAGGCGGCTCCAGAGAATCTCTGGAGCCGTATCCCTAGAGAGGCCTGGCGCAGCAACTATCCCGCTGCGGCCTCAATGCTGGATTTACTTCGCAGATTATCTCCGCCTACTCAACTTTCATTGCGGAATGATCCATTGCATGGCGCAAGGACACCGCTTCAACCGGTTTGCGGTCGCTCGCTGGAGCTGCAGTCGCGCCGGGTACGGGGGCACTCTTCCCGGTCGTGGCGGGTACGACCTGGATGATGTTCATCATGCCGAGGTCCTCGTGGTTGAGGATGTGGCAGTGGAATACAAAGGTCCCGATGTCGGGCCCGCGGAAATCGATTCGCAGCTTGACATTGGGGAATGGGTGGGCCGGATTTCCGTCCCATCCTGGGACTTCAATCATATCCAGATACTGGCGCATGATTGCAGGCGCCGGGGTCTGGCCGTTGATCTCAAAATTGTTCTGTGACTCGACCAGGAAGTGAAGTTGGTGGAAATGGAACTCGTGGTTTTCGATGGCATGGTTTTCCACCGTCCACTCCTCCACGGTTCCCTGGGTGGCCGTGATCGCCGGTTTGGCATTGGGGTCGAACACCGTTTCCGGCTGTCCGGCCACAGCCATGAAGAATTGGGTGGGTTGAATCTCGTCGAAGAACACGAGCCGCTTTTGCGCAATGGGTGCCGACCCGAGGCCCGCGAAGCGCCGCGGACTCGTGTTCAGGGAGGTATAACGACCTACCTTGGCATCGGCGACGGAGTTGTCGCCGTCGCTGTGGGAAGCGAGTTGTATGGTAAAGATCGGACGATTCGGATCGCAATCGCCGTTCTGACCGGTGCTGATGCTCGTGGTCACTAACTGCGCCAGCTTGACGCGTGAAGAAGGTGCATGCGCGATGAATTCGACGCGTGATGCAGGGGGCAAGCGGAAGTGTTCGACCGGAATCAGCGCGCCGGCCTCGGCGCTGTCCTGGGAGTTGACCGGAACCCCGTCAATACCCGCTACCTTGATCGTCTGTGCCACTCCGTCGAATTGCAGCTGCAGGTCCAGAATAGTGTCCGACGAGGAGTTGGTGAGGCGCCAGAACTCTTCCCCGGGTTCCATGCGGAACACCGCAGGGGTGAAGGTGACCGGGCCGCCCGGAACCGCCTGGTATGAATCAATCGGGATATGGTTAACCGTTATGTCCTGGAAAGGAACGCCATTGGTGCACCCGGCCGACCCCTCAGTCAGCCCCTGGAGCTGGGGCTGGTCACGGATGACCAGAATACGCTGCCGCAGGTCCGACACGGCCGGCTGCATATTTTCAACCCCAGCGACGACCAGGGCTCCGGAGGCGCCGCCCAGAACGGCCCGATCAGCGATCCCGTGGATATGCGGGTGGTACCAGTAAAGCCCCGGCGGTTCATTCTCCGGGAAGGCAACGTCGTACTGGAACGTTTCGCCCGAGTTGATCACGGTCTTGATCACTTCATCCTGTTGGCAGGTGGGTGAGGTGTTGGTACCGTGATAGTGAATATTGAGGGAGGAATTTCCCATCATCGTGGCCCCGCAGTTGGGCGGGTCCAGGGACATCGTCAAGGGCTGCGCTGGCGTATTGTTGGTGACGGTGACCAGCAGATGATCGCCCGCATTGACATGCAGAGTGGGGTTCTCCAGGCCATCGGGCGTCATGAAGCAAAATAGCGTTCTCCCGGCGGCATCTACCCTGGTTTGATAGGAGAACTGGACGCTCAGCACTCCGTCGTGACTCAGCAGGGCGGGTGGTTGCTGGACTACGCTACCTGCGGCGAAGCGCGGACAGGGATTAGCAACCGGTTTTACGGCGGCCGCGGTCGCGCTAACCGAGCTTTGAGCCAAGACGCTCGTCTGGGCAAGCGCAATAAGCGTTAGGCTTGCCGAGACGAGCAGGGACTTTACGCGTGAGCTTTTTGTCATTGATTGCTCCTAATGGAAGATGCGCGGGATTCAGCCGTGACGTGATGGCGATGCGGACCGCCGGACTGCGCCGCCCGATCACGACCAGCGACGGGCCCACACCCGCGGCAATGTATGACGAATGCATAGAAAAGTCCAGCACAATGTGTGCGGCACAATTCGCCAACGGGCCGCGGCGCTGCGCGACGTCGCCGCCCGCCCGGCAGCGCAATTCGCTTGCCTCGGTCGCGTGGATCGCCTGGTAATTCCGCTTCGAGGAACCAGTTCCGCGACTGGCTTGTGCCGTGCGCGGGTGCCAATGGCTTTGGGCTTTCCGCGCAGCTAATAAGGCAGCAGTGGGCAGGTGATCACCGGCAACCCGAACCTGCCGGTGATCAAGATCTGCGCCAACCCGCGCACGGTGCGCACGATGAGCGAGCATAACGACGTCGACACGTCGGGGCTGTTGCAACGCGAGATCACGATGGATCAGGCCGGCGACAAGCTGCCCGACATGATGTTCCGCACCGCCAACGGCCGGCTGACCGCGGGCCGAGGCGCCGGGACATCGCGAATTCGTGCTGACGCGGCGCTACGAAAGCGCGTGACCGCCCCGACGGCGGTGCGATAATCGCGGCAGTCCGACCCGTCCAGGAGAAGAAACGCATGCCGCGCCCGTGGTTCCCGCGACCGGCAGCAATGCTCTGCGCCGCCGCTTTGCTCGCGCTGCCGCCGCTTGCGCGCGCGGAGCTCGCCGAAATCAAGGTGGCCAAGCAATATGGCATCAGCTACCTGCCGCTGATGCTGATGGAGGACGGCAACCTGATCGAAAAGCACGCCAAGGCAGCCGGGATCGACGTCAGGGTGACGTGGGCGACCTTCGCGGGCGGCAACGTGATGAACGACGCGCTGTTATCGGACAGCCTGCAAATCGCGTCGGGCGGCGTCGGCCCGCTGGTCATACTGTGGTCACGCACCCGCGGCAACCTCGAAATTCGCGGTGTCGGCGCGCTCAACTCGATGCCGCTCTACCTGGTCACGCGCGATCCGCAGGTCAAGACCGTCAGCGACTTCTCGGACAAGGACCGGATCGCGCTGCCCGCAGCCAAGATTTCGGTGCAGGCACTCGCCCTGCAGATGGCAGTCGAGCAGGCGTTCGGCGTCGGGCAAGTGCATCGGCTCGATGCGCTGACCGTTTCGATGGCGCATCCGGACGCGATGCAGGCGTTGCTCTCCGGGCAGTCGGAGATAAACGCCCATTTCGGCTCGCCGCCGTACCAATACCAGGAGCTCGCGCGGCCTGGGATGCACCTGGTGCTCAACAACTACGAGGTCATGGGGGGCGCGGTGACCTTCAACGTCGTCTGGACGAGCGCCAAGTTCCGCTCCGAGAACCCCAAGCTCTACGCGGCCTTCGTGGCAGCTCTCGACGAGGCGGAGGCAGCGATCAACCGCGACAAGCGCGCGGCTGCCGAGGCGTACCTGCGTATTTCGAAGGACAAGGATACGGTCGACAACATCGAACGGATGCTCAACGATCCGCAGGTCGTGTTCACGACCACGCCGCAGAACGTCATGAAATACGCCGACTTCATGTACAAGACCGGCGCGATCAAGGTGAAGCCCGGCTCGTGGCGGGAATTGTTCTTTCCAAACGTTCACGCGCTTCCCGGCAGCTGATGGGAGACGCGGCAGCCACGGCAGAAGGGCTCGCGCTGCCCGATCTCGCGGCGATACGGGCCGCGCAGGCGCGCATCGCGCCGCACGTGCACCGCACGCCGCTGTTCAGCTGCCGTTCGCTCGACAGCGAAGTCGGAGCGCGTCTGGTGTTCAAGGCGGAGAACCTGCAGCGAACCGGGGCATTCAAGGCGCGCGGCGCGACCAATGCCGTCTTCTCGCTTGCCGAGGCCGCGGCGCAGAGCGGCGTGGTGACGCATTCCTCGGGCAATCACGGCGCGGCGTTGGCGTACGCTGCCGCCCGGCGCGGCATCGCCGCCTTCGTCGTCATGCCGGAGAACGCGCCCAAGGTCAAACAGGAGAACGTGCGTCGCTACGGCGCCATGGTTCGCCTCTGCGCGCCGACACTCGCCGCGCGCGATGCCGGTTGCGCCGCAATCGAGCGCGAGACCGGTGCGACGCTGGTGCATCCTTTCGACGACCCGCGCGTGATCGCGGGGCAGGGCACTGCCGCGCTGGAGCTCCTCGAGCAGATGCCCGAGGTCGAGATCGTGATCGCACCCGTCGGTGGCGGCGGCTTGCTCTCCGGCACCGCGATCGCGGTCCGCGCGCTCGATCGCAAGCGCCGGGTTTTCGGGGCGGAGCCCGCCAACGCCGATGACGCCGCGCGCAGCTTCCATTCCGGCAAGGTCGAGCCGCTGCCCGCGCTGACGACGATCGCCGATGGCCTGCGCACGACGCTTTCACCACGGACGCTCGGCGCCATCCGTGGCGGCGTCGATGCGATCGGGATCGCCAGCGAGGCGGCGATCATCCGCGCCATGCGCCTGCTCTGGGAGCGCGCGAAGCTCGTGGTCGAACCCTCGGCGGCGGTACCGCTGGCGTGCCTGCTGGAGCGCACGCTCGAGGTTCGCGACGCGACGGTCGGCATCATCCTTTCCGGCGGCAACGTCGACCTCGAGCGGCTGCCCTGGCAAGCGTAGACGCCGAGCCCAGCCGGACCCACATGGCCGAAGCGGCGGCACCGATCCTCGACGTTCGCGGCGTAACGCTCCAATACAAGACGCGCGACCACCTGGTCACGGCGACGTATCGCGTCGACTTCCAGGTCTATGCCGCCGATCGCTTCATCCTGCTTGGCCCCTCCGGCTGCGGCAAATCGACGTTGCTCAAAGCGGTCGGCGGCTATCTGAGTCCGGTCGAGGGCGAGATCCGGTTGAAGGAGCAGGTGGTCACGCGTCCCGGCCCGGACCGGATGATGGTGTTCCAGGAATTCGATCAGCTGCTGCCGTGGAAGACCGTCAAGGAGAATGTCATGTTCCCGCTGGTCGCGTCGGGCAGGCTCGCCGGCAAGGTCGCCGAGGACAAGGCACTCGAGTACATCGCCAAGGTCAACCTCGCGCCGTTCGCCGATTCGTTCCCGCACACGCTCTCCGGCGGCATGAAGCAGCGCGTCGCCATCGCCCGCGGCATGGCGATGGAGCCCGACATCCTGCTCATGGACGAGCCGTTCGCCGCCCTGGACGCGCTGACGCGGCGCAAGATGCAGGACGAGTTGCTTGCGCTCTGGGACGACACGCGTTTCACCGTGCTGTTTGTAACGCACTCGATCGCCGAAGCGATCACCGTTGGCAGCCGGATACTGCTGCTGTCGCCGCACCCGGGTCAGGTCAAGGCCGAGATCAACAGCCTCGAGCGCGGGCATGGCGACGCCGCGCAGGCGCAGGCACTGGAAAGAAGAATCCACGACATGCTCTTCGCCGATGCGGTCGAGGGCACGGAGGTAGCGACCCATGTCTGATCCTTCGCCGCAACGTGCGGACGTCTACCGCCAGCCCATCGCCGCCACCGAGTTCGGCGTCATCGCGAAACCACTGTCGACCTGGGAGCGGGTCTACAACCTGGGCGCGGTGCGCAAGCTCTTTCTTCTGTTCGCGCTGGCTGCCGCCTGGGAGCTCTACGCGCGATGGCTCGACAATCCGTTGCTCTTCCCCACGTTCGGCGCCACGCTCGCCGCGTTGTTTGACGGCATGGTGCACGGCGCGCTGCTCGCCAGGGCGTGGACGTCGATCAAGATCCTGCTCTTGGGCTATGCGGCCGGTATCGTGCTCGCCGGCGTGCTCACCGTTGTCGCCATCAGCTCGCGCATCGGCACCGACCTGCTCGAGACGCTGACCTCGATGTTCAATCCCTTGCCGGCGATCGCGCTCTTGCCGCTGGCCCTTATCTGGTTCGGGCTCGGAACGGGGAGCATCGTGTTCGTGCTCATCCATTCGGTGCTGTGGGCGGTCGCGCTCAACACGCACTCCGGCTTTCTGTCGGTGTCGAACACGCTGCGCATGGTCGGCCGCAATTACGGCCTGCGCGGCCTGCCATACGTCGGCAGGATACTGATCCCCGCCGCATTTCCGTCGATCCTCACCGGATTCAAGATCGGCTGGGCGTTTGCGTGGCGGACGTTGATCGCGGCGGAGCTCGTGTTCGGGGTCTCCTCGGGGTCCGGTGGCTTGGGCTGGTTCATCTATGAGAACAAGAACGAGCTCGAGATCCCCAGCGTCTTCGCCGGCCTGCTGACGGTGATCGTCATCGGGCTTGCGGTCGAGAACGGGATTTTCCGCACCGTCGAGACGCGAACGGTGCGCCGCTGGGGCATGCAGAGCTAGGCTCGCGCGTGGAAAGCGCCGCATGCGCGTGCTCATCGCCGAGTTCATGGACGAAGCGGCCGTCGGGACGCTGCGGCGTCGGTTCGCCACGACCTACGATGCCGGGCTTGTCGACCACCGGGACGAGCTGCTCGCCGCGGTCCGTGCGGTCGACGCGCTAGTCGTGCGCAACCGGACCCGGGTCGATGGCGAGCTCATCGCCGCGGCTGCCAGGCTGCGTGTGCTCGGGCGGCTGGGTGTCGGTCTGGACAACATCGATCTTCCGGCCTGCGCCGCACGCGGCATCCAGGTCATTCCCGCCACCGGAGCCAACGCGCTCGCGGTCGCCGAGTACGTGATCGCCGCGACGTTCTTGCTGCTGCGCGGCGCCTATTGCAGCACGGCCGCGGTCGCAGAGGGAAGCTGGCCGCGGGGGACGCTCGGCGAGGGCCGCGAGCTCGCCGGCAAGGTTTTGGGCGTGATCGGCTTCGGCAGCATCGGCCAGCACACCGGGCGACTCGCGCGCGCGCTCGGCATGCGCGTCATCGGCTGCGATACCGAACTTCCTGCGGCAGCCGCGGTGTGGGCCGAGCAGCACACCGCGCCGCGCCGCCTCGACGAGCTGCTGCGCGAGGCCGACGTCGTCACGCTGCACGTTCCCTTGACCGCCGTCACGCGCGGTCTCATCGACGCCGACAGGATCGCGTTGATGAAACGCGACGCGATCCTCGTCAACACTGCGCGCGGGGGCATCGTCGACGAGGCCGCCGTCGCCGCGGCGCTCAAGGCCGGCCGCCTCGGAGGCGCCGCGCTCGATGTTTTCGTTGCGGAGCCGTTGCCGGCGGACACACCGCTGGCCGGCTGCCCGAACCTGCTCCTGACCCCGCATATCGCCGGGGTCACGCGCGAGTCGAACCAAAGGGTGTCGGCACTCATCGCCGAGCAAGTCGCCGCCGCGCTCGACGCGCTGCCACCGACGGGCTAGAAGGACCGCGTGCCGACCCATCCGGAGATACCCGCCGCGCGGCACCGGTAGCGCGTGGTGCTGGCCGGGAAGGAGAGCGGCTAGTGCAGGACTGAACCGATCGCCTCGCGCAGGGCATTGAAAACGCCCGGTGCGGCTGCGATCACTTCGTGGCCGCGCAACCAGTCGCTGCCGCCGGCAAAGTTGCCGACGCGGCCGCCGGCCTCGCGCACCAGCAACGCGCCTGCGGCCACATCCCGCGTCTTGCGGCTTAGCAGCCAGAATCCGTCGAGCCGGCCCGCCGCGACGTACGCCAGATCGAGCGCGCACGCCCCGCCGCGGCGGATGCCGGCGCAGCGCGCCGTCACCGCGGTGAAGAGCTCCAGATCGGTTGGCAGCGCTTCGCTCTCGGACACGCCGAAACCCGTTCCGACCAATGCATTTTCGAGCGTGGTGCAGCCCGACACGCGCAGCGCGACGCCATTGAGGAGCGCGCCGCGGCCCTTGATGGCGGTGAAGAGCTCGTCGCGGACCGGATCGAGCACGACCGCGTGCGTGAGTTCCGCGCCGTGGGCAAAGGCGATGGAGATCGCGTAATAGGGGTAGCTATGGAGGAAGTTGGCGCCGCCGCTGAGAGCGTGGACGAACCAGCGCCAGGTCGAGTCCGGATTGCCGGCCGTGGCCGCGCCGCCATCCTCAGCGAAGATCGCGTGATCGGGAAAGGCTGCCGCCAGCGTCGTCGCGATGGCGTTGGTCGCTTCGGCACCCGCGCTCGACCCGAGCGCGGCGTGCCCCTTCGACGAGGTGGGCAGGCGTATGAGATCGCGCGCTGCGTCGGAGATCACGGCGGCGGCATTGCGGGCGGCGCGGACCGCGACCGCCAGGGAAGGGTCGCTCATGCGGCCCATTGTAGGCCACAATACGGAAAGTGGCCAGCTGCCGACCGCCCTTTAGGTGACCTTGACCCCGAGCATCATGCCGCCGTCCTCGTGCTCGAGGTTGTGGCAATGGAACAGGTAGGTCTGGGGGCCTGGGAAGGGGCAGCTGAAGTCGATGCCAAGCTTCACGCTCTCACCCGGCCAGACCAGCACGGTGTCCTTGCGTCCGAGGTCCGTGGCCAGGCGGCCGCGGTCGTCGATCTTCAGTGGCAGGAGTTGCTCCGGGCTCGTCTCGCGGGCGAGGACCTCGAAGGCGAAGCCGTGCAGGTGCATTGCGTGCGGCATGCTGTTGAAATAGTTGCGAACAAGCCAGGTCTCCACCGTATTGCGTTTGACCTCGAGCGGCGTTTCGCCCATCGCGAACACGCGATCGTTGATGCGCCATTCGCCCTTGGCAAAGCCAAGTCGCAGCGGCCGCACCGAGGCTTTCGCTACGTCAAGCGGCGCGACCTTGGCCAGCTGCACGGGGATGCTGGCGGTATAGGCGGTCTTCTCGCGCACGCGCAACTGCAGCAGGGCGCGCGGCGCGCCCTCCGGGAAGCTGTCGCCGTGATCCGTTGCGCCGTGGTCGGTCGCCGCAGCTGACATTGCAGTCATGTCGCGACCCATCGCGCTGTGATCGGCTGCCGCCGGGGCCATGCCGGCCATCTCCATGTGCATCGGCTCGAAGCTGCGCGTCTCCAGGACGAGCGTTTCGCCGAGGTCGAGATCGCGCAGGTCGAGCAACACGTCGAGGCGCTCGGCGGTGGCGAGGAATGCCTCGTCGCAGGTGCGCGGGGCCGGCAGCAGGCCGCCGTCGTTGCCGATCAGCGTGAAGGGCACCGGCGCGCCCGATGCGGTCCGCCAACCGAGGCGATAGGTCCGCGCGTTGGAGGCATTGAGAATCCGGAACCGGTACAGCCGCGTCGCCACGTCGAGATACGGGCACGCGGCGCCGTTGACGAACACCGCATCACCGACATAGCCATGCATGCGATCGGCTGCCGAGGCGAGATAATCGGCGCCGCGGCGGTCCTGCAGCACCAGTGGAATTTCGCTGCGGCCAGGCACGAGGTTGAGCGCCGCGCGCAGTTTCGCCTCGTCGTCGTCGGTGATCTCCAGCAGTCCGAACAGGCCGCGATAGGCCTGGCCCGCCGTCAAGCCGTGCGGGTGAGGGTGATACCAGTACAGCGCACCGCGGTTGCGGACGGCAAAGTCGTAGGCGTAGCGCCCGCCGGGGGCGGCGAGCGGCATGCCCGCGCCGTCGTTCAGCGTGTCAACGGCGAGCCCATGCCAATGCACAATCGTCGCCTCGTCGAGACCATTCTCCAATGCGATGCGGACGCGCTGCCCCTGCCGCAGCACCAGGGTCGGATTGAGGAACTCCCGCTCCTGATGGCGCGCGAAATACGCCTGCGCTAGACCGGTCGCGCCCAACTCGCCGGATTGCAGCCGACGCGCCCGCAAGGTGAGCGTCGAAGCGTCCGGCTCGAGGCGTCCGAAGAAGCCACGGTCGCCGGGAACGAAGAGCGGCGGCCCCCAGGCACCGGTGCCGCAGCCGGCGCCGGGCCCCTGCATGCCGGCGCCAGGCTCCGGCTGCGCGGCCGGCGGCAGCGCGGAGAGCGCGAGCCCACCGAGCGTGTGCAGAAAATTGCGGCGGCTGAAGGTCATCGATCGCGATGCGCGGGCGCCGCTGCTGCGCCCGCGACGTTCATTATCATTCAATCGCCGCGACCGGTGTTGCCAAAGCCATAGCGCAGCCCGATCCAGAATCCACGCGGCACGCCAAGCCCGCGAAACTGTTCTGGCGCCGGCGCGATGCCCAATGCCGGTCCGAAGGCTCGCTCCGGGCCGGTGAAGGCGTTGGAGCCGAGCAGCCCGAAGTTCTGATACTGGCGGTTAAACACATTGCCGAGGTTGGCGAACAGCTGCAGCGCCGGCGTCAACCGAAGCTGCGCGTCGAGGTTGGTGACCGCGTAACCGGGCACCGGGCCATGGCGGTCGCGGTTGTTTTCATCGCCGTGCGCGTACTGCCTGGACGCGCCGACGACCGACGCGCCGAGCACCCAGCGCTCGCCGCTGTCCCATTCGACGCGCAGCTTGGCGGAATCCTCCGGCAGCCCCGGAATGCGACTGCCCGCGCTGACCGCGATCGCGCCGCTGGGGTCGGCGGTCGAGTTGTTGGGGCTGGCCGCGGCGAAGCTTGAGCGGAAAGTCGCTTCGCTGTGGTTGTAGCGCAGCATGAGCATGAGCGCGCCCCAATGCCCGATTCCGGTCAGTTCGAGCCCCTGCCGGCGCGTCGGGCCGACATTCTGGAAGAAACCGACGTTGCCCGCCCCGTTGCCGCTGGCGATGAACTGAATGTCATTCTCCAGATCCGTGCGATAGATCGCACCGGACCACTGCCAAGCGCTGCCGATCCGTCCGCGCGCGCCGGCCTCGATGGTTCTTGAAACGACTTTCTGCAGCGGCGGATCGGCGAGGAAGACGTTGGGCAGCTTGCACGGCGCCGCGGCGTTCGCGCAGGTAAGCTCGATCGGCGTGGGCGCCCGCATGCCCTGGTTGTACGCCGCGTAAGTCGTCAGCTCAGGCGAAGGATTGAAGTTCAGCCCCACTGCCGGGTTGAAGCGGACGAACGTGTACGTGCCGTCGAGGCCAGGGTCGCTGCCACCGCGATCGGCGATGCCGATGCGGGCGTAGTTGTAGCGGCCCGAAAGCGTCAGTGTCCACGGCTCGGCGAGTGCGAGCGCGTCGAAGAAATAGAGGCCCAGGTAACGGTTCGTGCTGCCGACATCGGTTTGCGCCGCGAACGCGCCCGTGCCGATGGTGTCGCGCCCAGGGCCGAAGGTGGCGGGCTGCGATTGCTGCGTGAATCCCGTCGCGCCGAAGTCGCCGCTCGCGCCGACGGTCAACTGGTTCCGCCGGCCGGCCAGATCACCGGTCAATGTCAGCTGCAGTCCGGTGCCCCAGCTCGTCTGGTCGATCGCGGACTGGTCGTTGCTCGCCTCGTTGGTTTGCGGCAAGCCGGTCCCGGGGTCGATGCTGCCGTAGTCGTTGTTGACGTTGCTGGAGAGGTTGCTGTTGCGGTAATGACGATAGTAGGCATTGCCGGCGAGCAACACGCTCTCGCTCAGGAAGCGGCTGCCTTTCGCGGTCACAAAGGCGAGCCGGTTTTCGTTGCTGTCCGGGAACGTGTAGGCCTGGCGCGGGGTATCGAGCCAGGCGGTCGGAAGCGTCTGCGTTCCCTGGAGCGTGTTGTCGGCGAGCGTGAGGCTCAAGTCAAAATCGGTGCGATCGTCCTGATAACCCAGCTTGCCGAAGAGCTGCTTGACGCGGCTGGGGTTGTGCTCCGCCCAGCCGTGCTCGTCGGACAAGTTGGCGGTGACGAAGTAGTCCAGGGGCCCGGCCGCGCCGCCGTACTCGACCTCGAGACCCTTCCGGCCGAACGAGCCGGCGGTGAGTTCGGCGGAAGCGCCGGGATACTGCGCACCGCTGCGGGTGTAGATCGCCAGCGCGCCGCCCAGCGTATTGAGCCCGAACACCGGATTCGACCCCGGGATGAGCTGCACGCTGGAAATCGCCGATTGCGGCAGCAGGTCCCAATTGACGACATCGCCGAAGGCTTCGTTGATCCGCACGCCATCCTGGAATACCGACAGGCCTTGTGCTGCGCCGAGCAGCGGCGAGGCAAGGAAGCCGCGAAAGCTGATGTCCTGTTGAAAGGGGTTGCCCTGTGCCGCCCCGACGGTAACGCTGTTGGCGTTGGCGCCAAGGAAATCGGTGAGCCCGAGCGGCCGCTGCCGGTCGAAATCGCGCCGGCTGAAGCTCTGCACGTTGGCCGGCACATCGGAAAGCCGCGTACCGAGCCCGGGAAGGGGCGTCGTGCCGATGACCTCGACCGACGGCAACTCGAAGACCTCGGCCGGGTTGTCGGCCTCGACGCTGGGGGCGACGAGCGCAAGCAGGCAGGCGAACGCGCGCGAACCGGGGCCCCGATGACCCCGCGGGAGGGCGCGACGCGGATCCAAGGGTTAGCGGATCGCGACGCCCCAGGGCAACTCGCCGACGGGGATCTCTGCGATCTTGGTGTTCGTCTCGGTGTCGATGACGGCGACCGCGTTGGAGCGCCCGCATGCGACGTAGAGTTTCTTGCCGTCGGGCGTGATGGCCATGTTCCAGGGGCGCTTGCCGACCGCGACCTTGGCGATGATGGCATTGGTCGCCGTGTCGATGACCTGTACGCTGCCCTCGCCGCCGGAGCTGACATAGACACGCTTGCCGTCCGGACGCATCGTCACGCCGTTGGAGCGGCTTCCCGCCTTGATGCGCGCGATGACCTCGCCGCTGCTCACGTCGAAGACATTGACCATGTCGGCGTTTTCGGCGGCAACGTACGCGCGCGTGCTGTCCGGCAGGAAACCGATGCCGCGCGGCCGATCGCCGACGGTGACCGACTTCACCACCTTGTCTTGCGTCAAATCGACGATATCGACGCTGTCGGCTTCCTCGCTGCTGACGTAGAGCCACTTGCCATCGGGGCTGAACACCGCGTGCTCGGGGTTCTTGCCGCGCATACTGAGGCGGCGCGCGACCTGGCCGGTCGCGGTGTCGATCAGGAGCACCTGGTTGTTCTCCTCGATCGCTGCGGAAAGCCATTTGCCATCGGCGGAAAGGTAAATGCCCTCGGGCGAGTCGCCGAGCAGCGTGCGGCTCACCGTTTCGCCGGTCGCCGTGTCGACCGTCAGCAGCGAGTTGCTCGTCTGGTCACTGATGTAGAGTCGCTTGCCGTCGAGCGCCACCGCGACGCCGCGCGGCTTGGTGCCGACCTTGAAGGTGCGGACGACCCGGTCGCTCGCGGTGTCGACAACCGAGACACTGGCCGAACCCTCGTTGGGAACGTAGGCGAGCGGCGCGGCGAGGGCGGCACCACTTAAGACGGCCGCTAGGCCGGCGGCAAGGCGAGCGAGCATCGGGCGGACCTTTGGCAGTGGGCGCCGGAGTTTCAGCCCACGATCCTGCGCTGGGCCACCCGCGCGACCGGCTAATGCTACCTCATTCGGTCGCCGGCCCCTCCGGCACCTGCCTCGGCGCCCGGGCCGGGCAGCCAATAGCACCGCCTAAACAGCTTGGCTGGGGCAGGGAGGCGCTCGGCGGCCCGGCCGCTCGACGGGCTTGCGAACTGCACGCCGTGAAATATAATGGTCGTTGCGGTACCGGTCCGATCGGCAACTGAACCACCATTGGGGTTAACCATGCTGTGGACGAAACCTGAATTCGAAGATATCCGGTTTGGCTTCGAAATCACGATGTACGTTGCAACACGTTGACGCGATACCGCGGCCAGCGCTGCTGGCTGTGGCACTCCTCGGCAGTGCCTGAAGCGAACTAAAGGCACGCGGCTCTCGCCGGTTGCGGGACGGCGGGGAGGCCCGATTATCTGCCCGCGCGCGTGATCGTCCACGTTCTCGGCTCGGCCGCGGGGGGCGGATTCCCACAGTGGAACTGCAACTGTCGCAACTGTGATGGTTTGCGGCAGGGACGGATCAACGCTCGCGCGCGCACCCAGTCTTCGATCGCGGTAAGCGCCGACGGCGGCAATTGGGTCCTGTGCAACGCCTCGCCGGACATACTCGCGCAGCTACGCGGTTTCCCGCCCTTGCAACCCGCGCGCGCGGTGCGCGACACCGCGATCGTCGGCGTGGTGCTCGTCGACAGCCAGATCGATCATACGACCGGCCTGCTCATGTTGCGTGAAGGCAAGCCGCTGCGCGTTTACGCAACCGATAGCGTGCGCGAGGATCTGACGACGGGCAATCCCGTGTTCAAGCTGCTCGAGCACTATTGCGGCATCGACTGGCAGCGGATGGGCACCGGGCCGGAGGCAGGCTTCCGTATCGACGGCGTGAGCGGGCTGCAATTTCGCGCGCTGGCGCTGGTGAGCAAGGCGCCGCCGTACTCGCCGCACCGGCAGCAGCCCCGCGAGGGCGACAATGTCGGCATCCTGGTGCGGGACGAGGCGAGCGGCCGGACGCTTTTCTACGCGCCGGGACTCGGAGCGTTCGAGCCGCAGCTCGCCCCGATCTTCGCCACGGCGGACTGCCTGCTCGTCGACGGGACTTTCTGGAGCGACGACGAGATGATCCGCCTGCAGATCTCCGGCAAGCGCGCGCAGGAGATGGGGCATCTGGCGCTGTCGGGGCCGGGAGGCATGATCGAGGTACTCGGCGCCTACCCGCACCCGCGGAAGGTCCTCATTCACATCAACAACACCAATCCGATTCTCGACGAGGATTCCCGCGAGCGCGCCGAGCTCGCAGCAGCCGGGATCGAAGTGGCGCACGACGGAATGGACATCGTCCTGTAGACCGATGGATACCGCGGCCAGGCACTCCTGGAGCAGGGACGAGTTTCAGCGGCAGCTGCTCGCCAAGGGCGATCGCTATCACAGCCACCACCCCTTCCAGGTGCGGATGAATGCTGGCCATTGCACGCCCGAGCAGGTTCGCGGCTGGGTCTGCAACCGTTTCTACTACCAGATCAACATTCCGCTCAAGGACGCGGCCATCCTTGCGAACTGCCCGGTGCGCGAGGTGCGCCGCGAGTGGATCAAGCGCATCGTCGATCACGATGGCAAGGAGGGCAGCGAAGGGGGCATCGAGGCCTGGATCCGGCTGGGCGTTGCGACCGGCGTGCGCCGGGACGAAATCACCTCGCTGCAGCACGTGCTGCCCGGTGTTCGCTTCGCCGTGGATGCCTACGTCAACTTCGCGCGCACCCGGCCCTGGCAGGAGGCGGTGTGCTCGTCGCTGACGGAGTTGTTTGCGCCCGAGATCCACAAGAACCGCCTCGCGGGCTGGCCGCAGCACTACCCGTGGATCGACCCGCAGGGACTGGCCTATTTCCGGGAGCGGATGGTGCTGGCGAAGCGGGACGTGGCGCACGGGCTTGCGCTGACGCTTGAATATTGCGACAGCCGCGAGCGGCAGGAGCGCGCTCTGGAAGTCCTGCAGTTCAAACTCGACGTATTATGGTCGATGCTCGACGCGATTCAGACCGCCTATGGGCTCCCCGGGGGCGAGCGTGGCGAGTGATGTCCCGCTGCGGCCCGAGGAGGCCCCGCGGATTGCGCGCCAGTTCCGGTTACAGTACGAACAGGCCCAGGCAGCCTGGGTCCTGCTTTATCCGGAGGGAATGGTGAAGCTTTCAGGCAGTGCCGGCGAGATCATGAAGCGCATCGACGGACAGAAGAGCGTCGATGCGCTGCTGCACGAGCTCGAAGCGGAATTTCCGGGCGCGGAATTGCGCGCCGATGTTCTGCAGTTTCTGCAGGTGGCCCGTGAGCGCGGCTGGATCAGCATCGGGCAATAGCGTGCCGCGGCCTTCCGGCCCGCGCTGGCTCCTGGCCGAGCTGACCTACCGCTGCCCGCTGCACTGCGTGTTCTGCTACAACCCGCTGGACTACACGGCGCAGGGCCCGGAGCTCGACACGGAAGCATGGCTGCGCGTGCTGCGCGAGGCGAGGGCGCTGGGGGCAGTCCAGCTCGGGCTCTCGGGCGGGGAGCCGCTGGTGCGCGACGATCTGGAGCCGCTCATCGCCGAGGCGCACCAGCTTGGCTACTACTCGAATCTGATTACCTCCGGCGTCGGCCTCAACGCAGCGCGGTTGCGCGCGTTCAAGGATGCGGGGCTCGACCACATCCAGCTTTCGTTCCAGGACTCGACCCGCGAGTTGAACGACTTTCTGTCGAGCACCCGCACCTTCGAGCTCAAATCGAAAATCGCCCGGCTCATCAAGGAACACGACTACCCGATGGTGCTCAACGTCGTCATCCACCGCCTCAACGTGGACCACGTGGGCCAGATCCTGGAGATGGCCGAGGCGCTGGGCGCCGAGTATGTCGAGCTCGCCAATACGCAGTATTACGGCTGGGGCCATCTCAACCGCGACCGCCTGCTGCCCACGCGCGAGCAGCTGGTGCAGGCCGAGGCGGTAACCAACCGCTTCCGCGACCGGGTGGGTGACAGGATGCGGGTGTTCTTCGTCGTCCCGGATTATTTCGAGAACCGGCCGAAGGCGTGCATGAACGGCTGGGGCTCGGTGTTCCTGACCGTCACGCCGGACGGCACGGCGCTGCCGTGCCACGCGGCGCGGATGTTGCCCGGCCTTGCCTTTCCCAACGTCGGCGATGCCGGCCTGGCGGAGATCTGGTACGACTCCGAGGGATTCAACCGCTATCGCGGCGATGCCTGGATGAAGGAGCCCTGCCGCTCCTGCCCGGAAAAGGTAAAGGATTTCGGGGGTTGCCGGTGCCAGGCGTACCTGTTGACCGGCGACCCGGCCACCGCCGACCCGGTGTGCGACCTCTCGCCCCACCACCATTTGGTCACTGCAGCCGTGCTTCAAGCGCGCACCGCCGGGGCGCAGACGATGCCCATTGTCTTTCGCGACGATCGCAACTCGCGCCGGCTGACCGCGAAAGCGCCGGCGTGACGGGGCCCGAACCGACTCCTGCCGCCCGCTACACCACCACCGCGATCATGCTGCACTGGCTGATCGCGATCCTCGTGCTGGGCATGATCGCGTTCGGGTGGTGGATGCAGGCGATACCGAAGCTTCCCGCCGGCCCGCGGGTCGATGCGTACAACCTGCACAAGTCGATCGGAATGGCGGTATTGCTGTTGATGCTCTTCCGGCTGCTGTGGCGCGGCACGCACCCGCCGCCGGCGCTGCCGCCGATGCCGCTGTGGCAGGTACGCGCCGCGCGCACGGTGCACTGGCTCTTGTACGCCGGCCTTTTCGTACAGCCGCTGAGCGGTTACCTCGGGTCGGCTTACAGCGGCTACGCGGTCAAATTCTTCGGCCTGACGCTGCCCGCCTGGGCGCCCACTGCTCCCGCAATCAAGGACGCGATGAGCCTGGTCCACCTCGGCAACAGCTGGCTGCTGGTCACCCTGCTCCTGCTGCATCTGGCCGCGAGCGGCAAGCACGCCGTGATCGATCAGGACGGATCGTTTCGCCGCATCTGGCCGTGGCCGTGGCCGGCCCGCGCCACCGCCGCAGCCGCCAGCGACTGGGGTCGCTAGCCGCGCGCGGCGGCCTCGAGCAGCTGCACTGTCGCCGTAAAGTTGCCCTCGCGCGCGATGTCGAGCGCGCTCTTGCCGCGGTCGTCCTTGAAGTCCGCCCGCGCGCCCGCGTCGAGCAGCGCCCGTACCGTATCGCTGTGGCCGTAGCCGGCGGCCCACATCAGCGCGGTGAGCTCGTGCGCGTAGACGGCATTCGGGTCGATCCCGGCCTTGAGCAGCAGCACGACCACGGCGGCGCGGCCCTGACCGGCGGCATAAATCATGGCCGTCTTCTGCAGGCGGTCAGCGGCCTTGGTGTCGGCGCCACGGCCGAGCAGGTCGCGCACGATGTCGGTGTAGCCGCCATGCGCGGCGGCCATCAACGGCGTCACGCCGTTGGCTGCGGCGAGGTTGACGTCGGTGCCGGCGGCGAGCATCTGCGCCGCGAGCTCGGGCCGCTCGCCCCTGAGTGCGATCACGAGCGCGGTTTCACCCAGGCGGTTGCGCGCGTTGGGCGTGGCACCTTCGGCGAGCGCCCTGGCCGCGGCGGCCGGGTCGCCGGCGCGCGCGGCGGCGAGCAGGCGCACGTTCGCGCTCGGCTCCTGGGCGGAAGCGACCGCGCAGGCGAGCACCGCGGCGGCGCACAAGACCGCCGCGGCGCGCCAGGCGACGCCGCATCCGAAGCGCGATTCTGGCCTCGTGCGCCGCATCATTGTGGCTCACCGGTTTGCATTGGCATTTGTTTTCGACTATAAAGATTACCCGCGCGGGAGCAACGCTGCCGCGCCCGCCCGCGACCGCGCCCGGTAGAGCGGCATCGCGCTTCCGCAGGCGGACAACAAGATACCAGCACTCGAGGAGGATCACATGTCATCTCGCATTGTCCGGCTGGCCGGCGCCGCTGTGGCGTCCGTGCTTGCCTTCGGGTTCTCGGCCATTGGCGCCGCGCAGGAAACTGCCGGCGCGGCAACGACCACCGCGCGCCCGATGAGCTCGGCGCTCGCTCCGATCACGCAAGCGATGCTCGATGCTGCAGCCAAAGACAGCAAGGACTGGCTGCACTCCAACGGCAGCTACGAGCAGACGCGCTACTACCCCGGCAACCAGATCAACACCAAGAACGTCGCCAAGCTCAAGCCCGCGTTCGTGTTCCAGACCGCGGTGCTGGAGTCGATGGAAACCGCGCCGATCGTCGACAACGGCGTGATGTTCCTCACCACGGCGTTCAACCACGTCTATGCCATCGATGCGGCGACCGGCGAGGAGTACTGGCACTACAAGCACAAGCTCGGCCCGATCGTGACGGTTTGCTGCGGCAACAACAACCGCGGCGTCGCCATCGCCGAAGGCATGCTGTACATGGGCACGCTCGATGCCAAGCTGGTGGCGCTCGACGCCAAGACCGGCAAACTCCTGTGGGAAGTGCAGATCGCCGATCCCGACAAGGGCTACTCGGAAACGATGGCACCCGTGGTCGTCGACGGCAAAGTGCTGATCGGCACCAACGGCGGCGAGTACGGCATCCGCGGCTTCGTCAAGGCGTACGACGCCAACAACGGCAACCTGTTGTGGACGTTCTACACCATCCCCGACAAGGGTCACGAAGGCGTGTGGGCGAAGAACGACGCCACCGGGCGCGACATGCACCGCAACATCGACGCCGAAAAGACGGAGTTCGCCAAGGACAGCTCGTTCTATCAGAAACTCGGCGGCGGCGTGTGGATGGCACCGGCGATCGACCGCAAGACCAAAACCGTGTTCTTCGTCGTCGGCAATCCTTCTCCCGACCTGTATGGCGCGATCCGCCCCGGTGACAACCTGTACACCGATTCGATGGTCGCCATCGACCTCGACAAGGGTACCTACAAGTGGCACTTCCAGTACATCGCGCACGACGTGTGGGACCTCGACGCGGTGAGCCCGCCTATCCTGACCCAGGCGAAGGACAAGGATGGCAAGATGGTCGACGTCGTCATTCATGGCGGCAAGACCGGTCACATCTACGTCCACGAGCGCAATACGGGCAAGCTGATCCGCTTCTCCGAGGCGATGATCCCGCAGGAGAACATGTGGGTGCTGCCGACCACGGCCGGCGCGCGCATGCTGCCGGGCGCCAACGGCGGGGTCGAATGGTCGCCACTGGCGATCAATCCGGGGTTGCGTCTGGCCTACGCGGCGAACCTGCACCAGCCGATGACCTATCAAGTCACGGAGGTTCCCTATCCCGGTGGCAAGCTGTGGCTCGGGGGCGCATTTACAGTCATTCCCAGCGAAGAGCAGTGGGGGCAGCTGGTGGCGGTAAACCTCGATACCGGCAAGATCGCCTGGAAGGCGAAGACGCCACAGCCGCTCATCGGCGGCGTGCTGGCAACCGCGGGCGAGCTGGTGTTCAACGGCGAGGCCAACGGCTGGTTCAAGGCCTATGACGCGAAGACCGGCAAGGAACTCTGGAAGTACAACTGCGGCGCCGGCGTGAACGCGCCCGCGGTTTCGTACATGGTGGGCGGCAAGCAATACGTCGCCGTCGCCGCGGGCGGCAACAAACAGATCGACTCCAAGCGCGGCAACAGCGTGTTCGTGTTTGCAATGCCGTAGCCGCATCCTTCGAACCAAAATGCGGCTTCCCGGATCAAACCGGGTAGCCGTTTTTTTTATGCCCTTGACTGCTCGCTGCAAGCTTGTCGCGGCCGCCGTTCTCGCCGCGGCGGTGTTCCCCGCGTGCGCGCAGATGGATGCGGCGCAGATGGCGGCGGCGCGTGAGAAAGCGCAGGTGTGCATGGCCTGCCACGGTCCGGACGGCAATTCGCAGAACCCGGCGTATCCGATCCTGGCCGGGCAAACCTGGCGCTACATCTACATCGAGCTCAAGGATTTCCAGGAGGGCCGCCGCAGCGATCCGGTGATGTCGCCGATGGCGCAGAACCTGTCGCGCGACGACATGATCGCACTGGGCAATTTTTTTGCCGCGCAGAAGCCGCTGCCGATCCCGTTCCAGGCCGACGGCGCGAAGGTCGAAGCCGGCCGCAAGACGTCCGATGCCGCGCTCTGCCCGATGTGCCACGGGGGCAGCTTCGTCGGAGATAACGATGTGCCGCGCGTCGCCGGCCAGTATCCGCAATACATCAAGAAGCAGCTCGAGGACTTCAAGGCCAAGCGCCGCACCAACGACGCCGGCAACATGACCAGCATCACGGCGACGCTGTCCGACCAGGACATCGAGAATCTTTCGCAGTACATCGGCAACCTCAA
>DASZIB010000040.1:0-29102 GCA_035937415.1 Edaphobacterium sp. (SeqCode) | reverse complement strand
GTAGCCAACCGGGGTCTGTTCGCCTGCGCACATAGTGTGCACCTTTCCGAAGCGGACCCGGCGCCGCCAGCAGCCTATCCTGCAGCGGCGTGGCAGCATCTTGGCCTGGATCGGCCGCTGCGCGTTCGGCAGGACACGGGCGGCCCAACTTGCAAAGCCCTGCGGCGCAACCGGGGCCCTGAGCCCTTCCGCACCTGTCGCAACGGCGAGGAGCGAGCGGGTTTGGGCCGCCGGTTCGGGCTCGGTCGCTGCGCCACGATGGCCGGGTGGGAGTCCACGCGACCGAACGCGCCTGTTTCGATAGAATCGTGCTCCGCTACCGGACCGCGATGCGCTTGTATCCGGCCCTGCGCCTATGACCGTATTGCAAATCGTCATCCTCGCCGTTATTCAAGGCGCCTGCGAGATGCTGCCCGTGTCGAGCTCAGCGCACGTCATCGTCGCGGAAAAGCTCATGGGACTCGATCCAACGGACCCGGCGATGACCTTTCTCCTGGTCATGCTCCACACCGGCACCATGCTCGCCGTCATCGTCTATTTTTGGACCGGCTGGCGGGAGCGCTACTTTTCGTCGGCAGCGGCGTTCTGGGCGTTCGCCAGATCGGTGGCGCTCGCGACCGCAATAACCGGGATCATCGGCCTCGCCCTGATGCTCGTGATCGAGCGGATCGTGTTGCGCGGGACCGCTCATGCCGAAGTGGAGCTCCTCTTCGGCAACACCTACTTGATTGCGGCCGGGCTCGGAACCGTCGGCGCGCTCATTGTGCTATCGGGCTGGCGCGAGGCGAGGGCGCCCGGGCGCGGGGCCCTGGCGCCCGGGGGAGCGGCCTGGATAGGCGCGGTGCAGGGATTCTGCCTGCCGTTTCGTGGCTTCTCCCGTTCCGGCGCGACGATCTCGGTGGGCCTGCTCAAGGGCATCGACAAGGCACGAGTCGAGGATTTCAGCTTTGCCCTGGCCGTGGTCCTCACGCCGGCCGTTATCGTCAGGGAAGCCTATCGGCTGTACAAGGCCAACGAATTCCCGGTGACACAACTCGGCAGCGCGCTGCAGGTCGCATGGCCGAGCCTGCTCGGCATGGGGCTCAGTTTTCTGGCGGCGCTGGCGGCGCTGCGTTGGCTGTCGCGCTGGCTGGAGCGCAGCCAGTGGCACTGGTTTGGCTACTATTGTCTGTTCGCGGCCGTCGCCACGCTTGTGCTCGCAGCCGCGTGACCCCGCCATGGCGAGCCGGGGCCCACGCCAAAACACCGCCTGCTGGCGGGCGTTCGTGCTCGTTGTCGTGGGCAGCGCTCTGCTGGCGGCCTGCGCGGTTCCCGCCCCGCAGGCGCCGCAGCGCCCGGAACAGCTGCCCGCCGGGTTCCCGGCCGCTTTCTACGAGCAATCCGCCGCACGCGGCCGCCCCGTTTTCAGCATCGATTCCGAGATATCGCTCGTTGTCATCGAGGCGCGCCGGGCCGGATCGCTCGCGCAGCTGGGGCACGATCATGCAATCGCCAGTCACAGCGTCCGCGGTTATGTGGCGCCGAACGACGGCCGGGCCGATTTTTATCTGCGCCTCGACGAGCTGGTCGTCGACGAAGCGGAATTGCGCGCCCAGGCGGGGTTCACCTCGGAGCCGACCGCGGCGGCGGTTGCCGGCACGCGCGCGAACATGCTCGCGCAGTTCCACGCCGAGGAGCATCCGTTCGCGGTCATCGCCGTCCAGGGCGTGGAGACCGACGCTGCCGGCACCTGGCTCGACGCTTCGGTGGCGGTCAACGCGGTGACCCAAAGGGTGCGGATCCCGGCGCAGATCGAGCAGGGCGCCGAGCGGCTAACCGCGACCGGCCAGGTGACCCTCGAACAAACCCGTTTCGGAATCGTGCCTCTTGCCATCCTCAATGGCGCCATTCAGGTGCAGGATCAGGTCAACGTGCGTTTCCTTATCCACGCCCACCGCATGCCGTCGTGATTGCGACGCGCGCCGGCTCGGGGAGTCGCCGCATGGCGCGCATCGGCGGCCGTTGGCTCAGAAGGGGTGACTGAGCGCCACGAACCACGTCCTTCGCCCGCCGTATTGCGGCGCGCCCACGCCCACGCCGGTTCCATCCCGCAGCAGGTAGATCTTGTCAAAGATGTTGGTCACGCCGACGCGTCCTTCGAGCTCGCCGACGGGAGTGTCTCTCCAGTTGTGGATAAGGGCGAGGTTCGCCGCGGCATAGCTCGGCAACTTGCCCGAATTCGGTGGCGCACCCGGCGGAGTCCTGCGCAAGCCGCTGCCGTAGATGACATCCCCGCTGATGCGGTTCGCGCCAAAGCGGTAAGTCACGCCGCCGGAAAGCGAATAGCGCTGGTCATGGTCGAGATAGATGAAGTGATCGGCGATGTACGCCAATTCCTCAGCCCCGAACAGCGACTGCCCCGAGACGATATTCTTGCCCTTCCCCTTGCTGATCGCGAGGTTCAGATAGCCGCTCCAGATCGGATCCGAATAGGTGCTCGAGAATTCGATCCCTTCGATATAACCCTCGGCATAGTTAAACGGGGTCAGGATGAGGGCCTGCCCGAACTGGCCTTCGTCGATGAGGTTGGTCATGCGTTTGTAGTAGGCGTCGACCCCCAGGGTGAGCTGCGGTGAAATCGTCTGCGCGATTCCCAGGTCGAAGTAGTGGGCGCGCTCCGCCTTGACGGTGTCGGAAACGGGAACCGCGGGCGCGTTGCTCGTGCCGGCGTACAGCTCGATGCTCTTCTGGGCCACGAGCTCCTGCGGCGGTGGCGTGAAGTACCGGGAATAGCCGGCATGAACCGCCGTCGCATCGGTCACTCGCCACAGCGCGTTCAACCGCGGACTGAACTGGTGCTCATTGGTGAACGCCGCGACGTGATCGAAGCGAATCCCGTAGTTGAGCGTCAGCCGCGGGTCGAGGCGCCATTCGTCCTGCAGGTAGACGCCGGAGAGATTGCCGCGCTTGTCCGAATCGTCGACGATGGTCTGTGGAGTGCTGCTGCTTTGATTGCCCGCGGCATCGACCGGAAAGACGCTGACGTTGTTCTCGCTCCGGGTAAGCTGCTGCGTGTAGGCGAAGCCGAAGCGGGCCGTGTGCGCGTCGGCGAGCTTGTACGACGCATCGGCCTGCACGCCGGTTGCGGAGTTGGAGCGGAACACGTCGGAGGCCACACCGGTATAGATGAGGTCGCCCCCTTGCGTATCCGGCAGGTAATGCAGGCTCGAGTACTGGTAGGACAGCGACACTTGATAGTCCAGTGCGCCGAGGCTCTTCTGCAGCGAAAAGATGGCGTAGTGATTGACCTCGCGCTGGCGCTGGTCGAGGTCAGCCGACGGGCGCGCATTGAAGCCGGTATTGACGTCGCTCACGCCGGTGAGCGAGAAGGACGGGGCCTGGTCCGGGTTGTTGGGGATCTGAAAGTTGCCCTGGTAGGTTCCGAATATCGCGCCGAGCCGCGTGCTTTCGTCGACAACGTCGGAAAGGTAGGCAAATCCGCGCGTCTGCTGCGTGCGATCGTGGATCGCGTTTCGCGTTGGCCGCGGATTCTCGATGCCCAGGGCGTCGGTCAGGAAGTTGCCGGCAACGTAGTAGCTGAACCCACCTTTCGATCCGCCCAGCTCGATACTCGGCTGAAGGGTGTCATGTCCGCCTCCGAGCAGGCCGACTCGGCCACCCGGCGCGGAACCGTCCTTGGCTTCGATATCGACCACGCCGGCGGTACGCAGACCGTATTGAGCAGGCAGCGCGCCGGTCACGAAGTCAATGCGGTCCACGAAGCGGCTATCGACGGATTGTCCGAAACCGCTTATCCCTTCCGGCAATGCGATGCCGTTGATCCGGTACTGGACGTTGGCATGCTCATCGCGCACATGCAATGAACCAGATGCCTTGGAGTCCTGTGCGATGCCGGGCAGCCGCAGCAGCGTTTCGTTCATCGGCGCATTGTCGCCGCTGCCGTACTCCGCCACGAGCGCCTGGTCGAGGGTGTACACCGTGGTGCCGATCTTCGGCGACAGGGCGATTCGCGCTTCCTTCAGGCGTGCCGCGGTGACCTGGATGGTCGCGATGCGAACCGGAGCCGGGACGATGACGGTCAGGTTGACGCTGGGCGCGGCCGTGATTTCGATCGTCTGCGCGACCGGGCCTGCGGGTGGACCGCCCGCTTCGACGGTGTAGCGGCCAGGGGCAAGGTCGGCAAAGTTGGCCAACCCCTGTGGGTCGGTGGTCTGCTGGGCGACCTGATGACCGTCGGCGGCGCGCAGCGTGATCACGATCCCGGCGACCGGATTGCCGGCGCTATCCTGGAAGCGGCCGACGAGCGTCGCCGCCAGGAGCGGGGTCACTGCCATCGACGCAATCACGCACGCGGCCAATGGCCACAGCGCACGTAGCTTGGGCATTCTGTTTCCTCCACACGGATCGCGATGACGTGCCGCCAAGCCAAAAGGCGGCACGGGTCCTCGGCGGACCTTCCAAGAGGGCGGTTTGGCGAACCGCCTAGGCTATGCGAGGTGTGGGGGGCCGCAGCTCGGCGGCAGAACGACCAGGATCGCGGCAGCGTCCCGTTGCGCGACCGGGACCCGTGGCACGGCATACGCGCCCGAGCACGCCGCAACCGCCAGCGGCGGCGAGCTCGGACCTTCGAGCTTGCCAATGACGGCGGCACAAACGGCGCAGCCCTCGTCGGCGTCGGGGCCGATGTGCAAATGCGTTGCCGCCACTGACACCAGGATCGCAAACGCGACCGCCGTGAGCGTTGCCGCAACGCGGGACAGGAAGGGGCGTGCCCTGGAGCGGCGTTGCTTAAGCGTGGTCTGCGTGAGGGACCCGGAGCGAGGCATACGATTGGACACGGGGCGCGGGCGCGTTGGTCAGAGTAGCGAACCGGGCACTTTGGGGCGACCGGCGCGATCGGGCAGGGCACCTGCTCGCTCGATTGTTGAGAATGATATATCATTATCGTATCAAGCAACAAGGACGTCGCTCCGTTTTGCATGCGTGCCATGGAACGCGCCACGCGCCAGCGTGACGCCATCAAATCCGCCCTCAAGGGGGCGCAACGGCCCCTGTCGCCACGCGAGGTGCTGGAAGCGGCGCGCGAGGGCGTGCGGGCGCTGGGCATGGCCACCGTGTATCGCAATCTCAAGCTGCTCGTGGCGGAAGGCGCCATTCAGGTCATCACCCTGCCTGGCGAGAGTCCGCGCTATGAGATGCGGGAAACGGCGCACCACCATCATTTCCAATGCACGAGCTGTCGCCGCGTCTACGACGTACCGGGGTGTCCGGGGAACCTGCGCCGTCTCGCGCCCCGGGGATTCACAGTCGAGCATCACGACGTGACTCTCTACGGGCGCTGCTCGCACTGCGGCAAACGGGAGATTCGCGCGTCGCGATGATTCGCCTCGAGCAGCTGCGCTTCGGCTACAACGGTGGCGCGGACGTGCTGCGGGTGGACGAACTCGTGGTCGAGCCGCAAAGCAACCTCCTCGTCGCCGGGCCGTCCGGCTGCGGCAAGACGACGCTGCTGCACCTGATCGCGGGGTTGTTGCTGCCGACGCACGGGTCGGTCGTTGTCGACGGCCAGGATCTCGCGGTGCTCTCGCCGTCTGCGCGCGACCGCTTCCGCGGGCGCCATGTCGGCATCGTGCTGCAGCAGTTCCATCTGCTGCCCACGCTGACCGCGCTGCAGAACCTGCTGGTTGCGCAAAGCATTGCCGGGCTCCGGGTGGACCGGACCGCCGCGGCGGGCATGCTCAAGGCGCTGGGGGTCGACGAGCGCGGTGACGCCTATCCGCACCAGCTCTCGGTCGGTCAGCAACAGCGGGTTGCCATCGCCCGCGCCCTGGTGAATCACCCCAAGCTCCTGCTGGCCGACGAGCCGACCTCGAATCTCGATGACGAGGCTTGCGTCGCGGTCGCCGACCTGTTGCTCGGCGCGACCCGCCAATACGCGGTGTCGCTGGTTATTGCCACGCACGATTCCCGCCTCAAGTCGAAGATCGCGCGCGAGCTCGTCTTGCCGCGGCGGCCGGCGGAGACCGGTGCATGAATCTTCTGCAGCTCGCCTGGAGCTATTTGCGTGCGCGCCCGCTGGGCACGCTGCTCAACATCCTGCTGCTCGCGCTCGGCGTCGGCACAATCGGCTTTGTGCTGATCGTTAACGGGCAGGTCGGGGAGAGCCTCAACCGCGACGCGCAGGGTATCGATCTTGTCGTCGGGGCGAAGGGCAGCCCGATCCAATTGATGCTCGCCGGCATCTTCCACCTGGACGTGCCCACCGGCAATATTCCGCTCCAATCCGCGCAGGAGCTCGCCAAGGATCCACTGATTCGGCGGGTGATTCCGCTCTCCATTGCCGACAGCTTCCGCGGTTTCTGGATCGTGGGCACGTCGCCGGACTACATCGACCTCTACCACGGCAGTTTCGCCTCCGGCGAGGTGTGGCACGAGCGGATGCAGGCCGTATTCGGGGCGAGCGTCGCGGCGCGCACCGGGCTCGGCCTTGGCGAGCGCTTCGTCGGGTCGCACGGCTTGGCTGAAGGCGGACCCGTGCACGGCGATTCGGTCTACACGGTGGTAGGAGTCCTGAAGCCAACCGGAACGGTTCTCGATCGGTTAGTCCTCGTCAATTCGCAGAGCGTGTGGTTCGTCCACGAAGGCAACATCACCGATCCGGAAGAAAGGAAGGTGATCGAGGACGAGCGACAGGTCACCGTGCTGCTGGTGCAATACGCGACCCCGCTCGCCGCGGTTTCGTTGCCGCGCAAAATCAATTCCGAGACGAACCTGCAAGCGGCCGCGCCGGCCTACGAGACCGCGCGGCTGTTTCGCATGATCGGCGTGGGAGCGGACGTTATCCGTGCCTTTGGGGGCGTGGTGCTGGCAACGGCGGCGCTGTCTCTTTTCATCGCCCTCTATCACGCCCTGAACGAGCGCGCCTACGACATCGCCGTGCTGCGAACGCTCGGTGCGCGTCCGCAGAGCATCGCCCTGATGCTGCTGCTCGAAGCGTTGATACTGGCCGTGCTGGGCGGCGTGCTCGGCTTGCTGCTCGCGCACGGCCTGGCTGCGGTGCTCGCGTGGTGGATGGCGCGGCAGGAGAGTCTTCCCATCGACGCCTGGAAGTTCTCGGTCGACGAACTCTGGCTGCTGCTGCCCGCGCTGCTCGCGGCCACTCTGGCGGCCCTGTTACCCAGCTGGCGCGCGGCGCAGGCAAACATCTCGGCCACGCTTGCGCGCCGGGCATGACGTGGAGGAAGGAGAGCTTATGAAGCGGACCCTGAACGCATTGTTTCTGTTTGCAGCGCTACCGGCAGTCGCCGTCGCGGCTGATCCGGCGAGCACCAAGACAGCGGGGCCGCCCGCGCGCTCCGCGGTCGATCCGGCGCTCGAGGCCGAGCACACCAAGGAAGACGTCAAGCGCCACCGGATAATCGCTGCCGCCCATGAGGCCGCGGCGAAGTGCCAGGAGTCCGGCAAGGACGAAAGCACCTGCAACGCCGAACTGGCGAAGGCCTGCAAGGGCATCGCCTACGGCAAGTACTGCGGCATGAAGCATCCGGATTAGCGTGACCCGAGGTGACCTGATCGGTCGGCTGTCGCCTGCAGCAGGATGCGCCGGCTGCAACCACGCACGATCCGCGCCGCGACGGCCATGGTGAGCCTGACGACCCCCTGGCGCGGCGGCGCGGTTGCGGCGTGCATCGTGGCGAGCGCCGTCGCCCACGCCGATCCGATCCAGGTTGTCGCCGCCGAAAGCGTCTACGGCGATATCGTCGCGCAGATCGGTGGGCCGCGGGTTGCGGTCAAGAGCATCCTCACCAACCCGAACCAGGATCCGCACCAGTTCGAAGCCAATGCTTCCACGGCGCGGGCGATCGCCGAGGCGAAGCTCGTCATCTACAACGGCGCCGGCTACGATCCGTGGGCGGAGAGGCTCCTCGCCGCGTCGGCTTCGAGCACGCGCGACAGCATCGAAGTGGCCCGGCTCAGCGACAAGAAGGCCGGCGACAATCCCCACCTCTGGTACGAGCCGGCGGCCGTCTCCGCGCTGGCCGCGGCCGTTGCCGCGCGCTTGACGAAGCTCGATCCCGAGCGCGGCGCCGACTACGCGCACGCGCTCTCGCTCTTCGAGGCGGCAATGGGACGGCTCGCGCAGCGGATCGTCGCGCTTCGCGCCCGGCACGCGGGGACCGCGGTGACGGCGACCGAGCCCGTCTTTGATTACATGGCGGACGCCCTGGGACTGCGGATGCGCAACCGTTCGTTTCAGCTCGCCGTGATGAATGGCACCGAACCGAGCGCCGCGGCGATCGCAGCCTTCGAAAACGACTTGCGGACGCGCGCCGTCAAGGTGCTCCTCTACAACGGCCAAACCACTGCGGCGCTGGCCCGGAGAATGCGGACCATTGCCATCGCGGCCGGCGTGCCGGTGATCGCCATTACCGAGACCGAACCCCCGGGGCTGCGCTACCAGGAGTGGATGCTGGGGCAGCTCGACGCGCTCGATCGCGCACTGGACGGACGCTGAACATGTACGCCATCGAGTTGGACCGAGTCACCCTGGCACGCGGGCAACGGGTCGTCCTCGCGGAGGTCAGCATGGCCATCGAGAGCGGCGAGTTCATCGGCGTGTTTGGCCCCAACGGCGCCGGCAAGACGACACTGCTGCACGCCATTCTTGGGCTGTTGCACCCCGCGGCGGGCGAGCTGAAGGTGTTCGGCGCTTCTCCCGCGCGCGGCAACCGCGCGGCGGGCTATCTGCCGCAGCAGCGCGCGTCCGTCGCCGACCTTCGTTTGCGCGGCCGGGAATTCGTGGCCAGCGCGTTCAATGGCGACCGCTGGGGGCTCGCGTTGACTTCGCCGGCGGGCCGCCGCGACGTCGATCGCGTTCTCGCAACCGTCGAGGCCGAGACGCTCGCGGCGCGGCCCCTGTGCGAGCTCTCGGGAGGGGAATTGCAGCGGCTGCTCCTCGCGCAAGCGCTGCTCGGGGAACCCAAGCTGCTGTTGCTCGATGAACCCCTGCTCAGTCTCGATTTGCATTTCCAGCAGGCGATTGTCGCCCTGGTCAAGCGGATCCAGCGCGAAGAGGGCATCACGGTCCTCTTTACCGCGCACGAGCTCAATCCATTGCTCGACGCCATGGATCGCGTCCTCTATCTGGGGCACGGCCGGGCCGCGCTCGGCAGCGTCGAGGAAGTCATCACCAGTGCCGTGCTCTCCGGGCTCTACGGGTCGCCAATCGACGTCCTGCACCTGGGCGATCGGCTGCTCGTGGTCTCGCGCCTCGGGGCCGTCGAGGCCGATGCCCACCGTCACGATGTTTGACTACGAGTTCATGCGCACTGCCTTCGTGGCGGGCGGCCTGGTCGCCGTGGTCGCCGGCGCGGTGGGCTATTTTCTCGTCCTGCGGAACCTCACTTTTGCCGGCCACGCCTTGTCGCACGTCGGCTTTGCCGGCGCGACGGGCGCGGTACTCATCGGGGTGAGCGCCCTGTGGGGGCTGCTCGCCTTTACCGTGGCGGCAGCGGTCGTCATGGGGCTCCTGGGCGAGCGCTTGCGCGGCCGCGATGTCGCCGTCGGCATCATTCTCGCCCTCGCGCTGGGCATGGGCGTGCTGTTCCTTGCGCTGTATACAACGCATGCCACCCAGGCAACGGCGATTCTGTTCGGCAACGTGCTGGGCGTGGAACCGCAGACCGTCTGGGCTCTATGGGCCTTGACCGGCGTCAGCCTCGCCGCCCTGGGCTTCATTTCGCGGCCGCTCCTTTTTGCCACGCTCGCGCCCGAACTTGCCGACGCGAAGGGCGTCTCCTTGCGCCTGGTTTCGGTTCTCTTCCTGGCGATCGTCGCGATTGCGGTTGCCGAGGCGGCGCAGATCGTGGGCGTGCTCCTGGTTTTCGCGCTGATGGTGGCGCCGGCGGCGACCTCGCTACGGCTGACCGCGCGCGTCGGCTGGGGGGTCGGGCTGGCGGTACTGCTCGCGGTGGCCGAGACCTGGGTCGGCATTGGCCTTGCCTATTTCACCGACTGGCCGACGAGCTTCTGGATCGTACTGGTGAGCTGCGCTGCGTATTTCCTGAGCCTGTCGACTCGGACCGATCGCCTGCGGCTGCCTCCGCCTGCGCATTGAGCGCCCCAGAGGACGGGGCACGATCCTGCCGGCCGGCACGCCGCCCACCTAAGCCCGGGGCGTAGGCGCTCGACCGGCGCAGGGAGCTAGGCGGCGCTGGACGCGGCGAGCTTGCGCGTGCGCCGTGGCGCGCTCGCGCCGGTCTGCCGGGCGGCCGCGGAGTCCACTGCAGTGCAATGGCCGGAATCGGCCAGAATGTGCTCGCCCCGGGTAAAGCGCCGCTGCACCGGCCGCTGCGAGCGAAACTCGCGGATCAGGAACGCGCAGGCCACATCCATCTGCACATTCTCGCCGCAGGTGAATACGTCGATGGCTGCGTAGCGGTTCTCCGGCCAGATGTGGATCGCCAGATGCGATTCGGCGATGACGACGACCCCGGAGATGCCCCAGGGAGCGAATTGGTGGAACACGGTCTGCACGATCGTCGCCCCGGCGGCGCGCGCCGCACTCACCAGGGTGTGTTTGACCCAGGCCACATCGTCAAGGTGTTCCGTGGCACATTCATACAGGTCGAGCACAACCTGCGAGCCAACCGTCACGTGCCGCTTCGGCTCGCTTGCTGGCGCCGGAAGAACCGCGGGGCGCGTCATGTCGTTGTCTCATTCATTGTCGTTTTTCCTTTGCTCGATTCGCTTTCTTCTTTTTCTTCTTTTTCTTCTGTTTTTTCTTCTTCTTCCCCGGCGGCCGTCCCGTCTTCACGCTCTCGACCGCGGACACCACCTGGGCCAGACTCTCGTCAGGCAGCTGTTTCAACGCCGCAAGGCCAGCGCGCAGCAGCTCGCTTTTCTTGATGGCGACTCCCAGTTCGATGCAGCGCTTCTTGAGCACGCCGATCAACTCGTGATCGGCGACCGGCATCGTGAAGCTATCGCGAATCACCTTTTCCAGCTTGACGTACTTTGCCGCAACGGCTCGCTTGGCCGCAAGGCCGGACGGCCTGCCCCGCGATCTACCCGGCGGTGCAGCGCTGGAGCGTGAGCGCGTCCTGGCCAGCGGGTACATTTGCAGAAGTCAGAAGCCAGACGCCGTCATCACGCGGGTAGAATATACTATATATACTGTTTAGGCAACACGGCCTTCCTGCGCTCTGCATGCCGGGTGCGGCGCCCCCGGAACGAGCCGGCGTAGCGCGACGACGCAAGCCGGGTGCATAATCGCAGCCGCACGGGGCCTCGCGCAGGCGAGTGCGCCTCGCCACCGCCTGTCACGGGCCGATCGCGTCCGTGCCGGGAAGAATGGAACCCTGCGTGAACGACGAAAAAATCCAGGTACGGGTAACGAGCAGCGGCCAGACCATCGACGTCGTCGTCCTGAGCAAGCGTTTGAATGTGATCCAGGTCGTGCTCGGGGAAGGCGTCCACAATGTGCGCTGCGACTTGATGCCGACCCGCAACGGCGCGGCCTATGTCGGCAATGCCATGGGACGCGAGATCGTCTACGAGCGCAGCCGCGAGGACGTGAAAGCCGACCTTGCCCGCGCCGCCGGGTTTCGCGACTTCAGCCGCTAGCGGATCGCGGTGGGTGCGGTGCGGCTTTGGGGGGAACTCAGCCGCATGCGGTGGTACTTGCTTCCTACACGGCCTGCGCGTTCTACCTACAGCAAGATCAGTCAAGCGCCGATAGGCAACCCTGGGGCGAGCGTAGAAACTGTCGGCATCCGACGCCGTCGATTCGCGGAGTGCCGACATGAGAAACCTGCTTGCTCGCCCAGCTGTTTGCGCGTTACTGTTCGCGCTCGTGACATTCGGATCGTCGGTGCTCTCGTTCGCGGCGGTTTTCGTGTCGGTCAACATTGCTCCGCCGGTGCTGCCCGTCTATGCGCAGCCGCTATGTCCAGGGGCGGGTTACATCTGGACGCCCGGCTACTGGGCCTGGGGTGACGACGGCTATTACTGGGTTCCCGGAACCTGGGTGTTTGCACCCTTCATCGGTGCGCTGTGGACGCCGGGCTGGTGGGGATGGGACGGCGGTGACGATGCGTACATCTGGCACGCCGGCTATTGGGGTCCCCACGTTGGATTCTATGGTGGCATCAACTACGGCTTCGGTTACGGCGGCGAAGGCTACGAGGGCGGGCACTGGAACCGCGGCGCGTTCGTGTACAACACCGCGGTCAACAACGTCAACCGGACCACGATCCGCAACACCTACTCTGTCCCGGTGCGTAGCGCAGGCGCCACCCACGTCAGCTACAACGGCGGCAGTGGAGTCGTAGCAGCCCAGCCGACTGCGCAGGACCGCCTCGTCGAACACGAACAACACCGGCTCGCGACGCCGGCGCAGGTGCAACATCAGCAAGCGGCCCGTAGCAACCGCGCGCAGTTCGCGACGGTGAACCATGGTCGCCCAGCGATAGTCGCAACCCCCAGGCCGGCAGCGAAGGTTGTTGCATCCGGACCGGCAAGCCGTTCCGCCGCAACCGCCACGGCCAAGTCGGCAGCCGTTCCGGAACACGGCGTCGGCGGAGCCAAGGCTCCTGCGACGAACGCCACAACGGCGACCACGCAAACAAGCGCCCATCGGCAGCACACCGCGGAGGGAACCAGATCCCCGGCGGCGGGAACCGCGAATCATGCTCCCGCCGTGACGGCAGCAACAAAGTCAAGCGCGAGTCGCGAGCACACCGGAGTCGCAGCCAAGGCTCCCGCAACGGCCGCCGTGAATCATGCTCCGGCCGTAGCCACGAACACGAATGCGAACGCGCATCGGGAACACACCGCGGCCGCGAGCAGGGCGCCTGCGACAGCGACTGTGAATCGTGCTCCCACCGTAACGGCAACTGCCAGGCCCCAGGTCAAGGAGCAGCGCATAGTCGCGTCTCCGACTCCCGCGCGCACCGCCACTCCGACTCCTGCGCGTACCGCCAATGTGGCCACCGGCACGACGCATTCCAGTCCGAATCCGCGCCTCGCCGACTCGCACGCCAGCAGCGTCAACGGCAACGCGCATCCGGGCGGCGGCGCACCGCAGGCGCAGAACGCGCCGCACGCGCCGGCACCGGCTGGGGGCAACCGCGGTGGCGGCAATGGCGCTGCCCACCCCGAAGAGGAGGGCAAGAGCCGCTAGCAGGGCGCAGCAACGGCCGCGCCTCTGCAGCCCGCGTCGACTGGCGCGAAGTCACGGCTGAAGGTTGCCGATCGCGCGGCCCGCCAGCACCCCCACAACGAGCACGGCGCAGCCGAGTAGCGTGGGGTCGATCGGCACCGGGACAAGCAGTAGCGGCAGAGTGATCCCAAGCCCAAGCGCGGCCCCGACGCTGCATAACGCGAAGCGCAGCGGGCTGTGCGCGCGAAATTCCCGGCTGCGAATGAGGCGCAGCGTGTAGCCATCGAAGCCGGCGATCAGGACGAAGCCGGCCAGCCAGGGAAGCCATTGCAGCAGCTCCGAGCTGCGATACAGCACGAGCAATAGCATGGCGTCGAGCCCCTGCGCATAGCGGTTGTGCCACAGGCGTTGCAACACCGCGGTCATTTGCTCTGCCACCGCCGCATTCACCGCAGTGACCGGCACAGTCGGCGTGGCTGCGAAGCCCGCTGGCGCAAGATCGTCCTGGCGCGCATAGAGCGAGAGCGACCGCTCCAGAATCTGCTCGGCGCCGGCTTCTCCCCAAAAGCTCATGTTGCGCGCGTGTTCCATGCGCATCTGCTGCAGGAAGTGTTCGGGAGGATACGCGGCGGGCAGGTAAAGGGCGTAGACCACGGCGGCGCCAAACGCACAGGCCAGGATGCGCAACGTAATCATGCCGCCGGTCTCGACACGCTCGGTGGGCCGGCTGCGCCGGGACCAAGGATCGGCACCCGGCCCTTGAGCAGCCGCCCTCCGGAGACCATGGCGAAATATTGCAGGTTGGGAAGTTTGCCCAAGACATCCGCGGGAACGGTTTCCTCGCGTGTCTCTGCCAGCCGTCGCGAGAGGCTGCCTGAGAAATGGGGAAGATGGGCGCCGGCATGGTTGCTGATGGAGACATCGATGCTGTGAATCGCGGTCTTGCCAAAGGTCTCGACAATGAAATCCTGGGTGGGCCGGTCCTTCGAGCGCAGCGCGATCAGGTTGTTGAGGTTGCCCACCGCCTTGCGGGCGGTCGCCTCGCTCCCCAGACGATCGGTCAGATCCGCCAGCGTCTGCATCGCGCAGGTCGTGCAGATGCCCGACTCGGCGCCCTTGTTGAGAATCTGGATGAGCGGTTGATTGATGACCTCGCTGATCTCGTCGACGAACAGACTGATGCGCGGGTGCGGCGTATCGAGGTTGTAGCGGATGCCGGCGAGCGCCGCGAGATCGGCGAGCAGTATGGCGCCGAGCGCGCTTCCCACCGCGGCATCGGGCAGCGAATCGAGAGCGACGTAGAAGACATGATGCCCGCGCACAATCTTGTCCAGGTTCATGATCGGTCGCGGGTCATCGGGATCGAACGGTTCCGGCGACAACGAACGCCCCAGGTCGCCGGAAGTAAGCATGGCCAGCACGGGCAATAAATTCGCCGTGATTTTTTGATAGTGCTCGCGGGGGTGCCGAAACACGCGCAACTGTGAATCGATGACCCGCGTGCGGTGCTGCGGCGGAAGCTCGCGCTCGTAGTAGGCGACGTACCCCAGGAGTTCGTCGGTGGTGGCGTCCGAGGGGCGGCGGGTTTTGCTTTGGGCGGCGCGCCGGACGTGTGCCCTGACCAGTTCGCGCCAGTTGGGCGGACCCCGCAGCGCGCAGTGGCGCTCCAGCGCGCGCAGCAGGAGCGGCTCGATGCCGCTCTCGATGCATCGGGAGAGCTTGCCCAGGTTGGGCCGGTCCTCGAGCTCGACCATGCCCTGCACCACGACGTTGACGGCGTCCCAGCCGAAGGCAGAGAAGCTGCCGGTGGTGTCGGGCGGCATGATCGACTGGATGCGCGATGCCAGTTCGGTCGGCTTCTGCCAGCTGAACAGCGGATCGAAGCGGATCCCGCGCTCGGGAAAGGCCGGGTGAAACTCGACGAACGCGCCCTCACGGCCTGTGTCCTGGCAGGCGCGCAGCAGGTTGCTCTTCAGGCGCTTGGAATTCTTGGGGTCGATGACGATCACGACGTCGCCGCGGTACACCGCCTGCGAAACGAGTAGCGACAGGGTCACGCCCTTGCCGGACTGGGTGGTACCGACGATGAGCGTGCCGCCCTCGAAATTGGACAGCGGCCGCTGCAGCACGCGCTCGCGTGGCTCGACGCCATGAATGTAGGGCAGCCCGATTTCCGCCGCCGCCTGGGCCTCGCCGCGCTGACCGAGTGCGCGCGCGAGCCAGGCGGGTACGACGAAGTCGCGGAAAGGAATTTTGGCGAGCTCGTACAGGCGCTGCGAGTGCACGGGCTGCCATTCGAAGCCGAATCCGAGAAAGACCTGCTCCGGGTCGCGGCAGCAGCTTCGAAACCTGCGCCGGCTGATCGTTTCCATGGCGCGCCCGCCAAGCGCTGCGCGCAGCAGGAGAAGCCGCAGTGCCTGGGCGCCGCGGCAAACGGCCATCACCAGGCTGACTCCGGCAAGCCAGGCCGGCAGCGCGAACGGGTGCCCGGCGTGGTGGGCGAGGGCGGCGTAGAGCACGGCGCCGCAGCTCCAGGCCAGGCCGGCATAGAGCTCATAGGCACGGCGCCAGGGCATCTCGTACTTGCGCACGCTCATCGTCTGTCGCCACAGCCCTCGACGGTCGCGTCGAGCGCATTGGCAGCGAGCCCACTGACGCAATGTGGCGCGAGGATGACGCCCAAGGCGCGCTCGCCGGCGAAAGCGCGGGTGCAGGTCTTGGATTGCGGATCGCTCGAGTCGCGCGCCAACATGTGTGCGTCGCTCAGGGCCCGCACTGCCGACGCCGGATCAACGCCGCGTCGCGCCAATTCGTGCAGCGGGACGAACACACCCAGCGCCATGACCGCGGCGGCCCGAGGCAGTGCGGGCGCATCGAGGGTGGCGACGATCTCCTGCAGCGCGGCGCGCAGTGGCGGATGCAGTTTCTCCGGCGCGCGAAGTGCGACACGTGGCGGTGGCACTCGCTGCGCTGCAATCGATTCGAGGCTCGGGAAGGCAGGCTGCGCTGGGGGCGCTCCCTGCGGAACGCCGGCGGCGCGTTGCTCCTGGTCGATCACCAGCGCAACGCAACGACGGACCAGCTTGTCCAGCGTGTTGCTCGCGCCAGGGGGCGCCGTGCCGCACAGCGAGGCCAGCAGTTGCGGCACGACGAGGTTGCCTTCGGCGAGGTATTGCATGATCGATGGGGTCACGACGTGCGCCATCGCCACCATGGCGAGCGCCCGGGAACTCTCGGGATTGGACAGCCACCGAACCTGGTAACGGCGGCTGTTCGTGTCCAGCAGCCAAAGCGAGAGCGGTTGCAGATACGCAGGCCATTCGTCGCCGCGCTCGTTGCTGACGGTAAGGTCGCTCAAGCTGCGGTAGAGCTCGCTGCACAGTCCGGCCAGGAACGTGGCGTAGCGCCAGCGCGGTTCGAGCGCAGCGCGTCGGGTGATGGTCTCGCGGCCCGAGAAAATCGCGCCGTCGGTTGCCTGCAGGGCGTAGAACCCGATCTGCAATCCCATGCGGAAGAGCCCGCCCGCGCCGCGAAAGTACCGGTCGGCTGTCGCCGGCAGCAGATGCACGCACTGTGCGTAGCGTTCGACAACGGCGCCGATGTCGCGCTCGAAGACGTGAGGCTCGGCGCCATAGGCGTAGCGCAGCCGCTGTAGCCATGCGGCATGCGGTGCGATGACCTCGGCAATCCCGCTTCCGGGGAGCCACGAGTCGCTCGCCGGGCAAGCGCGATCGGTCGCGGCGGCGCTGGCCGTGACCGGTGGCGATGCGTGTGAAGGCCCTGGCGCGTCTGATCCCAACCATGGCGCCAACAACGAAGCAAGCGAGACCATCCCTGCCACCGGATGCGACTGTGTGGGCCGCGATTCTCGACCGCGCAAGCGGAGCGCAACAACCCGGTAAGTGGCGCAATTCACCGCGCTTAAGACAGTGCGTTGGGCTGCTCAAGCGTTGACACGTGCGCTTGGCCAAGCGTAGTTTGTTTTTCACGCAGCAGCTGGCCCTGCGCGTTGTATGAGCGGCGAGCCCCGAGAGCGGATGCGCCCGACGCGCTGTCGGGCGACAGGCTTCAAGCAGCGCGTTTCCCTCCAACGTATTGGTGCGACGAGCGCGGGCATTGCCCTTGCGCGAGCGCTCGCAACTGCGCGGGGGCCAAGAGCGTGCGCTACCGCGCCACTGTTTCAAGGAACCCGAATGGATAGGACCCGTGTGGAAGTGCCGCTTGATCGCTTCGGCTTCGCCGGCGTGCCGATCACGGTGCCGGGCTTAGCCGAGGGGCACGAGCTGGTACCCGAGATCGATACCGGTTATGTCTTCGAAAAAGCGCCGCTTGCCATCCTGCGCGCGTGGTGGATGAGCGCGACCCGGGAGCCGCTCTACATCCATGGCCCGTGGGGCTGCGGCAAGACCAGCAGCGTGGAACAGTTCTTCGCCCGGCTCAATGTGCCGGTGGTGCCCATCATGGGTCGTGACCCGATGGAGAAGGCGGACCTGGTCGGCCTGTACGTGCTCGGTGAAAACCGCCGGATGGAGTGGGTCGACGGGCCGGCTGCACTGGCCTGGCGCCACGGCTATGTGCTGCTGATCAACGAGTTCTCCAAATGCAACCCGGGCTTCTGGGTAGCCAACAACGAGGTGCTCGAGGGCAAGCCGATCTTCATCGAGCAGCGCCAGGAGCTGTTGAAGCCGCACCCGGACAGCCGCGTGGTCGTGACCGATAACACCCGCGGGCTGGTCGGCGACGAAACCGGTCTCACGCAGGGGCGGTTTCGGCAGGACGCGAGCGTGATGGACCGATTCTGGTCGATGCGCATGGAATACATGGCAGCCGACCCCGAAGTGAGGCTCGTCCAGCGCCGCTTCGCCGAGCTGGGCGAGGACCTGGCGGAACGCTTCGCCAAGACGCTGCGCAAGATCGCCGAGGACGTGCGCGCCTGCTTCATGGGCGCGTCGAAGGATAACGACGCGATCGAAGCGACGATCTCCACCCGCACGATGCTGCGCATCGCGGACCTGGTGCTGCTGTTCCTGGAGGGCGCGAAGCACGGCATCGATCCGTTCCGGCTGGCGTTCGAAATCGGCCTCACCAACAAGTGTGACGAGACCACGCGCCACACGATCCACAAGGTGGTCCAGTTGCACGTCGGCCACGATTTTGTGGGCGCCGCCGCCGATGCCGCGGCGAAGGCACCTTCCTGAAAGGCAGCCATGCTCTACGTCGACCTGTTCGACTCCAAGGCGATCGCGCGGTTTGCTTACGATCCCGACGCGAAGCGGTTGCTGATCGATTTCAAGACCGGGGGCGTGTACGCCTACCAGGAGGTGCCGCGCGCGGTCTTTGCCGGGTTCCGCGCTGCGCAATCGAAGGGACAGTTCTTTCAGACCGCGATCCGCGATCGATTTACCGGGCGGCGCTTGGCGCCGGCTGAAGTCGCTGCGCTGGAGCGCAGAGAGCCACGGGGAACGGATTCCGCGCTGCGCGAGATGGGGCGCGTCGACATCACGACGCTCGGCCGGTCCGGCAAGAGGGCCGTATTCTTTTGAACCCGAGCCCCCCAGTCCTGGATCGCCAGGCCGCCGGCGCGCAGGAGCGGAACCCGGATGAGATCGTGGTGTGCATGAACGCGGCCAAGCTGCTCGACAGCCTGCACTATGCGTTTAGCAACCGGTACACGGTCGTCACCGAGCTGCTGCAGAACGCGCGGCGGGCGAAGGCGTCGCGGGTTGCCGTCGATTACGACCCCGCGACGCAGACGCTTGCCGTCCGCGACGATGGCATCGGCATCGCCGACTGGCAGCAGCTGGTCACGGTCGGCGCGTCCGGCTGGGACGCGACCGTGGTCCGCGACGAGCACGCCCTTGGCATGGGTTTCATGAAGAGCCTGTACTCGGCCAGGCGTTGCACGGTGCAATCGCGCGCCCGGATGATCGCCTTCGACACGGCAGCGGCGCTGCGGCAGCGGCCCATCGAAGTGCGCGACGCTGCCGCGGGCGCGGAGACCTCGGTCACGCTGGAGGGCGTGTTGCTGCCGGAGTTCGCGCGCCGGGTGGCCGTGCTGGCGAGCGCCTTTCCCATTCCGGTCGTCTGCAACGGTGCGGTGCTGCCGCGACCCCTGGCGCTTGATGCCAGGGCCTACGTGGCAACGGCGATCGGGCAGGTGCATCTGGCCGGCACGGAAGACGGCAGGGCGACGACAGCGCTCCTGCTGGTGTTGCAGGGCCTCGTCGTCTACGGCGATGCGCGCCTCGACCGCGACGGCAACGTCGTGCATCTGGATGCGCGGCGGTTCCGGGCCCGCTTGCCGGACCGCGACATGCTGGTCGACGAGGCCGAAGCCGTGCAGCAGGTCGAGGTCGTGTTGAAGGCGCTGTGGCGGGACCGGCTTGCCGAAGCGAAGCGGACGCTCGCGAGTGAGACCTTCGTGGCGCGCTTCTTTGCGGCGGCGGTCACCTGGGGCGCGAGCGATCTGCTGGCGGATGTCCCCCTGTTGCCCGGGCGCCTCTTCGCGCGCATCGCCGGCTATCCCGTTCACGAAGGGGGCGGCGATGCCGAATATCTGCAGCCCCTGCCCGGGCTGGTACGGCAAGAACAGTTCGCCAGCGGCGAATTGCGGGCGGTCATGCTGCCGGCCGCGGATCGAAGCAGTTTCGCGTACTGGATGTTCGCCAAGGCCAAGGGGTTGCTCGTCCTCACCCAAACCTGGGGCGTCGGCGCAGGGCATTGGCTCTGGGAGCATGTGCGCGCCCTCGACGAGCGACCGGTCGCGGTCAGCATCATCGGCGCGCGCGTGCGCACGCGTCTGCATGGGCAATGGGTCGCGCCCGAGGTCGTGTTGTGCGCGACCTATCGCGTGCGCCTCGACGGCGAGGTGGCGGAGCTCACCGAACAGGCGCTGGCGTGGAGCGATGGCGGCCCCGGCGGACCAGCGCTCATCGTCGTCCCGGACGGTGAGCGCTCCGGCGCCGCGGTGCTGCAATGCTCGAGTTACCGCGACGAGGACGACCATTGGTGCGCAGAGCCAGCCGATCACGATCGCGCCGCGCTCGCGCGCCTCATCGGCCGGCTGCGGGCGCACGATCCAACCGAGGCCATGCGCTCGCTGCTGGGAGAGCTCCGCCTCGAGCACTATCCCTGCCTGCAGGGCCGAACCTTCAGCCTGCAGGTCGGCGCAGGCCATGGCACGCATCAAGTGCGGCTGGTTGCCGGGCCGACTGCGGACGGGGCGGCCCGCGGGTCACTTTTGGGTCCGGCTGGGGTCTAATAGCGGATGCGCCAAGGTGACAACCCGCCCGGTCTTGCGGCGCTATGGGTAAAGTCGCGCGCGTGAAACGGAGTTTGACGATGAAAGTCGATGTGCTGGCGCAAGCCGAACCAGCGGTGGCGGCGGCGCTGCCGCCACAGGCGATTGCCGAGGACGTGCTCCTCGAAAAATACGCCAAGGGTGACGAACGCACCGCCAACGACGTGCGCCGCCGGGTGGCGCGCGCGCTCGCCGCGGTCGAGCCGCCGGAGCAACGCGCGCGCTGGGAAGAGGTCTTCTATCGCGCGCAGGTGAATGGGCTCATTCTCGGCGGGCGCATCAACTCGGCGGCCGGCACCGAGCTCAAGGCCACCTTGATCAACTGCTTCGTGCAGCCGGTTGGCGACAGCATTTCGAACGACGGCGACGAGGTTGGCATCTACGCCGCCCTCAACCAGGCCGCGGAAACCATGCGCCGCGGCGGCGGGGTGGGCTACGACTTTTCCCGCATCCGGCCGCGGGGCGCCCATGTCGATGGCACCAACAGCCGTGCCAGCGGGCCGCTGTCCTACATGCGCGTGTTCGACCAGTCGTGCGAAACGGTCGAGTCGGCCGGTGCGCGGCGCGGCGCACAGATGGGGGTGCTGCGCTGCGACCACCCCGACGTGGAAGCGTTCATTCACGCCAAGGACCAAGGGAGTTTCCGCAACTTCAACCTCTCGGTCGCCGCGACCGATGGCTTCATGCAGGCGGTGGTGGCCAACGGCGCATGGGAGCTCGTGCACCGCGCGCCACCGGCGGCGGAACTGCTCGCCGCGGGCGCCTATCGGCGCGGCGACGGCCTGTGGGTGTATCGGCAGGTGCGGGCGGTCGACCTGTGGCAACAGATCATGGCCAGCACCTACGACCATGCCGAGCCGGGGGTGGTGTTCATGGACACCATCAACCGCGACAACAATCTGTCCTATTGCGAGTTGATCGAGGCGACCAATCCCTGCGGCGAGGAGCCGCTTCCAGCGTATGGCTGCTGCGACTTGGGCAGCATCGACCTCACCCGCTTCGTGCACGCGCCGTTTACCGCCGAGGCACGGTTCGATGCCGTCGCCATGGGCGCGGTGGCGGCCGTTGCGGTGCGGATGCTAGACAACGTTCTCGATGCGACCGTCTGGCCGTTGCCGCAGCAGGGCCGCGAGGCCGCCGCGAAACGGCGTCTCGGCCTCGGCTTCACAGGCTTAGGCGATGCGCTGTTGATGCTCCGGCTTCGCTACGATAGCGAGGAGGGACGACGCACGGCGGCAAGCATCGCCCGGGCGTTGCGCGACGCTGCCTACCAGGCGTCGGTCGAGCTCGCCGCGGAGAAGGGCGCGTTCCCGCTGTTCGACGCGGCGCAGTATCTGGCGGCGCCGCGGTTTGCCTCGCGCCTGCCTGAGGAACTCAAGGCCGCGATCCGGAAGCAGGGCATCCGCAACAGCCACCTCATCGCCATCGCGCCGACCGGAACGATATCGCTGGCATTCGCGGACAACGCCTCCAACGGGATCGAACCGGCGTTTTCCTGGTTCTACACGCGCAAGAAGCGCATGCCCGATGACTCGCGCCAGGAATATCCGGTCGAGGACCATGCCTACCGCCTGTTCAAGCAGGCCTGCGGCGTCGAGGCGGATGTGACGGTCTTGCCGTTCGATCCGACCCAGGCGCAGCCACCCGGAGAAATCTGGGTGGAGGCTGACGGCCGGCGCTATGCGATGTTGCCGCCGTATTTTGTCACCGCCCTGGAAATGAGCGCGCTCGACCACATGCGCATGAGCGCTGCGGTGCAGCCGTTCGTGGACACGGCGATCAGCAAGACGGTCAATGTGCCGATCGATTATGCGTTTGCCGACTTCGAGAACCTCTACCTCGAAGCCTGGAAGAGCGGCCTCAAGGGCCTCACGACGTATCGGCCGAATTCCGTGGTCGGTGCGGTGCTGGAGGCGCCGCAGCTCCAGGTCGCGCCGGAGGATTTCGACGTCACCGACCCGGATCGGCGGATCCGGCTGGAGAAAGCACCCCGACCACCGCTCGCGAGCTTGCGTTGGCCCGGCCGTCCCGAGCTCGCGAACGGCAATCCGTCCTGGACCTACGCGGTGCGGCATCCGCTGGGCGATTTCGCGGTATTCATCGGGCACATCGACAACGGGCGCACCTATCCATTCGAGGTGTGGGTCAACGGCGGTGAACAGCCGCGTGGCCTTGGCGCGATCGCCAAGACGCTGTCGATGGACATGCGCGCGGACGACAGACAGTGGCTGCACATGAAGCTCGCGGCCCTGGAAAAGGCCAGCGGCGACGACGCGTTCGACATGGCGCTGCCGCCCTCCGGCGACAAGGTCCGGGTGCCGAGCCTCGTGGCGGGTTTCGCCAAGCTCGTCCGCTATCGTTGCAACGAGCTCGGCGCTTTCTCCGCCGAACAAGGCGGCGCTACTCCGGTTGTCGACGCGCTGATCGGCATCAAGGAACCCAAGGCGGGCCCCGACGGGACGCTGAGCTGGACCGTCGACGTGGTCAACCACAACACGGGCGATGATTGCGTGTTGTTCCTGAAGGAATTGGTCATGCCCGACGGGCAGCGGCGGCCGTACTCGATGTGGCTTTCCGGCGAGTATCCGCGCACGCTCGACGGCCTGTGCAAGGCGCTCAGCCTCGACATGCGCGTGTGCGACCCGGCATGGATCGGGATGAAGCTGCGCAAGCTTTTGAACTACGCCGAGACCAACGGGTCGTTCATGGCCCGCATTCCCGGCTCGGACAAGGCGCAAATGTGGCCGTCGACGATCGCCTATCTGGCGCGGCTGATGATGCATCGCTACGCGATGCTCGGCATTCTCGACGAGGAGGGCTATCCGCTGGCGCACGTCGGCATTCTCGCCGTGCCCGGTGCCGAGCGCGCGAACACCGGGGAGCTTAAACCGCTGGCTGGCCGGAAGTGCCCGGAATGCGGCAACAAGACCGTGATCCGCAAGGATGGTTGCGATTTCTGCACGGCATGCGGGCATACCGGGGCCTGCGGTTGAGGGCGCGTGGAAAAAGGCGATGATCCCCGCCCCATTGCGTGACCGCATCGAGGAGGCCAAGCGCCGCGCCCAGGGCGGCTGGAAACCCATCCTGGAGCGCCTGGGCGTCGACGCGGGGATTCTCGAAGGGCGCAACCAGCCGTGCCCGGCCTGTGGTGGCAAGGATCGGTTTCAGTTCACCGACAAGTACGGCGACGGCAATTACATCTGTCGCGGCTGCGGGCCCGGCGACGGCTTCGCCCTGCTGGAACTGTGTCGTGGCTGGAAATTCATCGACGCCTTGAAGGCGGTCGAGGGGGCGGTTGGCAGCGCGAGCGCAAGCGCGCCGCCCGCAGGCTCCGGCGCGGCAGCGCAGCGCATGCGCCAACTCGCAGCGCGTATCTGGCAGGAAGCGAAGCCGGTCGAAGCCGGCGACGCCGTTGCGACCTATCTCGCGCGGCGCGGCATCGCGCTCGCCGCGTATCCGCAGGCATTGCGTACTCATCCCGCGCTGGGGTTCTACGTGAGAACGGTCGGCGAAAGCCGAGCCAGGCCGGTGCGAACCTTTCCCGCAATGCTGGCAACCGTGCAGGGCCCCGACGGCTGCGCCGTGAGCCTGCACCGCACCTACCTGGAACAGGGGGCGAAGGCGCCCGTGGCGGAGTGCAAAAAGCTTCTCAATGGCGGCATCGCCGGGGCGGCCGTCAGGCTCTTCGAGCCCACCGACGAACTCGCCATTGCGGAAGGCATCGAGACGGCACTTGCAGTGCACGTGAGCACGGGCAAGCCGGTGTGGGCGGCGCTTAGCGCCACCAACATGGCAAAGCTGTGGATCCCGGCCAGCGTGAAGAACATCGGCATTTACGCCGATCACGATGCGAGTTACACCGGCCAGGCGGCGGCGTATGCGCTGGCCAAGCGCATCAAGAGTCAGGAGCGCGGGAGTTGTCCGCGCGAAGTCACCGTGTGCATTCCGGGCGCCGTCGACAGCGACTGGGCCGATGTGCTGCACGATCGCGTCGCGCAGGCGGCGTGAAGCGTGGGCAAGTCTCCGTCGCGCGCCACCCGCCGGTGCGCCTTGGCTTGAAAGGCAGAGGGTCGAACCGGGTACTTTCCAGCGCGCTGGTCGCTACCCACCAGCCGCCGCAACGCAGCGGTTGCGTGTTGTCGAGGTAGCCCCGCGAGTGCACGACCCGCGTAGTCGGCGTCGCAGCGGAACAGCGGGCCGGCCGGCCGCCGGCGGCCATCGCGCTCCGCATTCCCCGAAGGAGCTGTCATGCGCAACGCGCTGCACGACGTGGTTGTGGTGAGCCTCGATGTTCGCATCTGGAGCGGCCGCAAGCAGTTGCGCCCGGAGGATCTGACCGCATCGGGCAGGCTCCCGCCAAAGGACCTGGTGTCGCTCGGCTCGAAGCGGCTGTGCGACCCGAGGGCGCTGCAGCCGTTCCGGGAAGTGAAGCGCGCCGCCGAAGCGCGTTGCCAAGGCATCGGTGTGCGTTTCGCACGCGCCTTCGCGATTCCCAAGACGGCGGCGAAAGCGGTGCTCGCCGAGCTCAACGCCCTCGCCGAGCAGTTCAAGCAGGCGCGCACCGTGTTTCTCGCTACCTATGACGAGGAACTCGCACGCTGGAAGGCCCAGCATCCCGGATACGAGCGCCTGATCGAAGCGGAGCTGCTGCCGAAAACCGCAGTGCTGTCGAAGTTTGTGTTCGGCTACGAGGTATTCGCGATCAATGGCGTCGACGGCGATGGCGAACTTGCCGCGCTGCTGGAACAAGGCGCTGCAGGCAACCTCGTTATCGGCCTCGCCGGCACTCTCTTCCAGGAGGTGGCGCGCGACGCGCGCGAATTCGTTCGGCAATCGCTCACCGGTCGCGACGAGGTCACGCAAAAATTCCTGCGTCCGGTGCGCGCGATCCGCCAGAAGTTGGCCGGCTTGGCGTTTCTGGACCCCGGCATCGAGCCGCTGGTGGGCAGCATCGACGAGGCGCTCGCTGCGGTGCCGAAGAAGGGCCGCATCGACGGCGCCTCGCTGTCGACACTGCGCGGGGTAGTCACGCTGTTGACCGACCCCGAGCGGATGCGCGAGCACGGCCGACTCCTGCGCGAAGCCAGTCGACAGGACGCGCGCGGCAGCGCGCCAGACGCGCCTCCAACGGGCGAGCCCACCGAGCTTCCGCTCGGGGCGCCCATTCGCACACCGCGCGTCCGCGCGTTCTGGTAGGCGCTCGCGTTGCGAACGCTGCGCTTGCGCGCGCGCTAGCGGGACGGAGGAAGGCATGCCGCAGGGCTCGCTCGCGCGCTCGCTCCATATTCTCGGGCCGGTGCTGGGCCGCAGACGCGGCGCCGAAGTCCGCATCGGTGGCGCCCGGGCGTGCACCGATGGCAACACCATCTGGCTGCCGGCGCTGCCGCTCGATGATGCGGAGGCCGCGGCGCTGGGCTTCGGGTTGTTGTTTCACGAAACAAACCACCTGCGCTACACGGACTTCACGATCGCCAAGGGCGAAGGCCTCGTCGGCGCGCTAACCAATGCGCTGGAGGACATTCGCATCGATCGACTCGGCCAGCAGGAGTACCGCGGCGCGCGCAGGGAGGAAGAGGAGCTTGTGGCCGCGCTCATCCGGCGCGGCGAAGCGAAGGCGTGCACCAAGGCTGATCACCCGGCGCGCATCCTCGAGAGCTACCTGTTGTGGCGGCTCGAATACGACCTGCTGCAGATCGACGCGGCCCGGGGCTTAGCCGAGCAGGCCGAGCAGGTGTTTCGGGAAACGTTTGCCGCTGGCGTGCAGATGAAGCTCGACGCGCTGATGTTCGACGTTCGCGACTGCCGGTCGACGCGCGAGGTGCAGGCGCTGGCGCGCGACATCGCGCAGCTGCTCGATGCCGAAGCGCAGGTCGAGCCGGCGCCGCGGCCGCGGCGCGGGAAAACCGAACCCGTCGCAGCGAGCCCGTTGCGACAGGCGCTTGCGGCAACACCGGACGATCACGCGCACGGCATCGGCGAGCTCGCCAAGGCGGCGCTTGTCGCCAAGGGGCGCGAAGCACCCGGCAGGAACCTGCCGCTGCTGCGCGCGGCCGCGGCGCGCAGCGCGCCGGGCGCGGTCGAGCCAGCGGCATTTGCGCAGGACGTCAGGGCGGCCACCCATGCACTGCGCCAGCGGCTGACCGGACTGCTGCAGGCAGAAACGCTCTGTCGGCGCTATTCCGCAGCTGCCGGCCGGCGCCTCGACCTGCGCCGCCTTGGTCGGATCGAAACCGGCGAGGCGCGCATCTTTGTGCGCGAAATGGCGGGGCTCAAGACCGACACCGCGGTGCAGATTCTGGTCGACCGGTCGGGGTCGATGAGTTCCTCGCGCGGCCGCGAGAAGTCCGCCCTCCACCCCATCGCGGTAGCGCGAGAGGCCTGCTTCGCCACGGCATCGGCGCTGCAGCAGGTGCCCGGCGTGGCAGTGGCCGTCGCCGCATTTCCCGGTGCGGGTGCGGACGAAGTGGCGGTCATTGCCCGGTTTCACGAACGCATCGACCGCGTGGGCGCACGCTTTGCAGGCCTCGAGGCCGGTGGCGGAACGCCACTCGCGGAAGCGCTGCTCTGGGGCGCCGGAGAGCTCCTGGGCCAGCGCAATCCGCGACGAATTCTGCTGGTGGCGACCGATGGCGTCTACGACGAGAAACTCGGCCATGGCCTTACGACCCGGCTCGGCGAGGCGGGAATCGAGACCCTCGGCATAGGCATCCATTGCGACTTGTCCCACCTCTTTGCACGATCGCGGCCGATTGCAGCGATCGCCGACCTGCCGCGCGCGATGTTCGAGTTGCTGCTCGACGCGATGCTGCGGCCTGCGCCATGAGCGCACCCGGGACCGGGCGGCGCCAGGCTGCCGCCAACGTGCGCAGGTACGCCGCCGTATAACTTGTTATAGAGCTATGGCAGATTTGCCAGGCATGAGGTAATTTGACCTGCCGAGGGGGAGGGTCAAGGCATGATGATGCGCAAGCTTTGTCTACCGGAGATCAACTGGTCGCCTCAAGAGGAAGCGTGTGCCACCGGCCTGGTCAATGAGACGCTCCGCCAGGCGCGCGCCGGGACGGTACAGGAAGCACTGGCCTTCGCCACTGCCGAACTTGGATTTGATTCGTTTGTGTTCGGCATCGTCGCCAACGACAGACGGCCCGATGCGGAATCGCGCACCTACGTCATCACCAATCAGGCGGACGCCTGGATCCGTGCCTATGACGAACGAGCCTACCTGGAGCAAGACCCGCGCGTCGAGCTGGCCGGCGAGCCGGGCTTCGCATTCTGGGAAGCCGGACAATTTCATGCCGACCCGCGACACCGGACATTTCTGCGGGAATCGGCGGCGTACGGGATCGCATCCGGGCTGGTGATCGGCTTGTGTACCCGCGACCCGCCTTCCTACGCGATGCTGGGGTTCAACCGCGCGGCTCCCGTACTCGATTGTTGGAGCGCTGAACAGCGTTCCCTGCTCGCCAGCCAGGCGTCGATTCTGGGCAAGGTATTGAGCCGCACCGTGCGCCGGTATCTCAACGAGCAGGAATTGCTGTTCCCGGCACCGCCGATGAAACTCAATCTTCGCGAGCGCGAGATACTCACCTTTGCCGCCGCCGGGAAGACTTCGAAAGAGATCGCGGGAACGCTCGGCGTCGCCAAGATCACCGTCGACATGCATGTCGGAACCATCTTGAGCAAGATGGGGGCGCTGAATCGAAACCAGGCGATCGCGAAAGCCATCGCCAACAAGATGATCCACGTGCCCGACGACGTCCACGCCGAATACAAGAGCGCGAAGCTGCAGGCAACCCGGCGCGGGAGCCGCGCGCTGGTGCCCTAGGCAACGCAAGCCGCAACCCGACCACCTCATTCGACGCCAAGCAGGGAGTGCACCGTGCCAGACACGCGCGTATCCGATATTGCGTTGATCAACCTGGGTTTCCTGCTCGCGCTCAAGGAGGCGGTCGTGCGCGACCCGGTGCAGGCCTGCTACCAGTTTCGACTGCATCCGAGCGATGCGGCCGTCATCGGGGAGCTCGGCTTCGATGCGCTGGAGTCGCTCGCGCTCGGCCTTGACGAATCGATCGTCACGCTGCGCTACACTGGTGCGGATCTGCGCGACCTGATCAAGACGCCGCCGGCATTGCGCAATATCTTCGCGACCGTGCGCCAGCTCGTCGAGCCGCCGGCGCCGCCGCAGAGGGCAACCACCGCCGTGCACGGCGAGGGTCACGACCGCCACTAAAGCCTCGCGGCGTTACATCGGGCACGTTGTGGATTCAAGATTCGCCACTCGGCACGTCCGCGCGCTCGATATCGCGCGCCGCGCGCTCGCCGCCGGAGCCAGGGCCAGCACCGTGGGGTTTCTCACGGGACTCGATCGCTGGGCTCTGCGGCGCTATTTCGTGTTCGACGCCGGGGAAGGCCCGAAGCCCGGCAAACGGCCCGATTCGCCGGAACGCTTCGTCAAGAACGCCACGCTGGTGACGATGATCGACGCCTCAATGGTGTACGTCATCTACCGCGATCATCGCGATCGTTGGCCGCACCCGGCCGAGGCCCTGCTCGCAGCCTATGCCCATTACGGCGGCCGCAGGACGGCGCGCGAACTCTCGTTCGATCGGGTCTTCTACATCGTCTCCTGGACCGATCGGC
>DASZIB010000039.1:0-1993 GCA_035937415.1 Edaphobacterium sp. (SeqCode) | reverse complement strand
TGCAGGGCCACCCCGGCAAGCCGGCGCGCGGCGTCATCGACATCGGCCGCGGTAGGCAGGGATACGGTCGCATCCATAGGCCAACGGTAACGCCGCGATTGCGTCACGAGCAAGGGCGTCGGCGAAATCCCGACCGCCTGGCGCAATCTGCGCACAGCTATGGGCAGGATGCCCCGTTACTGATCGAACCGCCCGGCGGCGTGCGCCAGCATGGTGTAGACCTTGCCGGTGTCCGACGTCAGGTAGTTGCGCACCATGGCGGGCCCGCGATCGCCGCGCGAGGCATCGTCAAGGAGGCGTTCGAACTCGTGGATATAGTGCTCCACGGTCTGCCGGAACTCCGGATCGGTGCGATATTTGTTACGGATTTCGTCGAACGCCTTTTGCCCTTGGAGGGTGTAGAGGCGGCGCGAGAAGATGCCGCGTTCGCCGCGCCGGTAGCGCTCCCACAGTTCGGCGGCCGCGTCGTGATCGATCATGCGGGCGATGTCGACCGAGAGCGTGTCGAGCGAGTCCACCGCATCGCGGGTAGTGCGCTCTTCGCCGCGCGCCGGCTCGCGTGACGGCTGAGGGCTCGCGGCCGGAGCTTCGTCGTCACGGGACGCCCGCGTCAGCAGGTCGGACAGCCAGCCGCCGTTGTTGCGGCCGTTGTTGCCCGGCGCCGGGCTTTGCGGACGCGGTTCGGGCCGTTCGGCTCGTTCCGCCCGGTCGGTCCGGTCCGGCCGGCGTGCCGGTGCGCCGGTGATGTCGCGCAAGCCTGCCGGCTGCTGCTGCGGCGGCGGGTTGATGTCGGGCCGGATCGGCCGCACCTGGGCGCGGCCGCCGCCGGTGGCATAGGCGGCTTCCGCCTCGCGCCGCACCGGTTCGGCGGCATCGAGCGCGCGGCCGTGGCGGGCGACGATGCGATTGAGCTCGGCCAAGGCTTCGATCTGATCGACGATGACGCGGCGCATTTGCGCGGCGCTCTCGGCGGTCTCCTGCGGCAATTCGAGGACGCCGCGGCGCAATTCGCCGCGCGTGGTCTCGAGCTCCTGCTGCATTTCCGAAGCCATCTGCTTCATGCCCTGCATGACGGTGGTGAAGCGCTCGGCGGACTGGCTGAACATTGCCTGCGCCTCGGTAGTTGCCTCTTCGTAAACCGCGTTCAGCGTTTCGCTGGTGCGCTTGCGCTCTTCCTCGGCTTGGTTGCGCACGAGGTCGTATTGCTGCTCGATCGTGCGCACGCTGTCGTTGCTGGTCTCGGCGATGAGGCTCGCGATCTCGCGGGTGCGTGTCGTCGCCGCCTCGAGCGATTCGTCGAGCAGGCCGGAGAAACGCTGCAGCCGTTGCTCGAAGTCGTCGGACCGCGCGTCCAGCGTCGAAACCAGCGTTTCGATGGTGGCTTGGCGGTTGCCGACCGTCTCCTCGGAACGGCGGTTGCTCATTTCCAGAAGCTGGACCGCTTCCGCGAGCGACCGCCCCTGGGTGGCGAATTGGGTCGACAATTCGCTGAGATCGCGCAGCACTTGCGTGGTCACGGTGTTGAAGGTGCCGAGATGCTGTTCCACCTTGGAGGTGGTCGCGCCGCTCTTGTTGCTGAGATCGTTCATGGCAGCGACGAATTCGGACACCCGCGACGCCATGGTGTGCTCGATCGAATTCATGTTCTCGTGCGCGCCGCTCAAAACTTCCTGCAGCAGGATATTGGCTTCGCGCAGGCGCTCGAACAGCGCGGTGGAATCGGAGCGCAACATGCCGTGGGTTTCCAGCATGTCGGCGACCGTGGCCGCCGCCGTCTGCTTCGATTCTTCGACCGCGGCCCGGGTGGCGCTGTGCAGATCGGCCAGCGTGCGCGCGATCGTCGATTTGGCGCCTTCGGTGCCTTCTTGCAGCTGGCCGAGCGTGCGCGTCATCGCCGCGGTGGCGTTCTGGCTCGCTTCGTTGATGAGGCGGGCGATCTCCTCGCTGTTGTCCATCATCGTCTGGGTGAAGACGAAGCTCTTGGCCTCGATCG
>DASZIB010000038.1:0-44497 GCA_035937415.1 Edaphobacterium sp. (SeqCode) | reverse complement strand
GGATGGCGGCCGCAGGCGGCGTTCGTGTGCGGCAAAAAAAGCCCCGACAGTCGAACTGCCGGGGTCAAATCGCAATGAGCAGACAGTTCTTGGATCTTGATTAAGAACGTCAAGGAATCGGCCGTCCTAAGCTATCTAGGCAACTTTTTCTTTCTTCGCGGTTTTGTTTCCGCTCACGCTCGCCAACGCTTTCGCGAGCACATCCTTCACCGCAATCGCGGCCGCATCGCTGCCCTCCGTGATTGCCGTCGCAAACTGATCGATGTATTGCTGTGTTTCCTTGGTGTAGGGCGCAAACGGCGCGCCCACCAGCTTCGCCATCTCCGCCTGGGTTTGCGGAACGACCTCGAAGCATGTGCGCGTGACCTCCAGAATTCTGCGCATGTTCGCCTGGTAGCGTCCGGCCCACTCGACGACCACCGCAGTGGAATCCTTGGTGGTCAGCAAGGCTTTGAGATGCTTCGCGTTCTCGGCGAATGCAGCGTTGGCAGCTTCGCTTTGCAACTTGAAGAGCCGCTCGTTGGCCTCGGCCATGATCGTGGCAATGCGCAGGGCCGTCTCGAAGTTCACTTGACGGTCCGAGGCGGTTTGGGCGGAGCTTGTTGCGTTGTGACTGGACATGTTGTGACCTTTCAGAAAAACGAATTCGAACCGCAGGGACAGCGCCCTCACGGTGCTCTGCTTGGCTGCCGCCCGCTGCGTGCCGAGTTGACGGCAGTGCGCAACGACCGGGCGTAGGGCGCGGGTGCTCGACCAGCTTCAGGACGGCATCGCAAGCGGGGCGATACCTGGGAAGACGCCAAGGGTTGCGGGTCCAACCTGGCGAAGGCGGAAGGGTTGAAACTGCCCTCTCCGAACGAGGCTGATCATAGCACGCGCGGGCCCTCTGCGCGGCGCCTGCCCCGCTATTTCTTTTCGCCGTTGGTGCGCGTGCGTGTTTGCATCGTAGGACTTACACCGACTCGCCTGCCTTGCAGGGCCTACACCCGATTCAGCGCGCGGCCGATAGTCGCGAGCGAGTGATCGGCGCAGTATTCAACGCTGTGGGGGAACAGCTTAGGAGATTGATATGTTGAGTCGCAGCATCCGCCATATCCTATTGGTCGATGCCCTCCTGGCGCTGCCCGACTTTGCCGCCGCGCGGGGATCCCAGGCCGGAGACAACGGTCGCCGGCCGGTCGGCGCCGACAACGATTGGCACGATTGGCCGCGCCAGGCCATACCCAATGCCACGCCCAACGGCACGCCGTATCGCTACAACGGGCGGGCGAGCGTTCGCCGCAATCCTGTGAGCGGAGCGCCCTTAGCCGAGCGGCCTGCGTGCCGCGACACCGTCCACAGCCGTCACCACTGATCGCGCTTGATCGGCCGGTTTGTAAAATCACTGCGTTTCGTCCGCTGCCCAGGGATCGCGGCTCTCGAACAAACCAGGCGCTCCGCGCTGGGTTGGCGCGCCGCACGGTTTCGCCAAGTAGATACTTTCGCAGTCGTCTTACGCCGGATTTCGCGACCGTCCTACAGCAAAATCGGACGCGCACCGATTGCCGGAAGCCGGCGACGCAACCAAAATGAATCGCAGGTAGGGCAGATCCATGGCGCGATCCGGCATGCCGACCGCAGTCCGGATCGTCCATAGGATCTGATCCCTGCCCAGATTGAATATCAACGCCTCGCCTTGAGCGAGGCGTTGTGCTATCTGGCGCGCTTCGGTTCGCGTCTCGCGTGCGCGCAGATCGCCCTCGACGTAGCAACCCGTTACAAGTCGAGTGTCAGCGCTGCCGTCGGCCCCCACGTTAACAGCTTGTCTGCGCCACGGAGGAAGACCATGAAGCTCGCTCTTGCGCTCGTTCTTGCCGCTCTGAACGTTTCCGGCTGCGTTCTGGTTCCGGCCGGCCCGCCGGGAAGCGGTGCCTATGTCGCCGTACCCGCCCCCCTCGTCGTACGTCCGCCGGTGGTCGTTGTGCGCCCGTACTATCGAGTCTGGGGATACTAAGCGCGTTGCCTTGCGGGCGAATTCATCGCGCGACTTGCGCGCAGCGGCGAATTCAGTAGCATTGGGCCGTCATCCCGATTAAGCGAGGCCCGCATTATGTCTAAAGGCAAAGGCAGTACGTTTCGCGGCCGCGACGCGAAAGCAGCGCCCACCAACCCGCTTCCGCAAACGGCGCGACGGCCGACGATGCCGTCGCTGCCGCGGGTTGCGCCGCGGACCCGCGCGAGTCCCAAGGGACGCTGATTCCGGCGCGCCCGGGACGCCGTCCTCAAGCGTAGTGTCGTCCGAAGCGATTGGCGAGAAAGCGCTCGATGTCGGCGTCTTCCTGGCGCACGAAGCCGCGCTGCGGCAACACCCCTTCCCGCAGCAGATCGACCATCGCGCATACGCCCGCCGCGGTGGTGATTTGAATCGCTGAATACAGCCGATCGCCGAGGGTCTTGCTATAGATCTTCTTGGCGAAGGATTCCTGGGTAAGGCGCCCGTCTTGCATCCCGCTGACCGTCACAAACACCAGCACGACGTCCTGGCGGGTCATCGGCACCGAAGCCTCGAGGACATCCTTCAGGATCTCGCGGCGCTGTCCCAGGCGCAGGTCGCGAATGAGCATTTTGACGAGGTCGCGATGCCCCGGATAGCGCACGGTCTTGTAGTTGAGGTTCTCGACGTGGCCGGCCAGGGTGGCGCAAAGCGTTCCCAGTCCGCCTGAGGTATTGAACGCCTCGTAGCCAACGCCGTCGAGCGAGAACGCCTCGAGCTCCTCCAGCGCGAGCGTCTCGCGCGGGCTGCCGTCGATGATCGCCTCGCACGGATTGCAGTATTCGTTGATGAGCCCATCCGTACTCCAGGTGAGGTTGTACTTCAGCGCGTTGGTGGGATAGACCGGCAGCGCCCCGACGCGCATTTGCACGTCGCGCAGGCTATCGAACTTGCGTGTCATCGCATGCGCCAGGATCGAAATGAATCCCGGGGCGAGGCCGCACTGCGGCACCAGCGCGGTTACGGCGTCGGCCGCCAGCGCCTGGACCCGACGCATGCTCGCAACGTCTTCGGTCAGGTCGAAGTAATGCGCGCCCGCGGTGACGGCTGCCTGGGCGATCACCGGGGTCAGATAGAAAGGGCAGGCGCTGATGACCATGGCGCGGCCGTGGATGAGCGCCGCGAGCGCGGGCGCGTCGTTGAAGTCGGCATGCTTGGTCGTCACGCCGAGCGCGGCGATCGGAGCGAGGCGCGCCGGGTCCTGGTCCGCGACCGTCAGCGCGTAGTCTCCCGATTCCTGCAGCAGCTGCGCGATCGTTTCGCCGATTTTTCCGGCGCCGAGGAGGATCAGTGGTGTCATGGTGGGCCCGTTGCGTTGAGCGGCTTAACAGCCGCGGTCAGGGATCGAGTCTACCGACCAAGTTTGTCGAAATACAGGCTGCAATCTGGCGTTTTGCAGGTACAATCTTGACGAAATGCCGGACAATCCGACGAATCGACGAATAAGCACCGAACAGCAGCGCCTGCTGGCGCTGCTGCGTCGCAACGCCCGCGAGTCGACCGCATCGCTTGCGCGCCGGCTGGGCGTTGCCCGAACCACGGTCCAGGAGCGCATTCGGCGCCTCGAGCGCGACGGCGTGATCGCCGGCTACACGGTGCGGGTCAGCGACGATTTCGCGCGGCAGCGCATCGCCGCGCAGGTGCTCATCAATGTCGATCCCAAGGCGGGCGAACGCGTCGTGCGCGAGCTCGAAGCGCGGCCTTGGGTGCGCGCGGTGTACGCGCTTTCAGGCGTGTTCGACTACGAGGTTCGCATCGAAGGCGGAAGCACCGAAGAACTCGACCGCGCTCTCGATGCGATTGGACGGATCGAGGGCATTCAGCGTACGCAAACCTCGATCGTTCTCTCGGTCAAATTCGAACGCTAGCGATTGCCTAGCTTGCGCGCAGCCGCGCTGGGTCCCGAGGACCCAGCGCGAGCGTAAAGCTCCGGGAGACGCGGCCGTTACTGGCCCTCTTTGGCCTTTTCTTTCTCCTTCGCCTTGTTCTCGTCTTGTTTGGGCTCAGGCTTGGGCGGTGGCGGCGGTGCCTTGGGCGGCGGCGGTGGCGGCGCGGCGACCTTGGGCGGCGGCGGCGGCGGCGCGGCGACCTTGGGCGGCGGCGGTGGCGGCGCGACGACCTTCGGCGGCGGAGGCGGCGGCGCGGCCATCTTCGGCGGCGGGGGCGGCGGTGACTTGTTCTCGCGCAGCACGCGTTCCTGCTCGGATTGTGGCGTCGCAGCGCCCGGCTGCGGACCCTTGGTCACCGCGCGTTCCTTCGGCGGCTGCGGCACGGGACCACTCGGTGCCGCACTCTTTTGTTCCTTCAGCATGCGTTCCTGCGCGGAAGGCGGCTGCGGCACCGCAGCGCCGGGCGCCGGACCCTTGCTGGCCTCCTTGGGCGGCGGCCCCTTGCTGCTTTCCTTCAGCATGCGCTCCTGGGCTGATGCCGGTGGCTGGGGCACAGCGGCGCCGGGCGGCGGACCCTTGCTGCTTTCCTTCAGCATGCGCTCCTGGGCTGACGCCGGGGGCTGCGGCACGGCGGCACCGGGCGGCGGAGCCTTGCTCGTATCCTTGAGCACGCGCTCTTGCGCTGTCGGCGGCGGCTGCGGCCCCTTGGCCGCGCCGGTCGGCGCCGGTGTCGCGGGGCCGGCCTGCAAACCCTTGCCGGCACCTGCTTTGTTGAGCGGCTGCGGTGCCGCGGTCGGTGTGACGACCTTGACCTTCGCCGCCGTCTCAACCGGCCGTGCCGGCTGGATTGCCTTGAGCTTTTCCGGCTCGATCGGCTTGCCCGGTTGCGCGGCCAGCAGCGAAGCCTTGGCGGCAAACGGGGCCGGTGGCGGTGGTGGCGGCGACTTGGCCACGACCGGGCGCGCCAATACCGCGGGCGGCGGCCGCTTGGCGACCGCGATCGCGGCGGCGGCACCCGCGGCTACGGCGCCAACGGCCAGCACGCTGGCATGCGTTGGCGTTACGGCAGCGACCGGCGACACCGTTTGGCGCGCGATCGCGTCTCGCGGCACCTGGATGGCGTGGCGCGCGACCGGCTCCGCACTGGCGAACGCGGTCGTGGGCACCGCGGTAACCGCTCCGGGTGCTTCGCGATTGCGATAGACGATGTTGGTGACGTTGGTGTTGTTATAGACGTTGTTGATGACGGTGGTGTTGACCACCGTATTGCTGACGTTCACGTTGTTGAAATACTGCCGGCTGGCGGCATAGCCAGGCCGATACACTTCGCCCGGCCCAAGCGGGAACCAAGCAATGCCTGCGACCGGTCCGGTCGCTATCGACAGGCTGAAACCGCCGCCCCCGATGAAGGCCACCAGGGCCGGGGCGTACACTGGGCGCACCGCGATCGGGCCAGGCACCCAGCACCACCGCGTCTGCACATACGCCCAGCGGCCGTAGTGAAAAGGCGCGAAGCCCCACGGCGCATCGTCGATCCAGGTCCAGCCCCAGGGGTCGACCCAGGCCCAATGCCCGTCGTGATAAGGCGCCCAGTCCGTCGGCGTGGCGGTCGGGAACCAGACGTTGCCGTAGCCCTCGACCGAGCGCCACGTGCCGTTGTCGTCAAGGTCCGAATAACCGACGACGTCCGGGGAAACATAGCGTGCCGTCACCGCAGACTGCTCGCGACGGTCGCGATCGAGAGCCCAGTTGTCGAATTCGTCGGGAGCCGCCAGCGCGTCAAACGAATAGTCGCGCAGCCCCTCGCCAACGAACGTCGCTTGCTGGCCGGCGGCGAGGGTATAGGCCGCGCCTTCGCCGGAGACCTCGCCCTCGCCGCTACGCACGCGAACGACCGTCGAGTTGCCGTTAGGGTCGACATCGACGCGATAGTCACCGGCGCGGCGGACGGAGAAAGCCAGGTTCGGCGTATCGATCTCAAAGAACTGGTCGGGATAGATGCGGCGCACATGCAGATTGAGTGTCCCCTGGGCGACTTCGATCTGGGCGATGCGGTCGTCGAGGTTGAGCAGCGACACGCTGGTCGCGCTGCCGAGCCGTGCCGACGCGGTTCCGATCTGCAGCTCGGCGCGCGAGCCCGTGTCGGACCAGACGCGGTCGCCCGTGATCAGCGGGCGGTTCGCCTGCGCGAGAACCCAGTCTTGCTCACCGGCGGGCGAAAAGCTCACGGCACCGCCCATTTGGGTAAGACGCGCCACGCGGCCGGGCGGGTCGGCAAGTGCGGCGCCGCAGGTCAATAGCGCCGCGGTGGCGCAGAACGCGGTGAACCAGGTACCAAACAGCCTTCGTGATCGGGTCATGAGTCGTCCTCGGTGGATGCTATTGTTTTGGGTCGCCTTATCTCCGGCGGATTCGCTTGTATCATTTTCCGGCGTGCGCAACCGTTACAAGGTATTTTGCAGCACGCCACGCCGATGGCTTCGGAATTGGTCCGCCTGCGGCGCAGCGCAGCACGAACCGTGCCGCGGCCGGGCGCGCTCGCCGGCGCCGGCGGGGCGACGCCAACCCAAGGGCCGGTGAGCCCCGGCGGACTCGGGTCAACGTGCCCCTTTAACGCCGAGGGCCGGGGTGGCGATGACAGCGCGGAGGGCGCGCTTTAGGGCGATTCGGAGGGTGTCGGATCGAGGCCGTCGCCGAAAGAAAGCGTGCCGTGGTGCGCGCGATCGGGCAGCAGGAAGAAAGCGAGCTTGCTGCGCCACGTGCTGCCGCCGTAGAGCGCCTCGACGCTCTGGCGGGCGGCGTTGCCGACGCGCTGGCGCAGCGCGGCATCGTCGCGTAACTTCAGGATCAGCGCGATCGCCTGATCGCTGGTGTCGAACAGGAAGCCGTTGACGCCATGCACGATGTAGTCGGCATAGCCACCGCGCCGAGCGCACACGACCGGCAAGCCGCAGGCCATCGCCTCAAAGACGACACGCCCGTAAGCTTCCAGCCAGTCCTCGCTGGTGCGGTAGTAGAAGCAGTCGAGGTCCTGCAGAAAATCGGCTGGTGGCTTCGCGCCGGCCGGCAGCAGCCGCACCGCGGCCGCCCCGTTGCAGCGACTGCGCAGACACGTGCCCCCCATCACGCGCGACTCGACGCCCGCGTCCGCCAGCGCCGCATACACGTCTGCGTCTTCATCGTGGTGCTTGGTCGCGTCGTCGCGCGACATGCGGCCGATGACGAAGCGGCCGGCGCGTCGCCCGCCTCGCGTGGACGGAATGAATTCCGCCAGATCGATTGGGCTTTCGATCACCGGTCCGGGACGGTGCGAAAGCCGGCGCAGCAGCGGCGAGGCGTACACGACTTCGACCGGGGTGCGGTGCCAGGCTTCCAGGCGCGCGAGCGCCTTGGCAAAGCGGTCGGGCTGGTAGGTGTTGTAGACCAGTATCGTCCGCCGCGGTAGCGTCGCCTTAAACCAGTGCCCGACCCGAAAATAGGCGCCGACAAAGATGAACGTACCGCCGATCGGCCAGCGGCCGCGCCACGGCCGGATCAGCTCGACGGGATAACGCTGCCGAAATGCGGACGCCGGGTTGAATCGGCTCCACAGGCGCACCGGATAGAACGCGGCAAGCGCCTTGTACATCTCGATCGCGCGCCAGTCGCTGCCGCCGTTGGCATCCCAAAGCGGATTGATGAGGTGGATGACTTCGCCTGCCGCGGATGCGGGGCCCACGGCAGGCTGAAGCTGGGATCGGGGCTGCGGCATGTCGCGCGATGCACGGCGAGCGTCCGAGGACTACCTTGCCAGCGAAAGCGGCACGACGCGATGACTTTATTGTAAGAAAACCTTGCAGGCGCACCGGAATCGGGCGCCTCAGCTTCGCGGCAGGCGGAGAAGAATCGCGTCCTGCGCACTATACCGCGGCGCCGGCGCGCTCGCGGCAGTGCGTAACCCACTGCGCGGTCAGTTCTTCCTGCACTCCGTTCTGCGCCAGGCGCGCCCCGAGCGCCTCGAAGTCGACCGCATCGAGATCCTGATCCTGATTGAAGCAAGAGAACACGTAGCTGATGGCGCCGGTCGCCGGATCGCGATGCGGCTGCAGGCATTGCGCGCAAATCTCTTTCATCATGCACTGCATCGGCGAGTTGATCGAGCCGATGCCGTGCTGCGTAGCCTTGACGAACGCCTTGAGCTCGTTGTGCCGCGCCGCCGCTACCGCGGCCATCATCCGGTCGGAGCCGATGGCGATAATGCGATCGCTCGCTGCGAACGGGATCGGCTGCTCGCCCAGGGCACCGCTCGCGTACGCCACCATCGCCTGCACGATGTTGCCGACGAAGGTCTTGTCCTGGGCGCGGTCGGGCGCGAAGCCCGGACCCTCGTCGCAGCACCAGACCACGGCATCGGCGGCCGCCTCGATCTCGGCCACCTTGTAGCGATCGATCATCTTGCGATAACCGGCGAAGTACAGCACTCGCGACCCGGCGTTGCGAAATGCCCGGCCGATGGAGAACAGCACCGCATTGCCCAGGCCGCCACCGACCAGGACGACCGTCTCCTCGCCGGCGATTTCGGTGGGCTTGCCGGTCGGCCCCATCAGCACGACCGGCTCGCCGGGTTTGAGCAGCGCGCAAAGATCGGATGAGCCACCCATCTCGAGAACGATGGTGGAAATCAGCCCCTGCTCGCGGTCGACCCAGGCACCCGTGAGCGCCAGGCCCTCCATCGCGAGCCGGGTCCCGTCGATCTTGGCCGCCAGCGTCTCGAAGTTCTGCAGGCGGTAGAACTGTCCCGGCGCGAAGCGGCGCGCGGCCGCCGGCGCGTGCACGATTACTTCAACGATGGTCGGGGTAAGCCGGACCACGCGCCGCACGGTGGCGCGCAGCTCGCCAGTGATGCCGGCCAGGAAATCGGCGTCGGCGAGCGGCGAGGCGGCCGTGATGCGCGCGAGCATGCGGCTGACGATCGGATAGCCCTTGGTCGCGCTCGCCATCGCCTTCACGACATTGCCGAAGAACGACGGGTGCAGATCGCCGAAGAAGCTGATGGCGCGGCCATCGGGCTCGAGCGCGGTAAGCACGTGCGTGGCCGCGGGCTTCGCGAGGCCCCTCTCGGGCTGAACGGAATTGCCGGCCTCGTCGATGGTGCGGAAGTAGCGATGGTCGAGGCGGAAGTGCGCGGAGTCTTCACGGGCCGCGATGGTGTTCGGCTGCGTGCCGGCCGCAATCAGGATCGTGCGCGCCGGCAATTCCGTGCGCTCGGTTTCCTGCCACACGCCGTCGTCGCCAAGCCGGCGCACGGAGACCGTGAGCGCGCGGGCACGGCCGTGGGCATCGATCTCGACGGCGAGCGGAGTCAAGCCCTCGGCGAAGCGGATGCCCTCCTCCAGCGCTTTCGCGACCTCCTCGTGGTTGAGCGTATAGGCCGGGCTGTCGATCAGGCGCTTGCGGTAAGCGATGGTCACGCCACCCCAGGCTTGCAACAGCTCGTGCACACGGGCGTGCCGCGACTCGCGCACCGCCGCGGCGCGCTCGGCGCGGATGGCACGGGCGTGCTCGAGGAATTCGCGCGCGATCTCGCGCTCCTCGTCCGACCACGCGGCTTCCACCGCAGCCTGGCCTTGGGCCAGGGTCAGAGCCTCGTGGCGGGCGAGGAATTTCTCGACCTGCACCGGGTAGTACGCCTGCGCTTCGGTGGCGGTGTCGATCGCGGTCAATCCTCCGCCGACCACGACCACCGGCATGCGCAGCTGCATGTTGGCCAGGGAGTCGCGCCGCGCAGCGCCGGTGAGCTGCAACGCCATCAGAAAGTCCGACGCGGTGCGCACACCGTTGGCAAGGCTGTTGGGCAGATCGAGCACGGTCGGTTTGCCGGCGCCGGCGGCGAGGGCGATGTGGTCGAACCCGAGCTCGAACGCGCCGGCGGCGGTCAGCGCGCCCCCGAAGCGCACGCCGCCGTGCAGCGCGAAGTGCTCGCGCCGTTCGAGGAGAAGCCGGATCAGCTTGAGGAAATTCTTGTCCCAGCGCACCGTAATGCCGTACTCGGCGACGCCGCCGAAGCCAGCCATCACGCGCTCGTCGAGCGGTTCGTGCAAGCCCGCGCTGTCGCGAATCGGCGCAAACGGCACCCGCGCCCCTGCGGCGGTGACGCCCGACAGCGTGCCGCTCAGCGGTTCGATTTTAAGGCCGTCGATGCCGACGACGGTATGGCCGTCGTTGAGCAGATGATGCGCCAGCGTGAACCCAGCCGGCCCCATGCCGACGATCAGCACGCGCTTGCCGGTCGTCTCCCGCGGCAGCGGACGACGCAGGTGCAACGGATTCCAGCGCGTGAGCAGCGAGTAGATCTCGAATCCCCACGGCAGCGCCAGCACGTCCTTCAGCACTCGCGTCTCGGATTGCGGGATGTCGACCGGATCCTGCTTCTGATAGATGCACGCCTTCATGCAATCGTTGCAGATGCGATGGCCAGTCGCCGCCACCAGCGGATTGTCGACGCAGATCACGGCCAGCGCGCCGAGGGCCCAGCCGTCCGCGCGCAGCTTGTGGAACTCCGAGATCTTCTCCTCCAGCGGGCAACCGGCGAGCGTCACACCGAACGGCGACTTCTTGAATGGCGCAGGCCCACCCTCGGGCGGCTTCTTTGCCCGCAGGCCCGCGGCGCAGGAATCGGTCTGCTGCTCGTGACACCAGATGCAGTAATGCGCCTGGTCAAGGCCGCCGGCGAGATCGGTGCCCGGATCGGTCAAGGCAAAGCCTTCGCGCCGGCGCAGGTGCGCATCGGGCAGCCGCCACAGGGCGAGGCCGTGTTTGATCTCGGGTTCCACCGGAATCAGGCGCATGAAGTCGAGCTTGCGCGGCGCCTTGAACAGCACGCCCGATTGATGGCGCGCCTTGCCCGCAGGCGTGTGCACCGCCCAGGCGGCGTAACGCAGCGCGAGGTCGATCTCGGCCGCGTGGGCCGCTTCGTCACGACCCCAGGCGCCGACCTGCTGCGCGAAGGCGAGCTCGCCGCGCAATCCGCTAAGAGGCGTGCCGAGCTTCGCCTCCAGTTCGCGCGCGAGCGCAGCCCCGTCGAAGCTCGCCGCGGCCTCGGCGTTGTACTTGTTGAGCGCCTTGCGCTGCACGACCTGGCGCTTGCAGGCGAATAGCGGCGCGAGCTCGTGCTGCGCCGCTTGCAGCGCAGCGACCTCCCCGCCGATGCCGAACAATCGCGCCAGAAAATCCTCAACGTGCGGCGCGAGCGCAATCAGGAGCTCCGATTCCTCCCTGCGTCCGAGGGTGTCGGGGTCGGCGCGCGCGGCGGCGAGCCGCGCGGCGAGGGGCGCGTCGGCGAGAGCGAGCTGGGCGCAAAAGGCCGCATCGACGCGGCCGAGGCCCGCGGTCGCGTACAGATCGTCAAACGAAAGTCCGAATTCGAGCCTCAACATCCCGCCTGCCCTGGTTCCGGCGCACGTTACCGACCGCTTGCAGCGCAAGCGCCACGTCGAACCTCGACTCGAGGACAGGTGGGGGCGGAGGCAGCCCGGGCAACCGCCCGAACTGCCACACCGCGAATCCGCGCCGCGGAAGAGCGCGGCAGCCGGCCGGGGCCGCCGCGCGAAAGAACAGCGTATTTTACCCGTCGCGCCCGCCCTCGGGCATCCCCGCCGCTGCATAAGCATAGAACCGGCGTCAAGCGCACCACCTCCCCCAAGCTTCCCGAAGCGCCCGCGCGGCGGCTATCATGCATGCCGCACCCGCCAGGCGGAAACGGGCTCGCCGCGAGTCGCACTTGGAGAAGACATGAACCGGTTTCTGACCGCGGTCGCGGGCGTCCTCTGGCTTGCGGCAACGGCGACAGCCCAGCCCGTCAGGCTGGGCGAACTCAACAGCTACAAGACCTTCCCGGCTTTTCTCGAGCCCTACAAGAAGGGCATGGAGCTCGCCGTCGCCGAGATCAACGCCAGCGGCGGCGTGCTCGGCCGCCCGCTCGAGCTCATCACCCGCGATGACAACGGCAACGCGGGCGACGCGGTGCGCGTCGCCGAAGAGCTGCTGGCGCGCGAAAAGGTCGACGTGCTGATGGGAACGTTCTCGTCGGCCGTCGGGCTCGCGGTCGCCGATTTTGCCCGGCAACGGCGCGCATTCTTCCTTGCCGCCGAGCCGCTGACCGACAAGATCGTCTGGGAGTCCGGCAACAAGTACACCTTCCGCCTGCGGCCGTCGACCTACATGCTGACGGCCATGCTGGTACCCGATGCAGTGCGCCTCAACCGCAAGCGCTGGGCGATCGTGTACCCGAATTACGAATACGGGACAGCCGCGACGGCCGCGTTCAAGCAGCTGATGATTGCGCGCCAAGCCTCCGGCATCGAGTTTGTTGATATCGCGGTGCCACTCGGCAAGATCGACGCCGGGCCCGTGGTGCAGGCCCTGCTCGATGCCCAGCCGGAAGCGATCTTCTCGTCGCTGTTCGCCGGCGATCTCGCCAAGTTCGTGCGCGAAGGTGAACTGCGCGGCTTGTTCCGCGATCGACCCGTGTTCAATCTGCTCGCCGGAGAGCCGGAGTATCTCGACCCGTTGAAGGACGAGGCGCCTGCGGGCTGGTACGTCACCGGCTATCCATGGTCCGGCATCGCCACGCCCGAGCACAAGCGTTTCCTCGATGCGTACCAGGCGCGCTATGGCGACTACCCGCGGCAGGGTTCGGTCGTCGGCTACAGCGCGGTGATGAGCGTGGCGGCGGCGATGCGCAAGGCGAAATCGACCGCTACCGAAAAGCTCGTCGCCGCGATGCCGGGCCTGGTCGTCGACACGCCCTTCGGCAAGGTCACGTATCGCGCACTGGATCATCAGTCGACGATGGGCGCCTACGTGGGTCGCATCGCAGTGCGGGACGGCAAGGGCGTCATGGTCGGCTGGAAATACGCCAACGGCGCCGACTACCTGCCCACGGACGACTGGGTGCGCGCACACCGCCCGGCGGATTAGCCGGGGTTTCCCAGAGGAGGCCCCGCCACGGGTCCGCGCCGGTGACGCTCTCCGCCCTCCTCGTTCAGCTCCTCAACGGCCTCGCCGGGGCGTCGGCGCTGTTCCTGGTCGCAGCCGGGTTGTCGCTCATCTTCGGCGTCACGCGCATCGTCAATTTCGCGCACGGATCGTTCGTGATGCTCGGTGCATACCTCGCCTACACCCTGGTCGGGCGCATGGCCGGGAGCGGCGGCGGCTATTGGAGCGCGGTGCTGCTGGCGGCCCTTTTTGCCGGTCTCCTCGGAGCGCTCATCGAAGCCACGCTGCTGCGCCGGCTCTACCGCGCGCCCGAGCTCCTGCAGCTGATCGCGACCTTTGGCATCGTGCTCATCATCCGCGACGCGGTGCTGCACCTCTGGGGACCGGAGGATCTGCTCGGCCCGCGCGCGCCCGGATTGAGCGGCGCGGTCGCGCTCTTCGGCCGCGCCATACCGCAGTACGACCTGTTTCTCATCGCCGTCGGACCGCTGGTGCTGCTGGCGCTCAACGTGCTGCTCAAGCGGACCCGCTGGGGGCTGCTGGTGCGCGCTGCCTCCCAGGACCGCGACATGACCGCGGCGCTCGGCGTCGATCAGGCGTGGCTGTTCTCAGGCGTGTTCTTCGTGGGCACGCTGCTCGCTGGCCTCGCCGGCGCCCTGCAGCTGCCGCGTGAACCGGCGAATCTCAACATCGATCTGGCCGTGATCGCGGACGCCTTTGTGGTCACCGTCGTCGGCGGCCTGGGCAGTCTTTCCGGCGCCTTCATCGCCGCGCTCATCATCGGCGTGGTCAAGGCGCTGTGCATCGGCATCGGGGACGTCGTGGTGTTCGGCGCGACGGTTGCCTTTGCGAAGCTGACGCTCGTCGCCGAGTTCATCGTCATGGCGAGCGTGCTGATCGTCCGCCCCTGGGGCCTGCTCGGGACCCCGCCGGCGCCCGCGCCCGTCGCGGAGCTCCGCGAGCTGCAGACACCGCCAGGCCGGCATTTCGCGGTCGGCGTCGCGGCCGTCTTGCTGCTCTTGGCGATGCTTCGCTTCGTCGCCGATGAGTACACGCTGGTGTTGTTGACCGAAATTGCGGTGTTCGCGCTGTTCGGCGTCAGCCTGCATCTGCTCATGGGCCCCGGGGGTATGACGTCGTTCGGACACGCCGCCTATCTTGGCATCGGCGCCTATGCTGCTGCGCTCGCCGCGCGGGCGCTGCCGATGGCAGGGGCCTTGCTCGTCGCGCCGCTGGCCGCGGCGACGCTGGCATTGGTTTTCGGCTGGTTCTGCGTGCGTCTGTCGGGGGTCTACCTGGCCATGCTGAGCCTGGCCTTCGCGCAAATCACCTGGTCGATCGTCTGGCAATGGGACAGCGTCACCGGCGGCAGCAACGGCTTGGTCGGGGTTTGGCCGGCCGCAGCGCTGTCGACCCCGCCGGCGTACTACCTGCTCACCCTGGCGCTGGTCGCCGCGGCGATCCTTTTGCTCTGGCGCGCCGTCTTCTCGCCTTTCGGCTACGCCCTGCGTGCGGCGCGCGATTCGGCGCTGCGCGCCGGCGCGAGCGGCATCGATGTCCGGCGGCTGCGCTGGGCGGCCTTTGTCGTCGCCGGCGCGGGCGCGGGCCTTGCCGGCGCGCTCTACGCGTTCTCGAAGGGCAGCATCGCCCCGGAGCTCCTCGCCATTCCACGCTCCGTCGATGGCCTGGTGATCGTGCTGCTGGGCGGGCTGCAAACGCTGACCGGTCCGCTCGTCGGCGCCGCGGCCTTCATCGGCCTGCAGGATACGGTGGCGCGACACAGCGAATACTGGCGGGCGTTTCTCGGCGCGGCGATTCTCACCATTGCGCTCGTCTTCCCGGCAGGCATCGTGGGTACGCTCCGACAATGGCTGCGCCGGCCATGACCGCGGCCTTGCTCGTTGTCGAGCAGCTGTCGAAGTCCTTCGGCGCGGTGGTGGCGCTCTCCGCCGTGTCGTGCCGCATCGCGCGCGGCGAACGCGTCGCCGTCATCGGCCCCAACGGCGCGGGCAAAACCACGCTGTTCAATGTCATCGGCGGCCAGCTGCGGGCGGACGCCGGCACGGCGACCTTCGCTGACCGGCGCATCACCGGCCTCGCGCCGCACGCCATCGCCCGCTTGGGCCTTGGGCGCACGTTCCAGGTCGCGGCGACGTTCACCTCGATGACGGTCCTCGAGAACGTCCAGGTCGCGCTGCTCGCGCGCCATGGCGAGCATCGCTCGCCATGGCGGTCGGCGCGGACACTGCACCGCGCGGCCGCGCAAGCCCTGCTCGATCGCGTCGGCATCGGCGCGCTTGGCGAGCGCGCCTGCGCCACGCTCGCCTATGTCGACCTGAAGCGGGTCGAGCTCGCCATCGCGCTGGCACTGGAGCCGCGCCTGCTGCTCATGGACGAGCCTACGGCAGGCATGGCCGCGGCGGAGCGAGCGCAGCTCATGGCACTGGTCTCGGATCTGGCACACGGCGCCGGGATGGCCCTGCTGTTCACGGAGCACGACATGGACATCGTGTTCGCGCACGCCGATCGGATCATTGTGCTCAATCGCGGCCGGCTGATCGCCGACGGCGTTCCCGCCGCGGTGCGCGCGAATCCCGAGGTGCGTGCCGTGTACCTCGGTACGCCGGCGCCGAGGGCGAACGGCGCGCATGCTTGAGGTCAGCGCACTGTGTGCCTGGTATGGCCGGGCGCAGGCATTGCACGAGCTGTCGCTCTCGGTAGCCGACGCCGAAACGGTCGTGCTGCTGGGGCGCAACGGCGCCGGCAAGTCGACCGCGCTCAAGGCCATTGCCGGCCTGCTGCGCCCGGTGCGCGGCGAAGTGCGCTTCGCCGGCAGGCGCATCGACCCGCTCGCGCCATGGCGCATTGCGCGCCTGGGGCTGGGCTATGTCCCGGAAGAGCGGCGCATCTTCACCGATCTCACCGTACTCGAGAACCTCGCCGTCGGCCGGCAACCGGCGCGCGCCGGCCTGTCGCCGTGGACGTTCGCGCGCATCGTCGCGCTGTTCCCCAACCTGGGCGAGGTGGCCAGTCGCCGCGGGGGCGAGATCTCCGGCGGCGAGCAGCAGATGCTGGCGATCGCGCGCACGCTCATGGGCAATCCGTCCACGCTGTTGCTCGACGAGCCCACCGAGGGGTTGGCGCCGGTCATCGTCGAGCAGGTCGCCGCTGCCCTGCGCGATCTCAAGCGCGACGGCGTCGCCGTGCTGCTATCGGAACAGAACCTCCGCTTTGCCGAAGCGGTTGCCGACCGCGCCTACGTCATCGAAAGCGGACAGCTGCGCTACGCCGGAGCGATGGCCAGTTTCGCGCGCGACGCTGCGGCGCGCAGCCAATACCTGGGGCTCGACTAGGCGCGCCAGGTTCCCCGCCTCATTGGCGCAGCCGCTCGAAGCCGGTGGCCAGGTCGGCGATGAGATCCGCGGAGTCCTCGAGTCCCACGTGCAGCCGCAGGTAGGGACCGGGCGCCTGCCAGCGAGTGGCGCTGCGGGTGCGCTCCGGGCGCGCCGGGATGATGAGGCTTTCGAAGCCGCCCCAGCTCCAGCCCATCCGGAACAGGCGCAAGCCGTTGAGCATGGCGTCGACGCGGGCCTTGGCCACGGGCTTCAGGATCACACCGAACAGGCCGCAGGCGCCACTGAAATCGCGCCGCCACAACGCGTGGCCGCGCGAGCCTTCCAGTGCGGGAAAGATGACCTCGTCGACTTCGGGTCGCGTGCGCAGCCAGCGCGCGATGGCGAGCGCACTCTGCGTGTGGCGCTCCAGGCGAACCGCCAGCGTGCGCAAGCCGCGCAGCGCCAGAAAACAGTCGTCGCTGCTCGCCGTGATGCCCATGTCGGTCCACAGCCGATAGACCTCTGGGAAGGTGCGCTCGTTGCAGGTCACCCATCCCACCAGCACATCGGAGTGGCCGCCAACGTACTTGGTGCCGGCGTGAACCGAGATGTCGGCGCCGCGCGCAAAGGCGGGAAACCCCAGCGGGGTGGCCCAGGTGTTGTCCAGCAGCACGAGTGCGCTGCGACGATGCGCGACCTCGGCGAGCGCGGGCAGGTCCTGCACTTCAAAGGACAGCGATCCCGGCGATTCGGCGAACACGACCCGGGTGGTTGGCCGAATTTCGCGCTCGATGGCGGTGCCGGCCTGCGGATCGTAGTAGCTCGCCTCGACCCCGAGGCGCCGCAGCTGCTGGTCGCAGAACCGCCGCGTCGGGCCGTACACGGAATCGGTGACGAGCACGTGATCGCCGGGCCGCGTCGTGGCGAGCAGCGCCAGCGTGATCGCGGCGAGCCCCGAGGGCACCGCCAAGGCTGCGTGGCCGCCCTCGAGCGCCGCGACCGCGAGCTGCAGATCGCGCACGGTGGGCAGGCCGTGCAGGCCGTAGGTGATGCCCGGATATTCACCGCGCTCGGAGGCCTCCAGATCGGCGACGCTGTCGAACAGGATCGTCGATGCGCGGTAGACCGGTGTGTTGACCGCGCCCAAATGCTGCTTCGGGTCGCGGCCGAGGTGCGCGACCGCCGTTGCCGGTCGCAGTTTGGAGCCGGGAACAGGGTCGTCGCTCATGCCGGCAGCGGCTGGCGCAGCGCACGCTGGATGGTTGCGACCTGCGCCGCAACCGGCTGCGCGATGTCGACGACGATCGCAGCGGCGGGCTCTTCCAGCGTCGCGAACTGGCTCGCAAGCAAGGCCGCGGGCATGAAATGGCCGCTGCGCCCCGAGAGCCGCGGCGCGATCGTCGCCGCGTCACCCTTGAGATAGGCGAAGCGCACGTTGCCGCTTTCGGCCAGCCGATCGCGGTACGCCTGCTTGAGCGCGGAGCACGCCAGCACGACCCCTGCCCCCGCGCGGCTGCGCCGGGTCAGCTCGACGACGATGCGGTCGTACCACGGCCCGCGATCGGCGTCGGTCAGCGGTACGCCGCTGGCCATCTTCGCGACGTTCGCCGGTGGGTGGAAGTCGTCAGCGTCGACGAACTGCCAGGAGAGCGCCGCAGCCAGTTCGCGACCGACGGTCGTCTTGCCGCTGCCGCAGACCCCCATGAGCACCACAATCACGCGCTGTCGCCTTCGTCGCGGCTGGCAGCAGTGATCTTGTGGCCACCGAAGCTCTTGCGCAGCATCGCGAGCACGCGCTCCGCGTACGCCCCCTTGCCCTGGCTCGCGAAGCGCATCATCAGCGCCAGGCTCAGGACGGGCGCCGGGATGCCCAGCTCGATGGCCTCCGCCACGGTCCAGCGCCCTTCGCCTGACTCGGCGACCAGCGGCGCGATGTCGGTGAGCTCCGCGTCCTGGCGCAGAAACTCGGCGGTCAGATCGAGCAACCACGAGCGCACCACGCTGCCGTGGCGCCACATTTCCGCGACCGCCGCGACGTCGAGTTCAAACTCTTCCTTGCCCTTGAGCAGCGCCAGCCCCTCGGCAAGCGACTGCATCATCCCGTATTCGATGCCGTCGTGGATCATCTTCACGAAATGACCGGAGCCGCTCGGGCCGCAATGCAGCCAGCCCCGATCGGGCGCCGGAGAGAGCACCTGCACCACCGGTTCGATCGCGCGCGCGGCGGCTGGCGAGCCGCCGAACATCAGCGCGTAGCCCTGCTCGAGCCCCCATACGCCGCCGGAAACGCCACAATCGACAAAACGCACGCCATAGCTCGCGAGCTCGACCGCGCGGCGCACGGAATCCTTGTACAACGCGTTACCGCCATCGACGATCACGTCCTCGGCAAGCAGTCGCGGGGCGAGCGCGGCAATCGTCTCCTCGGTCTGCTCGCCCGCCGCCACCATCAGCCATACGATTCGCGGCGGCGCCAGGGCATGAATGAGCGCTTCCAGATCGTCGGCCGCGCTGCAGCGGGCATTGGCCGCGAACGCAGTGCGCAGCGCCGGATCCGGGTCGAAGCCGACCACTGCGCCGCCCCCCCGCGCCAGCCTGCGCGCCATGTTGGCACCCATGCGGCCCAACCCCACCATCCCGATCTGCATGTCCACGCCGTGTCAAGTCCGCAAAACGCCGATGCTACCGAAACGCGCGGCCCGCGCCAAATCGATACCGCGCGCCGCGGTCAGGTTCGCTGCGAACGTGTCGCGTACAGCGCCGCGCCGACGATCAAGACCGCGCCGGCGAGCGTTCGCGGCGGCGGCGTCTCGCCCAGCAAGACGAGCGCCAGCGCGATGCCGTAGACGGGTTCGAGCGCGGTGACGACGCTGGCAGTGTGTGCGGACAGAACCCGCAGGCTGCGCACGAACAGCGTGTGCGCCAGTGCCGTGCAAACCACGCCGAGGACGACGAGCAGCAGTATGGAGCGCGCGTCGAACACGACCGGATCGATCGCGAGCAACGGCAGCAGGCACGCCGCGGCGCACGCGTTTTGCCATAGCGCGATGGCGCCCGCCGCGTGCCGGGTCGCGAGCGTGCGGTTGGCGACCGCGAGCAGCGCGAAGGTCAGGCCGGACACGATGCCCCAGGCGAGCCCCTGGACAACGCGGTTCTCCCAGCGGAATTCCGGCACCACGAGCAGCAGCCCGCAGGTGACCACCGCGGCGGTCACCCATTCGCCGCCACGCAGCCGGCGCTGCCGCAGCGCGGCTTCGAGGAGCAGCACGAACAGCGGGAAGCTCGCGAAGCCGAGCAGCCCGACTGCGACGCTCGCGGTCTGGATCGCCTGGAAGAATGCGACCCAATGCAGGGCAAGGACTGCGCCGGTAGCCGCGAGCTGCCACTCGAAGCGCCCGCGCCCTTCGCCGCGCTCGCCTCCCAGCGGCAGCAACAGCGCCAGCGCCACGCTCGCCACGAATGCGCGGCCGAAGACAATGGCCACCGGCGGCAGCGACAGCCATTTGCCGAACAGGCCCGCAAATCCAAACAGCAGGACGGCGAGATGCAGCGCAGCGAGCGCACGCGAGCGCGTCGCCGCGACATCGAGGGAGCGATCGGTCATCGAGCGCCATTGTGCCATCGCGCGCGCTTTTGCCCGGGTTACAATCGCAGCTTCGCCGCGGCGGCCGCGCCGCGCGACAGCCAGGCCCCGGGGAAAGGTGTCCATGCCGAAGGATTTGCCCGCCAGGAAGGTGCTCGACGCCGTGCGCAATTCCGCCGGCAATCGCGTCAAGGTCGCCGTCTCGGACATCGATGGCGTGCTGCGCGGCAAGTACATCCACAAGGACAAATTCTTTTCGGCGGTCGACGGCGGCTTCGGCTTCTGCGATGTCGTGTTCGGCTGGGACATGAACGACCATTGTTACGACAACACCACGTTGACCGGGTGGCACAAGGGTTTTCCCGACGCCGTGGCCAAGATCGATCTCGGCACCCATCGCGCCGTGCCCTGGGACGAAGGCGTGCCATTCTTTCTTGCCGATTTCGTCGTCCCGCGCGCCGGCAAGGAGCTCGCGCACCCGCTCTGTCCGCGCCAGCTGCTCAAGCGCGTGCTCAAGCGCGCGGAGGGACTCGGCGTAAGCGTCATGTGCGGCATGGAATTCGAATGGTTCAATTTCGCCGAGACGCCGCAGTCGTGGGCCGCGAAGGGCTACGTGCGGCCGGAGCCGATCACGCCGGGCATGTTTGGCTACTCGCTGCTGCGCGCGGCTGGCCGCCGCGAATTCTTCAAGGCGCTGATGGTCGAGATGGGCGACTTCGGCGTGCCCATCGAGGGCCTGCACACCGAGACCGGCCCCGGGGTGTACGAGGCTGCCATCCTGTACTCCGAGGCGCTCGAAGCCGCCGACCGCGCAATCCTGTTCAAGACCGGCGCCAAGGAAATCGGCGCCCGCTTCGGCATCATGCCGAGTTTCATGGCGAAATGGAGCGCCCAGTATCCGGGCTGCTCCGGGCACATCCACCAGAGTCTTTCCGACGGCAGGAAGAACCTGTTTCACGATGCCAAGGGACGGCACGGCATGAGCAAGCTGTTCGAGAGCTATCTGGCCGGGCAGCTCGCGGCGCTGCTCGAGTTCGCGCCGATGTTCTGGCCGACGGTCAACAGCTACAAGCGCCTGGTCGACGGTTTCTGGGCGCCGGTCAAGCCGACCTGGGGCGTCGACAACCGCACGGCGAGCTTCCGCGTCATCACGGCGAGCCCGAAGTCGACGCGGCTCGAGACGCGCTGCCCTGGCGCCGACATGAACCCGTACGTCGCGGCCGCCGCCTGCATTGCCGCCGGCCTGCACGGCGTCGAAAAACATCTCAAGCTCACCGCCAAGCCCATCCACGGCACCAACGTCGGCGCCGAGAACATACCGCGCGCGCCGCGCACGCTTATCGAGACGACGCGCATTTTCCGCAACTCGAAGCTCGCCCGCGACTGGTTCGGCGACGACTTCGTCGAGCACTTCGCGGCGACGCGCGAATGGGAGTGGCGGCAGTGGCTCGACGCCGTGACGGATTGGGAATTGAAACGGTATTTCGAGATCATATGACGCCGGCGCGCACGCGCTCGGCGGCGCGTTGCGGCCCTGCCCGCGGCTTCGCCCCGCGCGCAATCGCGCTGCTCGTCGCGGGTTGCCTGTGCGCGCTCCCGCTCGCGGCGAAGACCCTGCGCTTCGCCAGCGCCTTCGACCCGCAATCGATGGACCCGCACGCGCTGGCGCTGCAGTACCAGACCCGCGTGGTGAGCCAGATCTATGAATCGCTGCTGAGCTACGACCGCAACTTCAAGGCGGAACCCGGGCTCGCCGTGGAGTGGGCGCCAATCGATCCGCAAACGTGGCGCTTCAAGCTGCGGCCGGGCGTCAGGTTTCACGACGGGATGCCGTTCACCGCCGACGACGTCGTCTTCTCGATCGGGCGCGCGCGGGCTAAGAATTCGCAGCGCGCCTTCCAGCTGCATGGTGTCGTGGGCACGCGCCAGGTAGACGATCTGACCGTCGATATCCTGCTTGCCGCCCCCGATGCGGTGCTCCCGGAAAAGCTCATCTACGTGGGCATGATGAGCAGGCGTTGGGCGGCGGCGCACGGCGTGCTCGAGCCGCAGAACTACAATGCGCGGCAGGAGACCTACGCGGTCCGCAACGCCAACGGGACCGGTCCCTACCGGCTCGCGGCCTACGAGTCGGATGTGCGCACCGTGCTCACCGCGAACCCCACCTGGTGGGGAAAGCGCGGCAACGTCGACGAGGCGGTCTATGTCGTGATCCAGTCGGACGCAACGCGGCTCGCCGCGCTGCTGTCGGGCGAGGTCGACTTCGTCATCGATCCGCCGTTCCAGGATGTGGCCCGGCTGAAGCAGGAGCGTAGGTTCAAGCTCGAGGAGATGACCGACATCGGCACGCAGTACCTCGGGTTCGACCAGAGCCGCGACGAGTTGCAGTCGAGCGACGTCAAGGGGCGCAATCCCTTTAAGGACGCACGCGTGCGCCGCGCGGTGTACCAGGCAATCGACATCGACACCATCGTCACCAAGGTGCTGCGCGGCCAGGCTACCGCCACCGGCTCCTTCGTCTCGCGGTTGCTCGACGGGTACGTACCGGAACTCGAGCGCCGCCTCAGCTACGATCCGGCAGCCGCGCGCGCCCTGCTCAAGCAGGCGGGCTACGCGGACGGCTTTGCCGTGACGCTCGACTGCGTCAATGCTGCCTTTCGCGCGGCGGTGTGCCAGGCGATCGCCGGCATGCTCACGCAGGTCGGCATCCGCGCCAGTTTCCAGCCGTGGCCCACCGCCACGTTCTTTCCGCGGATCACGCAGTCGACGACGGGCTTCTTCGAGTTCGGCTGGTCACCAGGGACCGATCCGTGGCCGATGCTCAATGCCATCGTGCACAGCCAGGGCGCGAACGGCGCCGGCACCTTCAACGGCGGACGCTACTCGAATGCGCGCCTGGATACGCTGATCGACGCGATCCGCGTCGATCCCGACCTCTCCCACCGCCGCCAGCTCATCGGCGATGCGCTGCGCATCCTGCACGCCGACCTGCCCCTGATTCCCCTTTATCGGCGCACGCTGACCTGGGTGATGCGCCCCGACATCAGTGTGGCGCAATGGCCGAATGACGTGCTCGAGCTGCGCTTCGTCCAGGTTGGCGACGGCCAGCTCTGAGGGCGAGGGCCGGCGATGACCCTTTCGCGGTTTACCTTTCCGACGACGATCCACTTCGGCCCCGGCTCGCGCAAGCTCGTCCCCGAGCACCTGCGCGTGCAGGGCCTGGAACGCCCGTTGCTCGTCACCGATCGCGGCATTGCGCCGCTGCCGCTGCTCGAGAAATTCGTTGCTGGAATGAAGGGCCTCGAGGTTGCCGTGTATTCGGAAATCTGGGGGAATCCGGTCAGGAGCCAGGTCAAGCAGGGCGTGAGCGCCTATCGCGCGCATCATGCCGACTCGATCATCGGCTTGGGCGGGGGCGCGGCGCTCGATGTCGCCAAGGCGATCGCGCTGATGGCAGTGCATCCCGGCGACGTCCTCGAATACGCCTGGGACCACCCTAGCGTGCGCCCGATCAGTCACGAGCTTCCCTACTTCATCGCCTTGCCGACGACCGCAGGCACCGGCTCCGAGGTGGGGCGCTCAAGCGTGATCTCCGACGAGGCGACCCACATCAAGAAGATCATCTTCTCGCCCCGTCTTCTGGCGAAGGCGGTCTTTGCGGATCCGGAGCTCACGCTCGACCTGCCGCCGCACCTGACGGCGGCAACCGGCATGGACGCGCTCACGCACAACATCGAATCGTATCTGTCGCCGGCGTATCACCCGCTTTGCGACGGCATCGCGCTCGAAGGTGTGCGCATCGCCGCGAAATCGCTGCCCACCGCCGTGCACCAGCCGCACCATCTGCTGGCGCGCTCGGACATGCTGATGAGCTCGATGATGGGTGCGATCGCATTCCAGAAGGACCTCGGCGCGGTGCATTCCTGCGCGCACGCGCTGTCCACCGTCGCCGATTTCCACCACGGTCTGGCGAACGGCATCATGCTCGACCACGTCATGCGCTTCAATCTGCCCGCGGCGACGGCCAAGATGGCCGAGCTGGCGCATGTCGTCGGCGCCGCCAAGCATTCGAGCGCGGCAAGCGCGGAGGCATTCGTCGACTGGCTCACCGCGCTCAAGCGCGACCTGTCGATTCCCGCAACGCTTGGCGTGTACTCGGGCGTGCGCGCCGTGACGCGAGCGGACATTCCCGCGCTGGTCGACGTGGCGTTGAACGACATCTGCCACCAGACGAACCCGCGCGCGTGCACACGCGAGGATTTCGAGCACATCTTTGCCGAGGCGCTGTAAAGGCCATGCTGAAAATCGGCATCTCTGCCTGCTTCTTCCACGCCGACCCGCAGCGGCTGGTCTTCAAGGGCAAGACCCTGCAATACGTCGAGCAGGAGATGGCGCACTGGGTGATGCAGGAAGACGCGATGGCACTGATGATTCCTTCCCCCGATGGCGATTCGCGGCGTTCCGGCAGCCGTGTCACCGTTGGCGACTACGCGCGCGAGCTCGACGGCCTGGTGCTGATGGGCGGTTCGGACGTGAGCCCGGAAACCTACGGCGAACAAGCGCTCAAGCCCGACTGGGCGGGCGACCGGATTCGTGACGCCTACGAGATCGCGCTGCTGCGCGCTTTTGTGGCCGCGGGCAAGCCGGTGCTCGGGGTCTGCCGCGGTGCGCAGGTAATCAACGTCGCGCAGGGCGGGACGCTGTACCAGGACCTCACCACGCAACTCCCGGGAGCGCTCGACCATCGCGACTGGGAGATCTACGACAAGAACTGCCACGCCACCTCGCTCGTTGCCGGTTCCGGCTTGGCGCGGCTCTATCCCGGCGTTACCGTAACCAAGACCAACTCGGTGCACCATCAGGCGATCAAGAACCTCGGGCGCGATCTCGTCGTCGAGGCATGGTCGGAACCGGATCGCGTTGTCGAGGCGCTGCGCTGGCAAGGGCCCTCGTACCTGTTCGGCGTGCAATGGCATCCGGAGTTCCATGACCGGGCCGACGGCTCATTCATCGACGACTCGCCGCTGCTCGGCGACTTTCTCGCCAGTGCGCGCCGCTGACGACCGGCTTCCGTGAGAATCCTCAATCCCGCCACCGGTGCCCTCCTCGCCGACGTCCCCGAGGACGGCGCATTCGCGGTGCGCGGGAAGTACCAGCGCGCCCGCGCCGCACAGCCGGCCTGGGCGGCGAAGCCCATCGGCAAGCGCGTCGCCGCGATCCGCGCCTTTCGCGACCGCCTCGCCGCCAAGCACGAAATGCTCGCGCGCACGTTGACCCTGGAAACCGGCAAGCCGATCCGGCAGTCCAGAAACGAGCTGCACGGGCTCAACAAGCGGCTGGACTTCTTCTGCGCCGAGGCAGCCCGTGTGCTGCGCGACGAGAACGTTTACACCGACGCCAAGGAAAAGCTCGAGGAGCGCATTTCGCACGAGCCGCTGGGCGTCATCGCCAACATCTCGGCGTGGAACTATCCCTATTTCGTCGGCAGCAACGTGTTCGTGCCGGCGCTGCTCGCCGGCAATGCGGTGCTGTACAAGCCGTCCGAGTTCGCGACGCTGACCGGGCGGCACATTGCCGAGACGCTGCACGAGGCGGGCGTTCCGCCAGACATCTTTATAGCGGTGTTCGGCGCCAAGACGGCTGGCGCGGCGGTTCTGCGTTCGCCGATAGACGGCCTGTTCTTCACCGGCTCCTACGCGACCGGCGCGCGGCTCGGTGCAGCCGCCGGCCGCAAGATGATCAAGGTCCAGCTGGAGCTCGGCGGCAAGGATCCGGTCTATGTGTGCGAGGGCGTCGACGTGAAGACAGCGGCGACAGGCATCGCCGACGGCGCCTTCTACAACACCGGGCAGTCGTGCTGCTCGGTCGAGCGCATCTACGTCCACGAGACAATCCACGACGCGTTCGTGGCGGCGTTCGTTGCCGCGGTCAAGGGCTACAAGGTCGGCGACCCTCTGGACGAGGCGACCTATATCGGGCCGCTCACCCGCCGGCCCCAGCTCGAAGTGCTGCAGCGGCAGGTCGCTGACGCCAAGCGCAAGGGCGCGAAGCTCGTGGCCGGCGGCCATATCATCAAGCGCAGGGGCAACTGGTTCGCGCCCACCGTATTCATCGGCGTCGATCACGGCATGACGCTGATGCAGGAGGAAAGCTTCGGCCCGATCATCGGCATTCAGAAGGTGCAGGACGATGCCGAAGCGGTCACCCTGATGAACGATACCCCGTACGGATTGACCGCCGCGGTCTACACGCCCGACCCGAACCGGGCGCGGCGCATCCTGGGCCAGGTCCACACCGGATCCGCGTATTGGAATTGCTGCGACCGGGTGAGTCCACGCCTGCCGTGGTCCGGAGTCGGTCATTCCGGGATCGGTCTCACGCTGTCGACCTACGGCATTCAGACCTTCACGCGACCCAAAGCGTGGCATTTGCGTGGTGTATAGTGCGCGGCGGATTGCGTCCGCCTGCTCTCAAAGCGGGCGCAACTTCGATCGTCCTTTCGCGGCCAGGGGAATTGCGCAATGGGGTTTTGCAATGGCGGGAAGGTGCTTTTGATCGCGGTGACGGTCGCGCTGCCGCTGCTCGCGAACGAGGCCGACGCCGCCAAGCCCGCGGGCGTGAAGGCCGCCGCGAGCGCGCTCGCGCGCGGCAAATACCTGGTCGTCATCGGCGGCTGCAACGACTGCCATACGCCGGGTTATGCGCCCAGCAACGGTAAGGTGCCGGAAAAGGATTGGCTCACCGGCGACCGCCTTGGCTGGCGCGGGCCGTGGGGCACGACGTATGCGGTCAATCTGCGGCAGTACATGCAGACGCTGACCGAGACGCAATGGGTCTCCAAGGCGAAGTCGCTGGAGACCAAGCCACCGATGCCCTGGGACAACGTGCGCTCGATGACCACGCAGGACCTGCGGGCGATGTATCGTTACATCCGCCACCTCGGCCCTGCCGGCGAGCCCGCGCCGGCGTACCTGCCGCCGGACAAGGAACCGCCGCCGCCGTACGTTACGTTCCCCGCGCCACCGAAATAGGCTTCGCGCCGGCTACGCGACTCGCGTTGCACTTGGGCTAAGCGCCGCTGTCGCGCAACGCCGCGGCGCGCAGCGTGTTCGCCAGGAGCGTCGCGATGGTCATCGGCCCAACGCCGCCGGGCACCGGCGTGATCCAGCTCGCGCGTTCCTTCGCAGCCGCAAAATCGACGTCGCCGCAGAGCTTGCCTTCGCTGTCGCGATTCACGCCGACGTCGAGCACGATTGCCCCCTCCCGGATCCAGTCGCCCTGGACGAACTGCGCCTTGCCCACCGCCGCGACCAGGATGTCAGCCTGGCGCGCGATGCCGGGCAGATCGCGCGTTGCGGAGTGGCACACGGTGACGGTGCAGCGGGCCATGAGGAGCTCGAGCGCCATCGGCCGGCCGACGATGTTCGACTGGCCGATGATGACCGCGTGCTTGCCGACGAGAGCCTCGCCCGTGTCGCGCAGCAAGGTCATGCAGCCGTAAGGCGTGCACGGCCGCAGCAGCGGCCGCTTGAGGGCCAGTCGGCCGACGTTGTACGGGTGCAGGCCGTCGACGTCCTTGCCCGGGTCGATGGCCTCGGTCACCGCGTCCGGATCGATGTGCCGGGGCAGCGGCAGCTGCACGAGGATGCCGTGCACCGCCGGATCGGCGTTGAGGCGTGCGATCAACGCCAGCAACTCGTCCTGGGCGATCGTCGCCGGGAGATCGCGCGCGAAGGAAAGCATCCCCACCGCGTCGGTCGTGCGCCGCTTGTTGCGCACGTAGACCTGGGAGGCCGCGTTCTCGCCGACGAGGACGACGGCGAGCCCCGGTTGCCGGCCGCCCGCGGCAACGCGCGCGGCGACCTGGGTCCGAATCTCCGCCGTCAGCCGTTCGGCGCGTGCCTTGCCGTCGATGATGCGCGCCGTCATGCCGGATTTCGAATCGTAAGCAAGCGCGCAGTTTACTTGATGTCGAGCTGCGGCCAGCCTCTTTCGCGCGCCAGCGCGGCGAGCGGAGGATCGGCGTTGACCGCGACCGGATGCGTGACGCGCGATAGCAGCGGCAGGTCGTTGACCGAATCGCTGTAGAACCAGCTCTGCCGGAAAACCGCGAGGTCGAGGCCGCGTTCCGCCAGCCACGCCTCGAGTCGCGTGACCTTCCCGTCGCGCAGGTTGGGTGTGCCGGCGACTCTGCCGGTGTAGTAGCCGTCCTTCATCTCCGGCTCGGTGGCAATCAGATTTTCCAGGCCGAGCTCACGCGCGATCGGTGCCGTGATAAAGCGGTTGGTCGCGGTGGTGAGGATCAGCAGGTGGCCGGCGGCGCGGTGATCGGCAAGCAGCGCGCGCGCCGCCGCCGAAATCGCCGGCCGGATCTTGCGCTGCAGATACGTCTCGTGCCATTGCGCCAGCGTGCGCGGATCGCGGCCGATCAGCGTCGTCAGATAGAAGTGGGTGAACTCGACCGAGGTCGCCTCCCCGGCGCGGTAGCGCGCCACCATTTCATGGTTGGCCTTTGCGAAGGCTTCCCGATCGAGCATGCCCCCCTCGATCAGGAACTCGACCCAAGCCTCGTCACTGTCGATCGTCAGCAGGGTGTGGTCGAGATCGAATAGCGCCAATACGTCAGCGGTCATGCACGCTCCGCTAGAATGCGCCTATGCGAGCGCAGTGGAGCGCTTCTCCAGCGGCGGTAGCGCGCGTGGCGGATCGTCTGACGCGCGTGCTCGCGCCACCGGTCGCGGCCTATGCGCCGTTCCGGGTCGAGGGGCGTATCGTGGGGTGGGTCACACCCGAGCGCGCGCAACGACTCGCGCGCTGGTCGACGCTGTTCGAGCGCAGCGAACGCGGCATCGAGTTGGCATCGCGCCTGGACACAGCGCCCGCCCGCACGACGGCCATGGCTGAAATCGCGCGGGCCCTTGCCGCCGAGGGCGCGCTGACGGCGTGGCGCGACGAGCGCTATGCGGTGGCGGCGGAGCCCGCTGCGGAACCCCTGTTCGAGTTGGAGCGCGCCGCGGCGCGCTACTTCGGCATCCATACGTTCGCCGCGCACGCGAATGGCCTGGTCGGCGGTGCCGATGGCTGGCGGATGTGGCTCGCGCGCCGCAGCCCGACCAAGGCGATCGATCCGGGCCTGCTCGACAACCTCGTGGGAGGAGGCATCGCCTCCGACGCGACCGTCGCCCAGACGATTATCAGAGAAGCGTGGGAGGAAGCCGGCATCGGCGAAGACGTCGCGCGGCATGTGCATTGCGTCGGTTCCGTAGAGGTCTGCCGCGACCGCCCCGATGGGCTGCAGCGCGAAACCATCTATGTGCACGATTTCTGGTTGCATCCGGATTTCTTGCCGGCGAACCGGGATGGCGAGGTCGTTGCGCAGCAGCTCGACCTGCCGGATGAAATCATGCGGGTGCTCGCCACCGACGCCATCACGGCCGACGCGAGCCTTGTGATCGTGGACTTCTTGATGCGCCGCGAACACATTGCGCGCGATGATCCAAGTTACGCCGTGCTGCAGGTCCTGCGACATCCCTCAGTCTTGTCTCCACGCTTCGACTAGGCCAAGCATACTGGGCCTGGCGGGAAAATCCGTGGCGGGCGCCGTGGTGCGCATGCAGCCGGTCGCCGCGCGGGTCAAGACGCGCGTATGAGTCCACTAGCAGGCGCTGCGGCGAACCGTAACCCGGATCGGCTTGTATCCGCTAGGGCCGGCGCATAAGGTTGACGGCAATGGGGTTTGCTCGCTATCCCAACGGCTCCCTCGAACCCGGACGCCCGGCAACAGCGTACTTGCGCAGGTAAAGCGCTGCAAACCCGCAGAGGACGATAGCCAAGAGCAGCAGTCCCCACTGCGACAGGGTGGGAATGGCGCCCGCATTGCCGTCGAAGCCAACTTCCGCAACCCCGGTCTCATTCGGATCACCGTAGTTGCTGAGGATGGTGAACCGGAAAAAGCGCGCGTTGACGGGAGTGAAGTTGAAGATCTGAGGCGGAGCGTTAACGCCAGGGACCTGTGCGAATGTCGCGGGGCCGCCTGCCAACGGAGTAAAGGTAACCCCGTCCGTGGACGTGGAAACAGCCACTCCCTGAATCCCGGTACTACCGCCGCCCCCGGGGCCTCCGCCGTTCTGATTCCAGAAGGAAAAGCTGCCCACCAGGAACGTGGCACCAAAATCAAAGGTCACGGTGCCGGTAAGGGTACCCGCCGTTGAAACCCAGGAGTTGCTTGGAATGGTCCCTGCATGGGTGGCGGTCAAACTCAGTGACGAAAGCCCCACCCCATTAACGGTATTCTGGATATTCGTTGCAAATCCCGAGCCCATGTTGGTACTGGCCGTAACGGCACCAAGCCGAGCCGCCAGGCACGGGGCCGCCGCCAGCATCAGACCCATCCAGCCAGCGAACGCGATTGCCTTCTTGTTCATGTTGGTTCCCTCCCCCTGAAAAATTATTTCAACGCCTGCTCCGGGAAGCAAGCATTTCGCCTCGTCCGGCGGGTTTTGCGCCGCATCGGTGTGGCTACCCCACAACAAGCGGCGAGTCATCTCGGCGGAGCGTTCGGCGCCGAATGCGGTGTTGGGAAGCAGAAGCCGATGCGGGCTACAAGGACGGGCGCTGACGATGCTCAGGGTCGGTAGGGCCCGACCCCGGAGCATCCGGGCGCTCGGTGGCATCGCCCTGCGCGCAAGATGCAACCGGACGCCCAAGGCCGACCGTCATTGGGCAGCAGGGGCCGGCGAGAGGCGCTTCCTCGATGGACGGGCGCGCCCTTTTTCATCGCGCGCTTGGCGTCAGTTCTCGATAGCGGGCCCGTGGCGACGGGGTGGCGCTTTAGTTTACCAAGCCGCCGACGCCGAGCCTGCGTTCCGTGACACGCAGTGCCAGCCCCGTGAGATTGGTCAATACGAAATACACGAGGGCAACCGCGAGATAGACCTCGAGCGACCGGTATGACACGCTGATGATTTTCTGGCCCTCGTGCATCAGGTCAGCGATCGTCAGCAGCGACACTAGCGACGAATTCTTGATCAACGCAATGAACTCGTTGCCCAATGGCGGGATCATGCGGATCACTGCCTGCGGCACGATGACGTGGCGCATGGCCACGCGGTCGGGCATGCCCAGAGAGCGCGCCGCCTCCAGCTGGCCGCGGGCGACCGACTGAATGGCCCCGCGCACGATCTCCGACACGTAGGCCCCACTGTACATGCCCATGCCGACGACGCCGCAGAAAAATGCCGGCAGGTTGATGCCGAAGTAAGGCAGGCCGAAGAACCAGATGAACAACTGCACCAGCAGAGGCGTGCCGCGTATGAACGCGACGTAGGCGGTGCAAATTCCGTACACCACGGTGCGCTTGGGGTCGAGCCGTCCCAAGCCAACCAGCATGCCGATCACGCAGCCCAGCACAATGGCGCCGGTGGTGACCTCGATGGTGATGAGGGTTCCGTGCGCCAGCTCGCGCCAACCCGCCCAAACGGGAGAGAAGTCGAACTCCATGGTTCCTCCCTGCCGTCAGGCCGGTCACAAGTATTTTTTCACCAGCTGCTGGTAGGTGCCGTCGGCCTTCAGCTTCTTCAGTGCGTCGTTGAACTGCTTGAGGAGCTCCGGTTCATCCTTGCGCATCGCGTAGCCGTACTCCTCCACCGTCAGTTGCGTCTCAACCACTTGCAGCGTACCGCGGGTGCGGGCGTAGAGCTTGGCTGCCGGCTTGCCGGTCACGGCGGCATCGGCGCGACCGACCTCGACCAACTGGAACATCTCCTGGTTCTTCTCGACCTCGATGCGCTCAACGCTGGGGAAGTTCTCCTTCAAATAGTTGACCGACTTGGTCCCCACCTGCACCGCGACCTTCTTGCCTTTTAGATCATCGGGACCCTGGATGCGTTTGTCGGCCTTGGTGGTCATGATGACGAGGCCGCCGGGGTAGTAGGAATCCGTGAAGTCCACCACCTTCTTGCGGTCATCGGTAATGTAGATTGCCGAGGCGGCAACGTCGAAACGCTTCGATAGCAAGCCTGGGATCAAGCCCTTGAAGTCGATGTCGGTCCACTCGACTTTCTTGTTCAGCACCTTCGCGATGGCTTCGATCAACTCCACGTCGAACCCGACGCGCTTGCCGTCCTCGCTGTATTCGAAGGGTGGAAAGGTCGGATCGGTGGCCACACGGAGCACGTCCTGCGCCCTCACGAGACCACTGGCGCCCAGGGTCAGAGCGGCAAGCAAGGCAACAATGCGACGGCGAGAAGGTGTCATGGGATCACTCCTGTCGTGTGGTCAATACTTGCCGGCGATTACCCGCTGGCCGTGGAAGCCTGTCAATGTACACGGCACAGCTCGTCAGCGCGGCGCAGGTTGGGACCGGTGTGGATGGCCGGCCGAATAGCCGCCCTGCGGGGTCGCTATGTCGCGGGCGCCACGTTCTGCGGAAACAAGTGGCGCCGGGCTTCGTCGTCCATCTCCGTCTTGAACGCGTGCTTGTCCTTTAACGCCAGAGCGCGCGCCGCTGCGGGCCGCGCATTGATTTCGTCGACGAGCCGCTTCAGGTTGGGAAGCTTCGTCAACGCGTCGTCGCCCAGGACAAACGGCACGATGCGCGCCCAACCCCACACGTCCATATCGACGATCGTGTAGGCGTCGCCGAGCATGTAGCGGTGCTTCGAGAGTTGGGCATCCAGAATCCCGTAGTGTCGCCTGGCCTCGAACACGTAGCGATTGACGGCATAGGGCAGTCGCTCGGGTGCATGGTGCTGGAAGTGGACGGCCTGGCCGGAATACGGACCGACGCCCGTGCCCGCGAACAGCAGCCAGGAGTAGAGGCGAGCGCGCGCCGCCGGCGTATTTTCCGGCAGGAACTTTCCCGTCTTCTCGGCGAGATAAAGCAGGATGGCGTTACTGTCGAACACCGTCGCGCCGTCGTCGACGATTGCCGGCACCTTGCCGTTTGGATTGATTGCCCGAAAAGCCGGCGCGTGCTGATCACCCTTGCGCGTGTCAACGGGTATCGGCTCGTAAGGCAGGCCGGATTCCTCGAGGAACAGCGCCACTTTGGTGGGATTGGGTGCGAGATTGTAGTAGAACTTAATCATTCGGGTGCCTTTCGAGTGGTCGGCGGCGCGAAGCGAGGTCTCAGGAGAGTCTGCGTCCAAACAAGAAGCGGAAGTTTACTCGCTTGACCGTCGGCTGACGTGGCAGCGAGGGCGCTGCCCGTCGCTCCAAGAATTGGCGGGGTGACGATTCGACCCATTGCGAGTATGCGCCCCCGGCCTTGCCCGAGTTGGGTTACGTGCCAGGGTATCCGATTGATCTCTAGCGTGTCTCCAGCACCCGCGAAAGCGCGTGGTCGGTGAATCTCTCCGGCCTCGCGCAGCATCTAAGCATTTGAACCCATGCCAACAGGGAGGTTTTGCAATGAATCCGCAGGTTCAAGCTTCGTCGACCGTACCCCCGCCGTTCATCGTGTTTACTCTCGTCAGCTTGGCCCTCTACTCGTGGTGCGCGATGGCCGATGAGCTTAGTGCGAACCCGACGACCATGAACTTTGCGGCGGGTGGGACGATCCGCATGAGCCTCAACGTAGGGACCATGGAGGTCGTTGGGGTGCATGACGACCGGATCACCGTATCGTGGCATTCAAGGTTGCCAGAAGACGCGAGCGGTGTCAGCGTAAAGTTGCAGCGCGCGGATGGGAGGGACGCGACGGTCATGGTGGACGGTCCTGGCAACCGGGTGCACTACCGCATCGAAGTCCCCCAACAATCCAGCGTCGTCATTCACATGCGTGCTGGCGATCTTGACGTTCACGGCATTTTGGGCAGCGTCGCGGCCGATCTTCTGGCGGGGAATATGGATCTGCGCGTCGAAGAACCCAGGCACTATCGCACCGTGAGCGCATCGGTGACGGCCGGCGGCCTTACCGCCGCACCGTGGCACGCGGATACAGGTGGCCTGTGGCGCTCCTTTACGGCAAGCGGCGACGGTGAGTTCGACCTGCACGCTCGGCTGCTGGCCGGGCAGCTTACGATCCGGTCTGAATAAGCGGGCGATCGATCGCAGTTCCGCGAAGCGCGGGAATCTCATTGGCAAGACTGCACCAAGTGTCGCGCCGCCACTACTTGGCCGCTAGCGGAAAGCCCATACGGACGACGATCGCGCTGTAGCGCGCATTGCCGGCGAGCTCAGGGCTCATTCGGGGAGCGACGGCCGCATAAACCATATTCGGCGTCCGGTCCTCGAAAGCCTTCTCATACCAATGCAACGCCTCGTCCATTTCGCCAAGAGCGCTGTGGATCGCGGCGAAGGTCACGGGATCGACATACTGCTTTTTTTCCAGGGCGTGGAGCTCGTCGAGCTTCTGGCGGGCCCGCGCGGTTGCCCCGCAGGTCGCGTAGGTGACGCCCAGCCACGACCGCGACAGTGCCGCGGCGCCACCTGCGATTCGCCTCTCGGCGATCTCGGCTTGGGCCATGGCTTCGTTGCACTTCTTTTGAATCGCCAGAGTCCGGGCGAGCTTGATGTAACCCCAGGTCCAGTTGGGGTCGATGTCGATTGTTTGGCGAAAGCCCGCGGCGGCCTGCTCGTAGTTCCCCCGGAACAGGGCGTTGATCGCAATGTCGTGGACGGGGCTCACCGAGAGGGGGTCGAGTCGGGCCGCCTCGCGGCTCTGCGCGAGCCCCTCATCGAGGCGGCCCATCGCCGTCAGGAAGCCCCCGTACTCTTCGTGAACCGAGCGGCTGCCGGGGTTGAGCTCCAGCGCCCGACGCAGTTCTGCCTCCGCGCCCGCCCAGTCCCACTCGAAGTAGAAGCGAACGAGACCGAGCGCGGTGTGGGCCTCAGCGAGATCCGGATCGAGCTCGAGCGCACGGGTCACGGCGGCCCGCGCCTTTCCCACCGCCTCCGTGCGATCGGACGCGCGGAGGAAGGCCTGGAGGGTGTAAGCCTCGGCCAGGCCGGCGTGCGCCATGGCGTAGTCAGGCGCCCGGGCCACGGCCTGTTGGAAATAATCAACGCTCTTGTCCATCTCCTGCTGGTTGCCGACCAGAAAGTCGCGCCCCTTGAGGTAAAGGCGATAGGCGTCCGGGTCGGAGGTCTCGTTGCGGGCGAGCTTGACCTTCTCTTCTCCGGTGAGCTGGCGGCGCAGGGTCCGCGCAATGGTGGCCGCGATCTCGCCTTCGACTTGCATCACGTCGTCCGCCCGCCGCGCGTATTTCTCGCCCCACAACTGGGTAGCGTCGCGGACGCTCACGAGTTCCGCGGTGATGGCCAGACTCGGGCCCCGTTGGGCGAGGCTGCCGAGGACGAGGGCGTCGGCGCCGAGTTTGCGGCCGATCTCCGTCGGTTCCATCTTCTGGCCCTTAAAGGCGAAGGCGGATGTTCGCGAGATGACATGCAGCCCGTTGACGCTCGAGAGCTTGTTGATGAGGCTCTCTGAGATTCCGTCACTGAGATACTCAATCGCGGGATCGCCAGTCGCATTCTCAAACGGCAGGACGGCAACCAAACCAATCGCGGCACTCCGCGCGGTCATCTTCAAGGTCACGACTGCGCCGACGGCAAGCAGCGCCACGAGGGCTGCGGCGCCGAGGACGATGCGTCGACGTGCGCGCCGCGTCGGCGCCACCGTCGGGAGTGCCCCCAAAGCCTGCGCCTCCGCCGCGGGCGAAGTGTAGTCGTCTGCCGCCAGCAACCTCGATACCCGTTCGACGAAACTTGCCGCAACCTTCCCCGCCGGCAGGTAGGTCCACTGCACCTCGCGGAATTTGTCTGGAACGAGAGCATCGGCGTCGCTGCTATCGTCGATGACGACCGGCAGTAGAAACGCTTTCTCGGCGGCCATCTGATGGGAGCGATCGATTGCAAGCTTCCATTCGAGACGGAAATACCCTTCAGCACGAGCGCGTGTATTCGCCGAGATAATTGGCATGAACAAGGCGCAAGCCCTAATCTGCTTCCTGATCGTCGCATCCCAAGCATCGCCGCCACGCAGTTCGCTCTGGTCCAGCCAGACTTCAATGCCAGCCTCTCGCAGGGCCTGGCCGATGCGGTTCGCGGCAGCGGCGTCCTGCGACGCATAGCTCAAGAACACTGCCTTCGTCGATTCGTTCATCGGCAACGCGTTGTCTCGAAATATCAGCTAGGGAAAGTGGGTGGCCCGAGTGCGAAACGACGCGCTCAATTACGGCTGGCTAGAGATCCGCAGTGTGTCCTGCCCGCGATCAGAAAGAACACTTGGAAAGAGGAAGTCCTTGAAGAACGGAATTAACCGGCCCAGGCGTCGAGGCCGAACACCCGCCGATCTGGGCCCGGTTATACGGGATGTTAGCAGGCGGCCGCACCCGCAGCGGCGGCCCTCACACCGCAACGCTGCGTTGGCCGCTGCGCACTAGTAATCACCGTGAGTGGGACAGTGGCAACTCCCAGGATGCCCTTCGAATTTCGTACACGCCTTGCGGCATTGGCCATTGTCGCCGGGGCATCTTCCGCCGCAATCCGCTTGGCTTTTTGGCTTTGGGCTTGCTTTGACATCGGCACTCTTGTCCGGCTTGTGATTTCTATCTGGCATCGCAGTCTCCAGGAAGTTTGATGAGCAATCGCATAACCGGCCCATCGCCGGCCGACGACGCAAGCACAGAACTCTAGAGGCCGCCGATCCGGGTCCGGTCAATCGAGATGTTAGCAGGCGGCCGCTTGAGCCGCATTGTAGAATTCGGTCGCATCGTCTTGTGCGCCTTCGATTCCTGGCCGTGGAGCGCCTCCTGCAACTCCGCGCTATTGGGCATGCAACCTCTTAGACTCTTACTTTTAAGGAGTCCGGATATGAAAAGGTTTCTAGTTACGTATCTTGCACCCGCTTCGGTAATTGACGACTGGAAGAAGACCGAGCCCGCGCAAAGAAAGGAGGCCGAACAGAAGATGCAGGGCGAATGGAGAAAATGGATGAGCGATAACGCATCGAAGTTAGTTGACAAGGGAGCCGGCGTCGGCAAGACCAAGCGCGTCAGCGCGCAAGGCACGTCGGATACAAGAAACGACATCATGTTGTACGCGATCGTGGAGGCGGAGTCACACGAAGCGGCGGCAAAGGCATTCGAAGGCCACCCGCACTTGCAGATCCCGAAATCCTCCATAGAAATCATGGAGATTCATTCGTTGTCTGGAATGTGAAGCCGCTTCCGCGACTCAAGGCGTCTGGAGGCGCGAAGTCGGGCTCGCAATTGGGTGCCGAATCCAGGTCTCCCGGCTGCTGCCCTCCGGCGTGACGTTCTCGCGACCTCGCTGGTATATTGACCTCCCAACCCTTCCTGGGGTTAAGGCTCGAGCGTTCTCCAACGTGTCGGTCGTTTGATAAGGCTCGAAGCGCAACGCGGCGGAACAATCCAATGAAGACCGAAGAGCTTCGCGCGATCCAGGCGCCTCTAAAAGAGCGCTACAAAGAGCATCCCGATACCGCAGTGATCACGCTAAAGGCCCAGGGCCGTCTGGGCGAGGCGGTCACCTGCAACGTTCAAACCGGCAAGGCGCTCGTCGCGGCGGGGTTGCATCCGGCAACCGGAGGGAACGGGCTAAGCGCGTGCTCCGGCGATATGTTGCTTGAGGCGCTTGTCGCCTGCGCCGGTGTAACGCTCAGCGCCGTCGCGACGGCGATTGGCGTCGGTATTCGAAGTGGCGCCGTCCGAGCCGAAGGCGAGCTCGATTTTCGTGGCACGTTGGGTGTCGCCAAGGATGCGCGGGTTGGATTTCAGCATATCCGCCTTTACTTCGACCTGGAGACTGACGCTACGGAAGAGGAATTGAGTACGCTTATTCGCTTGACCGAGCGCTATTGCGTCGTCTATCAAACACTGCGCCAGCCCGCGGAAATAAATGTGTCCCATCGTGCATTCGCCGCCTGAAATTGCGGCTGCGTGGCAGATGCGGCTCAGCCGGAGTGGGCTGCTCGAATTCGAGCAGGTGCGGACGAGACTGGACAAGATCCAGCTCATCCTGCGACATTTCGACCGATTGCACGGGAAATTTTGACTGGGAGAGCGGTAACCATGGACGGATCCGAGCGCGCGGCAACCGGCGAAACCCTCGATCCTGCTGACTGGTCCGAGCTTCGCGCGCAAGCGCATGGCATGCTTGACGGCATGCTGGACTACGTCGAGCAGATTCGGGCGCGTCCCGTGTGGCAACCGATTCCCGCAGCAGTCCGGGCGCGTTTCCGCAGCGACCTCCCTACACAGGCCACCGAACTCGCAACGGTCTACCGGGAGTTCACCGAAAATATACTGCCGTATACCACTGGCAACGTTCACCCCGGTTTCATGGGCTGGGTGCACGGGGGTGGATCGGTCGTGGGCATGCTTGCGGAAATGCTGGCGGGCGGATTGAACGCCAATCTGGGCGGGCGCGACCATGTGCCCATTGAAGTCGAGCGCCAGATCGTGGCCTGGGCACGTCAGATGTTCGGGTTCCCCGCAGGGGCGAGCGGGCTCTTCGTGACGGGAACCTCGATGGCGAATTTCATTGCTGTCATCGTGGCGCGCACGGCGGCCCTCGGCATCACCGTACGAGCGAGTGGCCTCGCGGCGAGCGGCAAGCGGCTGACGGCCTACGCGTCGGCGGCCGCGCATGGCTGCATCCGGCAGGCGATGGACCTGTCGGGTCTGGGCAGCGACATGCTACGGATGATCGCGACCGACGGCCGCCATCGCATGGATCTCGACGCGCTACGCGATGCCATCGCCACCGATCGGCGCGCCGGGCTCACGCCTTTCATCGTCATAGGCACCGCGGGCACCGTCGGCATCGGCGCCGTCGACGATCTCGCGGGCTTGGCTATTCTCTGCCGACAGGAGCAGCTATGGTTCCATGTCGACGGTGCGTATGGTGCCCTGGCGGTACTCGCGCCGGATCTCGCGCCATCCGTGCACGGGATTCAGGAGGCGGACTCGATCGCCTTCGATTTCCACAAGTGGGGGCAGGTGCCTTACGACGCCGGTTTTGTGCTGATACGCGACAGCAATCTGCATCGCGCTGCGTTTGCCTCCCAGACAGCCTACCTACGCCGCGAGACGCGCGGACTGGCCGCCGGTTCGCCGTGGCCTTGTGATTACGGACCCGACCTTTCCCGCGGGTTCCGCGCGCTAAAGACCTGGTTCACGATCAAGGTCTACGGTGCGCAGCGGCTCGGCGCAGTGATTTCGCGAACCTGTGCGGTGGCCCGATACCTCGAGGGTCGGGTTCGCGCGGAGCCACGACTCGAGCTGCTCGCCCCTGCCCAACTTAACATCGTCTGCTTCCGCTATCGCTGCCCGGACGCGAACGCCATCAATGCAGCAATCGTGGCCGACCTGCATGAGTCGGGAATTGCGGCGCCGTCGACCACCATGATCAATGGGCAAGTGGTGATTCGCGCGGCCATCGTCAACCATCGCACCCAGCCCTGCGATATCGACGCCATGCTGGAGGCCACTCTACGGTTCGGCGATGCCGCGAGCACAAAGACCCGCGAAGGAGGCTCTGCGACGACAAAAACTGAGGCCCCCAGTCGTTGATCGATTAGCAGGCGGGGTGATAGGTTAACCCGGGATGTCGGCTCGATCGCGACGAAATGCGAATGCTGCTCAACAGCCGTTCGCCTTATTCTCGTGCCTCCCCTGCTATTCGGCTGCGCACATTACTACCCCGATGGGTCCGTAGCCCTCAGACACATAGCCCTTCGCGAGCATCTGGCTGCGTATCGCCAGGCTCGTCGTGTAGCGATGATTCGTATCGACGCGATTGTTCCAAAGCCGATAAACGGGCACGGTGCCCGCCGGACAGGTGCCCGTGTTGAGGTCAGGCAAGTCGATGTAGAAGGCGTTTGGTGACTCGTACGTAAACATCGGAAACTTCACTTGCACGGCCGCGCATTCCTCCGGTGATGCCGAGAAGTAGTGCGAGTCACCGTAAGCTGGGGGGATGTAGAACCGGCAGACCCGGCTCGCGAATCCGGTCGCCTGCGCGTAGGCGCCAAAACGCTGTCCAGTCCGGGCCCAGCCGCCGGGAAGTTCCGCATCGAGGGCGGCGATTTCGGCCGGATTTGCGGTCACGAAATAGTGATCGCGCGCTGCCCAGTAGTACTCGATTACCGGGAGCGTCGGCATGGTATTCACCAAGGTCGACAACGCAGCGCCGGCGTTGAGCATCCCAGCACCGCAAGTGTAGGGGGTGCAATAGCATTGCAACTGGTCGACGGGGTTACCGAAGCTGTCGTACTGCGGCACCGTACACTGGGGCACCGGCGTGCCGTCACCGTTGTCGCCCCCCGTGGTCGGAAACGTTTGCGCCGTCGCTTGCAGCACCAGCCTCACCTGCTGCGGCGTCAGCGCAGGCTGCACCGAAAGGATCAGTGCGGCCGTGCCCGACACCAGTGGCGCCGCGAAACTCGTGCCGACCGAAAAGTTGAAACTGTCGGTGTAGATCGGCTTGACCGGGATGGTCGTACCGGCGTCGGACGTGCTCAGAATAGGGTACAGGCAGGGGGAGCCGGCGGTGACGTTGATGCAGTTGCCGCCCGGCGCGCTGATGGCGACGTCGAGCCCGAGATCGGAGAACCCAACCTTGGTGCCGACATGACGCAGCGCGGCCACGCCGATGACGCCGCTGCAGTTCGCCGGCGAGGACAATGCATGTCCCGCCGAATTGCCGGCGGCAACCACGATGACCGTACCCTGGGCAAGGATTTCGCTAATGGCGTCCGCATAGCCGGCACGGCACGACCCGGGTCCGCCGAGGCTCATGTTGATCACTCGGGCGGGGTACGGGTTTGCGGGCACGCCCGGCACCGGCAGGCCCGCGGCCCAGCGCATGCCGGCGATGATGTCGGAGTCGAAGCCGCCGCACTTGCCCAGCACGCGCACCGGCAATACCCGGAGATTGGGACCAACACTTGCCATGCCGATCCCGTTGTTGGTGATTGCGGCGATGATGCCGGAGACCTGCGTGCCATGCCACGAACTGTCCTGGGCCGAGTACATCCCGGTGCTCGGGTTCAGCGCTGTACATTTATAAAAAGGCCCCACGCTATCGTTGGCTTCGGCAGCGGTGATCCAGTCTCCGGGGTCGGACGCATCCGCATCGCGGCCATCGCCATCATTGGCCACTGAAACGATGCTGATCATGTTGTAACCCGGCAGCAGCTTGCCGCCGGCGGCCACGGCAAGCAGGTCCGGGTGATCGAATCGCACGCCGGTGTCGAGCACAGCCACTACCGCGGTCGGACTGCCGAGGGTGACGCTCCAGGCAGTCTCGATGTCAATCGACGAGGTCACGGCACCGCTCGGTGCCCGCAGGTACCACTGGCCCACGGCGGGGCCGTTACCGGGCACTCCGGCGGCGTAGAGCGGGTCATTGGGCGCCGTGAAAGGGTGCCTGCGCTCGTCAGGCACGGCATATTCGACATCAATTTCGCGCGCCAGGCGCTGCGCCAGCTCGGTGGACGTGATGCCGTTGGCGAAGACCACCTGCGTACGCTCGGATACCGCCGCGCCGTCGTTGATCGCTATACCTAGCCGTTGGCCGAGCGCCTTGGCGTGACGGGGCTTCTGCGCGGCGCCGGAGGCCGTTCCCTTTGGCAACAAGGGCGAGTCGGCTCTGAGCTTGACGATCACCCGCGCAGTGCCACTCAAGAGAGAGGCCCCACCGGTCTGTGCCTGAATTTGCAGCGGGACCGCTGCGAATAGTGCCGCACCAGCCAGGCTTACAAGGGTCTTACCCATCAAACGTCATCCTCGCTGAGGGGGGCCAGTGTACGCCCAAATTGCGATGGATTCGATCTACTGGCTCTCCAGTGAAGTTGATCAGCATCGCGCGTGGCGAAATGGAGCACGTCGAAATTTGGGACGGCCGCATACATGGAGAACGCCTGACTGGCCGCTGTGGGGCAAACTCTTCTGTGACCGGTTCTTGCCCGCAAGGAGCCGTCGTTCGATGGCCGTTCACGACCGAGCCTGTGTGAAAACGCGAATGTCGTCTATGCTGAAGCAGCGGGGTTCCTCGGAGTGACAACATGAAGTTTTTTCATGCATGTTCATATGAAAGCAGCGTCAGCCTTAATCATTCTATGCAGAAGGTCGCTCTACTGCGGCTTGGTGACAACGAATTGCAGGGCATCCGTTCGCGCAGCATTCGGTGCTGCACCGTATATCTCTTGTGCCGTGGGCGCGTAGACCGCGAAACCTTGGAACGTGCTGGTGCCGTAAGTGCAAGGTCCACCATTGAATGTAAACACCACATTAAGGACGTTGACCGCTCCATGCGGAGTGGCCGTCCCGCCGAAGGTGCAGCCGCTGGAAGATCCGGAGAGGGCGCCCGTAGCGTCGAGTGTGATGGTTGCACTCTCCACGCCCTGAGATGAGGCGATTTGTCCAGAATATGTGCCCGCCGCCGCAGCGAGATTCGCCGGTTGATCATACGCAGTACGGTACATAGCGCTAAATCCGATGCTCCCTGCCTCAGTAATGCTGCCGCTGATAGTCGCGCCTGGCGTGTACGATCCTGTGACGACCGCGGTAACTACGGCGTGACCGATGGGGAAATCGAGGGCATCGGACGAGCTGAAATTACCGTTAGAACTCGTCAGCGTGCCTTGCACTACGCCCGCAAGATTGTTGCCGGTAGTTGAAGTGTAGATGAAGTAATAGACGCCCGTATCAAGGATGAAGCCGTCGAGGTTCGCGCCAGTGGTCAGTGTGCCAAACCAGATCCCTTCTGGCGTTGCCGGCGCTGGCGGCGAAGGAGGGACGCATGCAAATACCATCGTATTCCCGTTGCCTTCGAACACCCAGCCGGCAGCGCGCATCTGGTTGAACTGCGCAGCGCTTCTGATGAAGCGATGGTTCGGCGCACCACCCATGCCGTTGTTGTAGAGGCGGTAGAGAACCTCAGTTCCGGCCGGGCAGTTTCCGTTCGCGTCCGGAAGCTGCAGATAAAAGGCGATCGCCTCGTATTGCCAACCTTGGCCCGCCCTGAGCGAAGCGCACTCAGCCGCATACGGCGTGTAGAAATGCGAGCTCTTAGGGGCGAAGATCGTGCTGAAAAAGCGGCAGGTGGCAAGCGCTCCGTTCGTAGGGCCGGTCCAAACGTCGAACGTCTGCCCGGTGCGCTTCCAGGCGCCCCCGAAGGCGCCCCCGTCTAATGCGGCGATCTCATCGGGGAACGCGGTGACGAAGTAGAAATTCCAGTCGGCGTAGTAGTACTCCACCGCCGTCTGCGTTTGCGCGTTTGCCGCTCGTGCGCCAACCAGAATTTCGCACAGGACGATCACGACAGCGGCGAAGAACGCGACCCCTTTACGGGCCAGGGACTGAGCCGACATAGGTCTCCCCTCGATTGTTCTGAGGACAGTGGACGTTACGCTACGCCTGCCGCGAGCCTGTGTCCAACCAACGGTGGCGATGGCGGCACGCGCAAGCAGATTGGTCATATTGGACTTGCCGCCCATCTCATTGTATAGCCCAACGCCCCTGATTATTCCGTAGTGCGCCAAGTGCCCCTCCTTGTGATGCGGGGCAGCATCGCCTAAGGTCTCGGACCTCGCAACTGAATCGCAAGAAGTAGCCTGCGCCGCGACCTAGAGTGTTGTTGGCTGATACCGCAGGCGCTTGCGTGGATGGGAAGAAAACGTGACCGTCCGGCTATGGCCCGTCAGCAGCCGTCGTTCGATGGCCGTTCACGACCCGTTGCAGCCTATCGAGCGCTAGACAAGCGGACCTTCGCTGACCTAGTTTGAGTGGTCTGAACCGGACGGTTGGGCAATTGAAGCGCCGCAGAACGCCTACGAGGGGGCGGTGCGCATGCAGACTGCGAGAGCTAGCGCGGCTTCTGCCGGCTGCCGCCTTGAGTGCACCGAATGAAGACACATCTGCCGCCTAACTCGTCGCTGCACCGGACGCGAACCGGCGCGCTGTTGTCTTCCCAGAGCTATACTTTTGCGCGTCGCCGGTTCCCGCTGGTGACCTTCAAACGTTAGCCCGCACCAATGCCCCAGCACCATCAGCTCCTTCACACCCTGGCGCAAGACATTGCGAATCGTCGCGCCCCGCTGTCGGTTGCGGAGGCCTTCGAGCAGCTCAGTCCTCTGTCGATTGGCCTGCGGCAGAAGATCCCAGTCCTTCCGGAGGGCGCTAGGATGTTTCGCATTCGGAAGATGGCCGCGAAACCACAACTCATCGCTGCGGTTGGCGCGCCAGCTGCCCGACTTGCCCCTGTCGGGCGACTGAATGATCACGGACAGAGCGTGCTCTATCTCGCCGATTCTCCCGATACAGCATTTGCCGAGGCGAGGGCCATCGACGGGCAGTACTGTCTTTCGGAGTGCCGCACCCAACGACCGAAAGTCGGTTTGGCAAACGGAGGACTTGACTCCGCATTCCTCGCGGAACACTTTCCCAAAGACCTCGATTCTCCAGACGCGATACGGGGTGGGACAGAGGACCTTGATGTGCTGGCTTTCTTCACTTTCATCTTCACACTCTCGGTCGGTGACGATACAGACCTCTATCGTTGGTCCATTGCATGTGGAATGGTGAATGGTTTTGCGCATATCTGCGAACGGACTGGGATTGAAAAACGGGGCGGCAATACAAGACTCACAGGCAAATATCCCCTCTCCGGTATCGCGTACCGGAGTACACGGAAGGACAAACCGTCGATCAAC
>DASZIB010000037.1:0-1636 GCA_035937415.1 Edaphobacterium sp. (SeqCode) | reverse complement strand
CTTCCACCTGGTCGGGCAACCCAATCTCAACATCAAGGTCAACCGGGAGAAAGCGGCGCGCTACGGTCTCAACACCGGCGACGTCACCACGGTGGTGCAAGCGGCGCTGGGCGGCAGCACCGCGACCAATGTGCTCGAGGGCGACCGGTCGTTCGGGGTCGCGGTCCGGCTCGATCCGAAATTCCGCAAGAGCATCGACGCGGTACGCGAAATCAAGGTCGCCTATCAGACCGCGTCCGGCAGCAACGCCTACATACCCTTGAGCGAGCTCGCCGATATTTCGCTGGACACCGGCGCGCTGTTCATCTACCGCGAGCGCAGCCAGCGCTATATTCCGATCAAGTTCAGCGTGCGCGGTCGCGATCTCGGCGGCACGGTGGCGGAGGCTCAGCAGCGCGTCGCAAAGGCGGTGCAGCTTCCAACCGGCTATCGCATCATCTGGTCAGGCGAGTTCGACAATCTCCAGGCCGCGAAAGCCCGGCTGATGATCGTGCTTCCAGTGACGCTGCTGCTCATCTTCGTGCTGCTCTACAGCCTGTTCAATTCGCTGCGCGACAGCCTGCTGGCGCTGGCCGGCATTCCCTTTGCCGTCGGCGGCGGGCTGATCGCGCTATACCTTGCCGATCTCGATTTCAGTATTTCGGCAGCGATCGGATTCATCTCGCTGTTCGGTGTCGCGGTGATGGACGGCATCCTCAACATCACCTATTTCCGCGAGTTGCGCGCCTCGGGAATGAGTATTGCGGAGGCGGTCTTCAGCGGCGCCGAGCAGCGGATGCGTCCCATGCTGATGACCGCGCTTTCCGCCGGCGTCGGCCTGTTCCCGGCGGCGCTGTCGCACGGCATCGGAAGCCAGGTGCAGCGGCCGCTTGCCACGGTGGTGGTCGGCGGCATGTTCATCGGGCCGTTGCTGCTGCTGATCGTGGCGCCCGCTTTGCGGAAAATCTTCCTGTCACGCGAACGGCCGGTCCCCGATGAAGAACCCGCTGCGGCGTCGCCGCCCGAAGCGGCGCATTGAGGGGGCATGCGGTCGATGCGCAACGTCCTCACCAAGGCTCTCGCCGGAGCCGCCGGGCTCTTCCTGGCAAGTTGCGCCGTCGGCCCGGACTGGGTCCCGCCGCCGGATCCTGATGCGTCACGCTACACCCCGGAGCCGCTGAGGTCGCCGCGTGCCGATGCCGGCGGCCCACCTGTGGCGCAGCAGCATTTTGTCACCGGTGCGGAAGTCTCCGCGCGCTGGTGGGCGGCGTTTCGATCGGCACCTCTGAACCAACTGATCCGAATGTCGGTCGATCACAATCCGACACTGCAATCGGCGGAAGCGGCGATCCACCTGGCCTATTACAATTCGCAGGCGCAGCGCGGCCTGTTTTTTCCGCAAGTGGCCGCGAACTACACCGGGTCAGGCCAGCAGTTCTCCAACATGGCGACGCTCCAGCCCGGGGATAATCCGCAACTGCGCTATGCGTTGCACACCGCGCAGCTCAACATCGCCTTCGTGCCGGATATCTGGGGCGCGAATTTTCGCGCGGTCGAAAGCCTCGATGCGCTGTCCCAGCAGGCGCTGTTCCAGCTCGAAGCGGCGTATCTGGCGCTGACCGCCAATGTCGTCACCGCCGCGATCCAGGAGGCTTCG
>DASZIB010000036.1:0-1593 GCA_035937415.1 Edaphobacterium sp. (SeqCode) | reverse complement strand
GGCTTTCGCGGCGCCGTGCCGGTGAACTTGATATCGAAAGCCTTGTCGCCGACCAGTTCGCCATAGCGCACCGAGCGGTTCGGTTCGCCATCGATCGACACCACCCCGCGCGCGACGACCAGGCTCCCGATCTGGACACCGAGGCGTTGCGAGGCCTTCTGAAGCAGCGCCAAGCGCGCCTCAGCTGCCGCCGCCCTCACCTGCGGGCCGCCGCGCTCGATCGAGGAACTCGAGCTGGTGGCGCCCTGCTCCGGCGTCACATTGGTATCGAGCTGCACGCTCGAAAGCTGGCTCATGTCCAGGTCGAGCTCTTCGCCGGCAATCTGCAGCAGGCCCGTGGTGTTGCCCTGCCCAAGCTCGCACTTGCCGAAATAAAGCGTTGCGGTGTTGTCGGCGTGGATTGCGATCCAGGTATCGATGGCATTGGGATCCGGCGGCCCCGCGATTTCGCCTCGCGCGTGACCGGCGGGTGCGGCCATCCCAGGTCGATCGGCGAGACTGAAGCCGACGATCAGCGCGCCGCCGGCCTTCAGAAGGCCCCGGCGGGACAGCGGCAGGTTCCTCTCGGGCGCGTTCATGGTGTGCCTCCCGAAGCGGCCCGCGACGCGACCTGGATCGCCTTCATGATCCGCGGATAGGTCCCGCAGCGGCAGAGGTGACCGTTCATGGTACTGCGGATTTCGGCTTCGCTCGGCTTCGCATTATTGGCCAGGAGCTCGGCGCCCTTGATGGTCATGCCGTTGTAACAGTAGCCGCAGTGGAGAGCCTGCTCGTCGATGAACGCCTGCTGCAGCGGATGCAGCGCCGGAGCGTCCTTGAGGCCGTTTTTGCGCGCGTACCAGGCAGGCAGGCCCTCGAGCGTCGTGATGGAGCGATCGGCCACCGTCGCGACCGGCGTGACGCAGGAGCGAATTTCCTTATCGTCGGCAAGGACCGAGCAGGATCCGCACTGCGCCAGTCCGCAGCCGAAGCGGGGACCGTGCAGGCGCAGTTCGTTCGTCAAGACGTAGAGCAAGGGCGTGTCCGGACTCGACGCGACGGGCCATTCCTTGCCGTTGACGGTAATCTTGAGATTGCTAGCCATCCCCTGCCTCCGGCTGAATCTGTGTTCAAGGGCAATCGATGCCTTGAGCGTAGCCAGCGGAGGGAGACATCACAATGGGCGCGCTTTATCGAATTCCTTTCGATAAAGCCGCTGATCGGACGTGCGCCTGCCAGAAGTCGAACACCTTGATGCCGTCGGCTTCGAGCGTGTCGTCGGCAATGCCGAGTGCCTCGGTCTCGTAATTGCCGACACCGCGATAGCGTCGGGCGACCCACGATCCCGAGGCCACGCCGCGGTAGTGACCGAGATGCAGTCCCGTCGCGATCTTGACGTAATACGGCGCACGCCGGATAGGATTGCCCAGCCGTGCGGTGCGGGTTTCGAGTAAGGTTTTCCGCACCGAATGGGGCATGAACGTTTCTCCAGCTTTTCTCTAAAACCCCTGAAAATGCACTTAGGTCGACTTTCGCGGCGGTAATACGGGTTCGACTCCCATAGGGCGCGCCAATGAACCCTGCCGGAACATTCAAGAACTGAAGGACGGTTCC
>DASZIB010000035.1:0-1612 GCA_035937415.1 Edaphobacterium sp. (SeqCode) | reverse complement strand
ATAAGGCTCGAAGGCATCGATCGAGATCTTCAAGGTCGGATCGGCGTCCGCTCCCCAGATCTCGCGACCATCGAACACGACCGTATAGAGCCACTGCGGATCGTCGCCGCGATCGCTCGCGACCGAATCGGGGAAGGCGTGGCAGCCGTGGATCAGCTCGACCGTGCCCAACTTGTCGCGCGCGTAGCGGGGCAGGCGGGTGTGGTTCAGCGGGTTGATGTTTCTCGTCCGTACGCGGTCACCCGGCTTGAACCGGGCAGGGCCTTGCTGCTGACGGAAGAACGAGTTGCGCGTCATGTTGGCCGGCACGACATCGGCCGTGAGCTTGCGCGGCAGGGCCTTGCCGGGTCGCAACGCATGGCCCGCGGCGATCTCGTCCTGTCCCACGAAGCCACGCTCGAGCAGGTTCTTCTGCATCCCCAGCGCCCACCGCCAATAATAGGAAGCTGCGAGATAGACGCGCGGCGGCAAGGCCTCCTGGGCGAACCGGCCATGGTCGATGTGCCAGGCCCCCGCGTAGCCGAGCGCCCGCTGCATGGCGAGCACGCGGCCTTCCCATCTTTCGTGGAACGGCGGTTCGTTGGGCTCGACCTCGACCTTGCCGAAGCCATCCATGCCGCCCATGTCGTGCACGCCGTTCATGACGCGATCTCCGCCGGGGAGCGGGCAAGGCCGGTGCCGATCATCGAATCGCGGGTGACGAGGTCGGCAAGACGTTCCTCGCTCCAGCCTTCGGTGCCGGCGGGGCGCATCGGCACGACGAGGAAGCGTGTCTCGGCGGTCGAATCCCAGACGCGTATTTCGGTGTCCTTCGGCAGCGCAACGCCGAAGTCGGCCAGCACGCCGCGCGGATCCTTGACGGCGCGCGAGCGATAGGGCGCCGACTTGTACCAGACCGGCGGCAGGCCGAGCACTTCCCACGGATAGCAGGAGCACAGCGTGCACACGATCATGTTGTGGCGCGCCGGCGTATTCTCGACCGCGACCAGATGATCGCCGACCGGGCTGACATGGCCCAGCGTGGCGACCGCCGCCGTGGCATCCTTCAGCAGCGCCTGCCGGAACGCGGCATCCGTCCACGCCCGGGCGACGACGCGCGCACCGTTGCGCGGGCCGACCTTGGTCTCGTAGGCCTCCACAATGGCGTCGAGTGCCGCAGGGTCGATGTAACCCTTTTCGGTCAGAATTGTTTCCAGCGCGCGGACGCGCAGCTGCGTTTCCGACAACTCGGAGTGATGTTCGTCGTGATGGTCGTGATCGTGGTCGGCCATGGTTCGGGCTCTCCAGAATAGAGGCGGCCATCGTAGCCGAGGCGACCGCCATGACAAGACTTCGCCTGGGGCGACTCCGCGACCAAGGTGTTGTAGGCTCGCACCCCTGACCGACGAACACAGCGGGGGATGGAAATGTCTTTGAGCGGGGATCTGGTTCCGAGCAGTCCGGCCAACGGTATCGCCTTCACGGGCTGCGCGATGCAAAGCGCGGCGGCGCCGGTGGCGACGTCGCAACCGCATGGGCATGCCCATGCGCAGGCGCGGCGGCGCGAGGTGGTGGTCAACGGCAAAAGGGTCAAGACCATCGACGTCCACGCCCATTGCGCGGTGCCGGCGGC
>DASZIB010000034.1:0-61757 GCA_035937415.1 Edaphobacterium sp. (SeqCode) | reverse complement strand
GTCGTACCTCGAGTTCGCCGCCGGCTACAACCTGACCGGGCGACAGATGGCTTGGTACTGGGCCACGTATCGGGATGGCGCCACATCGGACGCGCCCGAGTTGTCACCGCTTGCAGCGCCGCATCTGGCGAACCTGCCACCTGCGGTTATCGCGCTTGCGGAAGCGGACGTTCTGCGTGGCGACGGCATCGACTACGCGCGGCGATTGGCAGGCGCCGGCGTTCCGGTACGCATCGTCGATTGCGCCGGCACGATTCACGGCTTTCTGCGCTGGACCGGTGAGGTTCCGGCGGCGCGCGTCTGGATCGACGCGATCGCCGCTGCCGCGCGCGAGCTTCTCGCGTCGCCGCGTCCCTGAACAGCGGCGTATCGTGTCCCAATACGGTGCCCTGGCAACCCTGTTCTACGACGCGGACCGGCCGCGTGCGAGCGACGCCGAGGTCGCTTGGTATGCGGCACGCCTGCCGCGCGACGCAGGGCCGGTGCTGGAGGCGATGGCAGGTTCGGGAAGGCTTCTGGTCCCGCTCCTCGAAGCGGGCGTCCAGGTGCACGGCGTCGACGGTTCGGAAGCCATGCTGGCGAGTTGCGAGAGGCGCCTCGCCGCCGCTGGATTGACGACCCGGCTCTATCGGCAGAGCGTTGCCGCGCTCAACCTGCCGGGGCGCTACGCGGCGGCGTTCATTGCCGCCGGTGCATTCCAGTCCTTGGTCGATCCGATTGCGGCACTCGACGCGCTGCTGCGCGTCCGCGCCCACCTGATCGATCCGGGCCTGTTGCTGCTTGACCTATTCGTGCCAAAACAGGCAGAGCATCCGCCGGGCGCCCCGATCGTCGAGGTGCGCACGGTCATCCCAGGCGAGGGCGTGCAGATCGGCGCACGTTCCGAGACCGTCCTCGACGTGGACCTGCGTCGCCTCGACGTGAAGACCCGCTACGAAAGACGCGACCGGACCGCCATCACGGCGCGCGAGGACGAGACGCTGGCCCTGACATGGTATTCAGAAGAGCAAGCCGTCACGCTGGTACGCGATGCGGGCTACCACGATCTGCACACCGAGCCACTGGCCTGGTCACGCGACGGCGGCCGGCACTTTGCGCTGGCTGCCACGGCATAGCTACCAGCTGCCCGAGCTGCCCCCGCCGCCGGAACTGCCGCCGCCACCCGAGAAGCCGCCGCCCGAGAAGCCGCCACCCGACGAAAAACTCGACGAGCCGCCGCCGCTCGAGAAAGTGAAGCCGCCAACGCTCGCTGTGCCTTTGCTCTTCAGATCCTGGGCCGCCTTCTGGTACCAGGCGCTACGCGCGAGCAGCACCTTGGCAATCGGGTAGCCGACGACGTAGATGCCGAGCAGCGTCAGCGCGCCGCGCGTGCCGACAATGATGATCGGGAACATCGCCCAGAACGGGATCAGGAACACGTACAGGAACCAGCCCATACCCGGGGTCATGATGCCGATGAACGTGAACAGTCCGATGATTCCGAAGATGAACGCGCCGAAAAGAATCCGCTCCGTCCAGGGGAGATTCGGCGCGTTGATGTGCAGCCCGTTGCCGCTCTGCGCGGACGGCGGGCCGCCGCTATCATCCGCGGCGCCGGCCTTACCTTCAAGTTGCGCGACAATCGCGGTGGTTCCGTCAGCGATGCCCTTGTCGAAATCACCGGCTTTGAACTGCGGCGTCATAACGTTGCGGATGATGCGACTCGACGCGACATCGGTTAGCTTCCCCTCCAACCCGTAACCGACTTCGATCCGCATCTTGCGATCCTGCGGTACAACGACGACCAGAACGCCATTGTCCTTGCCCTTCTGTCCCAGCTTCCAGTTCTCGAAAACCTTGACCGCGTATTCCTCGATCGATTCGCCATCGAGCGTCGGCAGTGTGAGGACCGCGATCTGATCGCCAGTGGCCTGCTCATGTCCCTTGAGCGTTGCGGTGATCCTGTCTCGCGTCTCGGGCTTGAGGATTTCCGCGTTGTCGACGACGCGGCCCGTGAGAAAGGGCACGTCGGCGGCGCGCACCGCCCCGGCCAGAGCGAGCCCGAAGCAGAGCCCGGTGAACAGCAGCCGCTGCCAAACACGGTTCACGTCTGCCCCGCCTCCTCGATCCGGCTGGGCAGCTCGTTGGGGTGGGGAACCCCACCGGCGAACCCCTTGGTGGCGAGCAGCGCGCCGAGGGCGTCCAGGCCCGCCTGTAGCGCCGCGGCGATGCGCGCATCGCGCAGATGCGGCGTCATCGCCGCGATCACCCGCTCCCAGTCCGCGTCCACGATCCGTCCGTGCAGTCCGAGATCGGCGAGAATTTCGATCTTCCGCTCAAAGATACAGATGAGAATGAGGATGCCATTGCGTTCACGGGTCTTGAACAGCTCGTGCCGCAGGAACAGCGATTGCGCGTAGTGGCGGACCTCCAGATCGCGCAGCGCCGGACGCAGAAAGAGCCGCGCATACGTCGGCACGAATACGGCTGCGAGCGCGCTCACGCCGCCCGCGCCGAGGATTGCGGCGGTGTGCAGCAGCGCCACGTGCCCGGTAATCCAGTCCGGGCGCAGCCAGTCAACGACGACGGCTGCCAGTGCTGCCAGCGACACGCCCAGCGCGAAGGCCATCCACGGCAATTCGGGGTACGCATCGGCCTTGCTGACGACTGCGGTGACGACCTGAATATCGGCACGCGCCTCGAGCCGAGCGATGCTGGCATCGATCTCTGCGGTTTCGGCTTCGGAGAGGAACATGAAACGGGCCTTGCCCGGTGGCGCGCTCAGCGGCCGTGGCAGCGATTCACAGGGAAAGCGCCATGTAAACCACGCCGGCGTTTGGATTGTGGTAGTACGGCGCGCACACGCGAAAGCCCAGCTCGGAATACAACGCGCGCGCCGCGGTCATCCAGACGAGCGTGTCGAGCCTAAGCTCGCGATAGCCGATGCCGCGCGCTTCGTCAAACAGCGCGCGTGCCAGGAGCTTCCCCCAGCCATTTCCCCGATGCGCAGACTGCACGTAGAGGCGCTTCACTTCGGCGGCGGAGGCGTCGCCCCGCGGGCCGGGTGCGTCGCCGGCGCAGCCTGCGGAAGCGTCAAGCGGGCGGAGCGCGATGCAGCCGAAGGCTGCACCGGGCGGTCCGGCCAGCAACAGGCGCCCGCGCGGCGGCGCATAGACGCCCGGCAATGTCGCCAGCTCCGCCTGGAAGCCCTGAAAGCAAAGATCGACTTGCAGCCAGCGCGCATACTCGACAAACAGCGCATGGGCAAGCGTGATATCGCCCGCCGAGCTCGCGTGCCGGATACCTCCCGGCCGCGGCGCTTGCGCCTGCATCGTCAGGCCGCTTTGTCGCATGTGCCGATCTTGATGTCGCTGCCTGGAAACGTTCCCTGCAAATCCTTCACGCGCGCGACCGCAACCGCCGGGGGATCGCGGATGACGAGATCGGTCTGCATCAAGGCCTGCGTGCGCGCGGCGACCTTGGCCGTCTTGACGCCTTGCGCCAGCAGCGAGTCCAGCCGCGCCTGCGCTCCCGCCTCGGTCTGGGACACGCCGAGCGAAATTGCGAATCGTTGCGGTCCGCCATCGATTAGCAGTAGTTCTTTGACACCCAGCGCCTTTAACTCTTCGATGCGGCGATCGGCAGCGGCCCGATTGGCCGCGGGGGGGATGAACACCCAATAATTGGCGACGACTTCTACTTTCTTTTGGCTGATCAATCGGCTGAGATCGAGTGGGTCGAGGGCAGAGAGGGCACGCGCCTTGTCGGCGTCGGAAAACGGGCCCCATTCGACGCAGACATCGGCGAGCGCCGAAACTTTGGTCGGTCCGAGCGCCGCCACCTGTTGCGGCGAGAGCAAAGTGATCTTGTCCGGCTGCACCTGCTGCGAAAGTCGATTGCCTTCGCCACTGCTCAAACTGTCGAGCTTGGTGTAGCCCAACAGCGTGAGGTTGGCGAGCAACAGCAGCCAGACCAGCGTTCTCATTCCTTGGCCGTCAATTCCGCGAGCGCAAGTACGCCCTCGAGGACGAGATTATCCACGACCTCCACCGGCGCGGTAAGGTGCGGCGCGACATCGGCGGCGGCGCCCCCGGAAAGGAAGGCTTTGGGTGGCGGCCCGTCCTCACCCAGGCGGCGACGCATCTGCTCGATGGCGCCACACACCGCCTGCAGCGCGCCGGAAGCGAGCGCGTCGGCGGTGTTGATCGGAAAATCATGATACCGGCCCGGCGGCGATCGCAACGCTGCGGTGGTCGACGCCAGTGCCTGCAGCATGAGGTTGAGCCCAGGCAGAATGATGCCGCCGCGGAAAACGCCGGTCCCATCGAGCGCATCGACGGTGACCGCGGTGCCGGCGTTGACGACCACACAGGACGAAGGGAACAGCTCGTCGGCCATGCGCTGCCGCGCCGCGATCAACGACGCCCAACGGTCGGGGCCCAGCTGGGAGGGGCGCGCGTAGCGGTTGTACACGCCGCCCGCCGTCTCACGCGCGATCAGCCACTCTGGCGTGGTGCGCCAACGGACGAGCTGCGCTTCGATGCGCACGCGGGTGGCTTCGCCGGCGACATTGACGCCAACGACGCGCGCCGGCCGTGGCAGGTTTTGCCAGTCGCGCAACGCGAGCGTACCGATTTCCTGGTTGGCAACGTTGCCCTGCGAAACCCACCCGTGCGGGCCGGCCAGACCCCACTTGAGCCGGCTGTTCCCGCAGTCAAGCACCAGGATCACGGGCGCCGCAGCGAGACTTCGCCGCTGACGAAGCGCAGCCGGCGACCGCCGCTGTCGAGCACCAGAGCCCCGGCCGCGTCAACGCCCACGACTACGCCGCGCACCGTCGCACTGTCCGGGAGCAGGACTTGCACCGACTTTTCCTGGTACGCGTGCCGGCGCTGCCACGCGGCGCGCAAGGGAGCGAATCCCGCCCCTGCATACGCCTCGAGCACCGGGACCAACTCGCCGACGAAACGCGCGAGCAGCAGGTTGCGATCGATCGGCTTTCCTCCGCCGATCGTCGTGAGGTCGGTCGCCGGCCGTCCGATGCTGCGCCGCAGAGACGCGGGGAGGCGAATGTTGAGCCCAACGCCGACAATCGCCAGCGACGGTCCCAGTGCATCGCCCGACAGTTCGACCAGGATTCCCCCCACTTTCGCCTCGCCGTGGATCAGATCGTTCGGCCACTTAAGCCCGACGCCGCTGTAGTCTGCACCTTCGAGCGCGCGTGCAAGCGCGAGCCCCACCGCCAGGGGTAGCGCCGACAAATGGCCTGCGCCCTGCAGGAAGCGCCAGCCGAGCGAGAAAGTAAGGCTGCCTCCAAGCACCGCGGTCCAGCCGCGTCCGCGCCGGCCGCGCCCGGCAGTTTGCCATTCGGCCGCGAGCAGATGGCGATGAATGTCGGCATGGCCAGCGCGTCGCGCGAGCTCGCTGTTCGTCGAATCGAGGCAATCGGCGACCTCGATCGTCAGGGTCTGGGCGAGTCCGCCAAGCGCAGCGACGATCGCGCTCGCCTCCAGAAACGGGAGCGCATCGTGCAGCCGGTAGCCGCGGCCAGGCGTGCGCTCGAGACTCAAACCGGCGGCGTCAGCCTCCTTGAGCAGCTGTGACACCCTGGCGCGCGATATCCCACTGCGGGCCGCGAGCGTTTCGCCGGAGTGGATCTTGCCGTCGGACAACCGGCGCAGCAAGGTGAATCCCAGAGGAGAGAGCACGGCGGCGCCGAAATGGTAAGACTATCCCGTCAAATCTAGCACACTCATTGGGCGCGGCGCGCGCTCACACCGCTCGCTGCCGGCGCGCATCAGGAGGATCGTGTTCCCGGCCCGCGCGAGTCTTCCAGCGCGCCGCGCCTGATTTGATCGAGCTCGATTGACTCAAATAGAGCCTGGAAGTTGCCCTCGCCGAAACCCTCGTTGCCTTTGCGCTGGATGATTTCGAAGAAAATCGGTCCGATCACCGTCGTGGTGAAAATCTGGAGCAGCATTTCGTTCTTGGCCGGCGCGCCATCGAGGAGGATCTGATTCTTCTTCAGGCGCGCTGTATCCTCTCCGTGATTGGGCAGTCGGGTTTCGAGCAGATCGTAATACGTGTCCGGCGTATCCTGAAACGCGCTGCCACGAGCGCGCAGGGTTTCAACGGTGGCGAAGATATCCGCGGTTCCGAGCGCGACGTGCTGGATGCCCTCACCGTGATAGGCAAGCAGATACTCCTGTATCTGGGACTTGTCGTCGGCGCTCTCGTTGATCGGGATTCGGATCTTGCCACAGGGACTCGTCATTGCCTTGCTTTTGAGCCCGGTCAGCTTTCCCTCAATGTCGAAGTACCGCACCTCGCGGAAGTTGAACAACCGCTCGTAGAAGCTTGCCCATTCGTCCATCCGGCCGCGATGAACGTTGTGCGTCAGGTGGTCGATGTACGTGAGCCCGGTTCCCTGCGGATCCTGATTCACCCCCGGCAGCGGCACGAAGTCGACATCGTAGATCGATACACCTGCCCCGTCCCGTGGATACCGATCCACGAGATAGATCAGCGAGTCGCCGATACCCTTGATTGCCGGGATATTGAGCTCCATCGGGCCGGGGTGGGCTTCAACGCCCCAGGCCCCCTGCTCGACCGCCCGTCGATACGCGGCAGCCGCGTCGCCCACTCGAAAAGCGATCGCGCAGATCGAAGGGCCGTGCACGCGCGCGAAAGCCTGGGCAAAACTGCCCGGCTCGGCGTTGACGACGAAATTGATCTCTCCCTGGCGGTACAGAAGTACGTTCTTCGAGCGGTGCCTGGCGATTGCGGTGAAGCCCAGCTGCTCGAATAGCTGCCCAAGGGCCACTGGGTCCGGAGCGGCATATTCAATGAATTCGAACCCGTCGGTGCCGAGCGGGTTGTCCCACAGCGGTGGATCGGTACTGCTCACGAGATCTCCTCCGGAGGGTGGCGGCTAGCGCGGTACGATGCTGACGCCCGCCAGCTTCTCCTGCGCCTCCACGAGCGAGGCTACGTATCTGTCGCCAAGGCCGAGCAGGTTGGCGGTGACGAGACTTTGATGCACCGCCTCCCCGATGATCGCAGGTACAGGCAGCGATTCGGCCAAGTGCGTGTAATAACGCAGGTCCTTCATCGCGTTGACCAGCGTGAACTTGAGGCCGGCCAGGTCGCCGCCCTCGAGCATTTTCCCGACCATCATCTGGAAAATGCCCGAGTTGACTGCTCCAGCCGAGATGATTTCGTGCAGCTTTCGGATCGACACGCCCGATTTCGCGCACGCGGCGCAGGCCTCTGCCGTCGCGGTTGCGATCGCCTGGGCGATGAAGTTGTTAATGAGCTTCAGCGTATGGCCGTGTCCGGGTGGCCCGACGTGGATGACATTCTCGCAATAGGCAGAGAACACCGGCTTGAGCCGGGCGAAGGTGGCATCGTCTGCCCCGACCATGGTGTTCAGTCGCCCTTCCTCGGCTTCCTTCGGCGTGCGCGCCAGCGGCGCATCGACATACAGCGCCCCCTTCTGCGCGAGGTCGCCGCGGATCTTCGCGGTCGATGCCGGTTCGGCAGTCGAAGTGTCAACTACGACCAGGTCGTTTCGTGCAACGCCCAGGATGCCGTTCTCACCATAGATGATTTCCTCGATCTGTGGCGAGCCGGTGACGCAAAGGATCACGATGTCGGAGGCCTGCGCCAGCTCGGCGTTGGTCTTCGCTTCCCGGGCGCCCGCGGCGAGGATGTCCGCGGCGGGCTTGCGGTTCCGATGCACGCGTATTGTCAACGGAAATCCCTTGCCGACGAGATTCTTCGCCATGCCGTGACCCATCAGGCCAAGGCCGATGAATCCGACCCGTGGTTTGTCGGTGCCCATAATGATTCCCCCGGAAAGTGCAAAGAGCACCCGGCGCGCCGGGCGATTAAGACGAATTCTACCGCAGGGTGCGCCGCACGCCGCGCATCAGTCGACGGCAGCCGGTTCCGACTGCGGCAGGCTTGCCCGCCAGCGCTCATACCAGGTGAGGACGACTCCGCTGCCCGCGATTACGATGATCCCGGTCAGCGTCCAGCCATCGGGAAACGTCGCGAACAGCACCCACCCGGCAAGAGTCGACCACACCAATTGCATGTAGGTGAACGGCGCAATCGCCGACGCGGACGCGCGCTGGAACGCCTGTGTGAACAGCAAGTGCCCCACCGTACCGACGACGCCAATACCGATGAAGGCTCCAAGGTCCGACGTCGGATAGACGCCAGTGGCAGGAACGGAGGCGGCGGCCAGCGACAACGCCACCGCGCCGACAAGGCTCGGATAGAGCAGCAGCGCCATGAGATTCTCGCCTGCCAGCCGCCGCGTCAAGATCTGGAAGATCGCGTAGAGACCAGCCGCGCCGAGAGCGAACGCTGAGGCGGGCGTGAGCATCGCGCTCCCCGGGCGGATGACGAGCAACATGCCAAGGAAACCGGCGGCGACGAAACCCCAGCGCGGGCGCGTCAGTGGCTCGTGCAGCAGCCAGCTCGCCATCAGGGTAACCAGGATCGGCGAGGTGTAGTTAAGGGCGGTCGCCTCGGCCAGCGGTAAAAAGCGCAGTGCCGAGTAGAAGCACAGCGACGACAGGATTAGCACGGCGCCACGCACCAAGTGTAGCGGCCAGTGCGCGGTGCGGAAGAGCTCCAGCCGCATCTTCGGCCCCAGCAATGCGACGAGCACCAGCGCCTGAACACTCCAGCGCGCCCAGACGAGGAGCAACACCGGATAGCGCGCGCTGAGGAGCTTCACCGTGACATCGACCGTCGAGAAGCAAGCGCTCGCCAGCACGATCAGCAAGATCGCGGAGAACGGAAGATGCGCGCTGCCGTGTTGGAGCTTCAGGGCTCGCCTCGCAGGGTGGATGGCGCTAGGGATCGGCGGAGGTACAATCGGCATGAGCGGGTTGATCCGTGGCGCACTTGCCCCACCCCCGATGTCAGACGCGAGAAAAGGTCGCCCGGGCGCGAGTCACGCCGCGCTTTGACTCCGCCGCTGCGGGCCAGCTCGCCGACCGGCGCGTGCTGCAGTATCGTGGATAGAATGCGCCTTTTCAACCTTGCGCTGTCGCAGGCGGAGCACTCCACCCATCGCGCCGGTCGGTCAACGCGCGCGGGCCGGCAAAAGGAGATCTTATGAGTGGAAGAGTGCTGTCCAGCTGGCTTGCAGCAGCAACCGCGCTGGTGCTCCTTGCCAGCGCCGCCACCGTCGCGCAGGCACAACACAGCGCAATCCGCAGTCGGGTCGTGATTCAAGTGAGCGACGGCGAGGCGACGAAGTGGAATCTCGCGCTCAACAACGCGCACAACATTCAGACCGACCTGGGCGCGGCGAACGTCGATATCGAGATCGTTGCCTACGGGCCCGGCATAGGCATGCTCAAGCTCGACTCGCCCCTCGCCAACCGCGTTGGCGAGATGACTGCCGCAGGCGTAAAGATCATGGCCTGCGAAAACACGATGCACAGCCGGGGGCTCGCGGCCAGCGATATGTTGAACGGCATCGGTTACGTAGGCAGCGGCGTCGTCGAAATCATGCAGCGCCAGGAACAGGGCTGGTCGTACATCCGTCCCTAATCCGACGTCGCCGGGCTCCCGGAGGCGGGCGCCGGATCCATTTCGCCGATCTGCGCCGGATCGAGGAACTTGCGCGCGTAACTGAGCCAGACGCGTTCGCGCAGGAAAATATCGAAGAGGTCGGGATCGACGTGGCCCGACCGCTTCATCTGGCCGAGAATCGCGAGCGATTCCGCAACGGTTTTGGCGCGTTTGTAGGGTCGGTCCGCGGCGGTCAACGCTTCGAACACATCGGCGATGGCGATCATGCGCGCTGGAAGCGACATCTGCTCGCGCGTCAGACCGCGGGGGTAGCCCTTGCCGTCGACCCGCTCATGATGGCCACCTGCATACTCAGGAACGCGCGCGAGTTGCCGTGGCCACGGTAGCGACTCGAGCATTTTGATCGTTGTGGTCACGTGCCGGTTGATGATTTCGCGCTCGGCGGTGTTGAGTGTGCCGTAGCGTATGGTCAGATTCGCGACTTCGTCGCCGGTAAGAAGCGGCGCAGTCGCGCCGTCCAGTCCGCGGATATGGCGCGCCCCGATCGTCCGCACTCGGTCGACGTCCTCATCCCGCATCCGCTCGCTACCGCGGTTTGCCTCGCGTAAGAATGCGCGCTCGCCCTCGAGCGCACCGAGTGCGGCGTGGTAGCGCGCATCGGCGGCGCCCCGGGCTTCGCCGGCGGCCAGCGCCTCCAGCTGCGCAATCCGCGCATCGCGCGCGGCAACGTCAAAGCGCGCTTCGACCAGCGCCATCCGGTCGAAGATCCCGGAGAGCTTGGTTGCTTTGTCGACGACATGAACCGGGGTGGTGATCTTGCCGCAGTCGTGGAGCATCGCCGCCAGCCAGAGCTCACGGCGGTCCGCCTCGCTCAAGCGAAAGTCGGCCAGCGGGCCCGCATCGGTGCGGTGTGCCGCTTCGGCGAGCATCATGGTCAACTCCGGAACGCGCCGGCAGTGTCCGCCGGTGTAGGGACTCTTTTCGTCGATTGCGTCGTTGATCAGCCGCACGAGGCTCTCGAACAGCGCCTGGAGCCGCTCGATCAACCGCTGCTTGTCTAACGCAATCGCCGCCAACGCCGTTAGCGCTTCGACGAAAGCCTGATCCTCGGCGGTGAACACGCCAACGGTTCCGTCAGTCGACCGCGCGTTGACGAGCTGGAGCACCCCGGTGACCTCGCCTGAATGGTCGATCATCGGCACGGCGAGAAAGGAACTCGAGCGATAGCCGTGCGCCTGGTCGAACGCTCGTGCGCCGGCAAAGTCGAAGCCCACCGCGGTGTACGCATCGTCCAAACGCACCGATTCGCGTCCCAGCGCACAATGCGTCACGACCGAGCGATGGTTCGGCGCGCCGTCGCGATCGTAGAGAGCGGGTGCCTGCATGCCTACCGGCTGTCCGGACGCGCCGCCCAGATGCAAGCCCAGCGTGTCGTTTACGACCAGCGCGAAGGACAGCGTGCAGCGGTCGTCCTCCACCAAGTAAACCGATCCGCCATCCGCTCGGGTCGCCTGCTTGGCGGTCATGAGGATACGCTCGACCAGCCGGGCCGCGTCCGGCTCGCGGGCGATCAGCCGTGCGATGTCGAGCAGCTGGGGAAGGCGATCGCCGGTACCTTCGGCGGGCATCGGGTCAGGATACAGCGCTTGCGCAGTGGCGTGCCATCTGCGCAAGCTCAGTCGTTGGAGCGGGTGAAGGGAATCGAACCCTCGTCACCTTTCGGGTAAGGAGGCCGCCTCGCGGCGACCCCCTCCCCTCAGAACCGGACGGGCAGGCTTTCCCTGCATCCGGCTCAAGCCGCCTGAAAGCCGGTCCCGTTGGGGCCGACCAGCAGGGCCGATTACTCCATTGCATGAAGCTGCATGTGGCAGTTCGGGTGCAACAGCGCAAGGTTGCTGCATTTATCCGAACCGCCGCGAGAACGCTTGACCACGTGATGCAGATGCCATCCCGTTTCTCGCGTAATTCGCTGGTCGCAGGCCGGACACATCCCGTCCTGCCACCACCATAGCCAACGCAGCTTCCGGCGTCCTTCGAGCGTCTCATCCATCTTGCGGGCGAGCCGCTTGGAGAAATACTCGTCGAACGCCGGATCATAGGGATTCGCCTCTGTATCGACCTTAGTATAAATCCGCTTCCGGAACTCACTTAAGGTCGGCAAAAGCTTGTCCTTTTCCGCGAAGCGCCAATCTCGACCCTTAAAGCGCCGGAAGTAGCGCTGCTTAATCCACCGGGCCCCCTTTCGGGGGTGTCGGCGGCAAGCCCACCGCCACAGCGCCTGCCAGATCTGATGGTCGCAACGCGAAAATGTGCGTGAGGCCATCTGGCTTCGGTGATAGTTCGCCCAGCCCCGGATGACCGGAACCAGTTGCTCAATCACGTCCGCCTGACGGGCTGCGCACATCTTTCGCAACGTGTCGCGGACCTTGCTCAGGAACGCGTTGACGTTTTTCTTGGATGGCTGGATGACCAGCGCTCCTCGAAACTTTCGTACGTTCCAACCCAGAAAATCGAATCCGTCATCGATATGCGTGACAACGGTCTTCGCCTCTGAGAGCACTAGCCCGCGTGCCGCAAGAAATCGCGTCACCAGGGGCTTAACCTGTGATTCCAGCAACTCGCGTGAGCTGCCGGTGATCACAAAGTCATCCGCGTACCGCACAAGATTCACCTTGGCAGCCCGAGCTTGTCGCACCGTTGAAAACAGTGTCTCGAGCGCGTGCTGTAGGCCATCGAGTGCGCAGTTCGCAAGCACCGGCGAGATAATCCCGCCTTGAGGGGTGCCCGCGTTCGTTGCGAAAAGAACACCTCCTTCTACAAACCCTGCGCGCAGCCACTTCCTGAGCACGCCTTTGTGCATACGCACGTTGGCGAGCAGCCAGTCATGGCTGATATTGTCGAAGCAACCTTTGATGTCGCACTCCAACACCCATTCCGCGCAAAAGCCTCGGGCAAGAATATTACGTACTTGCTGGACGGCATCGGCGGTCGAGCGCTCACGGCGAAAGCCGTAGGAATGCGGATCTCCCGTTACTTCGGCCACAGGATCCAGCGCCAATAAATGCAGCGCTTGCATCGCCCGGTCGCGCATGGTGGGGATGCCCAACGGGCGTTTCCCACCACTGGCTTTGGGGATGTGTATCCGACGCAGTGGCCGTGGCTTATAGCCCTTGTTGCCAAGGACCTTGAGCGCTTGCCATTTGTCGTCAGGAGTATCCCAGCATTGGCCGTCAACTCCCGGAGTCTTTCGACCACGGTTCTCCGTCACTCGGCGAACTGCCAACGCTTTCGCGCTGGTGGACCGAGTGAGAAGTCCCTGCAGGGAGCGCACTTTCCGCCACTCGCCTGCCTTTGCTGCTTTCGCAATACGTGTCTGTAGCCTCGAAACAACTTGGTGAGCGCCGGACCATGGAATCTGGTGCCAGCTCTGCCACGTCGCGGAGGCGACATCACAATCCAACTGCATTGCGTCCATATCAACCTCCAGTTGAGTGGAGCGGGTGAAGGGAATCGAACCCTCGTCGCCTGGTTGGGAACCAGAAGCTCTGCCATTGAGCTACACCCGCCCTATCCCGTGAGGGATGGACGCACTGCCCCCGAGGGGACAGCGCTCCATCTCCTCTCGGGGTCTCGGTACAGACCTATCTCGCGATAGGCTACCACATGGAAGTCAGCCCGCTTTTCGCGGTGGGGCGATCGTTGCAGCCCCTATCCGTCCCGTTACAGGTCGGCATTCGCTTTCTCCATGATCATCTACCCGGATGAGCCGCAATCGATCTCGCGACCAATCTTGTCCGATGAACCGGACGCCCACACGGGCTTACCCTGTTCCGTGCAAAGAGCACGAATCAGAAGGGTTCCGCCTATTCGCCGGTGATCGTTCGTCAGCGTATCCGCACCAAGCAGGCGGATAGCCGATCACATGCCGTTTTGGCCAGAGCCGATACTTCAAGTCACCGTTGGCTCTTCATGCTTCACGACGTTTGCGGCGGTTCGCATTACGCTAACCCTTTGATCCAGCCTAATGCCTCGCGCGAGTGTGACTCCCGCGCTCATGCAGATACCTCGCGGGGCCTGCATACCCATGGGGGTGGCTACATTGTCGGTGCGCTCAGCACGGGACCGTTACCAGCCCCGCACCGCACCTAGGCTACTGGTGGCTGAACACCAGGTCATCCTCCGGGCGATAAAGCCCCGGCATGACAGCTCCTTACACGGCTTACGCCGCCAGTGCGGGGTTAAGCCCGCACAAATCTGCTGGTTAACTGCACTTGATCGACGTTTTCACGTCAGCGGTGCAGCGGTCAGCAAACCGACGCGACACTCAGGTCGCACGCTTGGGAAGCAGGAGCTCTGCCATTGAGCTACACCCGCCCTGTCCCTTGAGGGATGGACGCACTGCCCCCGAGGGGACAACGCTCCGTCACCTCTCGGGTCTCGGTACAGACCTATCTCGCGATAGGCTACCACATGGAAGTCAGCCCGCTTTTCGCGGTGGGGCGATCGTTGCAGCCCCTATCCGTCCCGTTACAGGCCGGCGTTCGCTTTCTCCATGATCATCTGCCCAACAAAGCCTCGGATGGCCTTACGGCCACCTTTGTCTGCCAACCTGGCCAGACGCCATATTGGGTTTACCCTGTTCCGCAAAGAGAGCACGGATTGGGAGGGTTCCACCTATTCGCCGGTGATCGTTTTGTCAGCGTATCCGCACCAACCAGGCGGATAACCGATCACGTGCCATTTTGGCTCGGGCCCGATACAACAAGTCGTGTTTGGCCCGTCCTTGGTTCACGGCGTTTATCAGCGGTTCGCTTGCGCTAACCCTTCAACCCAGCCTAGCGCCTCATCCGGATACGACTTCCGAAATCACGACAGTCTCCCTCGCAGGGCTGTCGTACCCCGCAGGGCGGCTACATTGTCAGTGCGCGTAGCACGCCGTCGTTACCAACGACGCACCGCACCTAGGCTACTGGTGGCTGAGCACCAGGTCATCCTCCGGGTTAAAAGACCCGGTATGACAACTCTCTTTGCGGCTTTGCACCGCCAATCGCTTGCGCGATCCTTCTTCCCCCAAAAAGAGGGGCCTGGGGGCTGTGTTAACTGTCAGACATCGACAGCGGTCACAGCTGACCGGTGCGACCTCCAGGTCGCACGGTTGGGAACCAGGAGCTCTGCCATTGAGCTACACCCGCCCTAAGCCGCACCCTGCACCATACCGGCGCCGCCGAGCCCTTAAATCCGCAACGAACCATTGTAACAAACAGCTATCCGCTGCCCGCGTTGGCGACCCCTGTTACAGCTTGTAACTCGCGCCACGGCTGGGGCCGAATGCGCCATAATTTATGGTTACGTCCCGGGCCGGTGTAGCATCACAGGCATAGCGTCGCCGAAATGAACCGGCGCAAGGTCTAGCGGACGACCTGGCAGGATGTCGACTCAAAAAAAACTTTTCTCAGGAATGTTTGCGCTGGCGGTCATCGCCGCCGTGGCATTCCTTGTTTTTCAGGCGAACCGCGGCTCGCGTGCCGACACCCAAAAGAGCGCGCCTGCCGTGCCGGTGACGAGCGCCCCAGTGGTGCTCAAGACGGTACCGGTGCGGTTGTACGCGATCGGTAACGTCGAGTCGTACACGACGGTGGCGCTAAAGGCCCGCGTCGACGGCCAGATTGTGTCGGTCCACTTCAAGGAGGGTGATGAAGTCCGCCAAGGCGCGGTCCTGTTCGAGCTCGACCCGCGGCCGTTCACGGCGAGCCTGAGGCAGGCGCAGGCGAATCTCGCCAAGGACAAGGCGTTGCTCGACCGCGCCGTCGAACAGGATAAACGCTACAAGGACCTGCTCGAGAAAAATTTTATCTCGCCGGACGCCTACGAGCAGGTGCGCACCAACGCAGAGACCGCCGCGGCGACGGTGAGCGGCGACCAGGCTGCGATCGAGAGCGCGCGCCTGTCGCTCGAATATTGCACGATCCGCGCGCCGGTTACCGGTTACGCCGGCCGCATCCAGATCCAGCAGGGCAACTTGGTGAGGGCCAACGATACCAACCCGCTGGTCACGATCAATCAGGTGGTCCCGATCTACACGTCATTCTCGGTCCCCGAGCAGAGTCTAGCCGACATCCGCAAGTATCAGGCTAATGGCGAACTGCGGGTGCAGACTCGGCTCGCCGATTCGAGCCATGCGCTGGTTACAGGTCGGCTTTCGTTCATCGACAACTCAGCCGACACGACCACCGGCACGATCAAGCTCAAGGCCGAGTTTCCGAACACGGACAAGACGCTCTGGCCCGGTCAGTTTGTCAACGTCGTGCTCACGCTCTACGAGCAGAAGGGCGCCGTCGTCGCGCCGTCGGCCGCCGTTCAGGACGGCCCCAACGGGCAATACGTTTTTGTGGTCAAGGCCGATCAGACAATTGAGCTGCGCGGCATCAAGGTGACTCGGGTCGACGGGGAAGACACGATCATCGCCGCCGGGCTCAAGCCCGGCGAACAGATCGTCACTGTCGGTCAACTTCGCCTCGCGCCGGGCACCCGGGTGAACCCCGCCAAAGCTGCGACGTGAACATCGCCGCACTGTTCGTCCGCCGGCCGGTGATGACGATGCTGGTCATGATCGGCATCCTGATCTTCGGCCTTATCGGCTACCGGCTCCTGCCGGTCAATGCGCTGCCCAACGTCGATTTCCCGACGATACAGGTCACGGCGACCTTGCCGGGCGCCAGCCCGGACACGATGGCCTCGTCGGTAGCAACCCCGCTGGAGAAGCAGTTCTCGACGATCGCCGGCATCGACTCGATGACCTCGACGTCGACCAACGGCAACGCGTCGATCGCCCTGCAGTTCGCGCTCGAACGCAACATCGACGCTGCGGCACAGGACGTGCAGTCGGCGATCGCCGCCGCCGCCCGGTCGCTCCCGGCGGGAATGCCGACGCCGCCGATCCTGCGTAAGGTTAACCCCGCGGACTTCTCCATTCTGCTGCTTGCGCTCACTTCGGAGACGCAGCCGCTGTCGGTCGTCGACGAGTACGGCGAGAACAACCTGGCACTGCGAATCTCGACGATTAGCGGCGTGGCGCAGGTGCAGGTGTTCGGATCGCAGCAATATGCGGTGCGCGCTCAGCTCGATCCGAACGCGCTCGCGAGCCGCGGCATCGCGCTTCTCGACGTCGAGCAGGCAATCGCCAACGCGAATGTCAATTTGCCTACGGGGACGCTGTACGGCCGCGAGCGTGCCACTTCGGTTATGGCTACAGGTCAGCTAAACGACGCAGCCGCGTTTGCGCCGCTGATCGTCGCCTACCGCAATGGAGCGCCGGTGCGGCTCGCCGACCTCGGCCAGGTGCGCGACAGCGTGCAGAACGACAAGATCGCCGCCTGGTACAACGGCACGCGCGGCGTCGTCCTCGGTGTCCAGAGGCAGCCGGGCACGAACACGATCGAGGTCGTCGACGCGATCAAGAATGTCCTGCCGACGTTCCAGGCGCAATTGCCGCCATCGATCAAGCTGTCGATCCTCTACGACCGGTCGCAGTCAATCCGTCAGTCGGTGCGCGACGTGCAGATCTCGCTGCTGCTGGCGTTGGCGCTGGTCGTAGGTGTCATCTTCGTATTCTTGCGCAGCGTGCGCGCGACCTTGATCCCGAGTCTCGCCCTGCCGATGTCGATCATCGGGACCTTTGCATTGATGTACGTGTTCGGCTACAACCTCGACAACCTGTCGCTGATGGCGCTCACATTGTGTGTCGGCTTCGTCGTCGACGATGCGATCGTGATGCTTGAGAACATCACGCGCCACGTGGAAATGGGCAAGCCCCGAATGCAGGCGACGCTCGACGGCGCCAAAGAGATCGGGTTCACCATCGTCTCGATGACGCTATCGCTGGCCGCGGTGTTCATCCCGGTCCTGTTCATGGGTGGCATTGTCGGCCGGCTGCTCCACGAGTTCGCGGTGACGATCATCGTCGCGGTCCTGCTCTCGGGGTTCGTGTCGCTCACCCTGACTCCACTCCTTTGCAGCCGCATGCTGACCATCGAGCGGGAGGAGGACCACGGGCGCCTCTACGCGTTCGCCGGGCGGATGTTCGATCGCCTGCTTGCCGGGTACCGGGCGAGCCTCGCTTTCGCGCTCGCCCGGCGTGGGCTCACGATGCTTGCGTTCGGCGTGCTCTTCATCGCAACCGCTTTCCTGTTCGTATACATGCCCAAGGGCTTTCTGCCGAGCGATGACGTAGGCCAGCTCTTCGTATTCACCGAGGCGGCGCAGGATATCTCATTCGACGCGATGACGAACCTGCAGAGCCAGGTCGCCGAGATCGCGCGTCGCAATCCGCATGTGGAGAGTGTCATGTCGTTCGTGGGCGCGGGCGGTAATGGCGGGGCGCTTAACAGCGGTCGCCTGTTCGTCACGTTGAAACCGCCCGAACAGCGCCCGTCCGCCGACGTCGTAGTGCAGGAACTGCGGCCCGCGATTACCACTGTACCCGGCATCAAGGCGTTCGTGCAGAACGTACCGGCGATCCGGCTCGGCCAGCTGACGAAGAGCCTCTATCAGTACACGCTGCAGGCTTCGGATACGGTCGAGCTATACGAGTGGGCGCCCAAAGTCGAAGAGAAGCTGCGCCAATTGCCAGGGCTCGTCGACGTAACGAGCGACCTGCAGATTACACAGCCGCAAGTCACCGTCCAGATCGACCGCAACCGCGCCTCGGCACTCGGCGTGTCGGCGCAAGAAGTCGAGAACACACTCTATGACGCGTACGGTTCGCGCCAGGTTTCGACGATATACGCGCCGACCAACCAGTACTGGGTTCTCATGGAACTTCTGCCGCGCTACCAGACCGATCCCTCGGCACTGTCGATGCTTTACGTGCGTTCCAACAGCGGTACGCTGGTACCCCTCAATTCGGTCGCGACGCTCAAGCCTACGATCGGCCCGCTCGCAATTACGCACCTCGGGCAACTCCCGTCGGTGACGATTTCGTTCGATCTGAAACCCGGCGTCGCGCTGTCGCAGGCAATCGATGAGATCCAGACAGCTACCGCAGCGATGCGGCTACCGCCGACGATCAACGGCACGTACCAAGGCAACGCGCAGGCATTCCGCGCGTCGCTCGCTGGCATGGGCTTCCTGCTCGCGCTGGCCATCTTCGTCATCTACCTTGTGCTCGGGATCCTCTACGAGAGCTTCATCCACCCGGTCACGATCCTCTCCGGGTTACCGACCGCTGCATTCGGCGCCATGCTGACGCTCTGGCTTTTCCACATCGATCTCAACATGTACGCGTTCGTCGGCATGATTATGCTGGTCGGAATCGTCAAGAAGAACGCGATCATGATGATCGACTTCGCCATCGAGGCTGAACGTAAGGAAAAGAAGTCGCCTGAGGAGGCGATCTTTCAGGCGTGTTTGACGCGCTTTCGTCCGATCATGATGACGACGATGGCGGCACTGATGGGCAGCCTGCCGATTGCGCTGGCGCTCGGCGCCGGTGGCGAGGCGAGGCGTCCACTCGGTCTAGCTGTCGTCGGCGGTCTTCTCGTCTCGCAGGCGCTGACGCTCTACATCACGCCGGTGATCTACCTTTACTTCGAGCGCTTTCGGGTCTGGCAGGCTACGCGTCGTCAAGCCGCTTCGTTGCCGGCCCCGGCGGCCGGCGACTGATCGGGCTTCAGCGCTCACGGGACGGTGCTTGCCGCAAGCACCGGAATGGCGTAACTTCTGCAACTGACGCTAGGGGTCCTGTCGTGCTTCGCTGCGATGGGTGAGATCAGACCCTTGGTACCTGTGCGGATAATGCCGGCGTAGGGAAGCGTTTGATGCCCTCCGCTCCCCGCCGCGATTCTCCGCTGCCGCAAGAGGAGCGCAATGAACGCCAACAACCGATTTTTCGCCCGCGACGCGCAGGTCGACGCCGCGGCGGTACAACCCTTTCCGAATTCGCACAAGATTTTCGTCGAAGGCTCGCTGCCTGACATACGCGTGCCCATGCGCGAGATCGCGCAAGCGGATACGCCGACATCCTTCGGGGCCGAGAAAAACCCGCCGGTCGTCGTCTACGACACGTCGGGGGCCTACACCGACCCGGCAGCGAACATCGATATTCGCTCCGGCCTGCCGCCGCTGCGTGCACATTGGATCCAGGAACGATGCGACACGCAGGAGCTGATGCAGCTTTCCTCGGCGTACGGCCGCGAACGGCTCGCCGATTCCGCATTGTCCGCAATGCGCTTCGACTTGCAGCGCAAGCCGCTCCAGGCACGCGCTGGCGCCAACGTCACGCAGATGCACTATGCGCGGCGAGGGATCGTTACCCCGGAAATGGAATTCATCGCGATTCGCGAGAATCTGCAGCGGGAAAGAATGCGGCAGACGCAGCTGGACTCGATCACCCGCCAGCACCGCGGTGAGAGCTTCGGTGCAGCGATTCCGGATTCGGTCACGCCCGAGTTCGTGCGCAGCGAAGTCGCGCGCGGTCGCGCAATCATTCCCGCTAATATCAACCATCCGGAAACCGAGCCGATGATCATCGGCCGAAACTTCCTGACCAAGATCAATGCCAACATCGGCAACTCAGCGGTCTCCTCGTCGATCCAGGAAGAAGTTGAGAAAATGACCTGGGCGACGCGCTGGGGTGCCGATACGGTCATGGACCTGTCAACCGGAAAGAACATTCACGAAACACGCGAGTGGATAATCCGCAACTCGCCGGTGCCGATCGGTACCGTCCCGATTTACCAGGCGCTGGAGAAAGTCGAGGGCAGAGCCGAGGAGTTGACCTGGGAGATCTATCGCGACACGCTGCTCGAGCAGGCCGAGCAAGGCGTGGACTATTTCACGATCCACGCCGGCGTACTCTTGCGCTACATCCCGCTCACCGCGAAGCGCATGACCGGCATCGTCAGCCGCGGCGGCTCAATTATGGCCAAGTGGTGCCTCGCGCATCACCGGGAATCGTTCCTGTACACGCACTTCGAAGATATCTGCGAGATCATGAAGGCATACGATGTCTCGTTCAGTCTCGGCGACGGGCTGCGCCCGGGTTCCGGACATGATGCCAACGATGATGCGCAGATGGGCGAGCTCGCGACGCTCGGCGAACTGACAAAGATCGCTTGGAAGCACGACGTGCAGACCATGATCGAGGGGCCCGGGCACGTTCCCATGCACCTGATCAAGCACAACATGGACGAGCAACTGCGGCTCTGCGGCGAGGCGCCGTTTTACACGCTGGGCCCGCTGACGACCGACATCGCGCCCGGATACGACCACATAACGTCGGCGATCGGCGCGGCGATGATTGGCTGGTACGGCACTGCGATGCTCTGCTACGTGACTCCGAAGGAGCACCTGGGGCTGCCGAACAAGGTCGACGTCAAGGATGGCATCATGGCGTACAAGATCGCCGCGCACGCCGCCGACCTTGCCAAGGGCCACCCCGGCGCGCAGATCCGCGACAACGCGCTTTCGAAGGCGCGCTTCGAGTTCCGCTGGGAGGACCAGTTCAATCTCGGTCTCGATCCGGACAAGGCGCGCGAGTTCCACGACGAGACGCTGCCGCAGGAAGGTGCGAAACTCGCTCACTTTTGCTCGATGTGCGGTCCGCACTTCTGCTCGATGAAGATCACCCAGGACGTCCGCGACTACGCGGCGAAACTCGGTGTCGACGCGGCCGCCGCGCTGGAGACGGGCATGCAGGCGAAGGCTGTCGAATTCGTGCAAAAGGGCGCCGAGATCTACAGCAAGGCGTAGCCTGGCTTTGCCGCCGGGCCGGAATTCTCACTCGCGACTCGCGGCGCGCGCGGCCGGTGCGCCAGTGGGCACGCTGCGGTGGCGAGCGTGCGTTCGCCGCAGGATGACCCCGTAGATCGCCACGTTCAACACCACGACGGCGAGACCGAGCGCGAGTTGCGTGGCGCGCGTGAGATCGCTGGGGTAGAGCGCGGCGAGTACGTAGTGGTCGACGAAGTCTCCCGCGTAGCCCGCGTCACCGGCAGCGCGGCGCAGCGCGACTTCGAGCGGCGTCAGCGGGCAGATCCAGCCGGAAAACTCGACCCACACACCCCACACCGCGGCGGGAACGTGCACCCACGCGAGTTTCGGCCATCGCAGCGCCAGCAGTCCCCCGAGTACGACGAAGAAGACGAACGCGAGATGGACAACCAGAACCGCATCCGCCACAAGACGGTAGCGCATCAGCAGCCGCCTTTTCGTGCTTATGCAGCTATGTGCACGGGCACGCGCTTCCGACCCCATGGGCGCTCGAACGCCGCGTAGCGTCCGGGCAGTGGCGCAGCGCAATGGCGGCACCGGCCATCGGCGGTCACCGCGTAGCTCAGGATCTCGTACCAGTCGCGCACGATTACCGGTTTGCCACAACCGTTGCAGAAAGTCGTCCCGCCCTCGCGGTCGTGGACGTTGCCGGTGTAGACATACCGCAGGCCCTCGGCCTGCGCGATGTTGCGCGCGCGGGTCAGCGTCGACGCCGGGGTGCGGGGAATATCCAGCATCTTGTAATCGGGGTGGAACGCCGTGAAGTGAAGGGGTACATCCGGCCCCAACTCGCGCCGAATCCACTTCGACTCGGCCTCGATCTCGGCGTCGGAATCGTTCTTGCCTGGAATCAGCAGCGTCGTGATCTCGAACCACACGTCGGTCTCGTGCTTGAGATAGACGAGCGTATCGAGCACCGGTTGCAGACGCGCACCGCACAGCTTGAAGTAGAAATCGTCGGTGAAGCCTTTCAGGTCGACATTGGCCGCATCCATCTTGGCGTAGAACTCACGCCGCGCCTCGGTGCCAATGTACCCTGCGGTCACGGCGATCGCCTGGATGCCGAGCTGGTGACATGCGTCCGCGGTATCCATCGCGTATTCGGCAAAAATCACCGGGTCGTTGTAGGTGAACGCGATGCTCTTGCACCCCTGCGCCTGCGCCGTCCGCGCGATCATTTCGGGCGAGGCCTGATCCATCAGCGTGTCCATCTCGCGCGACTTGGAGATATCCCAGTTCTGGCAGAACTTGCACGCCAGATTGCAGCCGGCAGTTCCGAACGAGAACGCGCTGGAGCCGGGAAAGAATTGGTTGAGCGGCTTCTTCTCGACCGGATCGATGCAGAAACCCGACGACCGGCCATAGGTGGTCAACACCATGGCGTCGCCCTTGCGCTGGCGCACGAAACACGCCCCGCGCTGCCCGTCGTGGAGCCGGCAGTCGCGCGGGCAGAGGTCGCACTGGATGCGCCCATCGTCCAATGCGTGCCAAAATCGACCTGGATAATCGCTCATCGCAGCTGCCCCATTCTTGCCATCGGTCTCCTGGCGGTGCCGGACACTCCGCCGCGCACCTTAGGTGTGCAACCCAGCGGGCACGAAGTCCTGCTCCTTCCACTTGGTCACCTGATACAGGACGACGTTCAGTCGCGGACTCCAGAAATCGACGGGCAGGCCCGCCTTCTGCTTGAGTGCGGCCAGAAAATCCTGCGGTTCCGGTAGCGACTCCCAGACTTGGGGCAGGAAGGTGGCTCGGCGCGCATCGTGCTCGATGGTCACGCCGTCGACGCCTGGGCGCAGCCGATCCCGCAGCGCAGCCTCGGTATCGAAGCGATGGCTCTCCGTCGCAGAGAGTAGCGATACCTCAATCCACGTCAGGCCGAATTCCGCGGCGGTGAGAGGCGGAAAGCGCGGATCGCGGAACGCTGCGGCAACGGCATTCTCGCGCACGTCGGCTCCCAGCGCCCGTGTCGTTTTAAGGCTGCCGATGCACCCACGCAGCTCACCGCGACAAAACAGCGTGACGAACGTCGCCCCGGGTCGTAGCAGTGCAACATGCGCCGGCGGATCGTCGGCCGCCAGTGCGAGCTCGGCAGCGATCGCCTGCCGCGCATTGTCGATCAGGGCCCGGCCGAGCTTGTCAGCGTGCATCGGTGGCCTCCGCGAGCGCCTTTTCCGCGACCGCCTGCGGTGCGGCCCGAGGTTCGGTGAAGGCGAACGCGGCATAACCGACGACGCGTGCTTTGTCTCCGGCCGTATCGCCGGAATTGCGGAGGTCGATCAACTCCGCCTTCAGGCCGCGCCGTTGCGCACAGAGGTTGAAGCCGTTGATCGGTGTGGCGCCGCAGGCTTGCTCGTGATCGAGTGACGGATCGAGCGCCAAAATCGCAGCCGCGGTGCCGCGGTCGCACTGCTGCGCCGCCGCGTACGAGTGATAGTGCGAAAGATCCGAGCTAACCACGATGAGCGTCTCAGGGCCGCCCCAAAGGCGCTCGATCACCGCCGCGACCTCTGCGGCATTCGCGTCGCCTACGGCAAACGGCACGATGCGGAAATCGTCGAGCAGGGTCTGCAGAAACGGCAGCTGCACTTCCAGCGAGTGCTCCTGCGCGTGCGCGGCCTCGTGCACCCGAACCTGCGGCATTTCGAGCGCCTGCGCGACTGCATCCGCGTCGATATCGACGGTACCGAGCGGCGTCGCGAACGCCCCTGCCGCGGGCAGCGCGAGGCCGCGCACGGGCACCCGGTGCACCGGGCCGAGCAGAACGACGCGGCGGATTGTGGACCGCCCGGGAGCAACGCGCCGATACGCCGCCGCTGCAACCGGGCCAGAATAGACGTAACCGGCATGCGGCACGAGGAGCGCTTTCGGTTGCGCGGCAGCCGGGGCAGCGGGTGATTGCGCTTCGGCCAGATAAGCGCGCACCGCGGCACCCAGAACCGCGGGCGTCCCCGGATAAAACATGCCGGCCACTGCCGCCGGGCGAATACTTTGCACGCGTCACCTCCCGGGTCGTTGCCAACCCGGCCTGGGGCGGCGATGGCGCCCCGACCCCATGACAGGGGTTGTCATTGTCGCGCGGACTTCGCTACTTGGCTACCGGTGGCGCCACCTTGCGATCCGCCATGTGTCGCAAATAGGCGAGGATCTCCGCCAGTTCACGGTCGGACAGCGCCTTGCTGTCAAATGCCGGCATCTTGGCGCCGGGCCACAGTCGCAGGGCCTGTGGATCGCGAATCAATCGCCGCAGCGCTTCGGGTCGCAGGTATTCGGTGGGGTTGTAGGGAATGTTGAGGTCAGGGCCGACGGTGGCGTCGCCGCCACCGTTGAGCGTGTGACACCCCATGCAATGTTTCTCGAACGCCGCAAAGCCGGCGCGGATTGGATGATTCGCCGCGACCCTGGGCGCGGGCGCGACCATCGGGAACCGCTTGGCCAGCGACGCGACCACCTCGATCCGCACGAGCCGATACGGCCACTGCTCGGGCGCGACCGGCGTCTTTTCCGGGTGCGTCCAGACAAGGTAGAACGGCCCGGCGCTTCCCGCTTCGCCCGCTTTGAGCGGCGGCCATGGCGCCTCGGCCGGTTCGACGGCGAGATAGGCCGTCGTCGCGCCGTCGCGCGCGAGTAGCGCCGCCCCAGGCAGCGTCGCCACGAAGCCGTCGGCCGCCGTAAACCGAACGCTATCGTCAGGTGCCGTGCCGACGAGCAAGGCGGCGACCGGTACCGCGCGAAAGCTCATGCGGCGCTTGTAGGCGACGTCCGCAGGAATCGTCACCGTTGTCGCGGCCGGCAAGGCGAGCAAGCCGGCTGCGGTGTAGATCGCGGTATTCCCACCCGTTGCCACCGTCAGTGCCGGCTCGGCGGCAGCCGCTACGGCGATGGCGTTGAGCAACGCGGCAAACCAGAGCCGACGGAACATCATTCGTCGTGCGCCAGCGGGCGGATGATGTAACCCCCGGACTTCTCGTCGCGTTCGAGAGCCAATGCGCCGCGGCGCTCGGCCTCCTCGAGCAGGCCGTTGAAGGAGCGAAAACCATAATACGATTCGGCGAATCCCGGCTTGCGGCGTTTCAGTGCCTGCTTGACCATCGAGCCCCAGATCTTTTCTTCGGCGCCGCGCTCGGCAAACAGCGCGTCGACGGTCGCGGTGATGAGGTCCACGGCTTCCTGGCGCCGCTCCTCCTCGCCTTTTTTTGCCGGCGGTTCCGACGCGGTCGTGTTCGTTGCTCTTGCCGGGGATCTCCTCGCGGGGGACCGCTTCTTTTCACGCACCAGATCGTCGTAGAAGATGAATTCATCGCAGTTCGCGATGAGAAGGTCGGAGGTCGAGTTCTTGACGCCGACGCCGATCACAACCTTGTTGTTCTCGCGCAGCTTCGACACCAGCGGTGAGAAATCGGAATCGCCGCTGATGATGACAAAGGTTTCGACATGCGCCTTGGTGTAGCAGAGGTCGAGGGCGTCGACAACCATGCGGATGTCGGCCGAATTTTTGCCCGACTGCCGCACGTGCGGTATCTCGATCAGTTCAAAACTCGCCTCATGCATCGGCGCCTTGAACGCTTTGTAGCGCTCCCAGTCACAGTACGCCTTTTTAACCACGATGCTGCCCTTGAGCAGCAGCCGCTCAAGCACCTTGCCGATATCGAACCGTTCATACTTGGCGTCCTGCACACCAAGCGCAATGTTCTCGAAGTCGCAGAAGACCGCCATATTGGTGACTTCGGGTGTGTTGGGCATGAGCAGATCCGGGAGCGGGCCTGGAGGGTCACTTGGGCAGTGCGTTGGCGGTAAAATGTGCGCTTCGGTCCGTACGATAGCAGCATCGGGCTCGGGTGCATACGACCCCTTGCGAATCCGTGGCGGGCCGCACCAGCCAATGGAAAGAGGAGAAAGAAATGAGAGTTTTCGTGGCGCTTGTTCTCGCTGCGCTGCCGCTAACCACGCTCGCCGCCGACCCGTTCACGTTGCAAAGTGCCGAGATCAAGCCCGGCTCGACCATTGCCGAAGCACAGGTGTTCAAAGGCTTCGGCTGCGATGGCGGTAACGTTTCGCCGTCGCTGTCGTGGAAGAACGCTCCGCCGGGGACCAAGAGTTTTGCGGTCACCGTCTACGATCCGGACGCGCCGACTGGAAGCGGCTGGTGGCACTGGGTGCTGTTCAACATCCCCATCGATGTGATGTCGTTGCCCCGCGGCATCGGCAATCCGGCGAGCGGCCAGACGCCCAAGGGAGCGATCCAGTCCAAGACCGACTTCGGCAAGCCCGGCTACGGCGGGCCCTGCCCTCCCACGGGTGACAAGCCGCATCGCTACATCTTCACCGTCTACGCCCTCAAGGTCGACAAGATCGATGCCGACGAAAACGCGAGTGGCGCGCTGGTCGGGTACATGCTCAACGCGAACAAGCTCGGCGCGGCGACCTTCACGGCGATGTACGGACGCCGGTAGCCTCGGAGGGCGGAGGCCCCTGCCGTGAAGCCCGAAAACGTTGCGCTGGGGTAGCGGCGACACCACCCGGCTCGCGCGCCGCGTATAATTTTGCACAACGGCGCGTTCGTGCGGGAGGCAAAGCATGGGATTGCTGGATGGTCTGCTCGGGAATGTGTTGGGCGGCAGCGCGCAAGGGCAGAGCCCACTGGCACTGGTGGCGCTGCAGCTGATACAGCAGCACGGCGGTCTGCCCGGAATCATCAGCAAGTTCAACCATGGCGGCATGGCCGACCAGGCCGCCTCGTGGGTCGGTTCCGGCGCGAACATGCCGATTACCGGCAGTCAGCTGCAGGAGATCCTCGGTACGGGAGCAATCGGCCAGATCGCGCAGCAACTCGGGTTATCCCACGGGGACACGAGCGCGGGCCTCGCGGCCGTGCTGCCGCAGATCATCGATCACTTGACACCAAACGGCCAGGTTCCTGCCGATCACGGAGATCTGCTCCAGCAGGCGTTGTCGATGCTGAGCCAGCGCAGCTGACCCAGCACCATTTTTCGCTCGGGCGGTGTGTCAGCCGCCAGCTCGGTTCCCGGATCGCCCGGGTCCGTCGCGGAAGGCAACCGCCGATTCACATTCTTCTCGCCGTTCCGCCGTTGTTCATCGCGACCGATGGCCGCAGGGACCGCAGGCAACACTCGGCGCATCGTTCATCGGCGGTGGTCAAGCGGGGCGCGGCGTGAGGTCCCCGCGCGGCGAACAATGGATCGGACCTGCGCTGGCGGTCGTCGGCGTTCTCGGCTTCTCGTTCAAGGCGATCCTGATCAAGCTCGCGTACGCCTGGACGCCGATCGACGCGGTTACCTTGCTGGCTCTGCGCATGCTCTATGCGACCCCGTTCTTTGCGCTTATGGCCTTCTTCGCCACCGCGCGGCGCCGTACCGTGGCGATCGGAAAAGGCGATTGGGGCAGGATCGTTTGGCTCGGCTTCATCGGCTACTACCTGGCAAGCCTGGTCGATTTCATGGGCCTGCAGTACGTCACGGCGGCGCTGGAGCGGCTGATGCTCTACCTCTACCCGACCCTTGTCGTCGTGCTTTCTGCGCTGCTATACAGGCAGCGGATCACTGGCCGTATCCTGCTGGCGCTCACGCTCTCCTATGCCGGAATCCTGTTGGTATTTGTGCGCGAGCTGTCGTTTGCCGGGGACCCGCGCGTGCTCTGGACGGGTGGCGCGCTCGTCTTCGCGAGCTCGTTCTTCTATGCGCTCTACCTTGTGGGTGCGGGCCCCGTCATCGCGCGACTCGGCACGTTGCGCTTCATCGCTCTGGCGATGCTCGTTTCCGCCGGGTTCGTATTCGTTCAGTTTCTTGCGACAAGGCCGCTGCAAGCCCTCGCCGCGCCATTGCGGATTCAGCTACTGTCGCTGACGATGGCGATATTCTCCACCGTGTTGCCGACGTATCTCATCGCCGAGGCGATCAAGCGCATCGGCGCCAACCGGACTTCCCTCGTCGGCTCGCTGGGGCCGGTGTTCACCATCTGGCTCGGCTGGATGATTCTGGACGAACCGGTGCATTGGATCCAGCTCGTCGGCGCGGCGCTGGTGCTGGGTGGCGTGGCGCTGGTCAGCGTAAGGAGTGCTCGCGAACGTGCACTGCGCGTCGATTAGGGACTCGGTGCCAATTTCTCCCCGCTTCGCCGCCGGACTACCGCCGCGGTCCCTGGAACCGCGGCGGTACTCGCAACGGCTTGCCTGCCGCGCCCGATGCGGCGCCTCAACCGCCAGCGGCGCGCCCCGCGCGCGGCAGCCGACTCAGAACGTCGGCGGCTGTTCCGCAACCGGCCCGGAGGGCGCGGGAAACTGCGCCGGAAAATAATTGGTGGCCACCGGCTGGGCGCCGCCATCCGCCGGGGACTGGGGTGCCGGGACCGTCGAGGCGGCAGCGGGTACCCCCGGTGAAATGTCGGGCCCTAGCCGCTGCCCGGCCGCCAGTACGACAGCCCCGAGCACGGTCAGCAGGGCAGCCACCTTGAGCGACGTGACGACCTTGTTCAAGCTCGAAGGCGATTCATTCAGCATGGTTCACTCCTCTCGCACGTGGTTGGGCGGCATAGAGGCTGAGCCCTCACGCCGCTTCGCCGACGGGTCCCTTCACCCTTACCGCCGGACAGATCCACTCTAACGGGGAGCGGCAACCGGGCGAAACCCGACAATTCGGCGGGGCGGCTGCGGAAAATTCACGCGCTGCGGCAAGGAAAGGGCAGGCAACCGGCGCCCGGCGCGCGTTGAAGGCGCGCGGTAGCGCCGCGCTGCCTAACCCGCTCTTTCGGTGCGAGCTACCACCCCGGCGGGGGTTTCTTGAGGATGGTGATGGTCCGGTCCTGCACGTGCAAATAGCCGCCGGCCACCAGGTCCTTCAGCAGGCGACTGATCATGTCGCGCGAGGCACCGACGCGCTCGGCGATGTCCTGTTGCGTGAGCTTCTCCGGCACGACCTGGACGCCGTCGCGTTCGACGGCAAGGGCCAGCAGCAGCTTGACCAGCCTCCCATAGACGTCAGACAGGGCCAGGCTCTTGACATTCTCGGTGGTAAGTCGCACGCGCTGAATCAGCTTCTCAATGAGGTGCAACGCGAAATCCGGATGGGCGAGGATGAACTCGCGAAAGCTGGCCCTGGTAACGAGCGCGCAGGTCGTAGGTTCGAGCGTCAGAACCGATGCCGAGCGCGGGCTGCCGTCGAGGGACATCTCGCCGACGTATTCCCCGGGCCCGTGAAAGGCGATGACGACCTCGCGTCCCGCGGGGTTGCTCGAATAGACCTTTACCCGTCCAGACAACACGATGTAGAGCGAATCGCCGACATCGCCCTCGTTGATGAGAATCGTGTTCTTGGGGTAATTACGTGCGACGCCGGTCGACGCGATCGCGCGCAGCGTCTCCGGAGCGAGCGGCGCAAGCGGGTCGATGGAAGTTTCGGACCTGGCCATGGGCGCAGTCTTCGCGTGCAGGGCAATCGTAGCACGCGACGCCAGCGGGCGCGTGGCCGTGTTCCTTTCCGCCCTACTCGTACTTGCGCCGGTCCTCGATCACTTTGCCGTCGTTCGCGAGCGTTCCCGGCGCGCAAACCGCAATCTCGGCGCGCAGCTTGGTCACGTCGCGGATGGAGGCGATGATCGCGGCGGCGCCGGTCGACGGGTTGTCCCGCATTTCGACGTGGAGCGTCATGCGGTCGTCGCCCCCGGGGTTGTCGACGACGAGCCGCGCCTTGACGATCTCGGGATTCCGGCGCGCCACCTCGGCGACCTGCGCAGGATGCACGAACATGCCCTTGACCTTGGTCGTCTGGTCGGCGCGACCCAGCCAGCCCTTGATCCGCAGGTTGGTGCGCCCACAGGCCGACGGTGTGTGCAGCGACGCCGGAAGCACGGCGGAAAGGTCTCCGGTGCCAAAGCGGATCAGCGGGTAGTCGGCCGTGACGAGCGTCGTGACGACCACTTCGCCGACTTCACCGGCCGGTACCGGGTCGCCGGTGCCCGGGCGCACGATTTCGACGAGCACGCCCTCGTCGATAATCAAGCCCTCGCGCGCGCGCGATTCGTATGCAATCGACCCCAGGTCCGCAGTGGCGTACACCTGGAAGGCGGCGATGCTGCGCTTGAGGAACGCGTCGCGCAGGTTGGGCGGAAAGGCCTCGCCCGAGACCAGCGCTTTTTTCAGCCGCGGTAGCTGCATGCCAAGCTCGTCGGCCTTCTCGAGAATGATTTTGAGGAACGAGGGAGTCCCCACGTATCCGTCGGGCTCGAGATCGGCCATCGCCTGCACCTGCTGCTCGGTCTGGCCAACGCCACCGGCAAAAACGGTGCAGCCCAGTGCGTGCGCGCCAGTCTCCAGCATCGAGCCGGCGGGCGTGAGATGGTACGAGAAGCAATTGTGGACGAGATCACCGGCGCGAAAGCCCGCCGCGAACAGCGCTCGGGCAAGTCGCCAGTAATCCGCCGTCCCGCCTTCCGGTTCGTAGAGCGGTCCGGGCGACGCGAAGACGCGTTTGGCTTCACCCCAGCGCGCCGCGGCAAAGCCGCCGAACGGGCGCGCCATCTGCTGCAGTTCCACCAAGTCGGACTTGCGGGTGACCGGCAACCGCGCGAGCTCTTCGCGGGTCGTGATCGCAGCGGGATCGAAGCCGGCGAAGATGCGCGCGTAGGCCGCGGTACGCCCCTTCGCCAGGGCTATCCGGTCCGGCAGCGCCGCGAGCTGGGCTCGTTCGCGCGCTGCCGCCGGCCGGGTTTCCAGGGTATCGAAATATTCGTGCACGTTCGCTCGCCAAGCGTGCCGCGCTCTCGGGCGCCACTAGGCGTGGAATTTAACCTCGGTACCCTCAAACACCGTCGTTGGCACGGCCCGCGGCGGCGGCATATTCGGCGCATAGGCAGCGCGTTTGCGGATCGCCACCTGGCCGTCGACACGCAACACATCGAACCAGCCCGCGTGACAACTCAGGAAACTCCGGATCGCGGTACCGGGCTGCTGCTCCGGCTGCGGCAGAAGATTCCACAGGAAGTCGTCAAAAATCATGATGCCGCCGGGTTTCAGCAGACGCCACCCCAGCACGGCGTCGGCAAGCACGTCCGGCGCGAGGTGAGAGCCATCGATGTAGATGAAGTCGTATGCACCGAATAGGCCACGCAGCACGTCGGCACTGTCGCCGACATGGACCGTCACCCGTTCCCGCCACGGCGCGATGTTGGACTCAAATCGGGCACGGATTCCGCTCGTCTCGAAGCCAAGGCGCTGTTCGACCGCGCCGGTGAACGTATCGATGCAGTCCAGCCGCGCATCCGTCCCGGTGAGAATATTCTCGAGCAACCAGCACGCGGAGCGTCCCTCGAAGCTTCCGACTTCGAGCGCCCGGACTCCCGGCTGGCCGCGCAACTCGGCGAGCAGGGTCGTCCAGTTCGCAATGTTCGGGCTGAACCAATCCTGAGTGAATTCCATCGTTGCTTTATGCCAGCCAGCGCTTCCGGCGGCGATAGTGTTTAACATCGCGAAACGATTTGCGTCCGGCCGTCGACAGGCCGAGATAGAACTCCTTGACGTCTTCGTTCTGTGCCAAGTTTGTGGCCGCCCCCTCCATCACGACGCGGCCGTTTTCGAGGATGTAGCCATAGTCGGCGAAGCGCAATGCGACACTCGTATTCTGCTCGGCGAGCAGAAAGCTCACGCGCTCGTCACGGTTGAGGCCGCGGACGATGTCGAAGATCTCCTCGACGATTTGCGGGGCGAGCCCCATCGACGGTTCATCGAGCAGGATCATCGACGGCTGCGCCATGAGCGCGCGCCCCAGTGCGGTCATCTGTTGCTCGCCGCCGGAGGTGTAGCCGGCGAGGCTGGTGCGACGCTGCTTGAGCCGCGGGAAATAGTGGTAGACCTTTTCCAATGCCGCCTTGATTTCCGCGCGTGTCGCCTTTCTCGTGAAGGCGCCCGTCAACAGGTTTTCCTCCACCGTCAGGTGCTGGAAGCAGTGCCGGCCTTCCATCACCTGGCAGATGCCCAACCTGACGAGTTCGTTCGGAGTCAGGCGGTCGACGCGCTGGCCCTGGAACTCGATCGTGCCTTTGGTTACGTCGCCGCGCTCGGCGTGCAGCAGATTGGAGATTGCCTTGAGCGTCGTGGTCTTGCCAGCGCCATTCGCGCCGAGCAGAGCGACGATGCTTCCCTGCGCCACGTCGAGCGACACACCCTTGAGCACCAGGATGACATGGTCGTAGATAACCTCGACGTTATTGACGCAGAGGTAGGCCTTGGCGCCGTCAGGCATGGCGCCGATCCGCGTCGCGGCCACTGCGCTCATCGGAGCGGTTTGAGGTTGCGCCGGCAAGCCGTTTGTCCAGCCTCTTCCCCTTAGCTGAGGGAAGAAGCCGGACGCCCGGACCCGATCAGGCTTCCTTGGCGCAGTCGCGCGGAGTGATGTTCTTCTCCTTGGCGTACGCGGCTGCCGATTGCTCGACCATCGACCGCACCAAGTCGCGATCCGGCTGGATCCAGTCGGTAATCACTTTCCACTGGTTGCCATCCCACTGCTGAAACTTCACCGCGCCCCCGCCCTCATGATCGGCGCAAGTCACCTTGAGCGGCTGCATGAAACCGGTTGCGCCGAGCTCCTTGAGACGTGCTTCGGTGATCTGCAGGTGTTCAATGCCCCAGCGCATTTGTTCGGGGGTGATGGGCTTGCCCTTGCCGTACTTGGCTTGCGCGGTGCGGATTGCTTCGACGGTGACGAGTCCGTGCACGACCCCGCGATTGTAATAGATCGATCCGACCCGCGCCTGATCCTCCATCTCGCCTTTACCTTTGCCGTAGACATACTTCTTGATTTCCTGAACCACCGGGAAGTTGGCGCCGGCGACATTGAAGCCGGCGGCGATGTAGCCTTTCGCGGCGTCGCCTGCGGGAATCGTGTCCTCCTCCGCGCCCGACCACCATTCGCCGACGATGTGGTCGCGTGGGAAACCGACCTTGGCTGCGGCTTTGATTGCAGTCGGATTCATCACGCCCCAGCCGCGCAGGATCACCCAGTCCGGCTTGATCTGCCGGACCTCAAGCCACTGGGCACCCTGCTCGTTACCCGGGTGCGCGACGGGAATGGTCGTAAGTACGAATCCGTATTTCTTCGCCTGCGCGTCGAGGATCGGAAGGGTTTCCTTGCCGTAGGCCGAGTCGTGATAGATGTTCACGATTTTCTTGCCCTTGAGCTTGTCCATCCCGCCTTCCTTCATGCCGATGAACTTGATCACGGCGGTGTTCTGTGACCAGTAGTTCGTGATGAGGGGAAAGACGTAAGGGAACACGCGGCCATCGGACGCGTCGGTACGGCCGTAGCCGAGCGACACCAACGGAATCTTGTCGGCGGCGACCTTGTCGATCAGCGAATACGTGATGCCGGTCGATAGCGGATTAATGACGGTGGCGCCCGTCGAGCCCTTGTTCTTCTCGCGCTCGTAGCACTCGACGCCGCGGGCGTTGTTGTATTCGGTTTCGCACTTCTCGTAGGTTAGTTTGACGCCGTTCACTCCGCCGTCGCGCGCGTTCACCATGTTGATGTAATCGATGAAGCCGCCGAAGATGCCGGACCCGCCGGCGGCATAAGGACCGACCCAGTATCCGATCATCGGAATGAACTGCTCGTTCTGGGCCAGTGCCGTGGTTGCGGCACCGAGGAGCGCCAGGCCCAACAGGGCCGTCTTGATGGCTTTCATGGTTTGCCTCCTGGACAGAAAAGGGCTCAATTGCGGAAACAGCCCCCAAGGATTGGCGATAGTAGCCCGGGTGTCAATGCGCTGCGTCAACAATGCCGGAAGCCGCGGATCTTGCGCTTTGTCGCATTGCAGCATCAATGGGGAAACGGCCATAGCCGGAGCTTCTCCTTGCCGATCTGCCACAGCCGCGCGAGGCCGCTGGGTTCGACGATCAGGAAGAAGATGATCAGGCTGCCGAACACGATGAGGTCCAGGTTCGACATGAGGCCCGGCGGCAGCGTGATCCCCAGGGTCAGTTCGATCGGGTGGGCGATGCTGTCCAGGAAGATGGGCAAAAGGACGATAAAGCCGGCCCCTAGAAACGATCCGAGCACGCTGCCGACGCCCCCGATGATCACCATGAACAACACCCGGAACGAAAGATCCAGGTTGAAGCCCTCGGGTTCCACCGTGCCGAGATAGGCAAAGGCGTACAACGCCCCGGCAACGCCGCAGTAGAAAGAGCTGACCGCGAACGCCAGCAGCTTGGTATGCAAGATTCGTATGCCAATGACTTCGGCTGCGACGTCCATGTCGCGTACCGCCATCCAGGCTCGACCCACCGAGCTTCGGACCATGTTCTTCGCCGCCAGCGCAAGAACTGTGACAATCGCCAGAACCAGAAGGTACTTTGCTGCCGGCGAGTCGAACGAGTAGCCCAGGATTGTCATCTTCTGCGCGTTGATCACGCCTGACGTGCTGTAGTTCGAGAACCAACTGAACTTGGTCAGTGCCCAGACAACGAAGAATTGCGCAGCGAGCGTCGCCACCGCCAGGTAAAAGCCTTTGATGCGCAGGCTGGGCAATCCGAACACGATGCCCACGATGGCGGCGCAAACGCCGGCCAGTACGAACGCGACCAGCAAGGGAATCCCGGGCAGGCGGAGCATCAAATTGTAGGCACCGAATGCGCCGACGGCCATGAATGCTGCCGTTCCCAGCGAGAGTTGGCCGGCGTATCCGGTCAGGATATTCAGACCGAGGGTCGCCAGCGCGAAGATCAGCAGCGGAATCAAGATCGCTGATAACCAGTATTCGTTGCCGATCAGCGGCACGACCACGAACGCGAAGGCGAGCAGCAGCGCCACCGCGATCCGGTCCTGGCGGATCGGAAAGATCTGCTGGTCCCGGGCGTAGGAAACCTTGAACTGGCCGGCTTCTCGATAGAGCATTACGCGCCTTCAATCTCAGCCGAGCACTTTCGTTGCGCGACGCATCTAGACCCGGTCGATGTGTTTCTCACCGAACAACCCCTCCGGTCGAATGAGCAAGAACAGCAGCGCCAGCACGTACGGGAACCACCCTTCGACGCCGCCCCCGACATAGGGCCCTATATAGACCTCGGCGAGTTTTTCGCTGGCGCCGATGATCAGCCCGCCAACGATAGCGCCGGGGATCGATTCAAAACCACCGAGGATGAGTACCGGTAGCGCCTTGAGCGCAAGAAACGTGAGGGCATACTGCACCCCGTTGCGCGCACCCCACAGCAGGCCTGCGACGAGCGCCACGGAGCCGGCGACCGCCCACACGATGCCCCAGATCTGCTGTAACGGAATCCCCACGGCAAGCGCCGCCTGGTGATCGTCGGCGACGGCGCGCAGCGCTCGACCGATGCGGGTCCGGCTGAAGAACAGCGCCAACGAGGTCACCAGCACGGCAGCGATCCCGGCTACGGAGACATCGAACTTGGAAACGTTCATGCCCGTTGCATCGGCGATCCATTGCCAGGGCTCGTCTTCGATCCCGATGTCCAATCCGTGCGGCTGGGCGCCCCAGAGCATCTGCGCCAGCCCTTCGATGAAAAACGTCAATCCGATGGTCGCCATGAACAGCGTGATCGGGGGTTGGTTGACCAGCGGCCGCAGGACGACGCGCTCGATCAACAGGCCCAGCGCCACCATTACGGCGAGCGTGAGCGGCACTGCCGCCCAGAACGGGAAACCACGCTCGACCAGGCTCACGCAGGTCAGAGCGGCGAAGAACACCATCGCGCCTTGCGCAAAGTTGAACACGCCTGACGCTTTGTAGATGAGCACAAAACCGATTGCCACCAGCGAGTACATGACTCCGGAGAGCAATCCGCCGATCAGAACCTCGAAGAAGAACTGCATGATCTATGTTCGCTTCTTGGCGGTTGATTCGCCGCTTGCGCCGGTCAGCCGGCACCCAGATAGGCGCGGATAACGACCGGATCCGCGCGCACGTCGTCGGGTGTACCCTCGGCGATTTTCTCGCCGTGATCCAGCACCACGACATGATTCGAGATATCCATCACTACGCCCATGTCGTGTTCGATCAGCAGCACCGTCGTGCCGAATTGCTCGTTCACATCCAGGATGAATCGGGACATGTCCTGTTTCTCTTCCACGTTCATTCCTGCCATCGGCTCGTCGAGCAGGAGCAGGATGGGTTCCGCGGCCAGCGCCCGTCCCAGCTCGACCCGTTTCTGCAGCCCGTATGGCAGCCGACCGACCGGCACCTTGCGGATGTGCTGGATCTCGAGGAAATCGATGACCTCCTCCACCTTGCGGCGGTTCTCCAGCTCCTCGCGCCGTGCCGGCCCCCAGAAGACGGCCTGCAGCAGGAAGTTGGCGTTCATTTTCAGATTGCGCCCGGTCATGATGTTGTCGAGCACCGTCATGCCCCTGAACAACGCAATGTTCTGAAAGGTCCGCGCCATGCCCTGCTCGGCTGCCAGGCGCGGCCGCATGTGGTGATGCGTCCGGCCCAGAAAGGTCACGCTGCCGGTCTGCGGTCGGTACACGCCGTTGATGATGTTCAGCATCGAGCTCTTCCCGGCGCCATTCGGACCAATGATGGAAGAGATTTCGCCGCGATTGACTTGGAAGCCGACGCCGGTGATGGCCCGAACGCCGCCAAAGCGCAGATGAATGTTCTCGACGCGGAGGAACGCGCCATCGGCAGCCGCACCGGTTTCCAGTCTGCGCTTGCGCATCTCACCGAGCGCAAGCATCGCCTGGTCACGCGTCGCGAACATGTTGGCGCGAAACATCTCGCGGCCGGCATGTTCGCGAATGGCCTCGCGGTTTTCCCCGCTGGCGCCCGCACGCACGGTGCCAAGGCTGTAGGCGATGTTGGTCTGCTTGCCGCGCGCCGCAAAGCGTTCCCAAGCCGCGGGCGTTATGAGCGAACCCTCATACACGATCAGGAAATACCAGCGCCGGCCGGTGGCCGACAGGGCGCGGTCCGCTTCGTCGTAGAACGCATCGACGTCCTGCGCGCAGGTGAAGGTCAGGTCGGAAAAATCGACCTCCATGGTTTCAATGGCGTCATGAAAGACGATCCGGTCCCGGAGGTTCCGCTCAGCCATGGGTCGGTGCGCGTGGTCGGTACTGTACCCGGAGTTGCGGCGTGTGCCGCAACGTCATGCCGCCTTGGAAAGGGGCATCACGCGCGCCACGTCGATTATTTTCAAGTCTGCTTTGACGATTCCTGTGCGGCCGTCTTCGAACTTGACCTCGGTCTCAATATACTGCGACGGTTTGCCCGAGTAGAGGGCGTCGACCAATAGCGCATACTTCTCCGCGATGAAGCCGCGCCGCACTTTGCGCGTGCGCGTCAGCTCGTCGTCGTCGGGATCGAGCTCTTTGTGCAGAACGAGGAAGCGCTGCACCTGCGAGTCGGCGAGAGCTCCTTCCTGCGCGAGCTCGGCGTTGACTTTGCCGACGCACTCCCGGATCAACTCCGCGACCTCGGGCTTTGCCGCGAGATCGGTGTAGCCCGAGTACGGGATGCCGCGCCGCTCGGCCCAGTTGCCGACCGAGCCCATGTCGATGTTGATGAATGCGCAAACCTTGTCGCGCCCGTTGCCGAAAGCCACCGCCTCCTTGATGTGCGGAAAGAACTTGAGCTTGTTTTCGATGTAATTGGGCGCAAAGATCGCGCCGCTCGCGAGCTTGCCCACATCCTTGGCCCGATCGATGATCTTGAGCTGGCCCCCTTCCTCGAAGATGCCGGCATCGCCGGTGTGGAAGTATCCCTCCGCGTCGATCGATTCGGCGGTCGCGTCGGGCCGCTTGTAATACTCCTTGAGCAGCATCGGCCCGCGGACCAGAACCTCACCGTTTTCCGTGATCCTGATTTCGACGCCCGGCGCTGCTTGTCCGACGGTGTCGAACTTCACCCCACCGTCGGGCTGCAGGCAGACGTAGGCGCAGGTTTCCGTCGAGCCGTAGAGCTGCTTCAGGTTGACCCCGATCGAGCGGTAGAAGCGAAACAAGTCGGGCCCGATCGCGGCACCGGCGGTATAGGCCACGCGAATGCGACTCATCCCGAGCACATTGCGCAGCGGACCGTACACCGCCATGTTGCCCAGCGCGTACAGCACCCGGTCGGCCAGCCTTACGTGCCGCCCATCGAGGATATCGGCGCCGCAACGCCGCGCGACCCCGGTGAAGTAGGCAAAAAGCCAGCGCTTGAGGGCGCTCGCGTCCTCCATCCGGATCATCACCTGCGTAAGCAGATTCTCGAACACCCGCGGCGGCGCGAAGTAGTACGTCGGCCCGATCTCGCGCAGATCGGTCATCACGGTGTCGCCCGACTCGGGACAATTGATGCTGAATCCCGCAACCAGCCACTGGGCGTAGGAAAACAGGTGGTCGCCGACCCATGCCATCGGCAGGTACGACAGGATGCTGTCGTCGGGGGTGAGCTTGTCAAAGGCACAACCGCCCTGGGCGGCGACGATGAAGGCGTTGTGCGTCTGGCAGACGCCCTTGGGTTTGCCCGTGGTGCCCGACGTGTAGAGCATGATCGAGACGTCATCGGGCCGCCCCTTAGCCACTTCCGCATCGTAAAAGCTCGGATGCGCGCGGTCGAATTCGCGGCCGATCTCCAGCAGGCGCTCGAAGCTTGTTACGCCCTTGTAGTTGCGCAGGCCGCGTGGGTCGTCGTAATAGATATGCTGCAGCGTCGGTACCTGCGCCGTGGCCTCGAGCATCTTGTCGACCTGCTCCTGATCCTCGACCACCGCATAGGCGATCGCGGCGTTATTGAGCACGTAGACGAATTCCGCGGCGGGAGCGTCCTGGTACATCGGGACCGGCACGCCGCCGAGCGCCTGCGCCGCGGTCATCGACCAATACAGCCGCGGTCGGTTGTCGCCGATGATCGCGAGATGCATGCCGCGCTTGAATCCCTGCGCGGCGAGGCCGCAGGCGAGCGCGCGCACCTCGGCGGCAACCTGCGCCCAAGTCCATGTCTGCCAGATGCCAAGGTCCTTCTCCCGCGTCGCGGGGAGATCGCCGCGGCGGGCGGCGTGCTCTTGCAGCAGGCGTGGAAAAGTCATGCCGCCTGATTCGGGCTCGGCCATGGTCGCAACCCCCTCCTGTCCCATCGCGCGCCGGCGCAGTATCCGCGGTGGCCGGCTCGTATCGCGCTGGCGCGTCCATGATACCCGCCGCCGGCTGGCGGCTGTCGCGGCAACGCTACTGCACCTTGATTCCCGCCGCCTTGACGATTTTCGCGGAATCCACGATTTCCGAATTCACGAACTGGGTGAATTCAGCTGGCGTCATCGGCATCGGTTCGGCGCCAAGCGCCGCGAGACGCTCCTTCACATCCGACGCTTGCTCGGCAGCGCGCAGATCGCGCGCGATTCGGTCGACAATCGCTGTGGGCGTTCCCGCCGGCGCGAACATGCCGACCCAAAGCGAATAGTCAAATCCGGGCAAGCCGGATTCGGCGATTGTCGGCACATTGGGCAGCACGCTGGAGCGCCTGGCGGTGCTCACCGCCAGCGCCAGCAGCTTCCCGTCGCGGACGAACGACAGCGCCGCCGAGATAGGCGAGAAAAAGTAGCTCACGCGGCCGGCGAGGGTATCGGACAGCGCCTCGGGCGTGCCCTTGTAGGGGATGTGCACGACGTCAATGCCGGCGGCGAGCTTGAACTTCTCGCCGTTGATATGCGTGCCGCTGCCGGTGCCGGCCGAGGCGAAGTTGAGCTGCCCCGGCTTCTGCTTCGCCTGCGCAATGAGCTCGGCAACCGTCTTCAGCCCCGCCGCCGGGGCCACCACGAGCACGTTGGGCTGTCCGCCCAGCGGCGCGATGTCGACGAAGTCCTTGACGGTATCGTAAGGTAGGCTGGGATAGATCGACGGGTTGTACGCCTGTGCCGCGGAGTGCACGAGCAGTGTATAGCCGTCGGGAGCAGCCTTCGCGACAACCGCGGCGCCTATCGTCCCGCCCGCGCCGGGCCGGTTGTCGACGATGACCGACTGGTTCCAGATCTCCGAGAGCTTCTGCCCGAACGTTCGCGCCAGGATGTCGGTCGCGCTCCCGGCAGTGAACGGCACGATGATGTGAACCGGCTTGTTCGGATAAGCCTGGCCCATCGCAGTGGACGCCCAGGCGATCAGCAGCAGCAACGCGGGTCGCGCCAGCTTCATCTTTAACTCCTTCGCTCGGTGAGTGGAAGCAATTGTCCTTACAAACCATCGTTCACCGCTACGTTTTCCGGCTGGAGTTTGATGCCGGACGCTTCCGCCTGCAGCAACAGCAATTGCGCGAAGTCCTGTTCCCTCATGCCGTGGCCGAGAAGCGTCTGCACGATGTCGCGCGTGAGCGATGCCAGCGGCATCGGCACCTCAAAGCGCCGGGCGGCATCGAGGCCGAGGTCGAGATCCTTGCGCAGGAGCTGTGGCGTGAACGTGACCTTGAAGTCGAGATTGACGAACGCCGGCGTCTTGTAGCGCGTGAAAGTCGAGCCCAGCACGCTCTGGTTCATGAAATCGAGAAAGGCGTGCCGTGAAACGCCGGCCTTTTGTGCCAAGACTGTAATCTCGGCGAGCGACTGCGTTACCACGCCGAGGAATACGTTGTGGCAGATCTTGACAATGCGGGCTAGCTCGGCTTCGCCGACGTAGCTTGCGGCAGGGGCGATCATCTTGAGGTACGGCAGCGCGGCGTCGAACGCGGCGCGCGGCCCGGAACAGACGAAAGAGAGCCGGCCGGCATTGATCACCTTGGCATTGCCGGAAACCGGTGCCGCCAGCATGTCGATGCCACGCTGCCGGAGCAGCTCGCGCAGCGCGGCCGAACCCTCGAGTGAAATCGATGAGCACTCGACGACCAACCGCGGGCCACGCGACTGCTGCGACAGCAGGCCGCCCGGGCCGGCGATGACCGCGTGCACATCATCCCAGGTAGAAACCATGCAGAACACGATGTCGCAGGCGGCGAGATCGGAAAGCGCTGGCGCGATCTCCGCTCCAAGTGCGGAGAGCGGCTCGGCCTTCGCGCGGGTGCGATTCCAGACGGTGAGCGCGGCTCCGCCGCTGGCCAACCGCTCCGCCATTGCGTAGCCCATCCGGCCGGTACCGATCCAGCCGATGCGTACTGTCGCCGGCGCCGGGCTCATACCGCGATCCTTCCGCCGCGATATCCCGGGGAGAGGCGCTGGCCAATAAACTGCCCTTTCCGCAAGCTCATCGTGCTCCTTTCTGTCAGTACGGATTGGCGATCGGCAGCTCCTGCGCCGGATAGAGCGAAATCACCTGCGCCCCGGTCGGAGTGAGAATAACCTCCTCCTCGATCCGCGCCGCCGAAATGCCATCGCTTGCCGGGCAGTAGGTCTCGACCGCGAATACCATTCCGACCTTGAGCTCGATCGGCTCCTTGAGCGAATTGAGCCGCGAGATCAGCGGCCGTTCGTGCAGGCCAAGCCCCAGCCCGTGACAGAAGTTCAGGCCAAATGCTTCCATTTCATTGGCGAAGCCGATCTCCTGCGCCTTCGGAAAAGCGCGTGCGATGCGGTCGGTGGTCACCCCGGGTTTCAACAGCGCGATCGCGCGGTCCATCCATTCCCGTGCGTAACGATAAGCCGTGTGTTGCGCCGGCGTGGCCATGCCGACGTTGAACGTGCGGTAGTAGCAGGTGCGATAGCCCATGAATGACTGGATGACGTCAAAAAACGCCTGGTCCCCCGGGCGGATCAGGCGGTCGGTGAAGTTGTGCGGGTGCGGGCTGCAGCGCTCGCCGGAGATTGAATTGATCGCTTCGACGCAGTCGCTGCCCATTTCGTACAGCCGCGACGTCGCGAGCGCAACGATCTCGCTTTCCTTGACGCCCGGCCTGAGCGCCTCGGCAATGTCCTGGTAGACGCCATCGACCATCGCGGCTGCCATGTTGAGCAGCGTCAACTCGTCGATATTCTTGACTTCCCGCGCATAGAGCAGTGTCTGCTGGCCGTCGCGGACCTCGATCCCGAGCTTTTGCAGTTCGAAAAGCATCGGCGGTTCGACCACGTCCAGTCCGAGTGGCATATCGCCCACACCCTCAGCGTCGAGCAGCGCCTTGATCTCGCGCGCCGCGTCGCGGAACAGTGCTCCGTCGCCGCCAACCGCTCCGCGCAGGCCGAGCAAACCCGCCCGGCAATGATCGTGATGCAGCCACGGCGCGTGTAACCGATGATGCTTCGCCGCCGAGCCGAAATCCCAAATGTAAGGGTCGCCGGTGCCGGTCAACAGCGCGTAGCGGGTCAGCTTGTCGCGGGCCCACTCGCCGATCACCGTGCTGGTGATGTAGCGGATGTTGTGCTGGTCGAAGCAGAGTAGCGCGCCCAGCCCCGAGGTCGCCAGCGCGGCGCGCGTGCGGGCAAGTCGGTAGTCGTGCAAGCGCCGGAAATTGACGCGCTCCTCGAAGTCGACCTGCGAATGGCCGGGGGCCTGCAGCGGCCGGTCCCAGCGATAGTGCGGAGCAATGTCGTCGGGGCGGACGATGGTGGGCTCTTTGGTTTTCTTTCTCGCCATCACGCGGCTCCTTTTCACTGTGTTCCAAAAGCCTTCCCGTAATACGAGAGGTCGATATACGGCGTCGGGTCGGTGAGCAGCTTGCGTGGCAGTCCATACTTGCTGCGCAACTGCAGCACGGTGCGGATGCCATCCATGTCGAGGGCGAGGTCGCGCGTTATTCCCCCTTTATCGGCGAGCAATAAATCATACGATTGCTTTGCGAGCGACGGCGTCATGTCGCGAATGTTGGCCACGAGGATGGCTTCGACGAGCTCACGATGGGCACGGTCGTAGAGCCACTCAACCCCGGAGCGGTATGCGCGCAGGAAACCGATCAGCTCCTTCTCGTGGCCGGCGGCCCACGAGCGGCGCGCGGCGCCGACCGTACCCTGATACGCGCCCAGCGCTTCGGCGGCCGCAAGCTGGTGGAAGCCCCGCTGGCGCGCCAGCAGCTCGAAGGGAGTACGCAGCAGCGTCGCGTCGTGCTTGCCTGCGATCAGGTCGCGGTAGCGGTTCGCCGTACCGCCCGCGCGAACCAACGTGACGTCCGATTCGGCGAGGCCGTTGCGCGCGAGCAGTTCGCGCACCACAAAGGCATAGCCGGTCGTCAAGGCATCCACCGACACCGTCTTGCCCTTCAGGTCGGCGAAACTCCCTGCTGCCGGTACGGCTACAAGCGACGCGAAACCGGCGTCGCTACCAAGGAAGGCGAACAGGTCGGGCTTGCCGGCGATCGTTGCTTCGCCCTGTCCTTCCTGATAGGCAACGACGTTATCCATGCCGGCCAGGGCGATATCGAATCGGCCATCGAGAAGCGAGGTAACGAGGTACACCGACGTCGGGGTGTAGGAGAGCTGCACGGTGACGCCGTTCGCTTCGAAGAAGCCCTGCCGCTGCGCCGCCCAAAGCGGCAGGTTCCAGCCACCGTCGAAGGCAATAACCCGCAACAGCGTTTCGGCCTGAGCAGCAAAGGCGAGCAGGCTCACGACAAGCGCCACGGCGAAACGACTCACGCGCACACCCCCTTCAACGGCCCGCCGCGGGCGAAGCCGCGGTGGCGCACCACAGCAGATTAGAACATACCGTCGCGCTTGGGGGCGGCCGCGCCGCCCGGGCGGCTTGCGGACTGTGGCTCTCCTCGCCGGTCGCAGCGGTCGCACTCAACCTTGCCAGAACACCTCGATAGCGTGCGCATCGGGATCGGCGCAACGGAACGATGCGAACGTGTCGTCTTCGTATAGAGGCTTCACGATCGGCACCCCAGTGGCCTGCATGGCAGCAAGGATGTCGCGAACGCGCTGCGCCGATTCCACGCGCACGCCGAAGTGAAACCACGGCGGCACCGGCTCCGGCGCCGGGTCATGCATCAGTGCGAGGAGAAAATCCTTGTCTCCGGTCATGAACGTGATCGCATCGTCGGCGCTCTTAGTTTCGAGGCGGAACCAGCGGCGGTAGAAGGTCTCAGCGAGCCCGCGGTCGCGCACGTGGAGGTGGAGGTGGCTGATGTCCATCGCCGCACTGTCGATCAGGCGGATATTTCCGTGGATTGTACCCGCGCACGAACCCGCGCATCACTGCAGCTGCGGCTTCTTCAGAAAGTCGCTGCGGTCTGCTGAATGTACGAGAAGCTGCGACAGCTCGCGGTCGCGTGCGACTGTGAGCGGCACCGCCACGCCGGCCGGGCCGAGGCTCCAGACCTTGCGGTACATGTCTGCCAGGCCGGTTACGCGGGTGCCAGCGACTTCGACGACGACATCCCCAAGACGCATGCCGGCAGATTCCGCCGGGCCGCCCCGGGCGAGCCCGCTGACGACCAGGCGCTGCTCCGCATCGGCCGTGTACATGCCAAGCCAAGGCCGCGGCGGACGGGCCGGGGCGGTAAATCTCAGCATGTCGTCGAGAATCGGCTTGAGCAGGTCCACCGGCACGAACATATTACCTTGCACCGGCTCGCCCTCCTGCGCTTCCTGCACCAGCAGCGACCCGATGCCGAGCAGCGTGCCATTCACGTCGACGAGCGCAGCTCCGCCCCACTGCGGATGTGCCGGCGAGGTGAACAGCGCCGCGTCGAGCACATATTCCCAATAGCCGGCAAACTCGCGCTTGCCGATGATCTCCGTCTTGAGCGCGTGCTCGCGGCCGCCATAGGCAATGACAATCGCTTTATCGCCGACCTGCGCGGACGTGGCGGCGCCCAGCGCAAGCGCCGGCGCGCTGAGGCGGCCGAGCGGTTGCACGAGACCGAAGCCGGTTGCCGCGTCGTACGCCAGCGGGTGGCCCGCGACGACGCTGCCGTCGTTGGCCGTGAGCCAGATCGAGTCCGCCTCGGTGATCAGATAGCCGATCGTGAGCATCAATCCATCGTCGCGAATGACGACCGCGCTGCCCGTTCGCTCGGTGCCGAGAATCGACGCTGTGAACGCATCCTCGGGGACTTCGGAGCGCAGCATGACGACCGCGTTCAGCGCCCGTCCGAGATCGAAGCGAAGCTCTTTTGCCTTGGGCTGCAGCTCCGCGGGGAATGCCCAGTCAGGTGATTCGGCCATCGATTGCGCAACGTCACGGGAATTTTGCCCGTCAATCTTACGCCAGTTCGCCGCCGTCCCTGGAGCGGAGAGCGGCCTGGACGATCTCGCCCGTTGCGGTCTGCATTCGGGCTTGCAGCAGCCGGCAGAGGGCCTCTGCCTTCGACAAATCGGTCGCAACCGGGTACGTTGTTTGCACCGTGAGCCGCGCTTCAGCCAAGGTGTCGATCTTCCCGATCCTGACGGTCAACTTCGTCGGGACACTCGCGTTCAGCATCGTCATGCCGTCGCTGGTCTTTCTCGTAACGCGCTATGGCGGCAATGCGCTCGTCTTCGGGTTAATGGGTGCCACCTACTCCTTGTTCCAGCTGTTCGCCGCGCCACTGCTCGGGCGCTGGTCCGATCGTTATGGGCGCCGCCGCATCCTGCTTGTGAGCGAGATGGGAACCGTTGCCTCGTGGGTCATTTTTCTGGCCGCGACAACGCTGCCGAGCGTGCCGCTGCTGAGCATAGATTCGCGGCTACTTGGCGCATTCACCCTGACCGTGCCGCTGGTTGCGTTGTTCATCGCGCGCGCGCTGGCCGGGCTTGCCGGTGGCAACGTGTCCATCGCCAATGCTTACCTGGCGGACATCAGCGATGATTCCAACCGCGCCGCCAACTTCGGCAGAATGGCGGTCGCCTCCAATCTGGGTTTTGTCTTCGGTCCGGCGCTGGCCGGACTCCTCGGCGCAGCAGCGATGGGTGAAGTCGAAACCGTCGTCGCCGCGCTGCTCATTTCGACGGTTGCCTGTTTGATCATCGCTTTCGGCGTGCCGGAATCGACGCCCTGCGTTCTGGCGGCGGACCCGGAGCGCGCCAGTGTGAGGAAGTTGTTCGGGCAAGAGCAGAAAGAGTGCTACCGCATCCTCCCTATGCACAAGCTGTCGCTGCGCGAAGTCCTGCTGTTGCCCGCGATGAAGCTCCAGCTCACGGTGTATTTCCTCGTCTTCTTTGCGTTCAATCTCTTTTATGTCGCGTTTCCTGTTTATGCGACCACGGGCATTCACTGGTCGCTAGCTCAGATCGGCACGTACTTCGCGGCGATGGGTCTGATGATGGCACTGGTGCAGGGGCCGGTGCTGAACCGCCTGTCGCAACACTTCGCCGAGCGCGAACTCGCCATCGGCGGCAGTCTCCTGCTCGCCGCGAGCTTTCCCTTCTTCACGTCGGGTTCTGCCGCGCTGATCTATCTTGGAACCGGCTTGCTGGCGATCGGGAACGGGATCATGTGGCCGTCGCTGCTGGCGATCCTGGCGCGCACGACGGAGCGCGGCGCACAGGGGGCGGTGCAAGGGTTTGCAAGCAGCGCCGGCGCCATCGCCAGCATCGCCGGATTGCTGCTCGGGGGCGCGCTCTATGACTCCCTTGGCGACCGCGTCTTCCTTGTCGCCGCGGTCCTGGTCGCGCTGACCTGCGGTCTATGCCTGCTGCTTCCTGCGCGCGGCCAAGCCGCGGTCGGATAGGGGTCCGCGGATTCAGGCAGCCTTGCGAACCGCTTGCGCGGCGAGCGCTGCGTCCAGGGTGACCTGATCGAGCCAGCCGAGACTCAAGAGAATCTCGCCCAGCATTCCGCCCTGATGGCGTTGCATCTCAAGCGCAAACTCGAGCTGGCATGACGTGATGCGTTTGGCCTTCAGCAGAATCTCGCCGAGTCGGCTGCGAATAGCGCTGGCGACCAGCAGCGACCCGACCAGGTCGCCACTGTCGGTCTGGGCGCTCCTCACGTCCCGGAGTTCACCGTGGCCAATCAAACCGATGCTGAGTAGGGCTTCACCCAGCGCGAGGTTGTCGCGCTTCTTCGATTCAACTGCCTGCCCGAGGTCCACCTCCTCCAGCTCCGGCCCCATTGGCCCGAACAAATCATCGTCCGGCTCGGTACCGGCCGCATAGGCCGCAGCGCGCATCCACGCGTTGACCGCTCTGTCTTGCTTGCGACGCGACACGTCGCACACCGGGGTCTCTGTATCGTACATCTCTATCCCCTCATGGCCCTTCGCTTGATTGCATCGTGGCGGTTGCCAGCTTACGCGTTAGGCTTAGCAACTCTCGTGCCTGCGCGACCCACCTAGGCTGCAGGAGACCCGAGTGCCGCGTTTGGTCGGCTGCGGCCGCGATTCAGCCGCGACCGCATCAGGAAGCTCGCGACGCGAGTCGCCGCAGCGAGAACGCACTGAGGTCGAGGTGCGTGCTGCCGTCGATGGCCCACTCCGCTAGCGCCTCGCCGATCGCCGCCGAGTGCTTGAAGCCGTGGCCCGAGCAGGGTGAGGCGAGGATCACGCGCTCGCTGTCCGGGTGGGCATCGATGACAAAGCCTGAGTCCGGCGTGACCGTATACAGGCAGGAGCGGGCTCTCACGCACCGGCCGCTTACGCCCGCGATGTAAGGGGCAATGTAACTCTCGTACATTGCGCTTTTTTCCTCGTCGGTCACCGTGGGAACGGCCGCGCCAGGGCTTGTGACACACGCATATTGCTCGGTGGCTATCTTCACCCCGCCGCCCGGTCCGTCAACCGCGGGCATACCGTAGATTGCCTGCTGCTTCCCCTGCAGCTCCCAGATGAAGACCGGACACGATGCCGGCACAAAGGCATCGAGCGGACCGTCGAGGTCGAACCAGAACATAACCTGCCGGTAGACCTTGAAGTGTCGCGCAAGCCGCGGCCCGACGAGATCGGGAAGCCAGGGACCGGCGGCGATGATCAGCTTGTCGGCGGCGTACGTCTTCCGGTTGGTCGTCACGGTCACGCCGGCGAATGTCGCGGCAAAGCCCGAGACCGTCTCCTCCATATGGAGAGTCGCACCGAGGCGCTCCGCGAGGCGCAACTGCGTTCGAACGCACGCTTCGGGACAGAGGAATCCGGCGTCGCGTTCAAGGTAGGCGACCTCGTCATCGGCCACCTTGAACTGGGGGAACCTGCGTCGGATCTGCTCCGCGTCCAGGACCTCGTGCGCGATGTCGTACCGGCGCGCCGCCGCCAAGGTGTTCGCGAAGAAATTCTCGACGTGCGTGAACGCCCTCTTGGCGCGACTGGAGATGATCAGGCAGCCACTAATGGTGAGCAGCGCACTCCCGGTCTCCTGCTCCAACTCGCGCCACAGTTGATGGGACCGTAGCGCGAGCGGCGTGTATTGCTCCCCCTCGCCAATCGCGAGTCGGGTGATGCGCGTATCGCCGTGCGTCGAACCTTGGCCATGCGGGGGAACGAACTGATCGATACCGAGAACGGCATTGCCCTTGCGCGCAAGTTGACAAACCGCCGCGCTACCCATGGCGCCAAGCCCGAGCACTATGGTTTCGAAGCGTTTCATTCGCGTGTTGGCGCGGTAAGTAGCGACCCGGCGGCGATGTTAACCCGCTTCAACCGCTGCGCCCGCGGACCACGAACGCGGTATGCTTCCGAGCGCGCAATCGCTTCCGGCCAATCAAGCCGCTCCATCGCTCGTGACTACCCGCAGCCGCAACCCGGTCCGCCCACGGTATCGAGCCCCCGTCGTCGAGCCTCCGCCGCTGTTCCAGTTCGTGGTGCTGTCGATGCTGCTGCACGTGCTGCTCATCGCGCTCTTTGGGAACCCGGCCGGCGGCATGCGTCGTAATGACAGCTGGTGGGGTCCGCTCGACGTAACGCTGCGGCGGCTGTCCCCGGATGCCGGCTCCGGATTCAGGCTCGAGCCGGGTCCGGATAGCGGCGCGCCCGGACCCGCTCTGCTGCGGCCTTCCGCGGCTGCGCCGAGGGTTCCCGCCGCAGCGCCCCAGCGCCCGGCCGAGCCCGCTCTCGAGGCGCCGCCAGCAGGCGCTGCGTTGCCGCGTCTCAATCCCAGCGCGCCGGAAGAGGTCGACAAGGCGCTGGCGCCGCCCCTGGTGTCGCCGACGAAAATCGAGCCCAGCGTGCAGCCGGATCGACCGCGCGAGCTTGCGCCGCCCGCGGATCTGGCGCCGCGCATGGCTCCGGCGTTGCCTGTAGCGCCGCTGGAGAAGGCCGTTGCCCCGACAGGCGAGCTCCCGATTTTGCGTCCGGTCGAAGTGCCGCCGCGCACGGTTCCGGCGGCGCCCGCCATGCCGCTCGAGCGCGCCGTGCCGCCGACGTCCGAACGCGAGCTCGCGCCAGCCGCGGCACTGCCGCCACGCGAGACCCCGCTAGCGCCGGCCGCGCCCCTTGAGCGCGCGGCGCCGGCCAAGATCGAGCGGGAAATTGCCCCGCCAGTCGAATTACCGGCGCGTGCAGCGCCGGTCGCGCCGCCCGTGCCGCTCGAACGCCTGGCACCGCCCCGCATGGAGCGCGAAATAACTGCCCCGGCCGAAGTGCCCACGCGCGAAGCGCCGCTGGCTCCCGCCGCGCCGCTCGAGCGCCTGGCGCCTCCCCGCATCGAGCGCGAAATCGCTGCCCCAGCGGAGGTGGCGCCGCGCGAAGTGCCGCTGGCGCCAGCCGCGCCCCTCGAGCGCCTGGCGCCGCCCCGGATCGAGCGCGAACTCGCGCCTCCCGCAGCAGTGTCCGCGCCGCAGGGTGAGCGTCCCACGGCGCCGGCGGTCCCCTCGGCCGGGCCGCAGGCTCCGGCGGCACGCCAGACGCCGCAGCGCGCCGGTCCGCCCGCGGCAGACGAAGATCTCTTCAAGCCGCGGCGCGATGTCGGCACGCCGCCCAGCGAGGCGCCACACATCGATCTGGATGCGGCGCGCAAGAAGGCGGCGCGAGAAATCGTCAACGAAGGCGCGGGCTCGCGCGGCGTCTTCATGATCCCGCCGCCGCCGCCGCAGGAACGCAAATCGAAGGAAGCGAACGCGTTGGAAAAGGCCATCAAGCCCGATTGCCGCACCGCCTACGCCAACCTGGGTCTGCTGGCGGTCCCGGTCCTGGTCGCGAGCGCCGTCGCGGCCGACGGCAGCTGCCGCTGGTAGAGACGCTGCGGGGTCATGCATTTGCCGCGCCTCGCGGGTGACGCCGACGCGCAGAACCGGAGACTCAGGCTGCAGCCCACTCCCGCGCCGAAAAGAGGCGCGTCGGGACTGCGCCAAGTGCCGATTCAGCGCCGCATCGCAACTCCGCTCGATCGCTCCGCCGCCTGGCAGCTCCTGGCATCGTGGCAACCCTTGACCGCGTCGAGCATCGCATGCAGTGCCGTCTTCTGCTCGTCGGATAGCGACGAGAACGTATTGCGCAACTCGTGGGGATCGGCAACCAGATCGTGATACTCGCGCTCCCCGTCTGCGTATTCGACGTAGAGCCAAGTCAGCGCGCGCAGAGCCTCATACGTAGTCGGATTGCCGCTCCGTGCCGCGGGCGCATCCGGGTCGCTCGGATCCCGGTGCGGACCGCGGTGTTCGACCAACGCCACGGACCGCCATTGCGGCGTCGGCTCCTCGCGCAGCAGCGGCACGAGGCTGCGCCCGTCGACTTTCGCGGGAAGGGCGGCCCCGCCAAGTTCGGCGAAGGTCGGGCACAAATCGACGTTGTCGACGATGGCGTCAATCGTGGCACCAGCGCGCACGCCCGGCCCGGTGACAATGAGCGGCACGTGGATATCCTCGTCGAACGCCGTCATCTTGCCCGGCATCAGCCGATGCTCGCCCATGTGGTAGCCGTTGTCGGAGCTAAACACGAAGTAGGTATTGTCGGCCTGGCCAATAGCCGCAACCGCTGCCTGCAACTCGCCGATCATCCGATCCACGGCGAGGACCGACTGCGCGCGTTTGCGGAAATCGGCGTCGATCCGGGCCATGTCCGCCGCCGAGAGACTCGGTTGCGTCCGCAGCCATTGGGGAGCGTCCGCATCGGGTGCGGCATTGAACGCCGGCGTGCGTGGGGCGCGCAGCCCTGGCAGCGCCTGCGCGTCGCGCGGTGCCGGAATATAAGGCGCGTGCGGCGCAAACGTGGCAACCTCGATCAGGAAGGGTGCACCGCCGGCCTGCTTGATGAAGCGCACCGCCAAGTTGGACAGCACGTCGGTCAGGTATTCCGCGGGTTGGTCTCCGTAGCGGACGATCCGGGCGTCTTGATTCAGGTTGTAGTTGAACTCGGGATAGCCATTGCCGGCCACCGCCCATGTCGACCAGCCGGGCGCGGGCGGATGTTTGGCGGGCAGATAGCCATTGAGGTACTTGCCCAGCATCGCCGTGCGGTACCCGGCCGTCGACAGCGCTGTGGCGAAGGTCGCGCTTTCCAGGCCACGGTCGCGGAATACAAGGTACCCGCCATCCTTGCCGGTATTGCGAAAGACGCCCGTGTCATGCGGATAGCGGCCGGTGAAGATCGACGATCGCGACGGGCAACACAACGAGTCAGTGACGAAATAGTTGGCGAACGTGACACCGGCCTTCTGCATCGCAAGCACATGGGGCATGTACTGGACGAGATTCCACGCCAAATCGTCCGTGAGAACGAAAACGAAGTTCGGCCGCGTGCCATGGTTCGACGCAGCCGGCGCCGGTCCCTGAGCAGCCACGCTGGACGAAGGCTGCGGCGCGAGCGCCCCCTGCGCTTCGGGCGGGGGCGACGGCGCCTGCCCTTGGCCGAATGCCGGGTTCTGCGCTTTGCACGCTGCCACGATCGGCGAACTGACCTGGGGCAACGCCCGGTTGGCCCGTCGTGGCTGGGCAGTGCCGTGCACGATGGGTTCGATGCAATCGAGCACAAGCCCATTGCCCGCGCCTGCGCCGCCTCGAACAAAGCCAGCGCTCTCGCAGGCTGCCGCAATCTGCTCGCAAGGGCCTAGGTCAGCCGCTTGCGCCGCCACCGCGCCCGTTGCGATGACCACCGCGCAAAAAAGATCGCGGCGCCCCGGCATCGTCAGGGTGTACGCGTCCAGTGTCCATCGACGCGCACGCCGTTCGCCCACCGGCCCTCGGCGTCGAGGTGATTGTCGACCACGCGCCCGGCTATTGTGCCCGCTAGCGCAGAACCGTCCCTGCCGTTCCAGCCCTCGAGGGCCAGCTTCGCCGCTCCCGCCGGCCCGATCGTGACGTGCGCATACGCCGTCTTTCCGAGGCGCGGATTGGGCCAACTCGCAGTCGCGGCTCCGTTCTGGACTCTGAAGTCGACGTGCCAGCAGGCGGTCTTGCTGGGATCGTTGGGAAAATTGCATAGCATCCCGTCGTAGTGACCGTCGACCGCGCCAGCGCTGCCTGGTGTCGGCTGGCCGGCGCTGGCCGGTGCCCCCTTGCTGGCGGCAGCCATCGCAACCGCTGACTGGGCGCGTTCTTTCTTCGCCTCTTCGGCGCGAGCGACAGCCGCCCGCTTTTCCTGCTCGGCGCGAGTCTCGGCTGCGCGCTTTTCCTCTTCGGCGCGCTGCCGCTCCTCGTCGAGCCGCTTGCGCTCCGCCTCGGCGCGCCGCCGCGCGTCTTCGGCGGATTGCACCTGCGCCTGCAGCACAGCCTCGCGCTTCGCAGCCTCCGCGACGAGCCGCTCCCTCTCGGCTCTGCTCTCGGCATCCACCGCCCGTCGGCTTTGCTCTTCCGCCTTGTGGCGCGCATCTTCTGCCGCCTGCCGTTCTGCGGCAAGCTGGGCGGAGAGCGCGCTCTGCTCGACGCGCTTCGCCTCGTAGTCACGGTAGAGCAGGTATCCGCCAGCGGCCAAGGCACAGGCCGCAATCGCGGCGGCACCGAAACCGAGCACCGACTTCATGCCCGGGTGGCGCAGCGACGCCGGCAGCGCCCCGCGCTCGCCGTGCGTAATGCTGAAGGTCCGCACCGGTTGCCCGATGTTCTTGAACTGCTGCTCCCCCAACCGCTTGAACTGCAGCGACAGCTTGTTCTGAATCTGGTCGTAGACGCTGCCGGCGATGCATATTCCGCCGGGCTGCGCAATCGATTGGATTCGCGCGGCGACGTTGACGCCATCGCCGAGCAGGTCGCCGTCCTGCACGACGACGTCGCCGACGTTGATCCCCATGCGAAAAAGCATCTTCTGCTCGGGCGGCAGATGCTCGTTGCGGGTTTGCAGCGCCGACTGAATTTCGGTCGCGCAGCGAACCGCTTCCACGGCGCTGGGAAACTCGGCGAGGATCGCGTCGCCGGCAGTATTAAATATCCGCCCGTGGTGCTGCCTGAGCAACGCGTCGAATACCGCGCGATGGCCGCGCAGCGCCTGCACCGTGGCTTCCTCGCGCTCGCCCATCATCCGACTGTAGCCGGCGACATCGGCGGAGAGAATGGTTGCGAGGCGGCGCTCCAGCGCCGGGGGTGCGTCCGAGGGCGGGGGTGATTCGTCGGGCACTTTCGGGTCCGGGAGTCGGGGAGCAGCTCGCGCTGTTCCCCGATTCTACCCGGCTTAGCCCGAAAGCAGCGTCGGCGTGCAGGCGAAGATGAGATCGGGACCGTTGCCTTCCGCAACCCATCCCTGCGTGAGCATGAAGGCGCGAATCGCTGGGTCGGACGTGTAGCGATGGTTGGGCGCACCACCCATGCCGCTGTTGTATACGCGATAGAGGGCAGCCGTCCCGGCCGGACAGTTGCCGGTCGCATCGGTCAGCGCAAGGTAATACACCGCCGCGCTTTCCAGCTGCCAGACGCTCGACAGCGCCGGATTAGTCTGCAGCGCCTGGCACTCGGCGGCGTACGGAGTGAAGAAGTGCGAGCTCTTCGCGCCGAACGCTGTGCTGAAGAAGCGACAAACGGGAGCCCGGCCAGGCCCCGGTGCGGTCCATACGCGCCACAACTCGAACGTACGGTGCCAGGCGTTGCCAAAGATTCCGTCGACAAGCAGCCGAAACTCCACTTCGTTGTCAGTGTGGAAGTAGTGGTTGAAATCCGCTTCGTAGAACTCGTTCGCGATCGCCGTATTGGCGAGCGTGTCCTCTTCCGCCGCGATCGTGATCGTGTCGGTGCTCGGTCCGTTGCTGTTCACCACGAAAATATGGTCGAGCCCGTCCGCGATGATCGTCGGGAGGGCTCCCACAGCGAGGTTATCGACGACCGTCTCGGCTCCGGCGTCGAGAATCGTCACCGAGTTGCTGCCCTGATTGAGAACGTAGATGTTGCCACCATTGGGCTCGACGAGCGCAGCCACTGGCGTGGTGCCGACAGCCACCGTATTGGTCACGGTGTCGGAGAGGGTGTCGATGATCGTCAGCGTGTCGTCAACCGCATTGGGCAGGTACGCCTTGTGGTAGGCGGCGTTGAACGTCACGAAATTCGAGGTGCTGCCGGTGCCTCCCATGCCGCTCGGTAGCGTCGCGATGACGGTATCGGTCGTGGAGCTGATGACCGAAACGGTCTTGTCGCTCTGGTTGTTGACGTAGACTTTGCCATCCAGCCCGTCGATGGCCGCGTTGCCCGGCCCTTTGCCGACGGGAATGGTCGCGATCAATGCCAGCGTTTGCTCATCGATCACCGAGACGGTGTTATCGGCGAAACTGGGAATATAGAGTTTTTGCAGGATATCGTTCGAGTCTGGCCCTCCCGGTGATTTGCCGACCGGGATCGTCGCCGCGACAACGTTCGTCGCCGTGTTGATCACCGATATAGTGTTGTCGGCAACGTTGCTGACAAAGATCTCGCCGATGAAAAAATTGCTCCCGAGCCCACGCGGATCGTTGCCGACGGCAATCGTGGTGACAATGGTATTGGTCGTGCCGTCGATGACGGTGACCGTTCCGGGCGCCGTCGAGTTGCTGAGGTAGACGCGGTGCGTTGCGGCATCGGTGATAATCCGCCGCGGCTTCGGCGACACATTGAGTGTTGCGACGACGGTCAGCGCGTTGATGTCGATGATCGATACCGTGTTGTCGTCGAAGTTGGTGACGTAGGCCTTCGCCAGGGCCGGATCGATGGCGATGCCCTGCGTGTTGTTGCCCAGCGTCAAAGTTGCCTGCACGGCCGGCGCGGCCTGCGCGCAACCAAAGGCGAGCGCGGTCGCGATGAAAACAAGCACCTTCCTCGCGTTCATTCGCTGCTCCTGTCGAGGTCTTGGGGAAGCACGAAAGCAAAATCATACGAGCAGAGGCTGAAAAAAAGGTGACATCAAGCTGACCAATTGCTGACGAGACCGGCGCCGGTTCTTGGCGATCGTCACTCCCCGCCGCCGCGAAGAAGACGCGGCATTCCGGCCCGACGCAAATCACGAACCGCTTGCGCGGGGGAAGCTCTTCCGCACCACCGGACGTGTCGGCCGGCGCCGCGCCACTTCGACGAATCCGGCGCGGTCGAACATCGATTGGGCACCGAACCACATCGATTCAGCGGCGCCCGGAACCTTCCGGTCGCAGGGGTAGGCCTCGAGCAGAGTCACGCCTTGTGCCCGCGCCCAGGCCAGCGCCCCCGTCAGCAAGGCCTCCGCAACGCCGCGCTGCCGGGCCTTCGCGTCGACGAAGAAGCAGACGATCGACCACACCGGTTTGGCATCGACCGGCTTCATCACCGGCGAGCGCTTGAGCCTGGCGTAATCTTCGCGCGGCCCGAGCGAGACCCAGCCGATCGGCCGCCCCTCCTGATAGCCGATGAGCCCCGGCACGACGCCGTGATCGACCAGATTTTTAAGGGCGCGCCGGTTCGATTCGGAGTACGTCAGGCCGGGTGGCACGTCGTGCCTGCCGGTGCGGCGATAGAACATGCAGTAGCAGCCGCGTGCGATTGACGCACCCGGCCGCTGGAACAACTCGACCAGGTCGTCCCAGCGCTCGGGCGTGAGCGGCTCAATCCGGAGCTTTGCTGTGCGCGCCTTCATGCCGAGTCAAGTCTCCGAATGAAGCGGGCCACCAGCCGGACTTAATTTCCGAAGCGACGCAACCACTCCACCACGTGCCGCGCAGTCTCGAGGGGAATCTCGCGCTGGGGAAAGTGACCTGCGCCCTCGATCAGCCGTCGCGCGTAGGGACCGGCGAAATATGCCTCCTTGCCTTCGCTCATTTGTGGCGAATTCACCGGATCGAGCGCGCCGTGCAGCGTCAGCGTGGGCACGCGCTGTCTCGGTGCGGGATCGAACTGCGCTTCGAGCGCGCTATAGTGCGGGTCAGGCACCGCATGACCCCAGCGCACGCGGTAGGAGTGCAGCACAACGTCGGCCCAGTCGGGATTGTCGAAGGAAATCGCCGTGCGCTCAAACTCGTCCGCGTCGGGCTTATAGGCAACAAACCACTCGTCCCAGATGTGGCGGGTGAACGCGCGGCGATCTTCGCGAACCGACTTCTCCCCCCGCGGCGTCGCCAGCAGCCAGTGATACCAGTAGTTCTGGGTCTGCCGATAACTGAGCGTCTGGCTCGGCGAGTTGGTGCCGTAACCGGTCGACAGCGCCACGCATGCGCACACCCTTGCTTCGTTCAGCGTCGATGCGATGTATGCGGCACGCGAGCCCCAGTCGTGGCCAATCAGAGCGTAGCGCCCGAGATTGAGCGCCGCAGCGAACTCGACCACATCCTGTCCGAGCGCGACCAGTTGGCCGCTGCGCAACGTATCCGCGCGCAGAAACGTCGTCGGGCCGAATCCGCGCAGCCATGGAACATAAGTACGATAGCCTGCCTGGTGCAGAGGCGGCAGCACAGCATCCCAGGTGCGCGCGTCGTCGGGCCACCCGTGAAGGAGAATCACCGGAAAGCCATCGCCGGGCCCGGCGACTTCGTAGCCGATGCGCAGCGAAGGGGTCGCGACGAAACGCGCTGTCACGATTGCGGGCGGTCGCTCTTAACGACGGCTGGGATCGGCCGCGCTATTGCAGCGCCTGCTCGATGTCGCCGATCAGGTCATCGACGTGTTCCACGCCGATCGACAGGCGGACCAGGTCTGGCGGGCATTGCGTACCCGGCCCTTCGACGCTGGCGCGATGCTCGGCGAGGCTCTCGACGGACCCCAGCGACGTCGCGCGCTTGAAAACCCGGAGCCTGGCGCAAAATGACCGCGCGGCCTCTTCACCACCGGCGAAGCGCAGCGACATCATCGCGCCGAAGCCTCGGCGCATCTGTCTTGCGGCAACGGCGTGGCCCGGGTGCTCCGTGAGACCCGGATAGAGCACGTGCGACAGCTTCGGGTGGCTGCGCAACCGCTCGGCGATCGCCTGCGCGTTCGCGCCCGCCGCGGCGACGCGCAAGTGCAGCGTCCGCATGCCGCGTAGCAGCAGCCAGGCCTCCAGCGGCCCAAGTACCGCGCCGCCGCCGCCGCGAACATAACGAATGCGTTGCCACAGTTCATCGTCGCGCGCGGTCGCCAGGACTCCCGCGATCACGTCGGAATGGCCATTCAGATACTTGGTCGCCGAATGCATGACGATATGCGCACCCAGTTCGAGAGGGCGCGTGAGCAACGGCGTGGCCACTGTCGAGTCGACGGCAATGAGCGCGCCGACGTCGCGGCCGATGGCGCTCGCCGCAGCGATGTCGGTGATCTCCCAGGTCGGATTGGCCGGCGTTTCGATCCAGATCAAGCGCGGACGCCACTTTTGCGCCTTGGCGGCAAGATCGTCGAGCGAAGCGTTCTCGTAGAGCTCAACCCCCAACCCCCACGGCGCAGCGAACTCGAGCAACCATTTGCGCAGTGCCCAATACATGCTGCGTGGCGCGAGCACGCAAGCTCCGGGAGCGAGCGCCTGGAACACCGCCGCTGCGGCCGCCTGGCCCGATGCGAACAGCAGCGCCGCGGCCGCGCCTTCGAGCGTGGCTATCAACGCCTCGGCCTGGTCGTAGCTCGGATTGTCCGCGCGCGAATAACCGCGTCCGCCGGGAAGCGCGCCGTCGGCGCCACGTTCGTAGGTTGTCGAGACGTAGATCGGCGGAACGATGTCCCGATAGGGTTCGGCGACGCGACCCAGTCCCTGCGCGGCGAGGGTTTCGGGGTGGAGCTTGGATAGGTCCGAGGGCATCGTCGGGACCGCCTTATGGCCAGGATGCAATATGCCTTCAAGCGTTGACGGCGGCAAATTCCGCCTCCGCTGCCGAGCCGCGTCCCGACATCGTGCCGCGGACCGACCGGCGCGCAGGACCTGGCAACGCGTCGTCAGGGGGCAGGCTTGCGCCGATAACCACTCGCCCGCATGCAGGCGTCGAACATCCGGTTGAAGGTTGCGTGCGTGGGGTCGAGCTCGCCGCCCACGCCAAACTTCCTCTGATCGGCGTCGGCCAGCTTCGCGCAGACCTCGGCGTCTTTAGCAAATTGCGTCTGTTGAGCGTCGCCGCGGTCGTAGTCCTCTGCCGTGGCGGCCTTGAATGTCGCGCAGCCGACGATGGCTAGAAGCATCGATGCGGCAAGCATGAGCAGGCAACGGTTCATCGGTTCTCCTGCAACGTCGCCTCGGCCGTGCAGCGTGTGAAGGGAGCTTGTCGCGTGACTGTCGGGTTTGCCATGCCAGCGTGGCTACGCCAGTGCGCGAACAGCGTACCATGCCCGCAACGGCCGGGCACAGGATTTTCACCGCCAGGATCGACCGTGCGCTCGCAGTGCTTTGCTGCGGCACTCGCCCATTGCCAAGAAGCCGGCGCGATAATCGCAACCGCCCCGTACTTTAGGATTCCGCGCCGATGCGGCACCCGCGAACGCTGATGAAAAAATGGCGCGCTGCCAGGCAAGACCTGCGGCGCAAGGTCGCCATGCATTTCGTCAGCGATCGCGACTACCTCGCACGCCTGTACCGCATTCAGTTCGGTCACTGGCCTGATCTCGATGCACCTCGCGGCTTCAACGAGAAGATACTGGTTAAGATACTCACCGACCGCCGGCCCTACCTCACCCTATTCTCGGACAAGCTCCGGGTGCGCGATTACGTCCGGCGAGCGGCGCCCGCTCTGCTCCTGCCGGGGCTCTACTGGTGGTCAGAGCATGCCGACGCACTCCCCTTCGAGGCGCTCCCTGACGAATTCGTGCTCAAGGCCAACCACGGGAGCGGGTGGAATTGCCTGGTGCAGAACAAGGCGCAGCTGCGGCGCGCGGACCTCGTCAAGCTCGCCCGTACCTGGCTCCGATCGGATTTCACCATCGTCGGCCGCGAGTGGGCGTACCGGAGCATACGGCGCGCGGTATTCGCCGAACAACTCCTGCACGACGATCGACAGGCCGCGCCAGCCGATTACAAGTTGTTTGTCTTTAACGGCAAGGTGCGCGTCATCCAGGTCGATCGCGATCGCTTCACACGGCATACGCAAGTTCTCTACGACGAGCACTGGAATCGCATCGAGGGCACAGTCGCCGCAGCTCAGGGCGAAGCCAGGGCGCGCCCGGTCTCGCTGGCGGCGATGCTCGAAGCCGCCGAGGCGCTGTCGGCAGGAGTGGATTTCGTGCGGGTCGACCTGTACGAAATCGACGGCACGACCTATTTCGGCGAGCTGACCAGCTCGCCCAACAAGGGAATGAGCCCGTTTCGCCCGCCGGCGCTCGACCGAATGCTGGGCGACTATCTTCGGCTGGATGACTATTCGCATCCGCTCCCGCTGCACTACGATCCCGCGGCGCCTGGCGGAGAGACGGGGTCAGGTCACATCGGTCGAAACGTGGGGTGAAACTAACGCTTGTCGCCGCAACGATGCCGCGCCGCTTGGAAGCGCCCTGCCGGCGCGGTCCATGGCCGGCGCGGGGTTCGCCCGGCCCGTCATGCCCATTCCGGAATCGATGGGACGCGCAGTCGCTCCACTTCAGGCAGGTCGAAGCCAAAATACTCGACCAGCAGTGCCCGCAGCTCCGCGCGGTCGGCGAGCTGGCTCGTTAGCGGCTTGTCGCCGCGCCAGATCGTGAGCTCGCGGTTCATCACCGCGACACGTCCTTCGCCCGTCAGGGCGCGCATCATGAGGCGGTTGACGAACGGCGAGGCCGGATGGGTCGCCGTGTAGTGATTCCCCATCTCGAAGTCCACCAGGTTGTCCTGCTCCAGCGTCGACATCCAGCAATCGACAGCCTTCTCGCCGCTGTGCGCCCGCAGCACCCAGTGGTGTCCATCGCGGACCATGGCGTGCGTCTCCTCACCGTCGCGCACTGCGGCGCCCTCGCGCAGCGGGACCGGGGCGCGTGGCGCCAGCGCGCCGAAGCCGGGGTCGGCGACGAAGGTGCCCTCGGGAAGTGGCACCGTGAGAAACATGTGCGTACGCGGGGAAGCCGTGCGCGGCGCGAGCAGAACGACGCGGGCCGTATGGCGGATCGGCTGGAAGCCGAGGCTCTCGAGGGCGGCCGCAAACAGCGACGCATGCTCGAAACAGTAGCCGCCGCGATGGGCGGCGACAAGCTTGGCCTGAAGGTCGCCGAGGTCGAGACGGACCGGAGCGCCAAGCAGCACATCGAGGTTCTCGAACGGGATCGCCGCCATGTGTGCACGGAGAAGTCCTGCCAGTGTCTCGAAGGTCGGCCGGGTTCCCGCGCCGTAGTGGATGCGTTCGAGGTAGGCGTCGAGGTCGAGTCTTGTTGTGCTCATTCGCTGTCGACGGGGGTACCGCCAGCCATCGGCAGCGCCAGGTCGGCGGCGCGGCGTTTGCGCAGGGATGCCCGCAATGCGACGAACACCTGCAGCAGAATGAGCACTATACATACCGTCATGAAGCCAAGACTGATCGGTTTCTGGAAAAATACCGTCAGGTCGCCGCGCGACAGCAGCAGCGCGCGGCGGAAATTTTCTTCGACCAGGGGTCCCAGCACGTATCCGAGCAGGATCGGAGCGACCGGAAACTCGAGTGCCAGGAATATCGCGCCGATTATTCCGAACACGAGCACTTCGTTGACCTCGAACAGGCTGTTGTTGGTGCTATACACGCCGATGGCGATGAAGAAAAGCGCACAGGGAAACATGTAGCGATAGGGCACCTGCAGAACTTTGACCCAAACGCCGATCAGCGGCACGTTGAGGATCACGAGCAGGATATTGCCGACCCAGAAGCTCGCTATCAGGCCCCAGAATAGATCGGCGTGCTCACTGATGAGCTGCGGGCCCGGCTGTATGCCCTGAATGAGCAGCGCCCCCAATATCAGCGCCATGACTGCGTCGCCGGGAATGCCAATGCTCATCGTCGGAATGAAATCGACCTGGGTCTTGGAGTGAGACGCCGCCTCGGGGGCGGCGACGCCTTCCAGCGCCCCTTGACCAAATCGTTCCGGCGTCTTCGATATCTTTCTCTCCAATGCGTACGCGATGAATGTAGTAATGGTGGGGCCGGTCCCTGGCATGGCGCCAAACAGGGTTCCGACCAGCGTGCCGCGCACCATGGGAAAGAACGCCTGCTTGAGTTCCGCCTTGCTCGGGCGCATGTCGCGCAAGCGCACCTTGGCCTCGTTGCCGACGAAGTGAATCCGATTCACGCTGCGCAGAAAGTCGGCTACGCCGAAAAGCCCAAGCGCCAACGCGACCAACTCGACCCGATCCGACAGTTCGGTCAATCCGAACGTAAACCGCAGCGCGCCACTGTTGACGTCGGTGCCCACAACGCCGATCAACAGCCCGACCACGGTCATCGCCACACCCTTGAGCGGTGACCCACGGGCCATCGTGGCACCGGCGAGCAATCCGAGCAGCATGAT
>DASZIB010000033.1:0-6646 GCA_035937415.1 Edaphobacterium sp. (SeqCode) | reverse complement strand
CGATGGAGCGCAGGTGGCACCAGACCATGGGTGCGTGGCTCATGTCGACCGGCGCGCTTTCGCCCTACAACACCAACCCGCTGGGCATCAATCTGCTGCGCGATGCGATCGGCGCGCACGTCGACATCGAGGCGATCCGCGGCAAGCGGGCGCCCGCCCTGTTTGTTACCGTGACCAACGTCAAGACGGGCTTGCCGCGCGTCATCTCCAACGACGCAATGAGCATCGAGGCGCTGCTTGCGTCGGCGTGCGTACCGCAACTGTTCCAGGCGGTCGAGATCGATGGCGAGCCCTATTGGGATGGCGGCTATTGCGGCAATCCCACGCTCTGGCCGATGATCCACAGCGGCGTGGTCCGCGATCTGATCGTGGTGCAACTGGTGCCCGACAGCACTGACTTGGTCCCGACGGATGCACCGGCGATCCAGCAACGCGTCGGGGAAATCGTGTTCAATTCCTCGCTTGTCGCCGAGATGCAGGCAATCGCCGCGATGCGTTCGGTGGCCGCGCGCGGCGATGCCGCGTCGAGCGTTCTGGATTTGCGGCTGCACCGCATCGGCCCGCCATCACGCGAGCTGCTTGAGCAGGGCTCCTCGCTGGAGCGCTCGCGCGCCTGGTTGCAACGGCTGCATGCCGCAGGACGGGCAGCGGGGAAACGATTCGTCGCCCGGCATGGCGTCGACCTGGGCGTACGCGAAACGCTCGATATTGCCAGCGAGTTCTCGGACCAGCGTAAGCCGAAGGTGCGCGCACCTGCCAACGATGCGACTTACGAGGCCACTCGGCCGGCCTGACGCCACCGCGCCGGGTGGGCTATTTGCTCGGCGACGGCGGCGTGCCGCCTGCGCCGGACCGCCCTAACCCACGGCGCAGCAGGGTGAACCGCGCGGCATCGGTCAACCGCTGTTGCAGGTCGGGTGCAATCTCGCGCGCCGGCGCGGCCGCTGCGCGCAACGCGCGGTCCGCAGCGGCGGCCTCGAGGGCGCTCGGGATCGGGCCGGACACCGTCAGCAGCGTGGCGAAGACATCGGTCAGGTTGGTGGGGCTCGCGGTGTTGGTCGTCACATAGAACGGCACGAACGTGCTGCCGATGCTCGTCAGGCCCTGATAGTCACCGAGAAACAGGCCCAGGGCAAACGGCGCGGTGGCGAAATCGAAGGGGCCCGCGACGTGACTCTCATTCCAGGTGGCACCGTCCATCGAGACTGTTAGCCAGCAATCGGTAAGCAGGGTCGTCGCATCCCCGGCAACATGGTTGCGGAAATCGTAGTAAGTCACCCCGATCGCGCCATCGGCACGTATGGTCACGGTCGGCAGCAGCGCCTGCACGCCGGGCACGCTGTTGATCGGTGTCGGGGCGCTCCAGGTTAGGCCGCCGTCGAGTGAGCGCGAGAGCACGATGCCGTCGCGCACGAAGCCCGAAAAACGCGAATCCTGCCACGCGACCGCGAGCTCGCCATTTTTCCCCACGGCGATGGAGCCGAGGTTCGCGCCGTCGCGAATCGGGGCCCCCGTCTCGGGCCAGTCCGTCCCCAGCGCTTGCGACTGGGCGATGGTGATCGGCGGGGACCACGTCATACCCTGGTCCTGCGAGCGGATAACGCGCAGCAGGACCGTCGTCTGGTTGCCGACGCTGTCGAATTCGTCAAAGAACAGCACCAGCGTACCGCTCGGGTGCACGACGATCTGATTGTTGAGCGTCGAGTTCGTGGGGCCCGGATCGTAGATCTGCCGTGCCGGTTCCCACGTCGCGCCGCCGTCGATCGTGCGCGCGAAATACGTCGGGGCCGGACCGCTGTTGCTGCCGACGAGGCGTTCCCAGGTCGCGTAGACGAAATGGGCATTGGTCGAGTCCGCGGTGATTGAATCCTTGTCGTTGAAGAACTGGCTACCATCGCTTATCAATAGGGTCGACGTGCCCCAGGTCCTGCCGCCGTCGGCCGACCGGCTCACCGCGATGGCGCTGGTCGCGGTGGGCTGGAAGTTGCCACCGCTGAACACGATGCCGCTCTGATAGGCCGCACCGTCCGGCGCGATCGTGATCCACGGATCGCTGACGCGCGGGAAGTCACCCCCATTGCTCGCGTTGCCTCCGGTGCAGCGCGACAACGCTGCCGAGGTGCGCGACCAGGTGCGCCCGCCGTCGAACGACACGCCGGCCAACTGACCTTGAGCGCCGCCATCGGACCAGCGATCCTGTTGCCAGACGCCGATCAGGTGGTTGGCATTCGTGGGATCGAGCGCGAGCATGGGTTCGACTTCGGCGCTAGGATAGAGCGTGCCGGTCGGGGCAACGCCGTCGCAGCCAGAAGCGAGGGGCGAAAAACCGGAGACGCGCACGGTGGTATCGCTTTTTGCGGACGCGGCCGTGCACATCGCCACGCCGTTCGGGCCGTAGCCTTCGCTAACGTAACCCTTGGCGAGCATCAGTGCCTTGGTGGCGGCGTCGGCGGTGTAGCGATGATTGCTGTCGGCGCGCTGGTTCCACAGCCGATACACCGGTGCGGTTCCGGCGGGGCAGGTGCCGGTCGCGGTGTCCGGCAACGCGATGTAGAACGCGCTCGGCGTTTCGTAGATAAAGCTGCGGTAATTCGGGTCGGTCGAGATCTTCGCCAGAACTGCCGCGCATTCCGCGGGCGACGCAGAGAAGAAATGCGAATCGGCGGGGGGTGGAATGTAGAAACGGCACACTGGACTCGCGCCCGGGCCGCCGCTCGCCTGGTCGGCGAAGCCCTGAAACGTGAGTCCGGTGCGTGACCAGCCGAAGAAATGCCCGGAGTCGAGGGCTTGGATATCAGGCTGTAGCGAGGTGATGAAGTAGTGATCGAGTGCCGTGTTGTAATACTCGATGACCGTCACCGCCTGTGCCGCAACGGGCGGCACCGGCGCGGTCAAGGCCAGTGTGATTGCAATCGCGCTACAACCGCGGATTAGGCTGGGCATCGGTTCGGTCCCCGTATCAGGTGGCCTGGCGCATGACGTCGATGGTGAGCCGGAGCAGCTTGGCGAGCGCCACGGTGTCGGGCAAGGTGCGCTCGGTAACCCCGATCGCGCGCAGGTAATTCGCCCCGGCACGCATCGCGCGGGCCCGCGTCTCGACGGAGAGCGTCGCGTAGCGGGCGCCGTAGGCAGCGCGCAGCGCGTCCGCCAGCGCGAGCCCGATCTTCTCCTGTAGCAACGAGGTGTCGGCCTCGCCGACGCGCATCGGCCCGTGGCCGGTGAGAAGCCAGTGCAGGTTGATGTTGCGCCCCTCGGCGAGCTTGAGCAGGTACTCCTGCGTGGCCGAGCTGCGCCTCTCGGCGTTGGAAACCGTGTTCTCGTGGATCGACAGCTCCGCGGCAAACGCCTTCTGGCTGGTCGTGCCGCGAACGAGCTTGAGGCGCTCGCCTAGCGTCATGCCGCACGGCAGCCGGCCGCAGGCTTGGCGCCCAGCCAGAACGTGTGTGTTGCATTTTTGCCAACGTGTGGTGTCCGCATGCTGTCTTTTGCTGGCTTTCCGGCAACGCTAGCGGTAACATTGCCTCAACTCGAGTCATCGAGCAACTGCTCGTCATTGTTTCAAGGGAAGCTCATGCAAATTGCGACGCACAATCAGGATCAGCCGGACATGGCGCGCCCCGCCGCCGGCACGTGGTTCGTGCTCGAGAGAATGCAGGGTTTTTCGCACCTGGCGCTGGCCTGTCCCGGCGCGGCTGCAACGAAGTAACCTCGTCTGACCGGAAGGCATTCCGCCGGACGAGTTGGCGGGACTGTCGGAAGGTCGAATTTTCCCTCCTCGGCAGTCCCTAACTGCGAACGCTGTGTCGTCGCTCGCGCGCGTCGCGAGCGACGAGGAACCGCCGTCGCCCCCGGTCGCCTGTGCGTCGCGGTGCACGGCACACGATGAAAGGAGTTCGGTCAGCATGAGCATCATTGGCCATCGCCTGGTTTGTCGACTGCGCTGGCGCGCTTTCGCCCGCAAGGGTGCACGCGGCATGCAGCCGGCCGACCGTGCCGCAATTGCCGGCGATACCGGGTGCGCCAGGGTGCTCTCCGGGCGCACGACCGCAATGGGCGCACCGAACGTGGCGAGCAGGGTTTTTGGGGCGGGACCAGCGACGTAGCGCGTACGGTCCCCTTGAAAAAGCCCGGCCGCCGCCAAAGGCTCCGGGCTTTTTTGTTGCCAGAGGCCAGCGAAAATGACGAGGACGAGGAACACGAAATGACGAGATTACTCACCGAACCGATTCGGCCCCGGGCGCGAGACGATCTGGTGCTGGTTCGCGCCGGCCGCGAAGGAACGTATTGGCAGGCCGCCGACGGCTTGCTTGTGCGTCTGGCCGCGCCGGAAACGGATCGCGCTGCCGAGGCCGCGCAGCGCGAGCTGTTGACGCTGGCGTGTCATGACGCCGTGAAACAGTAGTGCGCAACGGTTTTCTCTGCCTGCGAAGGCAAGAGCAAAACGGCGATTACGAGGGCTGTGCGCGGCCCTCCCAACCGAAATTGCGGGATCGCCGCCGCGCCGCGAGGCGCGGTCAGCAGTCGCGGAAACCCGGCGGGGCGACCCGCCGGGCCCGTGGCGAAACCCGCCACTTGCGGCTATTGTGGCTGCCGTAGGTGGCAGCGTCACCGGGGCCCGCGCCCTTCGCGCGGCGGCAGTGGATGCGTCGCTGACAGCATGGACAACGTTCGCATGTGGACGCAGGGCGTCCCGGTCGAAGAGGCGGCGTATCAGCAGATCCGCAATATTGCGGCGCTGCCTATTCTCGGCGGCCACGTCGCCATCATGCCCGATGTCCACGTCGGCAAGGGCGCGGCCGTCGGCGCGGTCATACCGACGCGCGGCGCGATCATCCCGGCGGCGGTCGGCGTCGACATCGGCTGCGGCATGGTGGCGGTTCGCACGACGCTCAAGGCTTCCGACCTGCCCGATTCGCTCGGGGCGATTCGCGCGCAGATCGAGCGTGACGTCCCGGTCGGATTCGAGGCCCACCGCGAGCCGCTGCGCCCGCATGAGTTCGGTGCGGCGGGGGATACGCGCCAGCGCCGTCTCGACGGCCTGGCGCCGCGTTACGCGGCGCTGCGCATCATGCAGCGGATTGGCAAGTACGATTCGGCGCGCATGTGGCGTCAACTCGGCACGCTCGGCGGCGGGAACCATTTCATCGAGCTCTGCCTCGACGAGCAGGAGGCGGTGTGGGTCATGCTGCACTCGGGCAGTCGCAACGTCGGCAACACCATTGGCGAGATTGCCATCGCGACCGCGCGGCGGATCGCGGAGCGCGAACACCGGCACCTACCCGACCGCGATCTCGCCTGGCTGTCCGAAGGCTCGGCCGAATTCGACGAATACGTCGAGGGCCTGACGTGGGCGCAGGATTACGCGGCGCTCAATCGCGACCTCATGCTGGACTTGATCGTAGGCGCGCTGCAACGGTTCTTCCCGGGCGAAGTCGTGGTGCGCGAAGCCGCGGTCAACTGTCATCACAACTATGCCAGTCTGGAGGAGCATTTCGGGACCAGGCTGTGGATCACCCGCAAGGGTGCGCTAGCAGCCGACTCTGGACAGCTTGGCATTATCCCCGGTAGCATGGGAACGAAGTCGTTCATCGTGCGCGGCAAGGGCCACCCCGCAGCGTATCGCTCGTGCAGTCACGGGGCCGGTCGCCGGATGTCGCGCAGCGAGGCCAGGCGCAGGTTCACGCGGGCTGACCTCGCCGAGCAGACGACAGGCGTCGAGTGCCGCAAGGACGCGAGGGTGATCGACGAACTGCCGGCGGCATACAAAGACGTCGACTCGGTGCTCTTGGCGCAGCGCGATCTGGTCGATGTTGTGCACAGCCTGAAGCAGGTGCTGTGTGTGAAAGGATGATCTGCGCTCGCCGCGCCGGCTGATTGCAGGCCAGGAGAGAAGTGTCGTGGAACCGCTGGTATTGACCGTCGACATGTCCGGATTGCCACAGGCATGGGTCGCGCTCGAGGACGCGATCACCTACCATGCCAAGCAGCTCGTCGCCTGGTCGGTCGGCGACGTCGTGCGCGAATTCCGCGGCGGCTGGCAGCGCAACGGTACCCGCTCGCGCATCGCCACCAAGTCGATTCTCGCCATCAAGGGCACGATTCCCGGCGGGCATTTTCATACGCCGGGACTGACCAATGCGCTGCTGTTCGCACGCGACCGGCAACTTTGCGCGTATTGCGGGCAGCGATTCCTGCTCCGCGATTTGTCGCGCGACCACGTGGTTCCGGTTTCGCGCGGCGGCCGCGACGTGTGGACCAATTCGGTGACGTCCTGCCGGCGCTGCAATACCAAGAAGGCCAATCGCTCGCCGGAAATCGCCGGCATGCCGCTGTTGTACGTGCCCTACGTGCCGAACCGGCACGAGCATTTCATTCTGCGCAACCGCCGCATCCTCGCCGACCAGATGGAGTACCTTCTGGCCGGCGTGCCGCGCTCGAGCCGACTCTACGCAGCCGCGAATCGGTCCTAGCGGCCCGACCGCGCGGACCTCATAGCGGCACGCAGGCGAAGACCATCGTGTTGCCGTTGCCCTCGAACGCCCAGCCGGCGGCAATCATCTGATTCAGGATCGTCAGGCTCGTGGTGTAGCGGTGATTGGGCGCTCCGCCCATGCCGTTGTTGAAGGCGCGGTACAGGGGGATCGTC
>DASZIB010000032.1:0-76513 GCA_035937415.1 Edaphobacterium sp. (SeqCode) | reverse complement strand
GGCAGCGGGTCCGCGAATGCGGTGCGCTGCGGTTGAACGACGCCGACGGTGCCGGGCGATTGCGTCACGATATCCGATAAAAAACCCGATCAGCTCGCGCTAACCGGGTCGGCACACTGAAACCTGCATCCTCGCCGCTTTAGCCGTATTTGTCGGCAAGCTCCGTTACCGGAACCCCTTCGCGCCCGCAAGCTAGATCGTCAAATTGGCGCCTGAGCACTAGTTTACAGACGCGTCCCCCGATGTCAATCAGGCGTTGAGCGTCTCCAGCAGCGCAGCAAGCTTTGTCGGTTCGTCGGTGCGCCGCATGCGCGCCACGATCGGCTTGGCGATGCCGGCATCGCTGGCGATAACGCGCTGCTTGATGGTCAGGATATGCGCCGGGTGCATCGAAAAATTGGTGAGGCCCATGCCGAGCAGCATCCGGGTCAAGCGCAGCTCGCCGGCCATTTCGCCACAGACCGCGATGGGCACATCGGCCCGGGTTGCCGTTGCAATGGCCAGCGCGATCAGCTTGACCACCGCGGGATGCAACGCGTCATACAACTGCGAAACCGCGTCATCGGCGCGGTCGACTGCCAGCGTGTACTGAATCAGATCGTTGGTGCCGATCGAGAGAAAATCGAGTCGCGAGGCGAAGGCACCGATCGACAGCACCGCGGCGGGGATTTCAATCATTCCGCCGATTTCGACTGCGGGATTGAATTGCGTCCGTTGTTCGCGCAGGGTCTCCTTGGCCTGCGCGATCAATACCAACGCCTGCTCGATCTCGCCCACCGAGGAAAGCATCGGCAACAGGATTTTCACCCGGCCGTATTGCGACGCGCGCAGGATCGCGCGGAGCTGGGTCAGGAAGAGCCTGGGTTCGGCGAGGCAAAAGCGCACCGCTCGCAAGCCCAGCGCCGGATTGGGCGCGACGCGCGTCAGGCCGTCGACGCCTTCCTTGTGCTTGTCGGCGCCGAGGTCGAAGGTGCGGATGGTCACCGGCTTGCCCTTCATGCCGGCGGCGACGGTGCGATAGGCCTCGAACTGCTCGTCCTCGGACGGCAGGCCGTCCCGATTGAGGAACAGGAACTCGGTTCGGAACAGGCCGACACCGGCCGCGCCGTTCTCGAGCGCCTGCTCCAGATCCTCCGGCAACTCGATGTTGGCCATGAGCTCGACATGGCGACCATCGAGCGTGGTTGCCGGCCTCGTCCGCAGACGGCGCAGCTTCTGCCGCTCCAGCTCGAGCTCGTCCTGCTTTAACCGGTATTCGGCGAGCACCGAGCGATCGGGATTGACGATGACGACGTTCCGCCCGCCGTCGACGATCAGCAACTCGTTGTCGCGAATGAGCGCCCGCGCATTGTGGGTCGCGACAACCGCCGGGATATTTAGGCTGCGCGCAACGATGGCGGTGTGCGAAGTCACGCCGCCGAGGTCGGTCAGGAAGGCCGCGAAATGGTGATTCTTGAACTGGATGACGTCGGCCGGCGACAGATCGTGGGCGACCAGAATGGTCTCCTCCTCGGCGGTGGTGGGGCGCACGACGCCGGGGCGACCGAGCAGCACTTTGAGGACGCGTTCGACGACCTGAACCACGTCGGCCTTGCGCTCCCGTAGGTACGGATCCTCGATCGAATCGAACTGCTCGATCAGCACGCCAAGCTGCTGGGTCAGCGCCCATTCCGCGTTGCACCGCTGTTCGGCGATCGTGCGCTTGGGCGTCTCGTGCAGGGTCGGGTCGGTCAGGATCATCCAGTGCACGTCGAGAAACGCGCCGAATTCTGCTGGGGTGTCGCCGGCGGTCATCGCGCCGTGGAGGTTCTCAAGCTCCTTCTGCACCGCCTGCAACGCGTGCGTCAGGCGCTCGACCTCTGCCGGGACCTGCTGCGGCGTAATCGAATAGTGCGCGACTTCGATGGTCGCGTGCGACACCAGTTGAGCCCGCCCGATCGCGATCCCGTCGGAGACGCCGATACCGTGAAGGACGAGGCTCATCGGCTTACGTCATCTCTGCTCGCCGAATCGCTCGCTGATCAGCTGCACCATCGCGGTCATCGCCTCCGCCTCGTCCGGGCCCTGGGTTTCGAGGCGAATCGTCGCGCCGACTCCGGCGGCGAGCAACATCACCGCGACCATGCTGCGCGCGCTGGCCCGCCTGCCATTCCATATCAGAGACACATTGCAGCGAAATTGCGATGCCACCTGGACGACCTTCGCGCATGCGCGCGCATGCAGACCGAGGCGGTTGGTCAATTCAACTTGACGTATTTGCATGATTGAAAGGGAATTTTTCGGGAGAGGGTGTTCGGGAAACGCGTGAGCGCCCTCCCATTGATCAACCCAAGCGGGCTTTGGTTCCGCAGCGCCCGCAGCGATGCGTCGCCGCGACACCGGGCCTGCTCACCAAGCCTCACTGACCCTCGCCGAAGTAGTCGCCGATCAGAGTGACGATCGCGTCCATTGCCTCACTCTCATCGGGTCCGTCGGTTTCGAGCACGATGCGGCTGCCTCTGCCCGCAGCCAGCATCATCACCCCCATTATGCTTTTGGCGTTGACCTTGCGGCCGTTGCGAGCCAGCGAAACCTCGCATTGATAGTGGCCAGCTAGCTGGGTGAGCTTGGCCGCCGCGCGGGCGTGAAGCCCCAGCTTGTTGATGATTTCAACTTCCAGCTGCCGCATAGATCGGATCGATGCCGATGTGCAGCACGCCGTCGCAACCACCGCTGATCGCCTTCTTGATCATCGTTTCCATGCCCTTGTCGCGGTAGGTGAATGCCCTCACCAGCATGGGCAGATTGACGCCGGCGACGCCCTCGATGCGTCCGGCGACGAGCAGCTTGGTGGCTAGATTGCACGGCGTTGCGCCGTAGATGTCGGAAAAAATCAGCACGCCGTCGCCGTTATCGAGCTCGGCTACCAATTCCCGCGCCTTCGGCAACAGATGCAGCGGGTCATCGGTCGCGGACACGTCCAATGTCTTGAATTGCGAAGGCCGAGCGCCGAGCACGTGCGTCACCGCGGCGGCGAGGCTGTCGCTCAGTGTGCCGTGAGCGATGATCAGGATACCGATCATGAGAGCTCTCCCCTGCGGACTATCTTAGCAGAAGCAAAAGGGCGCCAGTGCGCGCCGGCCAGGCGTTACGTGGCGGCGTGGGTCAAGGCATCTGCAAAGCTGCCGGCCACGTCAAAACCGGTCTGCTTGGTGATCTCGACGAACCCGGTTGGGCTCGTTACGTTGACCTCCGTCAGGTAGTCACCGATGATGTCCAGACCAACGACCAGCATCCCGTCCGCCCAGAGCTTGGCACCGACCGTTTCAGCGATCTGGCGATCGCGTGGTGACAGCGGCTGCACGACCCCGCGGCCACCCGCGGCCAGATTGCCGCGCGTCTCGCCCGGCTTGGGAATGCGCGCGAGCGCGTGTGGCACCGGTTCGCCGGCGATGAGCACAACGCGCTTGTCGCCCTCGACGATTTCGGGAATGAAGCGCTGCGCCATCACGGTGCGCGCCCCGTGATGGGCGACCGTCTCGACGATGACGTTGCGGTTGACATCATCCTCGCGGACGCGGAATACCGATGTCCCGCCCATGCCGTCGAGCGGCTTCAGGATCACGTCTTCGTGCTCGTCGATGAACTCGCGCAGCAGTTCCGCGTCGCGGGTGACCAACGTCGGCACGATGAATTCCGCAAACTTGGCTATGGCCAGCTTTTCGTTATAGTCGCGCAGCGCCCGGGGCCGATTGAAGACGAGCGCGCCTTGCGCCTCGGCTATCTCGAGGAAATACGTCGAATACACGTATTCCAGGTCGAACGGGGGATCCTTGCGCATCAGGACGGCGGCGAATGACTGGAGCGGCCGCACAACGGCGGCACCGGTCTGGAACCAGTCGTGATCGCCGGCGGTAAGCTGCAATGGGCGTGCCGAGCCGAGCGTCTGCTTCCCATCCCAGAACAGGTCGCGCTGCTCCAACGCAAACAGCGTGTGCCCGCGGTCGTGCAGGGCGCGCATCATCGCCACGCTGGTGTCCTTGTAGGCTTTCAGCGACGCGAGCGGATCGAGGATGAATGCGAATTCCATGTCCGGCATGGCGACGGGCGGGAGCGCAATCGTACCGCACTTCTGCGCGGGCCTCCCGCGCGCCTTAGCCAGCGACCGCGTCGACGCGGATGACCGTGCCTGCGCCTTCGCGACGATACCCAGGCAGCCGGTCCGCGATGGCGGCGAAGACCGGGCCCTGCAGCACCTCGATCAGGCGGCAAATTGCCAGCGTGGCAAGCGCCCCCGCGCGCACCGCAAGGTAGTAGCGCTCCCGGACTTGCGGCACGAACGCGAGCCCATACTCGGCGGCGGCCGCGCGCAGACCGAAGCCAACGTCGGCGGCGCCTGAGGCCACGTTGGCTGCGACCGCGGGATGGGTGAATTCCTCATTGGCGTAACCGAGCAACGCTGCCGGATCGAGACCTTCGTCGGCAAGAATGCGATCGATCAGCAACCGCGTCCCCGAGCCGGGCTGCCGATTCACGAAGCGCAGGCGCTTGCGCGCCAAGTCGCGGAAGGCATGCACGCGGGCGGGGTTCCCGCGCGCGAGCATCAGCCCTTGCTCGCGATCAACGAAGCGGATCAAGCGGTCGCCGCGCGTTCGCAGCAACCGTCGAAAGGGCGCGAGCGCCTCCGTGCTGGCGGACGTCAGTGGCACGTGAAAGCCGGCGACGTCGGCACGCCGCGCCGCGAACTGCTCCAGGGCGGGCAGACTGCCCATGAAGGTCAGCTCGAGCTTGAGGCCCGCCGCGCTGGGCACGGCGTCGCGCAGTGCGGCGAGCGCGATGTCATGACTTGCGGCGATGCGCAACGTAGCCAGCGCCGTGCGGGATCGGCGTGTTGCGGGGACACCCAGGTCGACGCCTGGTCCCGGCAACATCTCGCGCAATCGCTTCGCCGCCAACCGATGCGCGGCGACAAGTCGCTCGCCTGCCGGCGCAAGCCGGGCCCCGCGTCCGCGTTCGAGCGCGACCAGGGGCGCTCCAAGCGTGCGCTGATACTCGCGCAGCAGCCCCCATGCGGCGCGGTACGAAACTCCGCAATCAACGACCGCCGCGGCAAGGGACCGCGAAGCCGCAATCGCCTCAAGCAGTGGCAGCAGGCGCGGATCCAGCGGCTCGGGGGGATCGGTCGCGAGTCGCCAGGTGAGCGTCGGTAGAATTCGCATTATGCAATAATGTGCATGTTGGTGCCGTTCAATTCAGCCGCAGCCGTACGCCCTCGCACGCCATTACGTCTTCTATATATGCATCGCACTGCCTATTTTACTCAAGCGCTCGCGGCGCGCCAAGCGCGATGAGTACCTTGTCCGAGGCCGCCACCCAAACGCTGGGTCTGCTGGCCGACGCAGACCCCAGACTGGTCGGCATCGTGCTGCTGAGCTTGCGGGTAAGTCTTGCCGCAGTCGCGATCGCCGCCTGCATCGGGTTCCCGCTCGGGGCGACGATCGCGGTCAGTCGCTTTCCGGGTCGCCACACGCTGGTGGTCGTGCTCAACGCGTCGATGGGCCTGCCGCCGGTTATCGTCGGACTGCTCGTCTATCTGCTCTTGTCGCGGGCGGGCCCGTTGGGAGCGTTCGGCTTGCTCTTCACGCCGGCCGCGATGATCATCGCGCAGGCGATTCTGATCACCCCGATCATCGCCGCGCTTTCGCGCCAGGTCGTCGAGGATGCGTGGCTCGAATATCGCGAGCAACTGCGCTCCCTAGGCGAGACGAGGTTGGGCGCTGCGGTTACGCTCCTCTGGGATCTCCGTTTTTCGCTGGTCACCATCGTGTTGGCGGGCTTTGGACGCGCGGCCGGTGAGGTGGGTGCAGTAATCATCGTCGGCGGCAACATCGACGGCGTCACACGGGTCATGACCACGGCGATTGCGCTGGAGACGAGTAAAGGCGACCTGCCGCTCGCCCTCGGCCTCGGTGGCATCCTGCTGGCAATCGTTCTCGCACTCAACGCCGCCGCCTTTGTCGTCAGGGAGATGGCGCAGCGCCGGTATGGATGACGGCGGAACGCGGGCGCGATCATCCATGACGCTCCTGCCGCTGCAGTTGCGCGATGTGGTTTTTGCCGCCGGCGACCGCCGCATCATCGACGGCGTATCGCTGACCCTTGATGCCGAAACGCGGACGGTGATCGTGGGGCCGAATGGTGCCGGGAAGAGCGTACTGCTGCGGTTGTGCCACGGTCTCCTGCAGCCGAGCGCGGGCATGATCCGCTGGAACGCGCCGGAGCTGCCCGGTGCGCCGCGACGCCAGGCCATGGTCTTCCAGAGGCCCGTGCTGCTACGACGTTCTGCGCTCGCCAACGTTGTCCACGCACTGCGAATCGCCGGCGCGCCTTGGCGACAGCGCGAGGATCGCGCGCGCGAGGCATTGCGGAGCGTCGGGCTTACTGCGCTCGCCGGTCGCCCGGCGCGGGTGCTTTCCGGCGGCGAACAACAACGGCTTGCGCTGGCGCGTGTCTGGGCGCTGCGCCCCGAGCTTCTGTTTCTCGACGAGCCAACCGCGAGCCTCGATCCGGGAGCGACGCAGGAGATCGAGCGCGTCATCGCCGCGCTGCACGCAGCCGGTACCAAGATTGTCATGGTCACGCACAACCTCGGCCAAGCGCGCCGGCTCGGCGACGAGATCCTGTTCCTGCATCAGGGTCGAGTGGTCGAGCGCGCGCCTGCTGATCGCTTTTTCCTGCGACCCGCGTCCCGCGAGGCGGCCCAATTCCTGGAAGGACAATTACCATGGTAGCCATCCGTCGCGTGCTTTTAGCCACCGTACTGTCTTGCGCGGCGCTCGTTGCGCCCGGCGCCGAACGTTACATCACCGTCGCGTCAACGACGTCGACCGAGCAGTCGGGCTTGTTCGGGTACCTGCTCCCCATCTATGAGCGGCAGGCGAGCGTCCAGGTCCGCGTCGTCGCGCTGGGCACAGGACAGGCGCTCGACGTCGCTCGCCGCGGCGACGCCGACGTCGTTTTCGTCCATGCGCGCTCCGCTGAGGAAGCGTTTCTCGCGGAGGGCCACGGCGTCAGGCGCTACCCCGTCATGTACAACGATTTCGTATTGATCGGCCCGAAGGACGATCCGGCCAAGGTCGGCGGCGGCAAGGACATCGTGATCGCGCTGCGGAAGATCGAAGCGTCGCGGGCGCCGTTCGTTTCGCGCGGCGATCGCAGCGGCACGCACATGGCTGAGCTCTCGCTATGGAAGGATGCGGGTATCGAGATCGCCAAGGCCAAGGGCCCGTGGTACCGCGACACCGGCCAGGGCATGGGGCCGGCGCTCAACACCGCGGCATCGATGGGTGCCTACCTGCTGGCTGATCGCGGGACGTGGCTGGCGTTCAAGAATCGCGGCGATCTCACCATCCTGGTCGAGGGCGACAAGCGCCTGTTCAACCAGTACGGGGTGATTCTCGTCAACCCGGAGAAACACCCCACCGTCAAAAAGGAGCTCGGGCAGCAATTCATCGATTGGCTGATCTCCCCGGCGGGTCAGAAGGCGATCGCCGATTTCAAGATCAATGGCGAGCAGCTGTTCTATCCCAACGCCAACGACCCCACCGCATGAAGGGCAGGGCAGACCTCTTCCTCACCTATTGCACGAACGCACGGGTGGCGAATCGCGAGGTACCCGGCGCCCGGGTGCTAGGTCTCCCCGATTCGCTGGCGGTCGGCGCGAGCTACGCGTTCACCGTGATCAAACCTGTGCGCCTTGCGGCCACGCAGTTCGCGTTGTTCGTTATGTCAACGCAAGGCCAGGAGATCCTGGCACTGCACGGTTTCACGCCCGTCGCGCTCCCCTGACTGCAGCCAGCGCCAGCTCAGTCCGCCAGCGTCCGCAGCTCGATCGCTCGCAGCCACTTGACGTGCCGCGGCCCCGGGCGCGAGTCTTTGAGCGAGAGGAGCGCGATTCTTCCCTCGTCGTCAGAGAGCGGGGCACCGTCGCGCTCGTAGACGATCAGCACACCCTCTCCGACCGGGGAAAGGTAGAGTTCCGCCCACGAAAAAACCGCACGATAGCCGTCGCTTGCGGTGGCGATGACGATGCTTCTGCGCATGTCGAAGCGATGACTCTCGACGGGTCCGGCACGATCGAGCACGTCGCGCAACAGGCAGCCCGCGTAACGGCGCATAACCTCGGAGCCTGCCGCCGCGCCGGGCGAGCCGGTCCGAACATCGTCAACACGCTGCACGGGGAAGCGTTTCAAATCGTCGACGGACAGGGTGAGCTCATGCTCGACGCTACCCCTGACAATGAGTGCGGTTGTGACCTGGCCCTGGGCGTCCGCCCAGCTAAGGTGCGCCTGCGAACCAACCAGCAGCAGGCACAGGAATAGCAGCCGTCTGCAGCCTTGCAAATCACGCCGCCGTAGATAACCGCTGCGCTGCACCCCGAGCCCTCCCTGATTACTGCTAGCAACCGCTGCTGCGATGCACGAGCTCATTTCACCCCACAACCGGCTCGCGACCCGCTGCCGTGAGCGTCTCAGGATGCGGCGACGCGCTCGCAGCGTCAATAGGCAGCGGACTGCCGATTGGCCGCGTTGCGGGCGTTGCCTAACGTTATATACGGCGATATATTTCGCGTTCGATTCCGTTGCCGTGTCTGCCGCGCTCGGCGAGGAGGCCTCGCGATGCGTAAGATTCTGGCCGTCGCCGCTGCTGTGGCGAGTCTTCTGGCAGGGTTGAGCCTGCCAGCTGGTGGTATCGCTCGACCGGCGCAGCGTCGGCTACGCCTAGCGCCGCAGCAGCTTCAGCAACTCCCGAAGTTCCGTTGTGGACGCCCGGGCCGCCAAGCGCTCGATGCGCCGATAATGTCCGACGGCCCGCTTGCCCGCGACCGTAAGGCGTGCCCCACCACCGCGCTTGCCACCGACTGCGGCAGCGACTACCGGCTCTTTGAAACAGCGATTCATGGTCGCGACGAGCAGCCATGCGCGGCGGTACGACATGGAAAGTTCTCGCGCAGCAGCAGTGATGGATCCGGTCCTCGCGATCGCTTCGAGCAGATCGATCTTGCCGGGACCGACGGCGATGTCGGCGCCGCGGGTGACGCGCAAGCGGAATTGAATTCGCGGCGTTGGCCTCACTGCTATCGCCGTTGTCCTACTCGACGGTTACCGACTTCGCGAGATTGCGCGGCTTGTCGACATCGGTGCCGCGAAGGACAGCGGTGTGATACGCAAGCAGCTGCAAGGGAATCGTATGCACGATCGGCGAGAGCAGCCCCGCGTGCTCGGGCAGGCGAAGGACGTGCACCCTGTCATCGGACTGGATCGGGGTGTCGGCGTCGGCGATGACATAAAGTTCGCCGCCGCGCGCGCGCACTTCCTGCAAATTGGACTTGAGCTTTTCCAGCAACGCATCGTTGGGGGCGATCGCGACCACCGGCATGCTGGCGTCAACCAGCGCCAACGGTCCGTGCTTGAGCTCACCGGCCGGGTAGGCCTCGCCGTGAATATAGGAAATTTCCTTGAGTTTGAGTGCACCTTCGAGCGCGATCGGATAGTGCAAGCCACGCCCGAGGAACAGCGCGTTCTGTTTTTTCGCGAACTGTTCGGCCCAGGCGATTATGGCCGGCTCAAGCGCCAGTACAGCCTGAATCGCCGCGGGCAGATGGCGCAACCCGGTGAGCCAGCGTGCCTCCTCGGGCACTGAAAGTCGGCCGCGCAGTTTCGCAAGCGTCAGCGCCAACAGAAACTGCGCGATGAGCTGCGTCGTGAACGCCTTGGTCGACGCAACACCGATTTCGGTCCCGGCGCGGGTCAGAAATGTCAAGGCGGTCTGCCGAACCATCGAGCTCGTGGCGACATTGCAGATGGCGAGGGTGTGCCGGTGACCCAGCGCCTTGGCATGCTTGAGCGCGGCCAGCGTATCGGCCGTCTCGCCCGATTGCGAAACGACGACGACCAGCGCAGCGGGGTTCGGCACGCTGTCTCGATACCGATACTCGCTCGATATTTCCGCCTGCGCGGGGATGCCAGCGACTGCTTCCAGCCACAGCCTGGCGACCAGGCCCGAGTAATAGCTCGTGCCACAGGCAAGGACGTGAACCGCGGTGACGCCGCCGAGGATATCGGCGGCGTTGGCACCGAAAAGCTCGGGGCCGATGCCGCCGACGCTCTCCAGCGTGTCGGCGATGGCGCGCGGCTGCTCGAAGATCTCCTTTTGCATGAAATGGCGATAGGGACCGAGTTCGACGGCGCCGCCGGTGGCCGGCACGCAGACGACGGGCCGGGTCACGCGTGTGCCACTGACGTCATAGACCGCGTATGCATCCCGCGTGACGTCGGCAAAATCACCTTCCTCCATGTACACGACGCGCTGGGTTACCGAACTCAGCGCGCTCGCGTCGGACGCAAGGTAATGGTCGTTCTCGGCAACGCCGACCAGCAGCGGGCTGCCGGCACGCGCGCCGACGATGCGGCCGGGTTCGCGTGTGCTGATGGCGGCGATGGCATAAGCGCCGCGGAACTCCGCGACTGCCTTCTGGACCGCGACGAGCAGATCGCCGTGATAGTTGGCATGGATCAGGTGCGCAATCACCTCGGTATCGGTCTGCGTGATGAAGCGGTAGCCCTGCTGCTGCAGGCGGTCGCGCAACGCTTCGAAGTTCTCGATGATGCCGTTGTGCACGACGGCGATCTCGTCGTGACTGGTGTGCGGATGCGCGTTGGCGGGCGTCGGCGCACCGTGCGTCGCCCAGCGCGTATGCGAAATCCCGGTCGTGCCGCTAATGTGCGTCGCCTCGGCCTGCGCCGCGAGGTCCGCGACGCGGGCCGTACTGACCAACCGCTGCAGGCTGCCATTGACCACGGCGAGGCCCGATGAGTCGTAGCCGCGATACTCCAACCGGCGGATGCCTTCGATCAGGATCGGAACCACATTTTCGCGCGCGACCGCGCCGACGATACCGCACATCGCTAACCTTTCTTCGGGCGTTTCCAGCTGTTTCGGGCCACTTGTGTCTTTGCGTTTACCGTTAGGGATTCCGGCGGCGCATCCTTCCATACCGTGGTTCCCGCGCCAATCGTGGCGCCCCGGCCGATTGCGACCGGCGCAACGAGTTGCGTACCGGAGCCGATATGCACATTGTCCTCGATAACGGTGCGATGCTTGCGCGCGCCGTCGTAGTTGCAGGTGATCGTGCCCGCGCCGACATTGACGTCTCGCCCGACGCTCGAATCACCTACGTAGGAGAGATGATTGACCTTGCTGCGCTCGCCAATGGTGCTCGCCTTGATCTCGACAAAGTTCCCGATGTGGACCTCGTCCGCGAGCACTACCGCAGGGCGGATGCGGGCGTAGGGCCCGATGCGGCACTGCACGCCGATCTGCGCATCCTCAAGGTGCGAAAACGGCGCGATTGCGGTACCTATGCCCACGGCTACGTTTCTGAGCACGCAGTGCGCGCCGATAGTCACGCTGTCGCCGAGCGTGACCTGGCCTTCGAAAATACACCCGACGTCGATACTGACGTCGCGCCCGCAGGCAAGGGTACCCCGGATGTCGATTCGCGCCGGGTCGGCGAGTGCCACGCCCGCGTCGAGCAGCGCATCCGCCTGGGCGCGTTGATAACGGCGTTCCAGCTCGGCCAGGTCGCGCCGGCTATTGACGCCTAACGCCTCGGTGATGCTCGCCGGACGCGTCGTCGCCACGTGTACTCCGTCGCGCACCGCAAGTGCGATGACGTCGGTCAGAAAGAACTCGCCGCTGGCATTCCGATCGTCGATCTCCGCCAGCCAGCGTGCGAAGGCTGCGGTCGGCGCCGCCATGACGCCGGTGTTCACTTCGCGAATCGTTTGTTGCGCAGGGGTTGCATCCACGTGCTCGACTATCGCGGCGACGCGACCGTCGGCGGTGCGGACGACGCGACCGTATCCTTCTGGATCATCCAGGTCGATCGTGAGCAGGGACAAGGCGCCCGTCCGCGCCTGCTCGACGACCTCGCGCAACGTCTCTGCGCGCGCGAGCGGATCGGCCCCGAATAGGACCAGCGTGACTCCGTCGCGCGGAAGCGTGCCGAGCGCACACCGTAGCGCATCGCCGGTGCCGCGCGGGGGATCTTGCCGTGCCCAGAGGAGATCGGCGTCTGGGAAACGCGCGCGCACCCGGTCGCCCTGGCCGTCGACGACGCAAATCGCGCGCGCGTTCATGGCGCGCGCGGTCGCGAGCACGTGCGCGAGCAGCGGCTTGCCGGCAAGCAGATGCAGAACCTTGGGCAGCGCGGAGTGCATGCGCTTGCCCTTGCCGGCGGCGAGAATTGCGATTTGCAAGGGCTGCATGAGGCGCGAATTATCGCATTTTGGCGCAAGGTTTTCGCGCCCGCGGGGCGCTGTCGCGGGCCGCGACGGGCGCCAAACCAATCTATGCGAGAATGCGGCTCAAGCGGGGGCGGCGCACGGCCGCAGACCTACGCTGGACCAAGGATTGCGAGATCATCTTCTCGGGCGGCACGACCGGCTGGTAGCGGGGCCGGGGCACTCAACCGCCGCCGTCGTCACCATCGTCCACAAGAGGGTTCTGTAGACTAGCGGCGCGTGATGTCGGTCATCGCGGTATTCAACCAGAAAGGCGGCGTCGGCAAGACAACGACGACCCTGAATCTGCTCGCCGGCATCGCGCAACGCGGGCACCGCCCGCTCGGTATCGACCTCGACCCCCAGGCGCACCTTTCCAGCGTTTTCGATGCCCATCCGCATCTCGCCGACGACTCGGTGTATGCGTTTTTCGTGCGCCAGCGCCCGTTGGCCGATGTGGCCCACGTCACGCCCAGCGGCGTCATTCTTTGCCCGGCGCATCTCGAGCTCACCAAGCTCGACATGCTGCTCGGCAAGGGCGTCAACGTCGTCACACGGCTGCGCGTGGCGCTGCGCCAGGCGGAGCAGGACCCCGGCCCGGTCGTCATCGACTGTTGCCCGCTGCTCGGGGTCCTGTCGTTGAACGCGATCTTCGCCTGCGATCTGCTGCTGATCCCGGTATCGGCGGACTACCTGGCGTTGCAAGGCGCGCAGCAGGTGGAGCGCGCACTGCACGCGCTCGAGCCGGTTTTCAAGCGAAGGCTGCCGCGGCGGTACCTGCTTACGCGATTCGATGCGCGGCGCAAGATGAGTTCAGAGGTCGCCGACCTGCTGGCGCTGGCGTTCCGCCCGGACGAAGTCTGCGCGACGCGGATCGCGGAAAACGTAAGCCTTGCAGAGAGTCCGGCGCACCGTCTCGATATATTCCGCCATGCGCCGCAAAGTCGCGGCGCGCGCGACTACCAGGAACTCGTCGACGAGCTAGTGCGTGCCGGATTTGTTACGTAGCATCGAGCGCGCAACCGCGGGGATCGAGGTGGGCCCGTTGCTGATGATACCGATGACGCCTTCAAGATCGAGCGGGTCGCTGTGTCGGCCTACCGCTTCGGTCTGACAGTGAACGATCTCGCAGTGATGGTACATCTGGCGGAGCCGCCGCTCCGCATCGGATTGGTTGGCGGCCATGATGCAGATGTTGTCCACGCGCTGGCCGCTGCGCGTTCGAATATTGAAGCCGTACCGTAGCATCGCGCTTCCTCCTCCCGCCCCAGACAGCCGATTGTCCGAGTCGCTCGTCGCGGGCGTTTTCGCGGCGCATTAGGCGCTTGGCGAAAAGGCCTGACATGATAGCTTAAGGTTCGCATGCAAATAGCGTACCCGAAGGTGATTTCCCGGCTGTGACAGGGGCGGATTCGGTGCCGACGCCGGCGCTGGAACTTCGCGAGAAGTTGCGTGCTACAGCCGCACAAGGCGTGGCGGTGAGTGTTCGCTTACTTCGTATCGTGTTGCCGGCCGATGTCTCGCGCAGCGGCGCGTTGCGGACGCGCCTGCGGATTGCCGCCGCACGTCAGTTCTGCCCGGTCTTGCGCCCGCTCCGACGACCTACCCACGCCTCGCGCCGGGCGGTGAGCAGCCTCGCTCAGGTGGCGTGCGGCCGCGATTGAATACCCTATGGTCCTGGCGCAAAATCGCCGCGTCGGCGGCGCAGGGCCGGAAGCGCTAACGTCAAGGGGTCAGCCACATGTTTTGTGCTCAATGCGGCAAGCCGGTCCCCGAGGGGGCGAAGTTCTGCAATTTTTGCGGCGCGGCAGTCGGCGGCTCGGTGCAGCCGGCCGCCCCGCAACCGGACCCGATGTCTGCGGCGGTGATCGCGCCGCGGCCCGCCCAGGGCCCGGCGGGTTCTACCGCGCCACCCGCAGGTAACGCCGCGAGCGCCGGTCCGGGATTGGGCGGGCTTCCTCCCACAGCGGCCGCGCACGGCTTGTTCGCACGCGTCAAGAACATCCTCTTGTCGCCGTCGACCGAGTGGCCGGCGATCGCCGCCGAGTCGACTTCCGCGAGCGCCATCTACCTGGGCTACGTCGCGCCGCTGGTCGCCATTGGCGTGATTGCGACACTCATCGGCCAAAGCGTGATCGGTCTGCCACTCCTGGGCAGGGTGGGTATCGTCGCCGGCGTCGCACACGCGATCCTGGCGTTTTTGCTCTCCTTCCTCGGGGTGTTCCTGATCGCCCTTCTCGTCGACGTGCTCGCGCCTAGTTTCGGCGGGCAGCGCAATTCGCTTGCCGCGCTCAAGGTCACCGTTTACAGCTTCACGCCGGGCTGGGTCGCCGGAGTGCTGAACCTGATCCCAATGCTAGGCATCCTCGGGATCATCGCCGCCCTCTATGGCTTATACCTGCTCTACCTCGGCCTGCCGGTGCTGATGCGCTGTCCGCAGGAGAAGTCGATCGGCTATACGATCGTCACGGTGCTATGCGCGATCGTGATGTGGATTGTCATTGCAGCGCTCACCACCTGCGCTGTCACCGGCCTCGGTCTGGTAGGGATTGGGGCGCTCAGTGCACTGGGCCACTCGACTGAACGAGCGCGCGACAGCGACGCCGCGGCCAACGTGCTTTCCAATATTTTCGGCGGCAAGTCCGACGCCGACAAGGCGCGCGTGAGCGACGCGCTCAAGGCACTCGAGAAGATGGGCGATCAGGAGCAGCAGCCCGAAAAGGCCAAGGGCGGCGGCTCGACCAGCCCACCACCTGGGAGCAGCGGCCAGGTCGACGCCAGCGCCGCGCTTGGCGCCGTCGGCCAGATCCTCGCCGGCGGCAAGAACGTGCAGCCGGTTGATTTTCACAAGCTCAAGGACCTCCTCCCCGAATCGCTGCCGGGCATGCTGCGCAAGGAAACTTCGGGTCAGAGCGGCGAAGCGATGGGGATGAAGGCATCCAGCGCGACGGCGCGTTACAGCGACGGCGCCAACGCCAGCATCAACATCGAAATCACGGACATGGCATCGCTGTCGGGGCTCGCGGGCCTGGCCGCCAAGTTCGATCCCAACATGGAAAAGGAGACGGACACCGGCTACGAGCGCACGACCAAAGTCGACGGCCAACTCATGCACGAGCGCTACGATCGGCGCGCGCGCAGTGGCGAGGTAGGCATTATCGTCGTCGACCGGTTCGCGGTGACCGTTCGCGGTGATGGCGTCGAGGCTGCCGCACTTACCGGCGCGCTGAAGCAGATCGACCTCGCCAAGCTCGCGGCGGCGCGCTAGGCACCGCAGGATCAGCGGCGCGCCAGCAGAAAATCGGCGAGCTCCGCGAACCCGGCACCCGACTCCCGCTCGGTGACGTACTGCGGCGGCGCGGCGATGCGAGCGGCGAAACGGCGCACGTTGGCAACCCCGATCGAGTTCGGGAAGAACTCGAACATCGGCGCGTCGTTGGGCGAGTCGCCGACGAAGACGAATCGCTCGCACTCCTTGTCGAGATCGATGCCGAACGCCTCCCGCAGCAGTGTTCGTGTCATCGAGAGCTTGTCGTGTGCTCCAAACCAGCCGTTGACGTGGATCGACGAAACCCTGGCGGTCATGCCCTCGGCGCGCAACAGCGCCGCGATCCGATCGATGGCCTCAGGCGGCAACGGCACGACGTCTTCGCAGTAGTCGATCGCGAGGTCGGTGTCCCGATACGGCTGGTCGGAGGCCAGCGCGCATCCCGGCACCGCGTGCAGGATTCTCGCCGCAATGTCGGCCATTCGCGCGCGGGCGGCGCGCCGATCGAGCTCGCTGTCAGCGTAGCGCTTGTGTAGCTTACGCGCGCGCTCGTCGTGAATCATGTACAAGCCGCCGTTCTCGCCGACGACCGCGTCGACCGGCCACATGCGCGCGATATGGTCGCACCAGCCCGCGGGTCTACCTGTGACCGGAATGAGCAGCAGACCGGCGCCGCGCAGTCGCTCCATCGCCGAATACGCCGCGGCGGAAACCCGGCCCCTGGTCGAAACCGTATCGTCGATATCGGTCAACACACCGCGGATCGCCCGTTGCGCGGTCGCAGGGAGTGTCGTCAGTGGCCGCATCACGGCGGTCGCCCGTGTCCGTATTGCTCGTACAGATACGCCGCCAGCGCGTTTTGCTGCGCGACGGTGAGGTGCAGTCCGCACTTGGTTCGCCGCCACAGCACGTCTTCGGCGCTGCGCGCCCATTCGTGCGCGACCAGATAGTCGACTTCCGCGGCGTACAGCGTATGGCCGAAATGGGTGCCCAGATCCTGCGTGGTCTTGGCCTGTCCTAAGACGCGCAGGGTACGCGTGCCATGGCGATGCAGCAGCGCGCCGCGCAGCTCGGGGGGCAGCGCGGGGTAGCGCGCGGCGAGGTCGCGCGCGCAAGCGGCCACGCGGCCGCGCGGCATGTCTCCTCCGGGAAGCGGTTTCGCGCGCGTCCAGGGTCCTTTCATCCGCGGAAAGAAAGGCGCGAGCTCCGCGAGAGCGGACTCGGCGAGGCGGCGGTACGTCGTGATCTTGCCGCCGAAGATCGAGAGCAATGGCGTCTGCCCCTCTTCGTCGGAATCCAGCTTCAACACGTAATCGCGCGTCACCGCTGACGGATCCGCCGAACCGTCGTCGTACAGCGGCCGCACGCCACTGTACGTCCACACGACATCGGCAGCACCGATCGGGTGCGCGAGGTACGCGTTGGCGATCCTGCATAGGTAGTCGATCTCGTCGTTCGAGGCCACCGGGGCGTCGAAATCATCCACCGGTATGTCGGTGGTCCCGATGAGTGAAAAAGCCTCCTCGTAAGGAATGACGAATATGATCCGATGGTCCGAATTCTGCAGAATGAAGGCGTGGGGCTCCGCGTGCGCGCGCGGCACGACGATGTGGCTGCCCTTGACGTGTCGCACTTGCGCTTTGCTCGGCGCCGCGTTCACTTGATCGAGCACCGCTTTAACCCATGGTCCTGCCGCATTGACCAGTCCGCGCGCCCGCGCTTGGACTGTCGCTCCGGAAGCATCGGCGAGCGTGATGCGCCAGAGCCCGTTGTCGCGACTCGCGCCGACGAAGCTCGTGTGCGTGCGTATGTCCGCGCCGAGTTCTCTCGCGGCAATCGCGTTCAGCACCACGAGGCGCGCGTCGTCGACGCGAGCGTCCGAATAGACAAAACCCCGGTCGAACTTTGCCTTGAGGCCGGCCCCCCATTTGCTCTTGCGCAGATTGACCCCGAACGACGAGGGCAGCGACTTGCGGCCGCCGATATGATCATAAAAGAACAAGCCCGCGCGGATCATCCACGCCGGCCGCAAGTGCGGCTCGTGCGGCAGGACGAACTGGAGTGGCGAGATGATGTGCGGCGCAGCGCGCAATAGGACCTCGCGCTCGGCGAGCGCTTCGGCGACGAGGCGGAATTCGTAATATTCGAGATAGCGCAGCCCGCCGTGGATGAGCTTGGTGCTCGAAGACGAGGTGTGCGCTCCGAGGTCGTCCCGTTCGACGAGCAGCACCTTGAACCCCCGTCCCGCAGCATCGCGTGCGATGCCAACGCCGTTGATTCCCCCGCCGACAATCGCGAGGTCATAGGGCGAGGCTTCGGGAGTGGGCATGCTGGCGGCCGGCGCGCAGCGGCGATTCTACCGCAGCCGGCGCGAGGATTCTGCGCTACCATCGCGTCTCAAGCGCAACCATGACATTCTGTCGAGATCACGCATGAACATCCTGCCCGAGGTGAGTGCGCTCGCCGACGAGATGAGTGAATGGCGGCACCATATTCACGCCCATCCCGAGACGGCGTTCGAGGAGACGGCGACTGCAGCATTTGTTGCCGACAAGCTCAGGTCCTTCGGCCTGGAGGTGCACACGGGCCTGGCGAAGACCGGTGTCGTCGGCGTTCTCCGCGGCGGCAACGGAGCGGCGCCCAATGCGATCGGCTTGCGCGCTGATCTCGATGCGCTGCACATCCTCGAAAGATCCGGTGTGCCCTATGCTTCGCGCCACGAGGGCCGGATGCACGCCTGTGGCCATGACGGCCACACAGCGATGCTGCTCGGCGCGGCCAGGGCGATGGCGCGCAGAAAGGCGTTCGCCGGCACGGTCTACTTCATCTTTCAACCCGCCGAGGAGAACGAAGGCGGTGGCCGGGTCATGGTGGAGGAAGGCTTGTTCGAGCGCTTCCCGATGCGCGCGGTGTACGGTATGCACAACTGGCCGCGCATGCCCGCGGGGACGTTCGCGATGCGGGCGGGGCCATTGATGGGTGCGTACGACATCTTCGAAATCGTCGCCACAGGCAAGGGTGCGCATGCGGCGATGGCGTACACCGGCAAGGATCCGATGCTATTCGCTGCGCAAACAATCACCGCGCTGCAGACGATCGTCGCGCGCAACCTTCATCCGCAGGATGCGGGAGTGGTAAGCGTGACGCAGGTGCATGGCGGCGATACCTGGAACGTCATTCCGCAGGAAGTCGTGTTACGCGGCACGGTACGCAGCTTCAGGCGCGACGTCCAGGACCTGATCGAGCGACGGCTAAGGGGGATCGTCGCCGGGGTCGCCGCGACGTTCGACATCAGTGCGACCGTTCGCTATGAGCGCCGCTACCCTGCGCTCGTCAACAGCGAAACCGAGACGCACTACGCCATCGCGGCGGCGGCCGCGGTCGTGGGCCCCGAGCAGGTCGATACCGATCCGACCCCGGAAATGGGAAGCGAGGATTTCGCCTTCATGCTGCAGGCGAAGCCCGGCTGCTACGTGTGGCTCGGCGCCGGGCGCGACGCTGACACCCCGAACATCCACAGCCCCCAGTACGACTTCAACGACGCCGTGCTGCCGATTGGCGCGAGCTATTGGGTGACGCTGGCGGAGCAACAGCTGGCGGGCTGAGGCGTCGGATTTCTTCCCGGCTCGCCGGCTAGGCGCGGCCGCGGCGCAGGCGGCGGATGGCGGCGAGTTGCGCGAGCGCGCCGGCAAGCTCGCCTTGGGCTTTCGCGACCTCTTCCTTCGACACCTTGTTCTGCATCGCCTCCTCGGCGCGCTGCTTGGCCTCGAGGGCCTTGGCCTCGTCCAGATCGTGCGCTCGGATCGCGGTGTCGGAAAGCACGGTCACGACATCGGGCTGCACTTCGAGAAAGCCGCCCTGGACGAACACGATCTGCTCTTCCTCCTGCCCCGGAATCTTGATGCGCACCTCACCGGGCTTGATCTGCGTGATCAGCGGCGCGTGCTTGGGATACACCCCGAGCTCGCCCATGACGCCCGGGAGGACGACAAACTCCGCCTCGCCGGAGTAGATCGACTCGACCAGACTGACGACGTCGACGTGGATGGTATTGGCCATGTAGGGTTGCGCGTTACTGCAACGTCTTCGCTTTGTCGGCTGCTTCTTCGATCGCGCCGATCATGTAGAACGCCTGCTCGGGCAGGTGATCGTATTCGCCGTCCACAATCGCCTTGAACCCCTTGATCGTGTCCTTGAGCGAGACGTACTTGCCCGGCGTGCCGGTGAACGTTTCCGCCACATGGAAGGGTTGCGACAGAAAGCGCTGGATCTTGCGCGCCCGGGCGACGCTGAGCTTGTCCTCGGGCGAGAGCTCGTCCATGCCCAGAATCGCGATGATGTCGCGCAGCTCCTTGTAGCGCTGCAGCGTCTGCTGCACCCGCCGCGCAACCGTGTAGTGCTCCTCGCCGACGACGTGCGGGTCGAGCTGGCGCGAGGTCGAATCGAGCGGATCGACCGCCGGATAGATACCCAGCGAGGCGATGTCCCGCGATAGCACGACCGTCGAGTCAAGGTGGCCGAAGGTCGTCGCCGGCGAAGGATCGGTCAGATCGTCGGCGGGCACGTACACCGCCTGAATCGATGTGATCGAGCCGGTCTTGGTCGACGTGATGCGTTCCTGCAATTCGCCCATTTCCGCGGCCAGCGTTGGCTGGTAGCCCACGGCGGACGGCATGCGGCCGAGCAGCGCGGATACCTCGGTGCCGGCAAGCGTGTAACGGTAGATGTTGTCGATGAACAGCAGTACGTCACGGCCCTCGTCGCGGAAGAACTCGGCCATGGTAAGCCCGGTCAGCGCCACGCGCAGACGGTTGCCTGGTGGCTCGTTCATCTGTCCGTAGACCATTGCCACCTTCGACTCCGGCAGGTTGTCGAGCTTGATTACCTCCGCTCCTATCATCTCGTGGTAGAAGTCATTGCCTTCGCGCGTGCGCTCGCCGACGCCGGCGAACACCGACAGCCCGGCATGCTGTGTGGCGATATTGTTGATGAGCTCGAGCATGTTCACGGTCTTGCCCACGCCAGCGCCGCCGAATAGCCCGACCTTGCCGCCCTTGGCGAACGGGCATACCAGGTCGATGACCTTGATGCCGGTCTCGAGAAGCTCGGTCGACGGCGAGAGCTCCTCGAAGGTCGGGGCGTCGCGATGGATCGGCATCCTGACTTCAGCAGCGACGGGCCCCCGTTCGTCGATCGGGCGGCCGAGTACGTCCATGATGCGGCCCAACGTCGCGGGCCCGACCGGTACCGAAATACCAGCGCCCGTGTTCTTGACCTTCATCCCGCGCCTCAGGCCGTCCGCCGACCCGAGGCAGATCGTGCGCACAACGCCGTCGCCGAGCTGTTGCTGCACTTCCAGCGTCAGCTCGGTGCCCTCGAGGGTCAGCGCGTCGTAAATCTTGGGCAGCTGTTCGCGCGAGAATTCCACGTCGATCACCGCGCCGATACACTGCACAACTGTGCCTTCGTTCATGGCATTTCCCTGTTCTCGACCCATTCAGTCATCTCAGACGGCGGCGGCGCCGCCGACGATCTCCGAGAGTTCCTTCGTGATCCCGGCCTGACGCGTCTTGTTGTAGATCAACTGCAACTCGTCGATGATCGTTTCCGCGTTGTCGGAGGCCGCCTTCATGGCCACCATGCGCGCGCTCTGCTCCGACGCCATGTTTTCGTTGATCGCCTGATAGACGACCGATTCGATGTACCGGCGCAGCAACTCGTCGAGTACGGTCTTCGCATCCGGCTCGTAAATGTAGTCCCATGGATAGGCGCGCTTCTGCGATTCGTCGCTCAGATCGGCGATCGGCAGGATCTGCACCTCGAGCGGCGTCTGTCTCATGGTGTTTTCGAAGCGAGTCGCTACCAGATGTAGCTCGTCGATCTTGCCGTCGAGGTAGAGATCGAGCTGAACCTTGACCGGCCCGATCACCTTGTCCAGCGACGGCCGATCGCCGAGGCCGGTCACATACGAAACGATCTCCGCGGCGAGGCGCTGCATGAAACTGAACCCTTTGCCGCCGATCGGCGTTACCTTGACGCCGACACCGTGCGCCTGCCATTCCTTGCTCTTCGCCAATGCCAGGCGCAGTGCGTTGGTGTTGAGTCCGCCGCACAGACCCTTGTCGGACGTGACGACGATGAGCCCGACGTTCTTGGTGCCGGGACGCTTCACCAGAAACGGATGGCGGTATTCCGGGTTGGCCAGCGCGAGGTTGCGCGCCAGCGCCAGCATGCGACCGACGTACGGTCGCGAAGCGCGCATCCGGTCCTGCGCTTTTTTCATCTTCGAGGCGGCGACCATTTCCATCGCCTTGGTGATCTTGCGCGTGCTCTGCACGCTCTTGATCTTGCCCCGGATTTCCTTCGGGCTGGCCATTGCTGCCGCTTCCTACCAGGTCCCGTTCTGCTTGAAGTCCGCGATCGCGGCGGAAAGGGCCTGCTCCCCTTCGCCGTCGAGGTCCTTCGTCGATTCGATCTTTTCGATCAGCGCCGAGTACTTGCTCTTCAGAAACGCCCGCAACCCGCTCTCGAACGCGAGCGCCTTCTCCACCGCCACGTCGTCGTAGTAACCCCGGTTTACCGCAAACAGCGTCACCGCCTGATCGGCCACCGAGAGCGGCGCGTATTGCGGCTGTTTCATCAGCTCGGTGACCAGGCGTCCCCGGTCGAGCTGCTTGCGCGTCGCTTCGTCCAGGTCGGACGCGAACTGCGCGAACGCCGCGAGTTCGCGGTACTGGGCAAGCGAGAGGCGCACCCCGCCGCCCAGCTTCTTGATCACCTTGGTTTGCGCCGCGCCGCCGACGCGCGACACCGAAATGCCGGCGTTGATCGCCGGCCGGATACCCGCGTTGAAAAGATCGGTCTCGAGAAAGATCTGTCCGTCGGTGATCGAGATGACGTTGGTCGGCACAAACGCCGTCACGTCACCGGCCTGCGTCTCGATGATCGGCAGCGCTGTAAGCGATCCGGTCTTTCCCTTGACGGCCCCCTTGGTGAACTTTTCGACGTATTCGACGTTGACACGCGCCGCGCGCTCGAGCAACCGCGAGTGCAGGTAAAACACGTCGCCAGGGTAGGCCTCGCGGCCCGGTGGCCGGCGCAGCAGCAAGGAGATCTGCCGATACGCCCACGCCTGCTTGGTCAGGTCGTCGTAGATGATGAGCGCATCCTGGCCGCGATCGCGGAAGTACTCGCCCATCGTGCAGCCGGAATACGGCGCGATGTACTGCATCGCTGCCGAGTCCGACGCGGAGGCGGCGACGACAATCGTGTACGCCATCGCGCCGGTTTCCTCCAGTTTCTTCACCACGTTCATGATCGACGACGCCTTCTGGCCGATCGCAACGTAGATGCAGGTAAGCTCCTTGCCCTTCTGGTTGATGATCGTATCGATCGCGACCGCGGTCTTGCCGGTCTGGCGATCGCCTATGATCAACTCGCGTTGGCCGCGACCGATCGGCACCATCGCATCGATCGACTTGAGCCCCGTTTGCACCGGCTGCGACACGCTCTGGCGCCAGATCACGCCGGGCGCGACCTTCTCGATGACGTCGGTGGCCTTGGCATTGACGGGACCCTTGCCGTCGATCGGCTGCCCCAGGGCGTTCACGACCCGACCAATCAGTTCGGGGCCGACCGGCACCTCCAGAATCCGCCCCGTGCATTTGACCGTGTCGCCTTCGGTGATGTGCTCATAGGCGCCGAGAATCACGCTGCCGACCGAGTCGCGCTCGAGATTGAGCGCGAGACCAAACGTGTTGTTGGGGAACTCGATCATCTCGCCCTGCATCGCGTCTGACAGCCCGTGGACGCGCGCGATGCCGTCGGTGAGCGATACCACGGTGCCTTGAGTCCGGACTTCCGCACTCGTGTCCAGATTCTGGATCTTGGTCTTGATGAGTTCGCTGATTTCCGATGGATTCAACTGCATGATTTTTCCTCGCGAGGCCCCGGCAATCGCCGGAACCCTGCGTCAATGATTCAGACTACGTTCGCAAGTGGCTGGCCATTGCCTGGAGTTCACCCTGCACTGAGCCGTCGATTACGGTGTCGCCGACCACAACTTTCGCCCCGCCGATCAGCTGCGGGTCGACGCTCACCACCGCTTCGATCTTCTTGCCGAAGCGCCGCTCCAGTGCCGACTTGAGCCCGGTTAACTCCGCCTCGCCGATGGGAAAGGCACTGACGATCTGTGCCCGGACAACGCCATCGGCCCCATCCTTGAGTGTGCCGAATAGCTCCTGGATTTCCGGCAGCAAGCTGAAGCGATCGGCCTCGAGCAGAACACGGACCAAGCTCTTGCCGTCGGCGTTCAGCTTGTCCGCGCAGATCGCCAGGAATAGTGATTCTTTCGCCGCGACGGAAAGCCGCGGGTTGTCGAGCGCCGTGCGCACGCGTTCATCGCTTGCAACATGGCTCGCCATGCGGAGCATTTCCGCCCACACCGGCAGCGCATTCTGCTCACGTGCCAGTGCGAATACGGCTTCGGCGTAGGGACGGGCGACGGTGATCTGCTCGGCCATGCGTACTCAGAGCTGCTTCTGCAGCTCCGCCAGGAGCCCGGCGTGCGCTTTCGCGTCGACCTCGCGCTTGAGGATTTTGGCGGCGCCGGCAACGGCGAGTTCGGCGACCTGCCCGCGCAGCGCTTCCTTTGCGCGCTGGACCTCCTGCTCGATCTCGGCCTTCGCCGCCGCAAGGATGCGTTCGGCCTCTGTCCGCGCCTCGACCCGCGCCTCCTCGACCGTTTCGCCCTTCAGCTTCTCGCTCTGGGCGACGATATCGGAGGCCCTTGTCTTGGCTTCGGTGAGCATTTCGGCGATTCGCTTCTCAGCCCGGGAAAGGCTCTGCCTTCCTTCCTCGCCGGCAGCGAGACCGTCGGCGATCTGCTGCTGGCGGGTCTCGATCGCCCGCATCAGAACCGGCCAGATGAATTTGGCGCACAGCACGATGAAAACCGCGAACGCGACCGCCTGCATCAGCAGCGTCAGGTTGATGTTCATTGCTGTTCCTTTGCGGCGAAGACAGACGCGCGGATCTCTACCTGAGCTTGAGTTCCGGCGGGATCAGCGGATTGCCGAAGGCAAACAGCATCGCAATACCCAGCCCGATGATGAATGACGCGTCGATCAGGCCAAGCAACAGAAACACTTTCGCCTGCAGCGCCGGGATCATTTCCGGCTGGCGCGCCGCGCCTTCGAGAAAGCGCGAGCACATGATGCCCACGCCGACGCACGCGCCAAGCGCGCCGAGGCCGATCATCAGGCCGATACCGATGCCCGTGTACGCCTGGATCTGCGCAATCAGTTGCAGCTTTTCCATTGGCTTTCCTTTCTGAACGGAGTTTTGGACTCTAGAATCGTGCTAATGGTGTTCATGTGCCATCGCGATGTAGACGATGGTCAGCATCATAAATATGTAAGCCTGCAGGACGACGATCAGGATATGGAAGATTGACCAGCCGAGGTGTAGCACGCCACCGACAACGACACCGGTGACGCCGGTTGCCGCCCACAAACCCAAGAGCAGAAAGATGATTTCGCCCGCATACATGTTCCCGTACAGCCGCAGCGAATGTGAAAGCGGCTTGGAGACGTATTCGATCAGATTGAAGAGCAGGTTGAAAATGATCAGCAGGGGCGAAAGCCAGAGCGGCTTGAGGCCGAACGGCGTCGCGAGCAGCTCGTGCAGCCATCCACCGAGACCCTTGACCTTGATGCTGTAGAAGATCATCAGTCCGAACACGGATAGCGACAACGCGAAGGTCGTGTTCACGTCCGCCGTCGGCACGCCCCGCCATTCGTGCAGATGGAAGACGTGCTGATAGATCCACGCCATGACGTCGACTGGCAGAAAGTCCATCGCGTTCATGAGTAGCACCCACAGGCCGACGGTAAGTGCGATCGGCGCCACGACCTTATAGTCGTGGTGAAACAGGCTTTTCACCTGATCGTTCACGAATTCGACGGCCAACTCAACGAACGCCTGCGTCTTCGACGGAACGCCGCTGGTCGCCTTGCGGGTAACGAGCCAGAAAAAACCCAGTACCAAGATGCCCAGAATGGCCGAGGTAATGACCGTGTCGTAGTGGATCGTCCAGAAGCCGCCTTGCTCCCGCACCGGCTCGGCGAAGAACGTGAGGTGGTGCTGGATGTAGGTTGTCGCGTCGAGTTCGGTTTCAGCGGCCATGGCCGGTTCCTGCATTGTCGATCGATCAGTCTCGAATCAGAATCGCCGCCTGCGCAACGAGCACCGTGAGCACGAACGCAGCAATGAACGCGCCGTGCACAATATCCCGGTAGCTGGTCAAGACCAACCACAGTTGCAACACGATGACCGCTATCTTTGCCGCTTCGGCTCGGATCATTGTCCGGACCGTGGCGGCTGCCGTCCCAGAGCGGCCGAGCCGCACCAGCAGCGCGAACACGACGCCGGCCGAGATGTTCACGACACCCCCCAAAATCGCGGACAAAGCCCCGTGCCAGCCGGCCCACCAGCCTCCGGCCCCCGCTGCCGCCCCACTCGCCAGCAACTGCCAGAGGGCAATCTGGCCGGCTGGGTAACGCGGGGCGGGAATCGACGCGGGGTGGAACACCGAAGATCAAGCAAAGTTTTGGATTGTAAGGTTTCTTGCCGCAATGCGTCAACGAATGTTGCGTTGCGGAATCCTGCTGCGGCGGTGTCTCTAGCCTCCCGACAACGCGCAAACGATCAATACTTCATCCGCCGCAGCGAGCGGCTCGGCGAGGTCGCGCTTCTGCGCGCCGTTAACGAAGAATCGGATGTGCGGCCGAATCTGGCCCTGCTCATCGATGATCCGGAAACGCAAGCCCGGGTAGCGGTGGTCGAGATCGGTTGCGAGTTCGTCGAGCGTCCTGCCTTCCGCGCTGACCGATGTCGCATCCGCGGTGTAGGAGCGCAAGGGCGCAGGAATAAGGACACGCATCGCCACCCGCTGCGTCGCCGCGCTTCTACACGGCTTCGACGGCGTAGATGTGCGGCAGATGCGCCGCCAGGCATTTCCAGGTGCGACCCTCGTCGCGACTGCCCCAGACTTCACCGCTCGTCGTGCCAAAGAAAACGCCCACCGGCTCACCGCTGTCGGCAGTCATCGCCTGGCGCTTGACGGTGAGCCACGCCTGGGTCGACGGCAACCCGGTCGCGTGGCGTTGCCAGGTCTTGCCGCCGTTGACCGAGCGGTACACGGCGGGTTTTCCGCCGGGCGACACCCGCGGCCAGACCTTGGAGCCATCCATGGGGAACACCCACAGCGTCTCCGGATCGCGCGGGTGCAGGACCATCGGAAAGCCGATATCGCCGACGCTCTTGGGCATGGTCGCGCCGATGTCCTGCCAGCGCTCAGCGGGGCGATCAAGACGATAGATGCCGCAATGATTCTGCTGATACAGCCGGTCCGGCAACGCCGGGTGCAGGCGAACGCAATGCGGGTCGTGGCCGTATTCGGGATCCGGATCGGGCAGAAAATCCGCGCGCACGCCGCGATTCAGCGGCCGCCAGTCGGCGCCGCCATCGCTCGACTCGAAGACGCCGCCGCCGGACATGCCGATGTACATGTGATGCGGGTCGCGCGGGTCGATCAGCACCGAGTGGAGCTTGGCTCCGTCGGGAGTGCCGTCCTGATCGCCGCCGCACCATGCTTTGCGACGGGCATGGTCATTGAAGCCATCCACACCGCGCCACGTGGCGCCCGAGTCTTCGGAGCGGAACAAACCCTGCGGCGAGGTCCCGGCATACCAGACACCCGGCATCGCTGCGTGCCCTGGCGTCAGCCAGAAAGTATGGTCGACGACGCGGCCGCTGCCTTCGCGAAACGCAGGCGGCTGCTTGGCCTCGTGCCATGTGCGGCCCCGGTCGGTCGAGCGAAAAACGGTCGGACCGAGATGCCCCGTGCGTGCCGCGGCGAGCATGGTCTTGCGATCGCGCGGATCGGCAACCGCATGGTGAACAATGTGGCCGAGGAATTGCGGGCCCACAAGTCGCCAGCGGCGGCGCGATGCATCGCTTTGCAATTGCCACAGTCCCTTTCTCGTCGCGATGAGAAGGGTCGCAGCGCGGCCGCGTGGGCTGTTCGTCTGCGCCATATTGTTCTCCCTTGTTGCTTCCGCCCGGTAACGGACTGCTGAAGTTACGCCTTCGCGCAGGTGTCGACAAGACCGCCGCGCACGCCATGCGCAACGCCCGCAGCGTGCTTGCCGGCGCGCATTTTCCGCTACAATTCGAGTTTCAACGTGCTGCAGCCGACGGCACTGGCTGCGTGCGCCCGTAACGAGGAGATTCCAATGACGATCAAGGTTGGCGACCGGCTCCCCGCTGGCAGCCTCAGCGAATTCATCGAGGTCGAAACCGCCGGCTGCACCCTCGGGCCGAATGACTTCAAGATCGACGATCTCACGCGCGGGAAGAAGATTGTGCTGTTCGGCTTGCCCGGGGCATTCACGCCGACCTGTTCCGCCAAGCACGTCCCGAGTTATGTCGCCAATTATGACAAGCTCAAGGCCAAGGGGGTCGCGGACATCCTCTGCATGTCGGTGAACGACGCGTTCGTCATGGGCGCCTGGGCGAAAGACCAGAAGGCGTCGGGCAAGGTCCGCATGATGGGCGATGGCAGCGCGAGCTACACCAAGGCGCTGGGTCTGGAACTCGACCTGGTGGCGCGCAACATGGGGGTGCGCTGCCAGCGCTTTTCCGCGCTGGTCGAAGACGGCGTCGTCAAAACCCTGAATGTCGAGGCACCCGGCAAGTACGAGGTCTCCGGAGCGGAGACGATGCTGGCGCAGCTCGGCTAACGCAGCTTAGCCAGGATTCCGTCGAGCTGATCTAGGCTCGAATAGCGAATCACCACCCGGCCCGCGCCCTTTTTCGTCGGCTCGATCCGCACCGCCGCGCCAAGCGCTTCGGCGAGCTCGCTTTCCAGGCGGAGGAGGTCGGCGTCCGCGCTGCGCCGCCTGCCCGGTTTCGCTTTACGCGTGCCTGGCTGCAGCGTGGCTTGCACCAGCCGCTCCGCGTCGCGCACCGAGAGCCCCTCGGCGACCACCGTCGCCGCGGCGGCGGCCTGCCGTGCCGTGGTCAGTGCGAGCAGCGCCCGCGCATGTCCCATGTCGAGTTTCCCGGCGAGCAGCAGTGCCTGCACCGGCGCTGCGAGCTGCGTGAGGCGCAACAGATTGGTGACCGCACTTCGCGAACGTCCGATCGCTCGCGCGGCAGCTTCGTGGGTAAGCCCGAATTCTTCGAGCAGGCGGGCGATGCCTTGCGCTTCTTCAAGCGGGTTGAGATCTTCGCGCTGGATATTCTCGATCAGCGACAGCGCAAGCGCGGCCTGATCAGTCACGACACGAACCAGCGCCGGAATTTCCTTCAGACCGGCGCGTTGAGCCGCGCGCCAGCGCCGCTCTCCGGCGATGATTTCGTAGCGTCCGGCATCGATCGGTCGCACCAGGATCGGCTGCATCACGCCCTGCGCCTTGATCGATTCGGCGAGCTCGGCGAGCGCCGCTTCGTCCATGCGCGTGCGCGGTTGGTAACGGCCGGAGCCTACGCGGTCGAGCGGCAGCGACTGCAGCGCGTCGCTTGCCTTCTCGTCGGATCCGGACAATAACGCGTCGAGCCCGCGACCGAGCCCTTTAAGTTTAGCCATCGGCAACTCCAATTGCGGGCTCCGGTGCAGCCGCCCCGGCCGCCTCGCTCCGCCGCAGCATCTCGCCGGCGAGCGCGAGATACGCCTGCGCGCCCTTCGAGGCTTTGTCGAGATACAACGCCGGGATGCCGTAGCTCGGCGCCTCGGCGAGACGAATGTTGCGCGGGATCACGGTGCGGTAGACCTTTTCGCCGAAGTGTTTCTGCAGATCCGCCGACACATTGAGCGCCAGCGTGCTGCGCGGATCGTACATCGTGCGCAGCAGGCCCTCGATCTCGAGCTTCGGGTTCAGGTTCGCGCGCACTCGCCGAATTGTCTGGACGAGGTCGGATAAACCCTCGAGAGCGTAATATTCGCACTGCATCGGTATCAGCACGCTGTCGGCGGCGCACAGGCCATTGAGGGTGAGCAGCGACAATGAAGGAGGGCAATCGAGCAGAATGAAGTCGTAGTCCTGGACCACTTCGGCGATCGCGACCCGAATCTGCGACAGGGCCTCGGCAAGCGCATCCTTCAGGCGCATTTCGCGTTCCGGCAAATCGACCAGTTCGACCTCGGCGCCGGCGAGCTCGCGGTTCGATGGAACGAGATCAAAGCCGCCCGAGGGGGAGGTCGTTCGCACTTCGGCGATTTTCTTTTCCCCCAGCAATACTTGGTATATCGTGTAAGTAAGCGCTCGCTTATCGACGCCGGAACCCATGGTCGCATTGCCTTGGGGATCGAGGTCGACGAGCAATACCCGGCGCTTCATCGCGACCAGGCTGGCGGCAAGATTCACGGCCGTCGTCGTCTTGCCCACGCCACCTTTCTGGTTGGCGACTGCGATGATCTTGGTCATTTCGAGGTGCTGATCGCTTGCACCATCACCAGATGCCGCTCGCCGTCGACACCCGGAACATGGAGCACCGGCAGCGCCACGACCTCGACGCCGGCGGGCAGGGCTGCGAGTTCCTCACGCGGATTGCCACCCTTGAGCGCGGCCAGGCGACCCCCCGCGCCGACAAGGTGGCGCGCACCGGCAACAAAGGTCGGCAACGGTGCAAACGCCCGGCTGATGGCGACGTCGAACGGGATCTCGGGCACGTAATCTTCGACCCGCGTCGCCACGATCGTCACATTGGGCAGACTGAGCTCGGCGACTACCTGGCGCAGGAACGCGGCCTTCTTGCGATTGCTGTCGAGCAGAGTCACCTGCCAATCGGGGCGCGCGATCGCCAGTGGCACGCCAGGCAGGCCGCCGCCGCTGCCGACATCGATCAGTCGCAGCGCCCGCTGTTGCGGCAGGTGGGGCAGCGTCGCGAGTGCGTCGAGCAGATGGTGCGTCACCATCCGGACAGGCTCGCGAATTGCGGTCAGGTTGTACGTGCGGTTCCATTTTTCGAGCAGCGCCACGTACGCGAGCAGCTTTGTCTGCGCGCCGGCATCAACGTGGAGGCCAAGCGCGGCAATGCCCGCGGCAAGCGCTCCTTCGAGCGTCATGCCGTGAGTTTTTCAGGACTCGCGTGCGCGTCGTTGAATCCGCGCTTGAGATACACCAGCAGCAGAGAGATCGCCGCGGGGGTCACACCGGAAATGCGTGCCGCCTGGCCGACTGTCTCCGGCTGGTGCTCATTGAGTTTCTGCTGCACCTCGACCGAAAGCCCACGCACCTTACGGTAATCAAGATTGGTCGGCAGGCGCTGTGTTTCCTGCGCGGCGCGCCGGCCGATCTCTTCGTTCTGGCGCGCGATGTAGCCGGCGTATTTGCTCGCAATCTCGACCTGCTCGGCCACCGCAGGTGCGGCGGCCACCCCCGCCCCCGGCAGCGTCATCAGGTTGGCATACGTGACGCCCGGTCGGCGCAGCAGTTCGGCGAGCGTGGCGTCGCGCTCGAGCGTGTGGCCCAGCACGCGCTCGGCATCTACGCGCTCGAGCACGCGCGGGTCGACCCAGGTCGACTTCAACCGTTCGAGCTCAAACGCGACCGCGTCGCGCTTGCGGGAGAATACCTCCCAACGCCGATCGTCGACGCTGCCCAAGCGGCGGCCAACGTCGGTCAGGCGCAGGTCGGCATTGTCTTCGCGCAGCTGCAGCCGGTATTCGGCACGGCTGGTAAACATGCGATAGGGCTCGCTCACCCCGCGGGTCACCAGATCGTCAACGAGCACGCCGAGGTAGGCTTCATCGCGCCGCGGCGACCAGCTGTCTTCTCCCGTTACCCAACGCGCCGCGTTGATGCCGGCGAGGAGTCCCTGTGCCGCGGCCTCTTCATAGCCCGTGGTCCCGTTTATCTGACCGGCGAAGAAGAGCCCGCCGATCGCCTTGGACTCGAGGCTGGCCTTGAGGGCACGTGGGTCGAAATAGTCGTACTCGATCGAATAGCCGGGGCGGAGGATGTGCGCCCGGTCGCACCCTTGCATCGAGCGCACGAGCGCCAGCTGGACATCGAAGGGAAGCGAAGTGGAGATGCCGTTCGGGTAGATCTCGTTGGTTCCGAGTCCCTCGGGCTCGAGATAGACCTGGTGGCTTTTGCGCTCGGCAAAGCGGACGACTTTGTCCTCGATCGACGGGCAATATCGCGGGCCTACGCCCTTGATGACGCCGGTGAATAGCGGCGAACGGTCCAGCCCCCCACGGATGATCTCGTGCGTGCGCTCGTTGGTATGCGTGATCCAGCACGGCAGCTGCCGCGGATGCATCGACCGGTCACCCAGAAACGAGAATACCGGCGCCGGCTCGTCACCCGGCTGCACGGCGAGCTGCGAAAAATCGATTGTGCGGCCGTCCAGACGCGGCGGCGTGCCGGTCTTGAGCCTCCCGGCGGGAAGTTCGAGCTCGCGCAGCCGGGAGCCTAGGGTCTTGGCGGGGGGCTCGCCGGCACGACCGGCTTCGTAATTCTTGAGCCCCACGTGGATCAAGCCCGATAGAAACGTCCCCGTCGTCAGCACGACCGCGGTGGCGTCAAAGCGGATGCCAATCTGCGTCACAACGCCGGTTACGTCATCGCCCTCGAGCACGAGATCGTCGACGGCTTGCTGGAACAAGGTCAGGTTGGGTTGGTTTTCGAGCCGCGCACGGATCGCCTGCTTGTAGAGAATCCGGTCAGCCTGCGCGCGGGTGGCACGCACCGCCGGCCCTTTGCTGGAATTGAGCGTCCGAAACTGGATGCCCGCCTCGTCGGTGGCAAGCGCCATTGCGCCCCCGAGCGCATCGATTTCCTTGACCAGATGGCCCTTGCCAATGCCGCCGATCGAGGGGTTGCAGGACATCTGACCGAGCGTCTCGATGCTGTGGGTGAGCAGCAGCGTGCGCCGACCCATGCGGGCGGCAACCAGCGCGGCCTCGGTGCCGGCGTGGCCGCCACCGACCACGATCACGTCGAAGTGGTTTGGAAACTGCATGGGTTTACGCCGAAAATCAGCCGCGGAAACGAGCGCCGATGATACGGCAAACCGGGCAGCGACAGAAGCCGCGGCGCTTTCCCGGCCCGCCTGTTCCACGTGAAACAAAATGGCCGACGTTCCACGTGGAACATCACCGCGGGGTTCGGTCGCGTCAGCGCGGGGCGGGTCCCGTCGATTCCCGCACAACCAGCTTGACCGGGGCTTCGATTGCGGGGGGCAGATCGCCGTGCTGTAGGCTCAGCAGCAAGCTTGCCGCGACGCGCGCTCCGAGTTCGGCCGGAAGCACGCGCAGTGTGGTCAGTGCCGGAACGGCCCGGCGGGCGAATTCGGCATCGCCGAAACCGATGATGGACACCTCCCGCGGGACCGCGACTCCCCGCCGCAAGCATTCCCGCAGCGCCGCCATTGCGAGCAGGTCGCTGCCGCAGATCACCGCCGTCGGTACCGTCTGGCCATCCAGAAGGACCCGCATGCCGTGCTGGGCTTCTGCAGGGTCTTGCGCCGGCCGCATCCCGTCGGGGAACCGCGCTGCGCCGGTGCCGGCAAGTGTCTCCGCGACGGCCCCAGCCATCCCTGAGCTGGCCGGAGCAATCACGGCGATGCGGCGATGACCCAGGTCGAGCAGATAGCGACCGGCGAGTGCGGCGCCACGCCGCTGCCCCAGATCGATGCCGCGTTCGCCGCCGCTCGCGCGCTCGCCAATCCCGGCGTACGGCACCCCACGGGTGTGGATCGCTGCGGCGAGTTCCTCTGCGTGCGCCGGTTCGGCGAGTACCAGCGCCTCGGCGCCACGGCCGAGGAGCGCGCGCAGCGCCAACAGACTTTGCCCCGGCGACGCGCCCGAGGCCGCGATCAGCACGCCGTAGCCCGCATGCGCGAGCCGGTGCTCCAGCCCCATGATTGCAGCAGCGAGCAACGGGTCCTCCAGGGTCTTGACCAGTACCCCGACCAAGCCCGACCCGCGCCCTGCCAGGACCCGCGCGGCGAGGTTCGGTGCATATCCCAATCTCTCGGCCGCGGCCAGAATGCGCCGCCGCAGGTCGGCGCTCACCGCCCCCTCTCGCGTCAAGGCACGGGAGGCCGAAGCAGTCGAGACGCCGGCCGCGCGCGCGACTTCGCGCAGGGTGACAGGAGAAGGCCGTTCAGGCACCACGTGCAATCGATTGCTGAGACCGCTTGCAGAAAACGCTTGCTGAGAGCGATTGCCAATAGCCTCATTCTACTGTTCGCAGCGCCGCCCCACAAGCTCAAATAGGTGGACGGGGAGGCTTTTGAGCGTCGCGCGCTAGGAACAGCGAGCCTTGAGATGCGCCGATTCGACGGCGCGGTCTTTAGAGGGCGAGCTTGGCGCCGAGACTCCGCCGCAGCGCGGTCAGTGTCCCTGGCTGTTTCGTGCCCAGCTTTGCGAACAGTTGATCGTGGGCGGCGAGTTCCCGCTCCCAGAGTTCGCGTTCGACGCGCATCACGTGCCCGAAGCGCTCCGCGCTGAACTCGAGCCCGTTCCAGTCGAGGTCGTCGTATTCGGGTTGCAGCCCGAGCGCGGTTTCCACGCCACGCGCCTGGCTGCGGCAGCGCTGCACAATCCATCTCAGCACGCGCATGTTCTGGCCGAAACCCGGCCAAACGAACTTGCCCTCGGCGTCGGTGCGGAACCAGTTGACGCTGAAGATTTTCGGCGGCTGCGGGACGGCGTGCCCCATCGCCAGCCAGTGCCCGAAGTAATCGCCCATGTGGTAGCCGCAGAAGGGCAGCATTGCAAACGGATCGCGCCGCACCTCCCCGACCTTCCCGGTTGCGGCGGCGGTCGTCTCGGACCCCATCGTCGCCGCCTTGTACACGCCGTCCTCCCAGCTCGTCGACTCAACCACCAACGGCATCGTGTCGCCACGGCGCCCGCCAAAGATAAATGCGGAAATCGGGACGCCGTCCGGGTTATCCCATTCCGGATCGAGCGACGGACACTGTGTCGCGGCTACGGTAAAGCGCGCGTTGGGATGCGCCGCTTTGCGTCCGCAGCCAGGCGTCCATGACCGACCCTGCCAGTCCGTAAGATGTGCCGGCGGCTCCCGAGTCATGCCCTCCCACCAGACATCGTCATCGTCGGTCAAGGCAACGTTGGTGAAAATCACGTTCGCCTTGAGTGTCTCCATCGCATTCGGATTCGACTCGTACGAGGTGCCGGGAGCCACGCCGAAGTAGCCGGCCTCCGGATTGATCGCGTAGAAGCGGCCATCTTTCCCCGGCTTGATCCACGCGATGTCGTCGCCAATGGTTGTTACCTGCCAGCGCTCGCATCCCTTGGGCGGGATGAGCATCGCGAAATTCGTCTTGCCACAAGCACTGGGAAAGGCGGCGGTGACGTAGCTCTTCTCCCCGTCCGGCGAGGTCACGCCGAGAATCAGCATGTGCTCGGCGAGCCAGCCTTGGTCGCGGCCCATGACCGACGCAATGCGCAGCGCGAGGCATTTCTTGCCCAGCAGCGCGTTGCCACCATAGCCGGAGCCGAAGCTCCAGATCTCCCGTGTTTCCGGAAAATGCACGATGTACTTGTGCTCCGGATTACACGGCCAGGGTACGTCTTTTTCCGCCGACTGCCGCGGCGCGCCAACCGAATGCACGCAGGGCACAAAAACCCCGTCGCTGCCAAGGACGGCGGCGACCGCCTGACCCATGCGGGTCATGATGAACATGCTTGCCGCCACGTAGGGACTGTCGGTGAGCTCGACCCCGATGTGTGCAATCGGACTGCCGAGCGGGCCCATGGAAAAAGGCACCACGTACATCGTGCGTCCGCGCATACACCCGGCGAACAGCGTGTCCAGGGTCGCGCGCATGGTCTGCGGTGCGATCCAGTTGTTGGTGGGGCCGGCGTCCTCCTGCTGCTCACTGCAGATGAACGTCCGATCCTCGACCCGCGCCACGTCGGCCGGATCGGACCGGGCCAGGTAACTGCCCGGTCGCTTGGCCGGATTGAGCCGGATCAGCGTCCCGCGCGCGACCATCTCGCCGCAGAGGCGGTCGTATTCCTCCTGCGAACCGTCACACCAGACGATCCGATCAGGACAAGCGCGCTCGGCGATCTGCCGCACCCAGGCGACGAGGCGCGGGTGCCGCACCCACGTCGGTGCCTGAACCGCGGCGGCAGCGATGGCAGAACTCGATTCCGATTGATTCATGGTCTCTGCGATGCGGCGAATACCGCGCACGGCGTTCGCCAGAATGCGTTCACGCCGACAGGGTGAATAAACGATAACTCTAGCACGCGTTCACCGCCCGCCGTAACCGGCAGCGGCGCACGTCCGAATCGGTCAGGCCACTGGGCCGCAGCATAACCCGACCTTATTGCCTTCCGCGCCGCCGCTGCCGCAGCCAGCGGAAAAGCGGTCCAGTGCAAGTCAGCAGCAGGACCACGCGCGTGACGTGAAACGCGGTCACGACCGGGACGCCGAGCTCGAGCACCTTGGCGGTTATCGACATCTCCGCGATACCTCCGGGGGCCGTCGCCAGCACCAGCGTTGCCGGATGCAGATCCGTCAGCGCCGCCAGCCCGAAGCCAAACGCTGCCGACAAGACCATTGCCACGACGACGCTCACCACCACGGCAGCGACAAAGCGCGGCGCACGCCGCATGAAGCTGCGCTCGAAGCGCGCCCCGAGTGCGCAGCCGAGAAGCAGCTGGGCGACGTTGGTCAGCCAGCGCGGCACCGTGGACAAGTTGACCTCGGCTACAGTGAGCGGAATCGCCACCGCCAGGGCGCCGAGCACGAACGCGTTGGCGACACCGGCGCGCTGCAGCACGCCGCCGCCGCAGAGCGTGGCCGCCAGCAGCACAGCGAGCCCGAACGGTTCCACCTCGGCTGTGCCCGGTCGAAACGCGTCCGCGCCATGCACATTCAACAGCGCAAAGATCCACGGGATCACGACCACGACGAGCATGATGCGCAATGACTGTGCCGCGGCGACCTCGTCGACACGCGCGCCAAAACGCTCGCCCAGCACCGACATCTCGGCGGCACCGCCGGGGACGCTGGCAAACACGGCGGTGGTGCGGTCGATCCGCGCCATTCGCGCCAGCAAAAAGCCGCCCAGATATCCCAGTGCGAGCGCAAAGAGAGCGCCCGTGAGGAGCAGCCACCAGACGCGGGTCACCAGCTCGGCCACCAGCGGCGTGAAGTAAAGCCCCAGCGTGGTGCCGATAATCCACTGTCCCGCCTGGCGGCCGCCGGGGGCCGCCCCGCATTCGATCCCGAGAGAACGGCACGTCGCGATGGCGATCAGCGGGCCGATCATCCACGGCAGGGGTGCGTGCACCAAAGCAAAAAGGCTGGCCGCGGCGAAACCGATCGCCAGGCCCTTCGCGGCGGGCAATGCGGCGCCCAAGGGGGCGGTCATCCCGCGAGCACGGATGATCACCCCTTCCGCTGCGCGGTGCCATCTGCGGCTGCGGCGGGCGCTTGATCCCAGCCGCCGCCCAGCGCCTTGATCAAACCCACGCTGGCCGTCAGACGCTGTCCACGAATCGTCAGTGCCGTCCGCTCATTGGATAGCGCCACGGCCTGCACGACGACCACTGCAAGGTAGTTGACCGTGCCGGCGCGATACTGGTTTAGGGTGATGGAAAGCGACTCGCGGGCGGACTTGACCGCTTCGTCCTGCACGGCGGCTTCCTGTTCGAGGATGCGCAACGCCGCCAGATTATCCTCGACGTCCTGAAATGCGGTAAGCACGGCCTGCCGGTAGTTGGCGACGTTCTCGTCGTAGGTCGCGATCGCCTGCTCGGTCTGCGCGCGGCGCAACCCGGCGTCGAAAATGACTTGCGCCAGCATGGCGGGGCCCAGCGACCAGAAGCGGCTTGGCAGCGTGAAAAGCTGCGACAGCACCGAGCTCTGGAACCCGCCGCTGGCCGCCAGCGTGAGCTGCGGGAAGAACGCCGCCTCGGCAACCCCAATCTGCGCGTTGGCGGCGTCGGCGCGCCGCTCGGCGGCCGCGATATCCGGACGGCGTTCCAGGAGCTCCGACGGCAGGGCGGCCGGAATCACCGGGAATTCGGTCGGCTCGTGCCCGACCGCGAGTGCGAACTCCGCAGGCGGCTTGCCGATGAGAACGGCGACGGCGTGCTCCAGTTGGGCTCGCTGCACCCCGGCGTCGATCGCCTGCGCCTGGGTCGACTTGAGTTGTGTTTCAGCCTGTGCCACATCGGCACGACCGACCACGCCCACGGCATACTGGTTGCGCGTGAGCTGCAGGGATTTCTCATACGCCGCAACCGTGTCGTTGAGCAGGCGGATCTGCGCGTCGACCACGCGCAGAATGAAGTAATCCTCGGTCAGCAGCGCCTGCGCGGAGAGCTGCGCCGCACCGAGATCGGCCACGCTGGCCTCCGCGGTGGCTTCGCTGGCCTCGATCGTGCGCCGGATCCTTCCCCACAGATCGATTTCCCAGCTCGCGTCGAGCGCAACGTTGTAACTGTTGCCGACGCGGGCGACCTGCCCGCCGCTCGAGCTGCCACCCGACGCGCCCCCGCGGCCGCTCCCGCTGCGCGCCGCGCTGGCGCTGGCCGTGACCAGCGGAAATAACGCCGCACGCGCGGCCTCGGTCAGCGCGCGCGCCTCCCGCACGCGTGCCTCGGCCGCCTTGACGGTTTGGTTGTTAATCGCGACTTGCGTCACCAGGGCATTGAGTTCGGGATCGTTGAATACTTCCCACCAGCTCCCACGCGACTGCTCGTCCTGTGGCTCCGCCCGCTTCCAGCCCTGCGCTTCCTTGTAAGCCGCCGGCGTGTCGACCGGCGGGCGCAGGTAATTCGGCCCGACCTTGCAGCCAAACAGTGCCGCGGTCGCCCCGGCAACAGCGATGGCGCAAGCGCGCCGTAGAAGCAGGTCGGCCACCATAATCGCCATTGCGGTTAGTCCGCGCTTTGCAGCGCGGGGTTCGGACCGGCGAGGCGCCGCTCGCGCAGGTGCCGCAGCCACAGCGCGAACCGATCGAGATAGAGGTACACGACCGGGGTCGTGAACAGCGTCAACAGCTGGCTGAGGATAAGCCCCCCGACGATGGAAATGCCGAGCGGCTGCCGCAGCTCGGCGCCATTTCCGGTGCCCACGGCCAGCGGCAGCGCGGCCAGGAGCGCCGCCATCGTGGTCATCATGATCGGGCGGAAGCGCAACAGGCAGGCCTCGAAGATCGCGTCGCGTGAACTCTTGTTGCCCTGGCGCTCCACCTCCAACGCGAAGTCAATCATCATGATTGCGTTTTTCTTCACGATCCCGATAAGCAGGATCACCCCGATCAGCGCGATGACGCTGAACTCGGTGCCGAACAGCATGAGCGCGAGCAGGGCGCCGATGCCGGCCGAAGGCAGCGTCGACAGGATCGTGATCGGGTGCACGTAGCTCTCGTAGAGCACGCCGAGCACGATATATACCGTGAGCAGCGCGGCGAGGATGAGCCAGGGCTGGCTGTTGAGCGAATCCTGGAATGCCCGTGCAGTTCCCTGGAAGCTGCCGTGAATGCTCGCTGGAACGCCGATACTCACCAGCGCGTCGTCGATTGCGAGCGTCGCCTGCCCGAGCGAAGTTCCGACCGGCAAGTTGAAGGAAATCGTCGAGGCGACAAACTGCGATTGGTGATTCACCGCCAACGGCGTGTTGGTCGCGGCGTAGTGCGCAAACGCGGACAGCGGGACCTGCGCCCCGCCGGCAGCGCTCACGTAGACATGATCGAGCGAGGCGGGCTCCTGCCAGTATTCGGGCGCGGCCTCCATGACGACGTGATACTGGTTCAACGCCGCATAGATCGTCGAGACCAGGCGCTGGCCGAAGGCATCGTCCAGTGTCGCGTCGATCAGCGTGGGCGAGACGCCCAGCCGCGCTGCGGTATCGCGATCGATCACCAGCGAGGTTTGCAGGCCCTTGTCCTGCTGGTCGGTATTGACGTCGACCAGCTGGGGGAGCGAGCTCAGTGCCTGCCTGATGCGCGGCTCCCAGATGCGCAACTGGTCCAGGTCATCGGCCTGCAGAGTGTACTGGTAGGTGGCGTTGGCCGCTCGGCCGCCGACGCGAATGTCCTGAACCGGGTTGAGAAACAGGCTCGCGCCGGGTTCGTTGGCGAGCTTGCTACGCAACCGCGCGATGATCTTATCCGCGGAGTCCTTGCGCTCGGCGAGCGGCTTGAGCTGTACGAACATCCGCCCGGTATTGCGCTGCGAGCCGCCGGTGAAGGCGACGACATTCTCCACTGCCGGGTCGGCGCGGACAATGTTGACGAAATTCGCCAGTTTCGGTCGCATCGCCTGAAAGGAGATGCTCTGGTCCGCCTGGATGGAGCCGATCAGGCGGCCGGTGTCCTGCGTCGGGAAAAAACCCTTGGGAATGATGACGTAGAGATAGATATTCAGGCACACGGTCACGAGCAGGATGAGCATGACGATCGCGCCGTGGTCGAGGCCCCAGGCAAGGCTGCGTTCGTAACCGCGCCGCAGCGACTCGAACATTCGCTCGCTCCACGCGTACACCCGGCCGTGGCGGCGGTCCTTTTCCGAGCGCAGCAGCCGCGAGCACATCATCGGCGTCATCGTCAGCGACAGCGCCAGCGAAATGAGAATCGCCACCGACAGCGTGACCGCGAACTCCCGGAAGTAGCGGCCAACGATGCCGCCCATCAGCAGAATGGGAATGAAGACCGCAATCAGCGACAGGCTCATCGTCAGCACGGTGAAGCCGACCTCGCGCGCGCCCTGCAATGCCGCCTGCTTCGGCGACATGCCGGCCTCGATATGGCGCGAAACGTTCTCGAGAACGACGATGGCGTCATCGACGACGAAACCAGTGGCGATGATCACCGCCATCAACGACAGATTATTGAGGCTGAAGCCGCACAGATACATGACGCCAAACGTCGCGATCAGCGACACCGGCACGGCGACGCTCGGAATCAGCGTCGCTCGCCAGTCGCGCAGGAACATGAACACGACCAGGACGACCAGGACGACCGCCAGAATCAACGTTCGCTCGACGTCGCTGAGCGAGGCGCGGATTGTCGTCGTCCGCTCCACCACGACGTCGAGCTTGATCGCGCTCGGGATCGACGCGCGCAGCAGCGGCAGCATCGCGGTGACGCTGTCGACCGTCGCGATAATGTTGGCGTTGGGCTGGCGGAAGATGATGATGAGCACCGAAGGCTTGCCGTTCGACGAGCCGGCGTTGCGCAGGTCCTGCACCGAGTCCACGACATCGCCCAGGTCGGTGAGCTTGACCGCCGAGCCATTGCGGTAGGCGACGATCAGTGGCAGGTATTCGGCCGCGGTCTTCGCCTGGTCGTTGGCGTAGATCTGCCAGTGCCGGTCGCCCTGCTCGAGCGTTCCCTTCGGACGATTGGCGTTGGTCGCCGCAAGCACGGCGCGCACATCCTCGAAGCCGATTCCGTACTTGTTGAGCGTCTGCGGGTTGAGCTCCACGCGCACGGCCGGTAACGAGCTGCCCCCGACCTGGACCTGGCCGACGCCCTGCAATTGCGACAGTTTCTGCGCGATGATCGTCGAGCCCGCGTCGTACATCTGTCCTTGCGTCAGCGTGTCCGAGGTCAGCGCCAGGATCATGATCGGCGCATCGGAGGGGTTGACCTTGCGGTAAGTCGGATTGCTGGGCAATCCCGACGGCAGCAGGCTCCGCGCGGCGTTGAGCGCAGCCTGCACGTCGCGCGCTGCGCCGTCGATGTCGCGGCTCAGATCAAATTGAATGGTGATGCCGGTCGAGCCCAGCGCGCTGCTCGACGTCATTTCGGTGATCCCCGCGATACGGCCGAGCGAGCGCTCGAGCGGCGTGGCGACCGTCGCGGCCATGGTTTCGGGGCTCGCGCCCGGCAGCGATGCCTGCACCGAGATGGTCGGGAAGTCCACCTGCGGCAGGGGCGATACCGGCAGCAGCGGAAATGCGGCGATGCCGGCAAGCGCGAGACCGATGGTGAGCAGGGTCGTGGCAACCGGGCGCTCGATGAATGGCGCCGACAGGTTCACCGGCTCGTCGCGGGTGTGAGCGTCGCTGTCGGCCATCTAGTCCCCTGGCATCGCTGCAGGTCCGGCCTCGCGCTTGCCCCCGCGGCGCTCCTCGACCCGGCGGGCAAGCCGGTCGAAGGCGAGGTAGATCACCGGGGTCGTGAACAACGTCAGCATCTGGCTGACGATCAGTCCGCCGACCATCGTGATCCCGAGCGGGTGCCGCAACTCGGAGCCCACACCCCAGCCAAGCATTAGCGGCAGCGCGGCCAGAAGCGCCGCCATCGTCGTCATCATGATCGGACGGAAGCGCAGCAGACATGCCTGGTAGATCGCTTCGCGCGGCGGCTTGCCTTCCCTGCGCTCCGCATCAAGTGCGAAGTCGATCATCATGATCGCGTTCTTCTTGACGATTCCGATCAGCAGCACGATGCCGATGATCGCGATGACGCCCAGATCCTGGCCGAAGAGCATTAACGCGAGCAGCGCGCCGACCCCGGCAGACGGTAGCGTCGACAGAATCGTGACGGGATGGATGTAGCTTTCGTAGAGCACGCCGAGCACGATGTACATGGTGATGATTGCGGCGAGGATCAGCCACAGCTCGTTGGCAAGCGAGCCGCGAAACGCCGCCGCCGCACCCTGAAACTGGATCTGCGTGCTCGCGGGCAGCTGGAGTTCCTGCTGCGCCTTCTCGATCTCGGTCACGGCGTCACCAAGGGAGGCGCCCGCCGCAAGGTTGAACGATATGGTCGCCGCGGGGAATTGGCTGATGTGGTTGATGACCAGAGGCGTGGCGTGCTCACTGATCCGAGCGATGGCCGTCAGCGGTACCTGTTGCGACGCCTGCTGGCTCACCGCCGACGAACTCGCGACTCCCGCGCCGGGTGCGGCGAGAGCCGCGGACGCGTTGCCGCCGCTCGCCCCCGCCGTCGGTCCGGCGCTGGATGCCGAGGCCGCCCCCGGATTGGCGGCGGTCACATAGATCTGGTCCAGCGCCTCGGGTCCCTGCTGGAACTCCGGCTTCACTTCGAGGACGACGCGATACTGATTGGTCTGGGTGAAGATCGTCGACACCAGCCGCTGCCCGAACGCGTTGTAAAGCGCGTTGTCCACGGCCGCGGGAGTGATGCCCAGGCGGCTCGCGGTTGCGCGGTCGATGTCGACAAACACCTGCAGCCCCCCATTCTGCAGATCGGTGGCCACGTCGGCGAGCTGCGGTATCTGCCGCAGGCGTTCGACAATCCGTGGCACCCAGAGTGCAAGTTCGTCCGGATCGACATCCTCAACCGTGAACTGGTACTGCGTCCGGCTGACGCGGTCCTCGATGGTGAGGTCCTGCACCGGTTGCATGTAGAGCGTGATCCCCTCGACATCGGCGAGCCTCGCTTGCAGGTTGCGAATCACGTCTGCCGCCCGGGCGCTGCGCTGGGCGAGGGGCTTCAAGTTGATCAGGATGCGGCCGCTGTTGAGCGTCGTATTCGTGCCATCGACGCCAATGAACGATGACAGGCTCTCCACTGCAGGATCCTGGAGGATGATTCGCGCGAGCGCCTGCTGGCGTTCCGACATCGCTGCAAAGGACACCGTCTGCGGTGCCTCGGTGATGCCCTGGATCGCACCGGTGTCCTGGACCGGAAAGAAGCCCTTGGGAATGAAGATGTAGAGAACGATCGTGAGCAGCAGCGTGATGATTGCCACAATCAGGGTCGCGCCCTGCCGATCCAGGACCCAGTTGAGCATGTGTCCGTAACGCTCGATCACGCGCTCGAAGATCTCGCCACTTCTGCGGTAGAACCGGCTCTGTTCTTCCTTCTCGGTATGGCGCAGGAAGCGCGCAGACATCATCGGTGTCAGCGTGAGCGACACGACTGCCGAAATCAGGATCGCGATGGCGAGCGTAATCGCGAACTCGCGGAACAGCCGGCCGACGACGTCGCCCATGAACAGCAAGGGGATCAGGACGGCGATCAACGAGATCGTCAGCGAAATGATCGTGAACCCGATCTGCTCCGCGCCCTTGAGCGCCGCATCGAGCGGCTTTTCTCCCGCCTCGATGTAGCGGGCGATGTTCTCGATCATGACGATGGCGTCGTCGACGACGAAGCCGGTCGCGATGGTCAACGCCATCAAGGTCAGGTTGTTAATGGAAAATCCGGCCAGATACATCACGCCGAACGTACCGATCAACGACAACGGCACCGCGACGCTCGGGATCACAGTCGCCGACAGGCTGCGCAGAAAGAGAAAGATGACCATCACCACCAGCGCGATGGCAAGAAAGAGCTCGAACTGCACGTCGTGCACGGAGGCCCGTATGGTCAGCGTGCGATCGGTCAGCAGCTTGACCTCGATCGCCGCCGGCAGCGACCCCTGCAGTTGCGGCAACAACTGCTTGATCCGGTCGACGACGTCGATGACATTGGCGCCGGGCTGACGCTGGATATTGACGATGACCGCCGCCTGCTCGTTGGCCCACGCCGCGAGCTTGGAATTCTCGGCGCCGTCGATGACATCGGCGACGTCGGTCAGGCGCACCGGCGCGCCGTTGCGGTACGCCACGATCATGTCTCTGTAATCGCTCGCGGTCTTGAGCTGATCGTTGGCGTCGATCGTCGACGCCCGAGTGGGTCCGTCGAAGCTGCCCTTGGCCTGGTTGGTATTGGCATTGCCGATCGCGGTGCGCAGGTCGTCCAGAGACAGCCCGTACGCAGCCAGCGCGGTCGGATTGGCCTGGATGCGCACCGCGGGGCGCTGCCCGCCGCTGATGCTGACCAGCCCGACGCCCGGAAGCTGCGACAGCTTGGTTGCGAACCGCGTGTCGGCAAGATCCTCGATCTTGGGCAGCGGCAGAGTTTTCGAGGTCAGCGCCAGGGTCATGATCGGCGAGTCAGCCGGATTGACCTTGTTGTAGATCGGCGGCGTCGGCAGGTCGGCGGGCAAAAAGCTTCCGGAGGCGTTGATCGCGGCCTGCACTTCCTGCTCCGCGACGTCGAGCGACAGGGTAAGGTCGAATTGCAGCGTGATCACCGACGCTCCCGCGGAGCTGGTCGACGACATCTGCTTCAGACCCGGCATCTGCCCGAACTGGCGCTCGAGCGGCGCGGTAATCGACGAGGTCGTCACGTCCGGGCTGGCGCCTGGGTAAAGGCTCACGACCTGGATCGTCGGATAGTCGACCTGCGGTAGCGCGGAAATCGGCAGGATGCGGTAGGCGATGAGCCCGGCGAGCAGGATCGCGAGCATCAGCAGCGAGGTCGCCACCGGGCGCAGGATGAACGGGCGTGACGGGCTCATCGCAGGCTCATCCTCGCAGGGCTACGCACGGTGGTGGAATTCAGCCGCCGCTCTTGGAGCGGGGACTTTGATCGCCCGACGCTTTGGCGGCGCCGGGAGATCCCTTGCGTGGCGCCGTCGCCGGTCCGGAAGGCGGGGCGTTCGGATCAATGAGCTGCACCTTCGAGCCGTCGCGCAGCTTGTCCGCGCCATCGACCACGACCTGGTTCCCGGCCTGGAGCCCGCTTTGCACCTCGGTGGTTTCGCCCTCGACCGCGCCCAGCTTGACCGGCGTGACGGCCACGGTCTGATCCGGTTTGACCAGAAACACGAACGTGCCGGGAGCACCGCGCTGGATCGCCGCCGTCGGAACCAGCGTCGCGTTCTGCCGGGTCTCGACGCCCATGCGCACGTTGACGAACTGGTTGGGAAACAGAACGGCGTCCGGGTTGGGGAACTCCGCCTTGACCTTCACCGTCCCGGTTGTCGTGTCGATCTGATTGTCCATCGTGAGCAGGCGGCCGGTCGCGAGCTTCGTCTTGCCGCTGCGGTCATACGCCTCGACGGCGACGTCTTGTCCGCCCTGCATCCGCTTGACGATGCGCGGAACGTTATCCTCGGGAACCGGATAGATGACCGTGATCGGCTGCACCTGGGTGATGGTGACCAGTCCGTTGCTGTCGGAAGCGTGCACGATGTTGCCGGGATCGACTTGGCGCAGACCGACGCGGCCGGTTATCGGCGCAATGACGCGCGAATAGACGAGCTGCAGCTTGGCGCTGTCGATCGCGCCCTGGTCGGATTCGACCACGCCCTGGTCCTGGCGCACGAGTGCTTCCTGCGTATCGACCTGCTGGCTCGAAATCGAATCCTGCTTGAGCAGCGTTCGGTAGCGCTCGAGATCGACCTGAGCATTCTTGAGCTGAGCCTGGTCGCGCGCCATCTGCCCGTTGGCCTGAGTGAGCTGCACCTCGAACGGCCGCGGATCGATCTGGGCGAGCAGGTCGCCGGCCTTGACGGTCTGCCCCTCGCGGAAAGCGACGCTCATGAGTTGGCCATCGACCCGGGTATGCACGACGACCATGTTGCGCGGTGTGACCGTGCCGAGCGCGTCGATATAGACCTCGATCGTGCCGGTGCGGGCGGGCGCCGCGACGACGGGCTGCGGTCGCGCGTTGGGATCTCCCCCTTTCGCCGTCGGCGCGCTCGCCGGCGTGCGCAGGAACCACCACGCCACGACGGCGCCAGCGATGACGAGTATCGCCACGAGAATGATCCGCCGAGGGGCACGCCGGGTCGCTTTAAGGCTCGCGGCCTGGGGCGTGGCGTACGGTGGCAGTGTGTCGTTCACGGGAGCACGGGAAACGGGGCCGAAGGGCCGCGCGCAAGCTTAGGTTGATTCTAGGGTCAACGTTCGCCGTCAGTTGTAAGCATTTATTATGGGCCTGCGGCGGCCCCGGTCGCTATCGGACACCATCCTACGCGCTACGCCGCGGATCGGCACCTGCGGCCGTCCGGTACCGCCCCGCGCGCACTACTTGCCGATGCAGAAGCGGCTGAAGATCGCGCCGAGCAGATCGTCGGCGGTGAACTCCCCGGTTATGGCGGAAAGCTCCGCCTGCGCCGCGCGCAGTTCCTCGGCAAACAGCTCCAGCGGCGGCAGCGCCGCGTCGAGATGCGCTGCGGCATCGCCCAGATGCGCCGCCGCAGCGTGCAGCGCCCGCAAGTGCCGCTCGCGCGCGAGGAACGTGCCCTCCATATCCGCCTGCGCGCCGACTGCGGCGAGGATCGCATCGCGCAACAAGTCGATCCCGGTGCCGGTCTTCGCCGACAGCAGGACCTCGCTTGCTTCGCCGTTCCGCCCCGCCCTCGGTTCCAGCCCGGCCAGGTCGATCTTGTTGCGCACGAGCACACGCGGCAGCGCCGCCGGAAGCTGCGCGGCGATCTCGGCGTCGGCCGGATGGTCGGGCGCACGCGCATCGGTAACGATCAGTGCCAGGTCGGCACGCGCGATCGTCCTCCAAGTGCGCTCGATGCCGAGTTGTTCCACCGCGTCGCCGGTCGGACGCAGTCCGGCTGTATCGATGACGTGCAGCGGAATGCCGCCGATTTCGATGCTGCTGCGAATCGCGTCGCGCGTGGTGCCCGGCAGCGGGGCCACGATGGCAACCTCTTCGCCAACGAGTTGATTGAGCAGGCTCGACTTGCCCACGTTGGGCTGCCCGATCAGCACCACTCCCAGCCCCTCGCGCAGCAGGCTCCCCTGGCGCGCACGGCCGACGATCGCGGTCAGACGCTGGCGCAGCGCGGCGAGCTTCCCGGCGGCGTCGGCGGCGCGTACGAACTCGATCTCTTCGTCGGGAAAATCGAGCGTCGCCTCGGTGAACATCCGCAGTTCGATGAGCGCATCGACCGCGCCGCGTATCTCGCGTGAAAAGGCGCCGGTGAGGCTGCGCGCGGCGGCGCGTGCGGCCGTTGTCGTCGCCGCCTCGATCAGGTCGGCGACGCCTTCGGCCTGCGCCAGGTCGAGCTTGCCGTTGAGGAACGCGCGCTTGGTGAATTCACCGGGCTCGGCCAGCCGGGCGCCGAGATCGAGGCAGCGGTTGAGCAGCAACGCCAGCACCGCCGGGCCGCCGTGACCGTGCAGTTCCAGCACCGTCTCGCCGGTGTACGAGGCCGGTCCCGGGAACAGCAGCGCGAGCCCTTGGTCGAGCGCCTCGCCGTGCGTCCCCAGAAACGTCGCGACCGTCGCTACCCGCGGCGGCGGCGGCCGACCGAGGATGCCCGCAACAATAACCGCGAGGTCGGGCCCCGAAATCCGCACCACGCCAATGCCGCCCCTGCCGGCGGGAGTGGCAATCGCGGCGATGGCGTCAGCGGGCGCCGGCACGACGGCGTCTCTGCGCTCAGCGCCGCTTTGCCGCCGCGACCGCCGCTTCGCGAGTCAGTAGCCGGTTCATGTGCCATTGCTGGAAGATCTGGATCGCGTTGTTGATCAACCAGTAGAGAACGAGCCCGGAAGGAAAGAAGAGGAACATAACCGAGAATGCGATCGGCATGATCTGCATCACCCGCGCCTGCACCGGATCCTGAATCGGCGTCGGCGAAAGCTTCACCTGCAAGTACGCGGTGATGGCGTAGAGGACGGGCAGCACGAAATAGGGATCGGGCGCGGACAGGTCGTGGATCCAGCCGATCCACGGGGCGTGTCTCAACTCGACGGCGGCCAACAACACCCAGTAGAGCGCGATGAACACCGGGATCTGCACCAGGATCGGCAGACAGCCGCCGAGAGGATTGATCTTCTCGGTCTTGTAGAGCTCCATCATTTTCAGCTGCAGCTGCTGCTTGTCGTTCGCGTACTGCTCCTGCAGCACCTTCATCTTCGGCGCCACGATTTTCATCTTCGCCATCGATCGGGCGCTGGCGTGATTGAGCGGATAGAACACGCTCTTGATGATCACCGTCATCGCGATGATCGCCCAGCCCCAGTTGCCGAGCAGCGAGTGCAGCCATTTCAGCAGCCAGAACAGCGGCGCGGCGATGACCGTGAAGATGCCGTAGTCGACGACCAGGTCGAGGCCTTCGGCGAGCGACTTCAGCGTGTCCTGTTCCTGCGGGCCAACGTAGAGCGGCACGTTCAATGTGGCGGTGGCGCCCGGCGCGATCGTTCCCATGGGGATTTTGACGCCGGCGTAGTAGAGGTTGTCGAGGCGGTTGACGTAGAACTCGCGGGTCAGCTTGGCGGCATCGGACGGGAGCCACGCCGCCACGAAGTAATGCTCGACCATGCCGATCCAGCCGTTGTCCGTCTTGTCGGCAAATTTCACCTTGCCCTTGTCGATGTCGGAGAACACCAGCTTTTTGTACTTGTCGGTCTCGTTGTAGAGCACCGGTCCGGTGTAGGCCGATGGCGCACCCCAGCTCTGCACTCCGGTGGGCTTGCTGTCGCGCGCGAGCTGAAAATAGGCGGCCGGTGCGATGGGCGCGGTGCCGGTGTTGGTCACCGTGTAACTCACGTCAATCAGGTAACTCCCCCGATGGAACGTCAATGTCTGGAGGACTTTGGCGCCACTTGGTGCGGTCGCGGTCAGCTTGAGCTCGAGCGTGTCCGCGCCGGGCGCGAGCTCGCGCGGTCCCGGGAGTGCCTGCCACAGCGTGTGGTGGTTGGGCATGCCCTCCCCGATCAAGCCGCTTTCGGCGAGGAACGTGCGGTTCTCATTCTTTTGCAGCAGCACGTAGGGCTTGTCGGCGTTGTCCGTGTCGCGATGCTCGGTCAGCGCAACCTGCGTGATGACCGCGCCCAGGGTGTCGATCGCGGCCATGTAGCGGTCAGTCTTGATCGCGATGGTTTCGCCGGTGGCCGCCACTGGGGCACTCGTCGTCGGGGTGCCTGGCGCGGCTGCGGTGGGGGCGCCACCCGGCGCCGCGCGCGGCGTGTCGGTCGGCGTGGCCGGGTTCGGCGCCGGCGCAGTCACCGGCACCGGCGGTTTGTGCTCACTCTGCCAGCGCTCCCACAGGAATAGCGCGGAGAACGAGAAGATCACGAACAGAATAAGGCGTTGGGTATCCATGGATGAGCGAGGGAGGGGTAACGGCGCGGCTTGGCGTTTAAGGGACCGGGTCGTAGCCGCCAGGATGATAGGGATGGCAGCGCGCAAGGCGCCGCGCAGCAAGCCACGCCCCTTTGCCTGCGCCGTGGCGTTCGATGGCCTCCTGCGCATAATCGGAGCAACTCGGAAAGAAGCGGCAGTGCGCGCCCAGCAGCGGGCGGATGGCATACCGATACCCGCGCAACAAGAGCAGGAGCAGCGCTCTCATCGCGGCCCCTCGGGGGAGCCCGTCAGAAGCCGATCGAGCAGCGTTGCCGCCTCAGCGGCAACGCCGGCCACCTCATTGGCGGCACAAGGCTGCCGCAGCCGTAGCACGAGGTCGAACGCGTTCATCGCCGGCCGGCGCGCGCGAATTGCTTCGCGCAACTTGCGTTTCAGGCGGTTACGGTCGACGGCGCGGCCGAGAAGCTTCTTGCCGATCACGTAGCCAACTCGGCCGCTGCCGGCAGTAGCCCGGATGGCGAGCAACTGCAGCCGGCCGGCTTCGAAGCGGCGGCCGCTGCGGAAGACTGCGGCAAAAGCCGCGGCGCCGCGCAGCCGATGGCGGTGGGTCAAACCGAAAGGGTGTCCCGGAGCCGGTCAGACGGCCAGCCGGGCGCGACCCTTGGCGCGACGTGCACGCAGGACTTTGCGGCCGCCGACGGACTTCATCCGGGCGCGAAACCCGTGGGTCCGCTTCCGCCGGACCACCGAGGGCTGGTAAGTGCGTTTCATGGCTCTGCCTTGCTGGGACAATGGAAAAAAAAGCTTTGTATTAGAGCGTTTAGCATACCCTGCTGTCAAGGCAAATCGCGGCCCGACCGCTGTGGATAACTCGCCGAATGCGCGTACAATCTGTTTTCTACGGGCACCCTCGCGGCGCCCGTGTTCGTTCCCCAGTTCTGGACTCCCTGCCTCATGTCGACCGCCTCGTTCTGGCCGAGTTGCCTGGAAGCTTTCAGGCGCGAGCTCACGCCACAGCAGTTCAACACGTGGATCCGGCCCTTGCGCCTCGAGGACGCGGGCGAAGGCCTGGTGCTGATCGCGCCGAATCGCTTCGTGCTGCAGTGGGTCAAGGAGCGCTTTGCCGGACGCATCGAGGAACTTGCCACGGTGGCCCTTGGCCGTGCACCGCGCATGGCGTTAGTCGTTGCCGAGACGCAGGATCGGCCGGCCGTAGTTGCCGCGGCGGCGGCACCCAAGCCGGTTCAGGGCGGCCGGCGCAGCGAGCAGGCGAGCCTGAACCCGGGTTTTACCTTCGCGTCCTTCGTCGCCGGCAAAGCCAATCAGCTGGCGCGCGCCGCGGGCCTGCAGGTTGCCGAACACCCGACTTCCTACAACCCGCTGTTCGTGTACGGTGGCGTCGGGCTGGGCAAGACCCACCTGATCCAGGCGATCGGCAATCACATCCTCGACACCAGCGCCGAAGCGAAGATTCGCTACATCCACGCCGAGACCTACGTCTCCGATGTGGTGCGGGCCTATCAGCACAAGGCTTTCGACGATTTCAAGCGGTATTACCGTTCGCTCGATCTGCTGCTCATCGATGACATCCAGTTTTTCAGCGGCAAGAGCCGTACCCAGGAAGAGTTCTTCTATCTGTTCAACACGCTGATCGAGGCGCACAAGCAGGTGGTGATCACCTGCGACACCTACCCCAAGGAGATCGAGGGCATCGAAGAGCGCTTGATTTCGCGCTTTGGCTGGGGCCTGACGGTGGCGCTGGAACCGCCTGAACTCGAAATGCGCGTGGCGATCCTGCTGTCCAAAGCCGCCGCGACCGGCATGAAAGTCGATGAGCAGGTCGCGTTTTTTATCGCCAAGCACATCCGGTCGAACGTCCGCGAGCTCGAAGGCGCGCTCAAGCGCGTACTGGCGTATTCGAGTTTCCACGGCCAGGAAATCTCGTTAGCGCTGGCCAAGGACGCGCTGCGGGACTTGCTCGCGGTGCAAAACCGCCAGATCTCGATCGAGAACATCCAGAAGACCGTCGCTGACTACTACAAGATTCGCGTTTCGGACATGCATTCGAAGAAGCGCTCGCGCGCGGTGGCGCGGCCGCGCCAGGTTGCGATGGCACTCGCCAAGGAGCTTACCCAGCTGTCATTGCCGGAAATCGGCAGCAATTTCGGCGGCCGGGACCATACGACTGTGTTGCACGCCTGCCGCCAGATCGCCAAGCTCCGCGACTCCGTCCCCGAGATCAGCCACGACGTGAATTTTTTATTGCAGGTGCTGCGCAACTGAGCACGAAATATGCGTTCCCGGACCGTGCGCGAAGGTATGAATCGGGGGCGAAGCGGTCTATAATTTGTGGATTAAGCGTCCCGTTTTGAAACGCCTGGTTCCATCCCCAAATGACCCACAGGTCCGGCAGCGGTTGTCTGCCTGGTTGTCCTTGCGGCAAACCCCGGATCGAGCGGACCTTTTCGGGGTTGTACCAAGAATGCGGCATCTCCTATTAGCTATTTCTAGGTTTGAATAATGCAATTAAAACAGATTCCAAGGGATGCGTTGCTCAAGCCCCTCCAGGCTGTTTCTGGAATCGTCGAGCGGCGTCAGACACTGCCGATTCTTGCCAATGTCCTGATGGAGCAGAAGGACGGCCGGCTGTTCGTCACTGCCACTGACCTCGAAATGCAGATCACCGCGCACAGTGAGCTTGCCGGCAAGCAGGATCAGGCGATCACGGTCGGCGCGCGCAAACTGCAGGACCTGCTGCGCGCCTTGCCGGAGGATGCTTCGCTCAATGTCGATACGGCGGGTGGCAAGATGACCGTGCGTGCGGGCCGCTCGCGCTTCAACCTGCAGACGCTGCCCGCTTCCGATTACCCGCGCATCGGCCTCGCGCAGGAGCAACTGCAGACAATCGCTCTGCCGCAACGCGACTTTCGCGGGCTGCTCAAGCTCGCCGAGTTCGCCATGGCGCAGCAGGACATCCGCTACTACCTCAATGGCATGCTGCTGGTCGTCGACAAAGGTTCGCTGCAGGCGGTCGCGACCGACGGCCATCGGTTGTCGTATGCGAGCCTGGCGGTCACCGGCGACTATTCGCGGCAGGAAGTTATCCTGCCGCGGAAGACCGTGCTCGAGTTGGGCAAACTGCTCGAGGACAGCGAGGAGCTGGTCACTCTCGATATACTGGCCAATCAGGTTCGCTTCCGCTTCGCCAGCATCGAACTGGTCAGCAAAGTCGTCGACGGAAAGTTTCCCGATTACAACCGCGTCATTCCCAGCGGGCATTCCAAGCAGCTGGACCTGTCGCGCACCGAGCTCTTGCAGGCACTGCAGCGCGCGGCGATCCTTTCCAACGAGAAATTCCGCGGCGTTCGCCTGGTTCTCGGCAGCGACCAGCTCAAGATAATCTGCACCAACAGCGAGCAGGAAGAGGCCGAGGAAGAGATCGAGGTGCCGTACCAGGGCGAAGCCCTCGACATCGGCTTCAACATTACCTATCTGCTGGACGTGCTGCACAACCTGGCGACCGATCAAGTGGTCCTGGCGCTTGGCGACGCCAACTCCAGTGCGCTCATCACCATGCGCGAACGCAACGACTACAAGTATGTCGTCATGCCGATGCGGATCTGAGTTTGGAGTCGAATTTGCGACCTGCCCGAGCGCCGACTCTTCAGTCGGCGTCGGCGTTTAATGGAGCGCGAGATTGCGAGATAACAGCGAATGAGTGAGCTCAATCCCCCCGGCAACGGCGGAGAGTACGATTCGAACAGCATCAAGGTGCTGAAGGGCCTCGATGCGGTTCGCAAGCGGCCGGGCATGTATATCGGCGACACCTCCGACGGCACAGGCCTGCATCACATGGTGTTCGAGGTGCTCGACAACGCGATCGATGAGACGCTGGCCGGCTACTGCGACGACATCAAGGTCGTGATTCATGCCGACAACTCGGTGTCCGTTGTCGACAACGGCCGCGGCATCCCGACCGACATCAAGGACGACGACGAGCAAAAACGTTCGGCGGCCGAGATCGTCATGACGGAACTCCACGCCGGGGGCAAGTTCGATCAGAATTCGTACAAGGTGTCAGGCGGGTTGCACGGTGTCGGCGTGTCGGTGGTCAACGGCCTCTCCGAGTGGCTGAAGCTGAAGATCTGGCGCGACGGCGAGATGCATCAGATGGAATTCAGGGACGGAGTGCCGGTGGCGCCGCTCGCCATCGTCGGCCCCACCGAGCGCCGCGGCACGGAAGTGCATTTCAAGGCCTCGCCGGTGACGTTCAACAACGTCGAATTCCACTACGACATCCTGGCGCGGCGCATCCGCGAACTTTCGTTCCTCAACAACGGCGTCAAGATCGAACTGGTCGACCAACGCGACGGCAAGAGCGAGAACTTCGCCTTTACCGGCGGCATCAAGGGTTTCGTCGAGTACATGAACCGCAGCAAGACGGTATTGCATTCGAGAATCTTTCACGCCAGCGGCGAGAAGGAGGGCGTCACGGTCGAGGTCGCGATGCAGTGGAACGATTCGTACGCCGAATCGGTACAGGTTTTCACCAACAACATTCCGCAACGCGATGGCGGCACGCATCTGACCGGGCTGCGGCAGGCGATGACCCGTACGCTCAACAGCTACATCGAGAAGGAAGAGCTGGCGAAGAAGGCCAAGGTCGAAACGACGGGCGACGACATGCGCGAAGGATTGACCTGCGTGCTGTCGGTCAAGGTCCCGGAGCCCAAGTTCTCGTCGCAGACCAAGGATAAGCTTGTGTCTTCGGAAGTGCAGCCCATCGTGCAGGAAATCGTCGGCAGCAAGCTCAACGAGTTCCTCCTCGAGAACCCGAGTGACGCGCGCATCATCTGCGGCAAGATCATCGAGGCGGCCCGCGCGCGGGAAGCGGCCCGCAAGGCGCGCGAGCTCACGCGCCGCAAGGGGATACTCGACGGCATGGGGCTCCCCGGGAAGCTCGCCGACTGCCAGGAGCGCGATCCGGCATTGTGCGAGCTCTACCTCGTCGAAGGCGACTCCGCCGGCGGGTCGGCGAAGCAGGGCCGCGATCGCAAGTTTCAGGCGATCCTGCCGCTGCGGGGCAAGATTCTGAACGTCGAGCGCGCGCGCTTTGACAAGCTCATCAGTTCGCAGGAGATTGTCACGCTGATCACCGCGCTCGGCACTGGCTTCGGCAAGGCGGCCGGCGACAAGGAGGACAAGGACGCCTTCGACATCGCCAAGCTGCGTTATCACCGTATCATCATCATGACTGACGCCGACGTCGATGGATCACACATCCGCACCCTGCTCTTGACGTTCTTCTATCGGCAGATGCCCGAACTGGTCGAACGCGGCCACATCTATATCGCCCAGCCGCCGCTGTACAAGGCGAAGCAGGGCAAGCAGGAAACCTATCTCAAGGACGACCACGAGCTCAAGCAGCACCTGCTCCGCGTTGCCCTGAACGGTGCGGAGTTGACCTCCGGCCTGGGCAAGGGGCCGCTCGCCGTGCAGACCTTCGAGAATGTCGCGCGCGAGTATCTGCTTGCCGAGGCCGTAGTCGAGCGGGTGGCGCGGGTGGTCGATCCTGCGGCGCTCTACGCAATGCTCGGCGGCGTGCGCATCGATCTTAGCAGCGAAGCGTCGGCAACCCGCAGCGCGCAGGCCCTGCAGGATGCGATCGCGGACCCGGAAGTGCGGGTTGAGGCACGCTACGATGCGGCAGCAGAGGCACGCCGCCTGGTCATCGTGCGCACGCACCACGGCACCCCGCACCTGACCGCGCTCGACGCTGACTTCCTGGCGAGCGGCGATGGGGCGCAAATCCGCGCCGCGGCCGACGTGCTGCAAGGCCTTATCCAACCCGGCGCGGTCATCAAGCGCGGCGACAAGCAGCTCGCCGTCAAGTCGTTCAAGGAAGCCCTCGACTGGCTGTTCACCGAGGCCCGGGCGAACGTCGCCATTCAGCGCTACAAGGGGCTCGGCGAGATGAATCCCGCGCAACTCTGGGAGACGACAATGGATCCCAATGTGCGCCGGCTGCTCAAGGTGCAGATCGAGGATGCCGTCGCGTCGGAGGAGATCTTCTCGACCCTGATGGGCGACGAGGTGGAGCCGCGGCGCGCGTTCATCGAATCGAACGCGCTCGGTGTGCGCAACCTCGACATCTAGCCGGGCAGCCTCGTTCCAGCACCAGGATGGCTGACGCCACCACGTTGCTTTCACGCCTGGGCCTGAAGGCGCAGAACGCCGGCGCTTGCGGCGGGCCGGAGGAGTGGCGTGGCGGCGGTCCGTTACTGGCATCGCGCAGCCCGACCGATGAGTCGCTGCTGGCCGAGGTCGCGACCGCGACAGCCGCCGATTACGATGCGGTACTCGCGAGCGCGATCGGCGCCGCGAAGGCTTGGCGCGAAGTGCCCGCTCCGAAGCGCGGCGAAGCCGTGCGGCGCCTCGGACTGCTCTTGCGCGAAAACCAGGACGCACTGGGCACGCTCGTCGCGCTCGAAAACGGCAAGATCAAGGCCGAGGGCGACGGCGAAGTCCAGGAAATGATCGATATGGCCGACTTCGCGGTCGGCCAGGCGCGGATGCTCTACGGCAAGACCATGCACTCCGAGCGGCCCGCGCATCGGATGTACGAGCAGTGGCATCCTCTCGGCGTGGTCGGCGTGATCACGGCGTTCAATTTTCCCGTCGCGGTTTGGGCATGGAACGCGTTTCTTGCCGCCGTTTGCGGCAACGCGACCGTGTGGAAGCCTTCGCCGAAGACGCCGCTGGTCGCGATCGCCACGCAGCACCTCTGCAATCGCGTTGTCGCCGAGCTTGGCCTGCCGCCGATATTCACATTGCTGATCGACGGGGGACGCGAGACCGGGGCCCGTCTCGCCGCCGACCCGCAGGTCGCGCTGGTCTCGTTCACCGGCTCGTCGGCGGTCGGCCGGCAAATCGCGCAAGTCGTCGCGGGCCGCTTCGGGCGCTGCCTGCTGGAGTGCTCGGGCAACAACGCGATCATCGTCGCCGCCGATGCCGACCTCGACCTGGTCATTCCCGCTGTCGTTTTCGGCGCGGTGGGCACCGCCGGCCAGCGCTGCACGTCCACGCGCCGGCTTCTGGTGCACGAATCGATCGAGGCGGAGGTGGTGCAGCGACTCGTCGCGGCGTATTCGCAGGTACGCATCGGCAACCCGCTCGCACACTCGACGTTAATGGGGCCGCTCATCGACGCTCCAGCCGTGGCCGGCTTCCGCCGCGCCGTCGAGGAAGCCATTGCGGCCGGCGGTAAGCTGGTGTGCGGCGGCCAGGCGCGGGCGGGCCCCGGGTTCTTTGTCGAGCCGACCATCATTGGCGACGCGCGCAACGACTGGCCGATTGTCCAGCACGAGACCTTCGCACCGATTCTCTACGTCATTCGCTGCCGTGATCTTGCCGAAGCAATCGCGTTGCACAATGCGGTGCCGCAAGGGCTGGCCTCGGCGATCTTCACCCGCAACCTGCGCGAAGCCGAAGCCTTTCTGTCGGACGCAGGGAGCGATTGCGGGATCGCCAACGTCAATCTCGGCACATCCGGGGCCGAAATCGGCGGGGCATTCGGCGGCGAGAAGGAAACCGGCGGCGGGCGCGAGGCGGGATCGGATGCCTGGCAGGCCTACATGCGTCGCCAGACGAGCACGATCAACTGGAGCCGGGAGCTGCCGCTCGCCCAGGGCATCCAATTCGGCGCCGCCCCCAACACCGGCTAGCGCCCGCCACCGGCCGCGAACCGGTTACGCAGCCCGCTTGCGCGGCGTCGGTTTGATGGCCGCCTTCGCGACCTTCGCCGGCTTCGCGCTCGGGGTCTTGCCGGCCTTGGCCGCGAGCAGCGCGACCGCCTCGCCGAGCGTCACCTTGTCAACGCCCTCCCGGTCCGGAAGCGTGGCGTTGATGCCTCCGTGCTTGACGTACGGCCCGTAGCGACCCGCGTGCACTTCGACCGGCTGCTTGTCCTTCGGATGCGGTCCGAGCACACGCACCGCGGTTGCACCGCGAGCAGCCCGTGCGCCGCGGCCCGCCCCGCCTTGCTTGGCCTCGAACTCGAAGCCGATCTTGCCGTCAGGTTGCCGTACGAGATAGGCCGCGAAGGGGCGGCGCGTCCGCGCCGACACGAATTGCAGCAGATCGGTTTTGCCCGAGGCAAGGAGCTTCTGCATCTGCTCGCGCTCGATCGGCCGCTGCAGGATAACGCGACCCGACCGGAAGTCGCAGGTCTTCGCCGGGCCGACCGCTCGCTCGCAGACGTACGCCGCGGGTAGTTCGAATACGTGCGCGCCGCATTTGGGGCAGGGACCGAGCGGTTCCTGGCCGGTGAAATCCGGCGCTTCGGCCCCGGCATCGCCATCGCTACCGTCACCGAAATCGAACTGGACCTCGTTGGCGTCGTTCAGCCTCAGCCGCGCGGCGAAGGGGCGGCCGAGCTTGCTGCGAAAGCCCTCGAGCGGGCCGACCGCGCGATCGGTGAGCAGCGTCTCTGCCTCCGGTATCTCGAGCTGGCGCCCGGCGATGATCTTCCAGATGCCGAAGTCGCAATTCTGACACTGGAACTTCTTGTATTTTTCGTGCATTTCGCCGCCGCATTTCGGGCAGCGCGCGGACAGCGTGGCGAAATCGCCCGGGATCGTGTCGCTCTCGTAATTGCCAGCCTGGCTGACTATGTGCCTGGTCATGCGCTCGATCTCGCGCATGAACTGCTCGCGCTTGAGCTTGCCATGCTCCATCTGCGCGAGCTTGAATTCCCACTCGGCGGTTAGCTCGGGTGAGAAGAGCTCCGGAACGCCTAGGCCGTGCAGTAGCGTCATCAGCGAAAAGGCCTTCGCGGTCGGCGTGAGCTCGCGACCCTCTCGGTAGATGTACTTCTCGTGAATCAGGCCTTCGATTATCTGCGCCCTCGTGGCCGGTGTGCCCAGGCCCTTTTCGCGCATCGCCTCGCGCAACTCGTCGTCCTCGATCAGCTTGCCGGCACCCTCCATCGCGGAGAGCAGCGTGGCTTCGTTGAAGCGGGCAGGCGGCTTGGTCTGGCTTCCAACCACGCGCAACGCCTCGGTGGCAACCTTCTCCTGCGGCAGGACTTTTGCCAGCATCGGCTCGTCATCGGATTGCGCTTCCTTGCCGTAGACGGCAAGCCAGCCGGGATTGACCAGTACCTTGCCCTCGGTCTTGAACGGCTCGCCCGCGACACGCGTGATGCGGGTGGTGAGCAAATGCTCGGCGGGCGGGTAGAACACCGCAAGGAAGCGCCGCACGACCAGATCGTAGAGCTTGGCCTCCGGCTCGCTCAGGCTCTTCGGCTTTTGCAGTGTGGGAATGATTGCGAAGTGGTCCGAGATCTTGGTGTTGTCGAAAATCCGCTTGTTCGGCCTAACCCATTTCGCCTTCAATACCTGGCCGGCAAACCCGGCATACGCATTCTGCTGCCGCAGCGCTTCCAAGGTGTCCTTCACCGTCGGCAGATAGTCCTCGGGCAAGGCGCGCGCATCGGTGCGCGGATAAGTGAGCACCTTGTGTCTTTCGTACAGCGCCTGCGCCAGCGAGAGCGTGCTGCGCGCCGAGAACCCGAAGCGGCCGTTGGCCTCGCGCTGCAAGCTGGTCAGGTCGTAGAGCAACGGTGGGCTTTGCGTCGAGGGCTTGGATTCTTCGGAGACGACGCCGGGCTTGCCTTCGCACTTCGCCGCGATGGCGCGTGCCGCTACCTCCTCCCACAGCCGCTCCGCGCGGGCGTCGGCATCGTCGTCCGGCTTGCGGAATTTCTCGTCGAACCACCGCCCCTCGTACTCGCCGCCGGCGGCACGAAACCGTGCCAGAACCTCCCAGTACGCGCGCGCCTTGAAGGCGCGGATTTTTTCCTCGCGCTCAACCAGGATCGCCAGCGTGGGCGTTTGTACCCGCCCGACCGTCGTCAGCTGGAAGCCGCCGGATTTGGAATTGAAGGCGGTCATAGCGCGCGTGCCGTTGATCCCGACCAACCAGTCGGACTCCGAGCGGCACACCGCGGCGTCGGCGAGCGGCCGCATCGCCTCGTCGCTGCGCAACCCGGCGAAGCCGTCGCGAATCGCGCCGGGGGTCATCGATTGCAGCCACAGCCGCTTGATCGGCTTGGCGGCGCGAGCGTACTGAACGATATAGCGGAAGATGAGCTCGCCCTCCCGTCCGGCGTCGCAGGCGTTGATCAGTTCAACGACATCCTTGCGCTTGATGAGCCGCAGCAAAAGCTTCAAGCGCGGCTCGGTCTTTTCCAATGGCCGCAACGCGAATTTGGACGGTATCGCCGGCAAATGAGTGAACGTCCACTTACCGCGCTTGACCTCCTCCTCTTCAGGCATGCCGATTTCGAGCAGGTGACCGATCGCCGAGGAGAGCACATAGCGATCGCTTTCGAAGTAGTCGTCGTGACGCGCGAACCCGCTCAACGCGCGCGCAATGTCCGCGGCGACGGAGGGTTTTTCGGCAATGATCAGGCGCTTAGCCATCGCGTACAGCGTGCGGGCGTACCCGCCCCAAAGCAAGGGGGTGAATGATAAGCAAGGACCGGGGTGGGAACAAGGAAGCCCGACAAAGCCCCGGCCGCCGGCTCGGGCGCCCAAGGGCCGCGGGGAAGACCCCGACCCGGGGCGCAGGGGGGCGTTACGGCTCCTCCTGGGGCGCCGTAGCCGGCAGGCGCAGCTCCTCGAGCACGTCGGCGGCCGTTTCGACGAGCTTCGCGCCGTCCTTGATCAGGCGATGGCCACCCTTGGAAAACGGCGAATGGATCGATCCGGGAATGGCAAACACTTCGCGGCCCTGCTCGGCCGCGATGCGGGCGATGCTGAGGGAGCCGCTGTACAGCGTTGCCTCGACGACCAGGACGCCGCGGGCAAGACCGCTCAGCACGCGGTTGCGCTGCGGCAAGTTCGCCGCCAGCGGCGCGGTGCCCAACGGGAACTCGGACACCAGGGCGCCGCCGGCAGCGAGCCGCTCCGCCAACGGGCGATTGGCGGCGGGAAAGATGCGATCGAGTCCGGTAGCCAGCACGGCGATGCTGCTGCCGGGGCCGGCCAGCCCGCCGCGATGGGCCGCCGCGTCAATGCCGCCGCCAAGCCCGCTAACGATTGTCAATCCGGCGCCCGACAATGCCGCAGCGAAGGCTTCGGCGTCGCCGGTTCCCTGCGCGGTTGCACTGCGACTGCCGACGATGGTGAGCGCCGGCCGACTGAGCAGTTCGCGCCTGCCCACGAGGTAGACGACCGGCGGGGGGTCCGCGATCGACAGCAACGCGGCGGGGTAATCCGCATCGTCCCAGGCGAAGAGCGAATGCCCGCTCCGGGCGAGCCACGCCAGCGTGCGTTCAAGCTGGATCGGGTCGGGACCGCGGCGAATGGCGGCAGCGAGTTCGCCCGCCACCAGGCGCGCGAGGGTTGCCTGCGAGGCATTGCGCACGGCCACCGGGTCGCCCAACGCCTTGAGCAGCGCCACGACGGCGCGCGTACCAAGGCCAGGGACGAGTTGCAGCGACGCCCAAGCCTCGACGCGGGCGTCGACCTGCATCCTAGGGCGTCGCGCTAGGGTTTGCGGACGACGTCGCCCACGACGATCGGCTCGGTGGTGTTGAGCACGATAGCGTAGGCGACCCGGTCGAAGACCCGGAAGACAAACAGCAGTCCGGTGCGCTCCGGCGGCAGGTCCAGGTAGCGCGTGGGCTGCACGATCGAGCGGGTCTGGTCGATCACTTTGGAGATGGTGTCGACACCCTGGTAGGGCCGCGAATCGGGAATCACCGGCGCGGGATGGTAAATGGCTAGAACGTGCCCGGACTCCAACCCGTCCTGACTGCCGCGGTCGAGCGTGACGAGGTAGCCGCGGCCGGTTTCCGCCGAATCGTTGGCGAGCGCTATGATCCGTCCTTCGATTGCTCGCTCCGGCGCGTGCGGCACGTAGTTGACGATCACCTCCGGCGGCGCGGGTACCAGCAAGTCGCCAAAAAGGATCTCCTCGCGTGCCGCCGTGATGCGCAGGGTGCTGACTTCGCCGAAGCGCTCGACGGTGGCGCTGCCGAGGTAGCGCATTTCATTGCCGAGAGTTTCGTTGCTGTCGTACGACCGCAGCACCTTGCCGGGTCGGTAGATGAGCCATTGGTCGCCGGACTTCGCGTCGATATTGATCGCATAGACCGAATCACCCGCACCGCGGACGACGCGCCGATCCCGCGCCGCCACGATCTTGGCGGCGTTGGGCAGACCGTCCGGGTCGGTGATGATCGGCCGCGTCAGATAGGGCTCGATGTCGCCCGGCGGAATGCTTGGAATCGCGGCGGCTTCGAGGGGCTCGACCCGGACCCGCGGCGAGAGGCGGTTTCCGGAGCCAGAGACGGACCCTTCGCCCTCGAGCGTAAGCCGTGGCTCGGCGCCGCTGCGATCAAGGACAATGACGTCGCCTGGGTAGATCCAGTGCGGGTTCTTGATCTGGTCGCGGTTCATCCGCCAGACGTCGGGCCAGCGCCAAGGCTGTTTCAGAAACCGGGCGGCGATACCCCACAGGGTGTCGCCTTTCTGCACGGTGTAGCGGTCTGGCGGGTTGTCCTGCAGCTGGATATCTTCCGCATGCAGCACGCGAGACCCGAGCAGGAGCGGCAGCATGAAGGCCGTAAGCAGCAACGACGCTGTGATAGACTTCGCGCGCATGACGCCTCTCCGCAACGAAAGGTTGGGCGGACCTTGCTAACGTCCTAAATCGCCGCAAAATAAGGGCTTAGGCGTGATTCTGCATCCCGAACCTGCATTTTGCAAGCAATTATGGTCCTCGACATCCTTGAGTACCCCGACCCACGGCTGAGAAAGATTGCGGCAAAGGTGCCCGTGGTGACCGCCGAGGTCCGGAAACTGGTCCGCGACCTGGCCGAGACTATGTACGCCGCCCCTGGCGTAGGGCTTGCCGCGACCCAGGTCAACGTGCACAAATGCGTGATCGTGATCGACGTGAGCGCGGCCCGCGATGAGCTCAGGGTATTCATCAATCCGGAGATCGTTGCCGCCGAGGGTGAGGCCGAATGCGAGGAGGGGTGCCTCTCGGTACCCGGTTATTACGACAAGGTTCGGCGTGCGGCGCGGATCACGGTGCGGGCGCAGGACGAGAGCGGCCGGCCTTTCGAGCTCGCGGCCGACGGCATGCTCGCGGTGTGCATCCAGCACGAGGTCGAGCACCTCGTGGGCAAGGTATTCGTCGATCAGCTCTCGCCGCTCAAGCGTGCGCGGCTGGTCGCCAGGTTGAGGAAAAAACAGCGAATCGCAGGCTCGAGCCGGGCGGGCTGATGCGCATCGGGTTCGCGGGGACGCCCGCGTTCGCCGCAGCGGCGCTCGGGGCGATCCTTGACGCCGGCTTGGCGGTGAGCGTGGTTCTCACCCGGCCGGACCGGCCGCACGGGCGCGGCATGAAGCTCGCCCCCGGCCCGGTCAAGGCGCTGGCCGCGGTGCGGGGTATCTCAGTGCAGCAGCCGCCGAGCCTGAAGGACGAGGCCGCGTGCGCGCGGATCACTGCCACCGCGCTCGATGTTCTCGTGGTCGCGGCCTATGGACTGATCCTGCCCGGAGCGATCCTCGCCTGGCCCCGTCACGGCTGCATCAACATCCATGCGTCGCTGCTGCCGCGCTGGCGCGGGGCCGCGCCGATTCAGCGCGCGTTGCTCGCCGGCGACGCCGAGACGGGCATCTCGATCATGCGTGTGGACGAAGGGCTCGACACCGGTCCGGTCATCGCCCGTCATCCGGTGACCATCGCCGCGCGAGAGACCGCCGGCAGCCTGCACGATAAGCTCGCGGTCGTCGGCGGGCAGGCGATTGTGGGCGCGCTGCGGCGACTGCAGTGCGACGGGTTCCTCCCCGCGGAAACGCAACCCGACACCGGAGCCACCTATGCCGCGAAGATCGAGCGCGCGGAGGCGCGCATCGACTGGCGGCAAAGCGCGCCCGCGATCGATCGCCAGATCCGGGCATTCAATCCAGCGCCCGGTGCCCAGACGACACTCGCCGGCGAGACGCTCAAGCTCTGGGAGGCGGCACCGGTGCCGGCCGGAGCGAGCCTGCCCGGAAGCGTCGTCGCTGCCACTGCCCGGGGTATCGTGGTCGCGTGCGGCGAGGGCGCGCTCAACGTCACGGAGTTGCAGCGCTCCGGCGGCCGGAGGCTGTCGGCAGCGGCGTTTCTGGCCGGCTGCCAGGTTGCGACGGGGATGCAGATGGGGGGCATGAATGGTTGAATCAGTTGCCCTCGGCACCATCTAAAACAAGGTACCCGGCCGATCCGGGAATCACGGCGATGGACAGACGATGCTGGGCAATTGGTTCAAGACAGGGTTGTTGATGGCGGCGATCACGGCGCTTTTCGGCATGGTCGGCGCAGTATTGGGCGGAGGACAGGGCATGCTGCTCGCGCTCGTGCTCGCGGTGGCGATGAACCTGTGGGCGTATTGGTTTTCCGACACGATGGTGCTCAAGCTCTATCGCGCCCAGGCGGTCGACGCGACCGCCGCGCCGCAGCTCTACGGCATCGTCCGAGAGCTCGCGAGCAAAGCGGGGGTGCCGATGCCGAAGGTGTACCTGATCGACGAGGCGCAACCCAACGCGTTCGCCACGGGCCGCAACCCCGAGCACGCCGCAGTCGCGGCAACGACCGGCATCCTGCAGCTGCTCGACACGCGCGAGCTGCGCGCGGTCATCGCGCACGAGCTCTCCCACGTCACGCATCGCGACATCCTCACCTCGACGATCGCCGCGTCGATTGCCGGGGCGATCGCAACCCTGGCGAATTTCGGCATGTTCTTCGGCGGTCGCGACAATGATCAGCGCAATCCGCTGGTCGCCCTGCTCGTGCTCATTCTGGCACCGATCGCAGCCGTGCTGATCCAGCTCGCAATCTCGCGTGGTCGCGAGTACCAGGCGGATCGCGGCGGCGCCGAGCTCTCAGGCGATCCGCGGGCGCTCGCTGACGCACTGGCGAAGATCGACCGTTACGCCAAGGGGTTGCCGCTCGCAACCGCCGAGGCGCATCCGGCGACAGCACACCTGATGATCATCAATCCGCTTTCGGGAGGCGGCCTCGCCGGCATGTTCAGCACGCACCCGCCGACTGCGGAACGCATCCACCGCCTGCTCGCGATGGCTGCGTAGGCGGGCTCGCCGTCCGCGATGGAGCGAGCGCAGCGGGTCGCTGCCAAGGCGGTACGGCGAGTCCTTTCGGGAACGACGCTTCCGGCCGCACTGGCCGGAGCGAACGATGCGGCGACGGGGGATCGCGCACTCGTCCACGAGCTCGCGTACGGGACGCTGCGTTTCCTGGGCCAGGTGCGCGCGACCGTGCACTGCCTTGTGGACCGGCCTCTGGTTGATGCCAACGTCGAGGCATTGCTCTGGGTCGCCGTCTACCAGCTGATCCATACGCGTGCCGCGGCGCACGTCGTTGTCGACTGCGCGGTGCGTGCCACCGCCCGGCTCAATCGGACTTCAGCGCAAGGGCTCGTCAACGCGGTGCTGCGCAACTTCCTCCGCCGGCGAGACGCGGTGCTCGCAGCGGTCGCGCGTGCGCCGGAGGGGCGTTTCTCCTATCCGGGGTGGTGGATCGACCGCCTGCGGCGTGAACAGCCGGCGCATTACGCGACCGTGCTCGATGCAGGCAATGCCCGCCCGCCACTTTGCCTGCGCGTCAACAGCCGGCGCATTGCGCCGGACGCCTTTGCGGCCGCACTTGCGGACGAGGCTATCGCCGCAGCGCGCGTCGGCGCCGTTGGCGTCGTCCTCGACAAGCCACGCCCCGCGAATGAACTGCCCGGGTATGGGCGGGGGTGGTTCTCGGTTCAGGATGCAGGTGCGCAACTGGCCGCGCCGCTGCTTGGCGTTCGCGACGGCATGCGCGTGCTCGACGCTTGCGCTGCACCCGGCGGCAAGACCACGCATCTTGCCGAGCTCGCTGCCCTCGACCTGACCGCAATCGACATCGATGCGCAGCGGCTCGGGCGAATCGCGGAAAATCTTGAACGACTCGGGCTGGCGGCACGGCTGGTCGCCGGCGACGCCGGCGATCCGGGCGGCTGGTGGAACGGCGTGCCGTTCGACCGCATTCTTGCCGACGTGCCATGCACCGCGTCCGGCGTCGTGCGCCGCCACCCCGACGTCAAGTGGCTGCGCCGCGAGAGCGATGTCGCCGGCTTCGTCGCACAGCAGCAGCGGCTGCTCGATCAGTCATGGGCGATGCTCGCCTGCGGCGGCCGGCTGCTCTACTCGACATGCTCGATCTTCCGCGCCGAGAATGCGGAGCAAGTCGATGCGTTCCTCGTCCGGCATCCGGACGCCGTGCGCGTGCAACTTGAACTGCCCGGTGCACTGGCTTGCACGGATGGACAACTCTTGCCAGCGGAGGGCCCCGCAGAGCACAATCACGACGGGTTTTTCTACGCCCTCCTGCAGAAGAACTAGTCCCCACCTGGATCCCGCGGCTCGCTGCCGCCCGTGGCATGCCGCCAACGAACCGCTTTCTCGGCCTGTTGTGCTTGAGCGCGTCGCTCTGGCTTGCGCTCGCGCCGGCCGCGCGCGGCGACACGATCCCGGTCAAGTCCGCGGAACTGCGCGCCGAGGACGAGAGCTACGTCCTGAATGCCCAGTTCGACGTGGCGTTCAATCCCACGCTCGAGGAAGCACTGCAGAAAGGCGTGCCGCTGTACTTCGTGCTGGAGTTCGAGCTCTCCCGGCCGCGCTGGTATTGGCTTGACCAGAAGCTCGTCGAACAGTCGGTCCAGTACCGCATGACCTATTCGCCGCTCACGCGGCAGTATCGGGTCACGACCGGGTTGCTCGGCCAGCAACTGGCTTCGCTCGAGGAAGTCGAGCACCTGCTCTCGCGCGTCGTATCGCGGCCGGTGATCGCGAGCGACGCGTTGACCAAGGGTGCACGCTATGAAGCGGCCGTGCGACTGCGTCTGGACGTGACCCAGCTGCCAAAGCCGTTTCAAATCAATGCGCTCGCTTCGCGCGACTGGTCGCTGCAATCGGAGTGGTACCGCTGGAGCTTCGTGCCGTGAGCGGCATCCTCGCCCCACGCGTGCTGCGCTACGTGCTTCTGGTGAGCGCATGCCTGGCGGTGATCTTCCTGTTTCTGCTGGCGACGGCAAGCGCCAATACCGCGCTCTTCGCGCGCAGCTACAACCTGCTGCTCGCGCTCAACGGCACGATGCTCGTCATTCTGACCGGACTCGTCGGCTATCAGCTGCTGCGGTTGCGCAGGAACCTCAAGGCGGGCGTCTTCGGCTCGCGCCTGGCGATGCGGCTGGTGCTGCTGTTTGCGCTGGTCGCGGTGCTGCCCGGCGCGCTGCTGTACGGGGTCTCCGTGCAGTTCATCAGCAAGAGCATCGAATCCTGGTTTGACGTCCGCGTCGACCGGGCGCTGGAGGGTGGGCTCAACCTTGCCCGCAGCGCCCTCGATTACCTGTTGCAGGAAACGACGAACAAGGCAACGCAGCTCGCGCTGACGCTGCAGGAAGCCGAACCGGGGAGCATCGCGACCCGGCTCAATCGCGCCAGCGAGCAGGCCGGCATCTACGAGGCTGCGCTGTTCTCGTCTTCGGGCGCCGTGCTTGCAGTCGCAGGCATCTCCGGGTCGATGCTCACCCCCGAGCCGCCGTCGGCGCAGGCGTTGCGACGGGCCCGGCTGCAGCAGCCGTTTTCGGCGATCGAGCAGATGGGTGACCAGGGACTCATGCTGCGCGTCGTCGTGCCGGTGAACAACGCCGACCCGCTGGAACCGCTGCGCGTGCTGCAAGTTGTCGAGCCCGTGCCCAAGCAGCTACAACAGGAAGCCGACAAAGTCCAGTCGGGCTATCGCGACTATCAGGAGATTTCCTTTTCGCGGACTGCGTTGAAGCGCCTCTATTGGCTCACCCTCACGCTCACGCTGTTGCTTGCCCTGTTGTCGGCGCTCGGTCTCGCGGTCGTGCTCTCCGAGCAATTCAGCCGGCCGCTGGGATTGCTCGCCGAGGGTACGCGCGCTGTCGCCCAGGGCGATTTCAGCCGGCGCAACCCGGTGCAGAGCCGCGACGAGCTCGGTGTGCTGACCGAGTCGTTCAACACGATGACAGCGCAGCTCGCGGAAGCGCAGCTGAAGGAAAAGGAAAACCGCAGCGCAATCGAGACAACCCGCGCCTATCTCGAGAGCGTGCTGGCCAATCTGTCCGCTGGCGTGCTCGCCTTCGACAACGCGTTTCGCCTGCGCACCGCCAATCCCAGCGCCGCGGTGATCCTGCAACAGCCACTCGCCGACTTGATGGACGTGCCGCTTGCGGACTGGGGACGCCGGATGCCGGCGCTCGCCGCGTTTGCGGAACTCGTCGACGAGGGTTTTCGCCGCGGACGCGAGGGGCAATGGCAGCGGCAGGCCGAGCTGTCGGTATCCAACCACACGCGGGTGCTGCTGATGCGCGGGTCCGGGTTGCCCGGCGAACCCGCACCGGGGTGCGTCGTCGTGTTCGATGACGTTTCCGAGTTGGTGCAGGCGCAGCGTGACGCGGCGTGGGCCGAGGTCGCGCGCAGACTTGCGCACGAAATAAAGAACCCGTTGACACCGATCCAGCTTTCGGCGGAGCGGCTGGCCGTCAAGCTCGCCGGCAAGCTCGAGGGCGCCGACGAGGAAGCGCTGCTGCGCGGGACGCAGACCATCATCGCCCAGGTCACGGCGATGAAGAACATGGTCGACGACTTCGCGATCTACGCGCGCCAACCGCGTCCGGGTAAGATGCAGTCGGTTGATGTCAACGCCCTCTTGCTTGATGTGCTCGCCTTGTACGAAAATCTGCGGCCCTACGTGTCGCTGAAGCTCGCCGAGCGCGGCGCCGTCATCCAGGGCGAACCAACCCGTCTGCGCCAGGTGTTCCATAATCTCATCCAGAATGCGATCGACGCACAAGCGGACGTCGCCACGCCAGCCTACGAGCTTGCCGTCGAGGTGCGGGGCGGCGAACTCGATCTGTCGGTTGCCGACGCGGGAAGCGGGTTTCCCGAAGACATGATGCGACGCGCGTTCGAGCCTTATGTGACGACCAAGGCCAAGGGGACCGGCCTGGGGCTCGCGATCGTGAAGAAGATCGTCGATGAGCACCACGGCCGGATCACAATCGAAAACCGGCGGCCGCGGGGCGCGCGGGTAATCCTGCACTTCCCGCTGGAAGGGAGCTAGACGTGATGGCGCAGCCGAAGGAGATTCTGATCGTCGACGACGAGGTCGGCATCCGCGAATTGCTCTCCGAAATACTGCAGGATGAAGGCTACCGCGTGAGCCTTGCGGAAAATGCCGGCGAGGCGCGCAGCTACCGCGCTCACAACCAGCCCGCGCTGGTTCTGCTCGACATCTGGATGCCGGACACGGACGGAGTCACGCTGCTGCGCGAGTGGGCTGCCGGCGGCCAGCTGACCATGCCGGTGGTCATGATGTCCGGGCATGGAACCATCGAGACCGCGGTCGAAGCCACCAGGATCGGCGCATTCGATTTTCTCGAAAAGCCCGTCGGCCTGCAGAAGCTTCTGGCAACGGTGACGCGCGCGCTCAAGACCGGCGCCGGGCAGGGCCCGCGCCGCATCACGTTGACGCTGCTCGGCACCAGCACCCCGGTGATCGAAGCCGAGCGCGCGATCGAGCAGCTGTTACGTGCCGCCCGGCCGATCCTTATCGTCGGCGAGCCGGGGACCGGCCACGACATCGTCGCCCGCGCGGTGCACGTGCCCGACACCCCGTTCGTGGTGCTGCAGGGGGGCGTGCGCCTGGTTGCCAATCCGCTGCAGGTGCTCGAGGAAGCACGCGACGGGGTGCTCTATTGCGGCGAAGTCGGCAGCTATTCGCGAGCCGAGCAGAAAGGCCTCGCGTTTCTACTGCCCAAGCTCGAGAAACACAACACGCAACTGATGTGCAGCAGCAGCGAACAACTTGGCAATCTCGCGGCCGACGGCCGCTTCGACCCCGCGCTGCTGGCAATTCTTTCCGCCGGCGCGGTGATGCTCCCGCCACTGCGCGAGCGGCGCGAGGACATTCCGGCGTTGGTCGAACGGTTCTGGCGCGAGATATCCTCGAGCCAACGCACGCAGGCCACGCTGCACAGCGGCGCGGTCACCGCGCTGGCGGCGGCGTACTGGCCGGGCAATCTCGATCATCTGCACAGTGTCATCGCCAACCTTGCGCTGACCGTCAATGGCGAAATCACCGCCGAGCATGTGCGCCGGCTGCTTGGCGACAGCGCGCTGCTGCCTCCGGCGGCAGTTGCGCCGGAGCTGACTGCGCGCTTTTTCGAATTGCCGCTGCGCGAGGCGCGGGAGGCCTTCGAACGGATTTATTTCGAGCAGTTGCTGGGCAAGGAGCAAAGCAACATGAGTCGCGTCGCCGAACGGGCGGGTCTCGAACGGACGCATCTCTACCGCAAGCTGAAGCAGCTCAATATCCGCTTCTCGCGCCGCACGGAAGAAGGCCCCTGCTGACCGTGCCGCTGCGGCCCACAAGAAAACGCCGGCCTAAAGGCCGGCGTTTCACTTGGCTTACGGCGGGACGGCTTACAGCGTACCCATCTGCCCGCGCATGGTCCGCAACGCCTTGCTTTCAATTTGCCGGATCCGTTCGGCCGACACGCCGTATTGATCGGCCAGCTCCTGCAGCGTCGCCTTGTCGTCCTCGCGCAGCCACCGCGCCTCGATGACCTCGCGGCTGCGGTGGTCGAGCTTCGCGAGCGCGACGTGCAGCCCGGTGCTGCGGTTGCGTGCAGTTTCAGCGGTCTCGAGAATCTGCACCGGCTCGGCGTCGGCATCGGTGAGGTAGGCGATCGGTGTCAGCGATTCCCCTTCCTCGCCGGGTTGGGGCTCGAGCGCGACATCCTGACCCGACAAGCGGGTCTCCATCTCGAAGACCTCCTCGGGTTTGACACCGAGTGCCTTGGCGATGGCAGTCGCCTCCTTCCGCGTAAGCGCCGCCGGGCCCGCTTTCATGCTGCGGAGGTTGAAAAACAGCTTGCGCTGCGCCTTGGTCGTGGCGATTTTGACCAGCCGCCAGTTGCGCAGCACGTACTCGTGGATCTCGGCCTTGATCCAGTGCAGCGCGAAGGACACCAGGCGCACGCCGCGCTCCGGGTCGAAGCGCCGCACCGCCTTCATCAGCCCGACATTGCCTTCCTGAATAAGGTCAGCCTGCGGCAAGCCATAGCCAAGATAGTTGCGGCTGATCGCAACGACCAGGCGCAGGTGCGACAGCACGAGCTGCCGCGCGGCATCGAGGTCGTTGTAGTCGCGCAGCCTGCGGCCGAGCTCCACCTCCTCGCTCGCCGAAAGCAGCGGAAAGCGGTTCACCGCCTGAATATACTGATCGATGCTCCCCAGCGATGCCGGGGTTGGGAACGCCAGCGTGTTACTTGCCATCGAAGCAATCTCCTTGGGTACCTTAGCAATTATTTTAGCACTCGACTCTTAAGAGTGCTAAGGCGGCGGCAAGTTCCCGCCGCTGGCCTCCGGAAGGCCTGCCGGCACTGTACGTGCGATGGACTCAGGAGGGAGTGAGTGTTCGCCAACTAACAGCGGCCGGCCCGCTACCCGAGGAGCGCATCGACGAATTCCGCCGCGCGGAAGGGTCGTAAGTCGTCGACCGCCTCCCCGACACCGATGAACTTGACGGGCACCGGATGGGCCCCGGCGATGGCCGCCACGACACCCCCTTTGGCCGTGCCATCGAGTTTGGTCAGCACGAGGCCGGTGAGTTTGAGTGCGGCGTCGAAGGCCGTTACCTGGCTGAGGGAGTTCTGCCCGGTATTGGCGTCGACGACGAGCAAGGTTTCGTGCGGCGCACCTGCCATTGCTTTGCCGACCACGCGGTGAATCTTCTTCAGTTCCTCCATCAGGTGCCGCTGGGTCGGCAGCCGCCCGGCGGTGTCGGCGAGCACGACATCGACGCCGCGCGCCCGGGCCGCGGTTATGGCGTCGAACAGGACTGCCGCGGGGTCGCCGCCCTTCTGGGCGATGACGTGTACCTTGTTGCGTTCGCCCCAGATTTCGAGCTGCTCCCGCGCTGCCGCCCGAAAGGTGTCGCCGGCCGCGAGCAGGACCGACAGGTCCTGCGCCTGCAACCATTTGGCGAGTTTGCCAATCGAGGTGGTCTTGCCCGCGCCGTTGACCCCGGCCAGCATGATCACGAACGGCCGCTGCGGCCCGACGACAAGCGGCTGCTCGAGAGGCAGGAGCAGGGCAGTCAGCGACGCTTTGAGCAACGTTCTCGGGTCGGCGTCGCCTGCCGCGCGCACCCAGCGCGTGCGCAGATCGGCAAGCAAGCGCTGCGTCGCCGGCGCGCCGACGTCCGCCGCCAGCAGGGCTGACTCGAGCTCTTCGAGGGCTTCCTCGGAGAGCGTCGTGCGCCCGACCAGCGCCGCGAGCGGCCGCGCCAGCCGCTCGCGCGAGGCGGCAAGGCCGGCACGAAGCCGCGCGCTCCAGGAGCGAGCATCCGCAGCGGGACTGGATTGGGATCGATCAAACATCGGGGCTGCACAGCAACGCTATAATTCTACCGTCCCGCCTTTGCAGGCTCTTCCCGTTCATGGCCGCCAACGCGATTCGCATCATCGGCGGCCAATGGCGCGGGCACCGATTGCGGTTTCCCGCCGTCCCGGCGCTTCGGCCGACCCCGGATCGCGTTCGCGAAACGCTCTTCAACTGGCTCGGCCAGGATCTGAGCGGCTGCACGATCCTCGATTTGTTCGCGGGCAGCGGCGCGCTCAGTTTCGAAGCGCTGTCGCGCGGCGCAGCGCGCGCCGTCGCGATCGATCGCGAGCGCGCGCTGGTGCACGCGCTCGCCGCGAACGCTGCAAAGCTTGGCGCGCAAGGCCTCGAGGTGCACTGCGCCGAGGCACTGGCATTTCTCGCGCGCGACACGCGTTGCTACGACGTTATCTTTCTCGACCCGCCTTTCACGGCCGATCTCTGGGCGCAGCTGTTGCCCGCCGCGGCGGCGCGACTCGCTCCGGGCGGCCGCCTCTACGTCGAGGCGCCGGCGTCGATTGTCCCGCCACCGGGACTCGCGGTTTGGCGTCGCGACAAAGCGGGGCAGGTGCATTATCATCTGCTGCGCCACGCTGGCGGAATTTGAACGCGATGCTCAAAGTCGTCTACCCGGGAACGTTCGACCCGTTGACACGGGGGCACGAGGACGTCGTCCGCCGCGCCTCCAGGCTCTTCGACGAGATCATCGTGGGGGTCGCCGCGAGCGAGAGCAAGGGACCGCTGTTCACCGTCACCGAGCGGGTGGCGATGGTGCGCGAGGTTTTTGCCGACTTTGCCAACGTTCGCGCCCAGGGGTTCTCCGGCCTGCTCATGGAATTCGTGCATTCGGTCGGCGCCGCCGTCGTGCTGCGCGGCCTGCGCGCGGTTTCGGACTTCGAGTACGAGTTTCAGATGGCCGGAATGAACCGGAACCTCTACCCGGAAGTCGAAACGCTGTTCCTGACCCCCGCGGAGCAATACCTTTTCATGTCGTCGACGATTGTGAGGGAAATCGCCCGCTTCGGGGGCGATGTCAGCAAATTCGTAAGTCCGCCGGTCGCCGCGCGCCTGGCGACGAAGTTCGCGGGTCGCTCCCCCGCCCGCGCGAACCGACTGCGGTAGCGGCGTATGGCTTTGATCATCACAGACGAATGCATCAATTGCGACGTCTGCGAGCCGGAGTGCCCCAACGGGGCCATCTCCCAGGGCATCGAGATCTACGTGATCGACCCGGCGAAGTGCACCGAATGCGTGGGGCACTTCGACACGCCGCAGTGCGTCGAGGTGTGCCCGGTCGATTGCATCCCCGTCGATCCGGAGCGCGTGGAAACGAAGGCGGAGCTGCGCGCGAAGTACGAAGGATTGATGGCGGCAAAAACCATCACCGGCTAGCGACCGCGCTTTAACCGTTCGCGGCGAGCGGGAAAAGGTCGGGCTGCTCGATCACCGCGTCGATGGCCGCGATCTCGCGGGAAAGCGCGGCGATCTGCGCCCGCACGCCCGACTCGCTCTGCTCCAGCTCGGCGATGCGATCTTCGAGCTCGTCGCTGGCGCGGTGGATGCGCTTGACGCTTTCCAGCCTTCGCCGCAGTTGCAGGTGATGCTCGCGCACCTGAGTTTCCAGCGGCGCCATCACGGCTTTGAGCCACGACTCCAGGTCGCGATTCGCAATATCGTAGACATGCTTGACGCGGATCGCGATCGTCTCGAAAAATCGTTTCATCAACGTGAACTTCGCCTTGCTCACCATGTTCCACAGGGTGTTGAAGTGAACGTTATAGGCGCGTTCGAGCCGGTCGATCTCCTTCTGATACTTGAGCATCGAGAACGGCGGCGGCGAGAACGGCTCGAGGCCGTGTTCCTTGGCGAAGCGCGCGTACATCGCCTGCATCATGTCGTGGATTTCGAGGGTTTTCTGCGCGCAGTGCTCGAGGTTGCCGCGGATCGCGCCGAAGAAGTCGCTCATCGCCGCCCGGACGCCCTTGGTGAAGGGACTCGCCTCGATGCGCTTGCGTGTCTCACCCGCAGTTCCGCGCAGGGTCCGCAGTCCGATCGACTCGTAGAGCGCAGTCGTTTGCTGCGTGAACACGGTGCGCAGGGCGGTGTAACGCTGCATGCCCCGCTCGAACAGGTCCTTCTCCTGCTTGATGCGCTCCATCATGTGCTCGACGACGTCCTGGTTCTTGCCGCGCAGGCCGCGCAGCTCGCCGAGCTGTTCCTGGATCCCGGCGCTGCGCCCGTCGAGAATCGAGCGCACCGTCGCGGCCAGCGTCCGAATCTCGATCCGGGTGGCCGTGCCCACGATATCGCGTTTCGCCGGAATCAGCTCCTGCGACAGCGCCTGCTCCAGTTGCGGCAGGCGGCTCTTCGCGAGCAGGGCGTCGTCGCCATTCACCTTCGCCAACAGCGCCTTCTGCGCGGACACGGCGAAGACCTGGGCCGGCGGAATGGCAAGCAGGTGCGCGGAGGTCTTGACCTGGCGCGAGATTTCCGCCTCGATGTCGACCGCGCTTTTGAGGTCGTCCCACAGCCCGTCGATCTTGTTCAGGACGACGAGCCTGCCCTCCTTGGTCGCCGGATCGACGCCGACCAGGTGGTTCCGCCAGACTTCGATGTCGGTCCGCGTGACCCCGGCATCCGCGGCGAGAATGAACAGGATGGCGTGCGCATTGGGCAACAAGTTGAGCGTGAGCTCCGGCTCGGTGCCGATCGCGTTCAGGCCCGGCGTGTCGAGGATGACCAGACCCTGTTGCAGCAGCGGATGCGGAAAGTTGATCACCGCATGGCGCCAGCAGGGAATGTCGACCGCGGCTTCGTCGGCTGCCGAGAGCGGCGCCAACACGTCGGCGTCGTCGTAGAGCCCGTACTTGCGCGCCAGGGCGACCGGAATGCGCTTGGTCTGCGATACCTGGGAGAGCACTTGGCTCATCTTGTCGGCAGAGGAAAGGTCCAATGCCAGGGTGACCCACTCGTCGGCGTAGTTCTTGAACTCCGCAACCGAGCCATCCCGCGCACGGGTCTCGATGGGAAGCAGGCGGATCGATGGCGGCCGGGTCGGGTCGTAGAGGAGTTCCGTCGGGCACATCGTCGTGCGCCCCGCCGATGAGGGCAGCAGCCGCTGCCCGAAGTCGGCAAAGAAGATCGCGTTGATCAGCTCGGACTTGCCGCGTGAGAACTCGGCAACGAACGCCACGACGAGCTTGTCCTGGTGCAGGCGCTCGAGCAGGTGCTGAATCTTGAGGTCGGCGTGGGCGTCGGCCAAGTCTTGCTGGGACAGCCACTCGTGCAGCCCGGAAATCCCGGCCGACAAACGCCGCCGCCAGTCGCTATAGGCCTCGAAGCGCGCGGCGAGTTCTCTCGAATGGATCATTCCCCGCCTTCCCTAGGTGCTGCATCCGCACCGTTCGTCTGCGACTGTAGCATAAATCGCGCCAAAACAAGGGCCTAGCGTCAGGCTTCGGCCAATCGAGCACCTCCCGGCAGCCTAGCGCTGGCAGTTCGGGCAGTAAAAGCTCGCGCGCCCACCCAGACGCAGCGCGCGGATCGTGGTCCCGCAGACTCGACACGGCGCGTGCTCGCGCCCATAGACGTAATAGTCGAGCTGGAAATAGCCGGGCTCGCCGCGGCTGTCGACGTAGTCGCGCAGGCTGCTGCCGCCCTTGGCGATGGCGGCGCTCAACGTTTCTCGGACCGCGTCGACGAGCCGCGCCAACTGCGGCCGCGTTAGGCGCCTGGCGGCGCGATTCGGGCGAATGCCGGCACGAAACAGCGCTTCGCTGGCGTAGATATTCCCGACCCCCACGACGACGTGACTGTCCATCAGCACGAGCTTGATCGCGACTCGCCGGTGGCGGGTCGCCTTGTACAGATAGGCACCGTCAAACTCGGCGGCAAAGGGTTCGACACCGAGCCCGGCCAGTAGCGGATGATTCGCCGACGATCCCGGCGACCACAGCATGGCGCCGAAGCGCCGCGGATCGCGGTAACGCAACACCACGCCGTTGGCGAACTCCAACTCGATATGGTCGTGCGCCTGCTTCGGGGCCGGGCTGGTGAGCACGCGCAGGCTGCCGCTCATTCCCATGTGCACGATCAGGGTATCGGCGCCGAGCCGAAACAGCAGATACTTGCTTCGGCGCTCGACCCGATCGACCGTCCGTCCGACCAGCCGGCGCGGCAAATCGCGTGGAACCGGCCAGCGCAACCGGCGGTCGTACACCCTCACCGCCGTCACTTTTTGCCGTTCCACGTGCGGGGCGACGCCGCGGCGCGTCGTTTCGACTTCAGGGAGTTCGGGCATGGAACGCGCTGCCGAGGGTTTGTGGCTGAGCCGACTATACCCTAAGATATTCGGTTCCCCGGCGGATGATTCGCTCCCACGTCGGCGCACCTTAAGAAAGCGACAGGCACTGTGCACAACCCCAAACGATATCCCTGGATCCTAGCCGCCTTACTCGCGGTCGCCGTAATCGCCGGCGGACTGCGTGGGGCGGCTGCGCAGCCCGCGCCCGAGTCCCCTGCGCCTGCGCCGCAGTTTAGCG
>DASZIB010000031.1:0-16335 GCA_035937415.1 Edaphobacterium sp. (SeqCode) | reverse complement strand
CCGCCGGCGACGCGCCCGCCCGTGGCGAAATGCACGCTCGCTGTGCCGTGGTCGGTGCCGCTCGACAGATTCTCCTTTGGCCGCCGCCCGAATTCGGCGTAGGTCAGCACCAGCGTCTTATCCCATCGGCCAAGCTCGTTTAGCGCACTCTTCAACGCCACCACTCCGTTCGCCAGTTCGCCGAGAAGGCGCCCCTGTGTCCCCGGTTGAGCGCTATGCGTGTCGAATCCGGTAAGTGTCACGCGCACGACGGCCACCCCGGCCTGGTTGGCAATGACCTGGCACGCGGTCTTGATCACGTTGCCGAATCCGCCCTGCGGAAATTCGGTACGGAACGCGTAGTCGGCCTTGAGGTGCGAGGCTGCCTGCATGATGTCGGCCTCGACCTTCAGGATGTGGCGCAGCGCAAGGTTTTGCGTTTGGCCTTCGGGGATGGCGAGCCGCGCCTGGCGCAGGAACTGGTCGGCGTTCGCAAGGGCGATCGCGCGCGTCCCGCCGCCGGCCAACGGGCCGAGATCGGGCGCGCCGATAATCACGCCGTCGGCGGCGAAATCGACGGGCGTGGGCGCGGCGGCAAACGTCCGGGTAAGCCAGCCATCCTGCAGATATTCCTCGCTCTTCGACGCGGTGTCCCAGATTTCGATCGAGCGGAAGTGCGAGAGATTCGGAGCGGGGTAGCCGACACCCTGGAGCACGGCCAGCTCGCGGTTCCTCCAGAACGGCAGCAACGGCTCGAGCGCGGGATGCAGCCCAACGCCATCGGAGAGCTTGATGACCTGGTCGCGCGGGATCGCGAGTTTCGGGCGCAGTGCGTAATAAGCCGGACTCGCGTAGGGAACCAGGGTGTTGAGGCCGTCGTTCCCCCCTTTGAGCTCGATTAGCACCAGCAGATTGCTGTAGCGCGGCCCTGCCGCCGCGGCCGCCCACGCGACCGACGCGGCCGGCAGCGCCAAGGGCGCATACGCGGCAAGCTTGATGAAGTGGCGACGATTCATTCCGGGACCTCGCTTACGTTCATTTCAGCTGGTAGGCCGCATCGAGCACGATATGGCGCACCATTGCCAAAGGCTCGCTCGCCGGATCGGGTGCGGATTGCGGCGCGTAGGCGAGCAGCAGGCGCGTCGCCGCAGCGCTGCGGGGAGTGTCCGTGGCCTTGAACTGTGCAAACCAGGTGTCGCTTTCGAATTGCACGCTTTTCAGGCCGCGGTCCATGGCGCGCATGAAGCGGATCTGGCGCTCTGCATCGGACTCCTGCACTCCGCCGGCAGCGATGACCTGTTTCGGCATCGGCAGCATCGGCGGCATCGCGTCCTCGGGGGTCGGCGCCATCCTGGAGCCGGGGTCGTCGGCGCGGAACAGGCGGGCGAGAAACTGCTTGCGTGCCAGAAGGGTGCTGCTGTTGATCCAGGCCTCGCCGCCGGGCCAGCCCTTGACGTTGGGTGGCGAAAACAGATTCTGGCCCATGGCTGCGGCGGCGACCGCAAACGGGATCGGCTCGGTGGGCTTTAAGTCGAATTGCTTTAGTGTTCCGACGACCAGATCGAGCGGCGACTTGACCAGCACGCCGCGATTTTCCTTGGCGTAGAACGCGTCGCAGGTCAGAAGCTCGTAGAGCACGACCTTGATGTCGTAGCGCGTGCTGCGGAAACGGTTGGCGATGCGCGTCACTTCCGCGGGGTCCAGGTCCGGCGAGACGAATTCGCGCCATAGCTTGCGCGTGATGAATTCGGCGGTCGCGCGCTGCGCCAGCAGGATGTCAAGCACGTCGTCACCGTCGAGATTGCCGCTGCGGCCGAGCACGGTCTTCGTGCCCTCGTCGTGAATGAAGCGGCGGAACACGAAAGTACCGCTGTCGCGGTCGATGCTCCAGCCGGTGAAGGCGCGCGCTGCTTCCTTGATGTCCTGTTCGCGGTAGTTCCCTTCGCCGAGCGTGAACAGCTCCATCACTTCGCGCGCGAAGTTCTCGTTCGGCGTTCCCTTCCTGTTCTGCGCGTTGTCGAGGTAGATCACCATCGCCGGATCGCGGGCGATGGCGTGCAGCAAGTCGCCAAAATGCCCCAGGGCGTTAACGCGCAGCGTGACGTTCTGCCGGTACATGAGCTCCGAGAGCTTCACCTTCTGCTGGCTCGAGACGAAGTGGTTGTGCCAGAAAAGGGTCATGTGCTCGGTGAGCGGCGACGGGGTTGTGAGCATCTCGTTCAGCCACCAGCCGCGCAGCTGCAGCCCCTCGCGGATCTGCTCCTGCTGGAACTGCTTCCTTGCGGCCTCCGACGCGCCGGCGCCCCCGCGCGGATAGCGCAAGGGTCCCGGGTCGGCGGCCCAGGGCGGTGGTGACGTCGCGGCCCTCTGGCGCGTCGCCCCGAGCAGCTTCAGGGCGGCGTCCTCGCGCGAGACGCCGGTGAAGCGCCAGATCTCGGCGTCGGTCGCACCGAAACCCGTGCGGTTGAGAAGATGCCGCGCGTCCTCGTAGGACAGCGGCGCAGACGCCCGCGCCGGCGCCACGAGCGTCGCCGCGAACAACAGCGCGAAAAGCGGAAGGCTGCGCATGGAAGTCAGGAAGGAATCGCCCTTGTGCTCACAACGAGCCAGTCTACCGAGCTGTTGACTCGGCCGCGGTTGCAAGATGTTACGAGCCATTGCCGGTGCCGTGAGCAGTGGCGTTAGAGGTCGATTGTGCCGCGTCCGAGCTCGACGACCCGCCCGGCAACGAAGATCTGACCGCCGGTGTCGACCACAAGCTGCAGCACGCAGCGTCGCCCGACCGCCTCGCCCTGCGTGATGGTGCGCCGTTGCGGCAGTGGCACGCCGGTCGCGAGCAGCCAGCCGCCCAAGTTGGCGCAGGCGGAGCCGGTTCCGGGATCTTCGACAACCGCGCCGTGCTTGGGAAAGAAGAATCGCGCCAGCACTGCATCGGCCCCAGCCTCAGCCCAGACGTAGGCCATCGCTCGCGAGCCTCCGCCCGGGAGCATGACGCTGCCATGCTGCGCCAGCAGATCGGCCCGCGGCGCACAGCGCTGCACGGCGACCACCGACGCGAGCGGGATGACGAGCTGCTCGCTGCCGGTATCGACCCAGAGCGGGTCGCGGCCGATGTCGGAAGCAGCGAGGCCCAGCATGGCGGCCAGTTCGCCGCGCGACGCGGCGACCGGGCGCGTGCGCGGCGCGTTTGCCTGCAGCGTCCACTCGTCACCGTGGGCACGCACCGGGATGATGCCAGCTTGCATTTCCAGAGTCTGGGTATCGCCGCCATGCAACGCCCGGACCACGTGCGCCGTGCCGAGAGTCGGGTGTCCGGCAAACGGCATTTCAAATGTCGGCGTGAAGATACGCACGCGCGCCGTCGCGTTCGTCGACGGCAGTATGAACGTCGTCTCGGAGAGATTGAATTGCAGCGCCAGCGCTTGCATGCTTGCCACGTCGAGCCCGCGCCCGTCCTCGAAAACCGCGACCGAGTTGCCGGCGAGGCGCTCCTCGGCGAAGACGTTGACGATGCGGAAGGCGTAGCTCACCATGGTCAGGGCGCCACCGCTTCGGCGGTGTCGAGCATTGCTCGTACCTCGCTGGCGAGCGCCGCGAACGCTTCCTGCGAGACGTCGTGCGCTTCAACTCGACGCGAGTCGTGTGCGGTCGGAAAGTTGCGCTCCAGGGAACGCGCATACATGGGATCGTAGTGCGCCGCGAGCAGCGCGCTGACGAGCTCGTCCCAGCTGCCCGCGGTCGCCATCGCCCGCCAGCCTGTGATCTTTGCCTTGCCGTGCAGTTCCGTCAGCCGCTGCAGGCAGGCGTCGAGCTGGGTCGGTGCGGCAAGGAAATGGGCGTATTCGTCCTTGAGCAGCGCGATCCGTTGCGCCGGCGGAGTGACCAGCGTCAGGGCACGGCCAAGGCGCATCTGCGAGAGCAACGCGTCAGGCATCTGCACGCTACCGATGCGTCGGCTTTCCGCTTCGACGAACACTGGTCGCGATGGATCGAGATGCTCGAGCGCGGCGAAGAGCTGGCTTTCGAACCACTTCTGCGACGGTTGCGGGTCGCCGGGCAGGTCGCCCAGCAGCGAGCCGCGGTGGCGGGCGATGCCTTCGAGGTCGAGTGTCTGCGCGCCGGAACGAGCGAGCGCGGCGAGCAGGCGACTCTTGCCCGAGCCCGTCAGGCCGCAGATCACGACGAAGCGGCAGCGCAGCGGCAGCCGGACGAGCTCCGTGACCACGTGGCGCCGGTAGGCGCGATACCCGCCCTCGAGCTGCACGGCGCGCCAGCCGACCGCATTGAGGACGTGCGTCAATGCGCGACTGCGTTGTCCACCGCGCCAGCAATACACGAGCGGCCGCCATTCTCGGCCATGATCGATGAACGCGGTTTCGAGCATCGTTGCGATACTGCGCGCCACCAGCGCCGCCCCGCGTTTGCGCGCCAAGAACGGCGACGCCGCATAAAGCGTGCCGATATTGGCGCGCTCGGCGTCATCGAGCACCGGGTGATTTGCGGCCGCGGGGACGTGATCCAGCCCGAACTCCGCGGGGCTGCGGACGTCGATGCGGTCGCGATAGGCGGCGAGTGCGGTAACGCCCACGCGTTGCACGCCGGGATGCGGTTCGCTCATTACGCCTTTCCGGGTGCGCCAAGCAGCGGCTTCAGCCCGCGCCAGACGTTTTCGAGCAGCTGCGGCTGCACCGCGAGGGCCGGATGGATGCGGTCCCCCTGGAACATCGCGTCGTCGGTGGCGAAGCCCTCGAACAGAAACGGCACCAGCGCTGTGTGCCGCGCCGCGGCGACAGCGGCGAACGTGGCGCTGAACTGGTTTACATACGCGGCCCCGTAATTCGGCGGCATCTGCATCCCGACCAGCAGCACGCGTGACCCCGCCTTCTGCGCCATCGCCACCATCGCGTCGAGATTGGCGCGCATTGCCTCGAGGCTGCCGCCGCGCAACCCGTCGTTCCCGCCCAACTCGACCACGGTTACCGCCGGCCGATGTTGCTCGAGCAAGGCACCGAGACGGTCCCTGCCGCCGGCAGTCGTGTCGCCGCTGATGCTTGCGTTCACGACGCGATGCGGATAATGCTCGTTGGCCAGGCGCTGCTGCAGCAGCGCGACCCAGCCCGAATTCTGCGGCAGGCCGTAACCCGCCGAGATGCTGTCGCCGACGATCAGGATGATGGGCGCAGGCGCCGCGACGGCGCTGGCGCAAAAGAGCGCGATCGCCAGCGCCATGATCCAGTGCGGCGCGCAGTGAAGCGAATATCGCGAGGCCATGCTTCCGCATTGTAGAGGCGCGCATCGCGCTGCGCAAAGCAGCGGTGCGGAGTACAATCCGCCGCCACGAACATGGAACTCGGCACCCACAGCGAACCGCGCGCGGCGACCACGCCTACGGTAACGGTCATCCTGCAGACCTTCAACCGCAGCAATATCCAGGAATACGCAATCGGCTCAGTCCTGCAGCAACCTTCACGGACTGGGAACTGCTGGTGATCGGCGACGGCTGCACCGACGGCACCGCCGCTGTCGTCGGGCGCTATACCGATCCGCGGATCCGCTTTTTCAATCTGCCCGAGCGGGTCGGTGACCTTAGCCTCGAGCTTGCGTTGATCTCCCGGCGCCCCCATCTGCAATGGGGTCGTTAAACTCATCCTGTGCCATGCCCGACCCTGTCATCCGCGCCCAGAAGCTTGCCAAGACCGTCCAGAGTGGCGATGCGCCGCTGACGATTCTCGACGACGTCACGTTCGAAGTGGCGGCCGGCGCGACCGTCGCCGTCGTCGGCGCCTCCGGCTCGGGCAAGACGACGCTGCTCGGATTGCTCGCCGGCCTGGACCGGCCGAGCGCCGGCGAAGTATGGCTCGGCAATACGGCGTTGAACGGCTTGTCGGAGGATGCGTGCGCGGTGCTGCGCCGGCGTTGGCTCGGCTTCGTCTTTCAGTCGTTTCATCTTTTGCCGGCGCTGACCGCGCTGGAGAACGTCATGCTGCCCCTCGAACTCGCCGGCGCCGGCGATGCCGCGGTGCGCGCCCGCGAGTGGCTGGCACGCGTCGGGCTTTCCGCACGGCTTGCGCACTATCCGAAGCAGCTTTCGGGCGGCGAGCAGCAGCGCGTCGCGATCGCGCGTGCCTTTGCCGGCGAGCCGCAAGTGCTGATGGCCGACGAGCCGACCGGTAATCTCGATGGCGCGACCGGTGCCGAAGTTGCCGACATCATGTTTCGCCTCAACCGCGAACGCGGCACGACGCTGCTGCTCGTGACGCACGATGCGGACCTCGCGTCACGCTGCGCGCGGCGGCTTTCGCTCGCTGGCGGCAAGCTCGTCGGCGACGAGGTCGCGCGCACGCCAGCCGCGCCGTGAATACGATCCGTCTCGCGTTACGGATGTTGCGCCGCGATTGGCGCGCCGGTGAGCTGACCGTCCTCATCGCCGCGCTGGTACTCGCCGCGGCAAGCGTCGGCACGGTCGGATTCTTCACCGATCGCGTCAAGGGAGCTCTGGCAAGTCAGGCGAACCTGCTGCTCGGCGCCGATCTGATGTTGTCTGCCGATCGTCCGCTGCCGCCCGAATATGTGCGGGAAGCAGAGGCGCGCGGCCTCGCCACCGTCCCTGTCGTCCGCTTCAACAGCATGGTCCAGAGTCCGGGTGGCGACGCCGTGCTGGGAGATGTCAAGGCCGTCGGCGCCGGCTATCCGCTGCGCGGGGCGGTTTCGCTCGCGGCGCCCGGAATGGCCGATGGCGTGCCCGCCCGGGGCGTGCCGCAGCGCGGCGAAGTATGGGTCGATACGCGTCTCGCGGCGCGTCTTTCGCTCACCGTGGGCGCGCCGCTTACGGTCGGGGAGACGACGCTCACTGTGACCGGTATCGTGCAGCAGGACCCTGAAGTCGTCGGCGGGTTGCTGTCGCTGGGGCCGCGACTGCTGATGAACATTGCCGATGTGCCGGCGACGAACCTGCTGCAACCCGGCAATCGCGCGTCGTATCGGCTGCTCGTCGCCGGGAGTGCGCTCGACGCCTATCGCAACTGGGTATTGCCACGACTCGAGCGGGGGCAACGGCTGGAGTCGATCCGCGATCTGCGACCGGAGATCCGACAAACGCTTGAGCGCGCCGACAAGTTTCTCGGCCTCGCGGCGCTAGTCGCGGTGATTCTCGCCGCGGTGGCTGTGGCCCTGGCGGCTTCGCGTTACCTGCGCCGCCATCTGGACGCCGCGGCGATGCTGCGTTGCTTCGGTGCACCGCAGGGACAGGCCCTGGCGCTGTTCGGCATCCAGTTCGCCGCCCTGGGCCTGGGCGCAAGCGCCGTGGGTACGCTGGTCGCGCTTGGCGGACAGCAATTGCTCGTGGTGCTCCTCGGAGCGATGGTTCACGCCGACCTGCCACCGCCAGGCTGGATGCCGGCAGCAGGCGCCATGGTCACCGGGCTCGCCCTGCTGTTCGGCTTCGCGCTGCCGCCGCTGATCGCGCTGTCGCGTGTGCCGCCCTTGCGCGTGCTCCGCCGCGACATCGGCCGCCCGCGAGCCGGCGGCAGTCTTGCCTACGCACTGGGTGCGGCCACGATCGGCGCGCTCATTGCGTGGCAGGCGCAGGATCTGCGGACGGGCGCGATCATGATCGGTGGCATCGTGGTGCTGCTCGCCGCGGCGGCGGCGGCGGCGTGGCTCTTGATCGCGCTGCTGCGTCTGCTGCCGCAGCGCGGATACACCTGGCGTTATGGGCTTGCCAACCTGCGGCGCCGTCCGCTCGCCTCGAGTCTGCAGATTGGCGCGCTGGCACTCGGCGTCATGGCTCTGCTGCTGCTCACCCTGGTGCGCGGCGAACTCGTGCGCAACTGGCGTGCCAGCCTGCCACCGGATGCGCCGAACGTATTCCTTATCAACGTGCTGCCCGACCAGGTCGAAGGAGTCCGCGCGCTGCTCAAGCGCGAGCTCCACGTCGATGCCGCGCTGCAGCCGATGGTTCGCGGGCGATTGGTCGAGGTCAATGGCGCTCCGTTCGTCACTGCGACGCTGGCCGACGAGCGCGCGCGACGCCTGGGCGAGCGCGAATTCAATTTGTCGTGGAGCGAAGCGCTCCCACGTGGCAACCGCGTTGTCGCGGGGCAATGGTGGGGGCCCGGCGCAACCGGCGCCGCTGCCGGGGCCTCGCTCGAGGAAAGCATCGCCCAGACCCTTGGCATCAAGCTGGGCGACACGCTGACCTACGATGTCGTGGGCACGCGCGTCAGTGTGCCGGTGACGAGCCTGCGCAAGGTTGACTGGGACAGCTTCCGCGTCAACTTCTTCGCGTTATTTGCGCCGGGCGTGCTGGAGCCGCTGCCGAAGACGTACATATCGGCGGTGCGGGCGGACTCGGGCAACGCGACATGGCTCACGGCGCTTGTCCGCGACTATCCCAACGTGCTCGTCATCGACGTCGGCGATATCTTGCGCCAGGTGCAATCGATCATGGATCAGGTGGCAGGCGCGGTCGAGTTCGTGTTTCTGTTCACGTTGTTGGGTGGCGTCCTCGTGCTCGAAGCGGCCATCGCGGCGACCCAGGACGAGCGCCGCTACGATGCGGCGGTGCTGCGCACGCTGGGCGCGAGCCAGCGGCAGCTATCTGCGGCGCAGGTCGCCGAGTTCCTTGCGCTCGGCGCAGTCGCGGGCCTGCTCGCGGCGGCGGGCGCGACCGCGACCGGTTACGTGCTCGCCGATCGCGTGTTCCAGATCCCGTTTGGCTGGAATCCGGGGCTGTGGGTCATCGGCGTGGCCGGCGCGGCGGCTTGCGTCGCGATCGCTGGCTGGCTCGGGACGCGGAGCACGCTGCGCGAGCCGCCGCTCGCTGCGTTGCGCGAAGTGACTTGAGCGCGCGGACCGAACGCGCGCATTGGCCGGAAGTTCAGTAGAACGGCGCGCTAACCTGCGCTGCACAACGTGCCCCACCCATCGACGCGGGTCGCGTCTATACTGCATCTTCCATCTGCACCGAGCGACCATGGCGCAAGATCCACTCGAGCCTGGCATCGTTACCGATTTCAGCGACCGGCTGAGTTATGCCGGCTATCTGCGTCTCGATCGGCTGCTGTCGGCGCAACAACCGTTGTCGGGCAGCGCGGGGCAGCCGCCGCGGCACGACGAAATGCTGTTCATCATCCAGCATCAGACCTCCGAGCTGTGGATGAAGCTGATGATTCACGAGCTCAGGGCGGCGATTGCCCACGTACAGACCGACCAGCTTGACGCGAACTTCAAGATCCTCGCCCGGGTGAAGCTCGTGCAGAAGCAGCTCTTCGAGCAATGGGCGGTGCTCGAGACGCTTACACCATCAGAGTACGAGGCGTTCCGCCCGATGCTCGGTCACTCGTCAGGCCTGCAGTCGCCGCAATATCGCGCCATCGAATTCCTCCTTGGCAACAAGCACGCGGCGCTGCTCGAAGTCTTCCGCCACGACGCACCGACCTTTGCCGAGCTGCAAACACTGCTGCACGCGCCGTCGCTGTACGACGAGTTCCTGCGCCATCTCGCGCGACGCGGCCTGCCTGTCCCGCAGGAGTGCATTGAGCGCGATTTCACGCAAGCCTATCGGCGCAATCCCGAGTTGCTGCCGGTCTTCAAGACGATCTATGACGACCCGCAGCGATGGTGGGACGCCTACGACATGTGCGAGAAGCTCGTCGATGTCGAGGAGAGTTTTCAGCTCTGGCGCTTCCGGCACCTGAAGACCGTCGAGCGCATCATCGGCCAGAAGACCGGCACCGGCGGCTCTTCCGGGGTGGCCTTTCTCAAGCGGGCGCTCGACTATTCGTTCTTTCCCGAACTTCTCGACGTGCGGACGGCGATCGGCGCGCGATGAACAGTCACGCCGGCGCGCCTGGCGGCACCGCCGCCACGATCGAAGGCGCGGTCGCCGCGCTCGGCGCCGGACCCTTGACCGAGGGTGGTGTCGAAGCCCACTTGGCGCCGCTGTTCTCGCGCGTGCTGGAGCGGCGGCAGACCGCCATCGATCTCGCCAACCACTCGCTCGGGCGGCCGCTCGACGCGACCGCGACCGACGTCGCCGAGGCGATGGCGCTGTGGCAGCGGCAGCTCGGCGATGCCTGGGACCCCTGGCTCGAGGAAATGCGCGCCTATCGCGCGCGGCTCGGCGCGCTGCTGCACGCGCCGCGCGACGACTGCGTCGTCCCCAAGTCAAGCGCGGGGCAGGGCCTGCGCGCGATCCTCAACACCTATGGCGCCGCCCCGCGGGTTGTCGCGACGCAGGGCGAGTTCGATTCGATCGACCTGATCCTGCGCCACTACGCCAGGCGCGGTCGGATCACGCTTACACTGGTCGAGCCGCGGGCTGACGGGCTGTTCGCAGCCGATGATCTGCGAGCGGCGCTACGCCCCGGTGTCGACCTGGTGGTCTTGTCGCAGATCGTATTCAACACCGGGCAGGTTCTGCCGGAGCTCTCCGCGCTGATCGCCGACGCCCATGCGGTCGGGGCGCGCGTGCTGGTCGACGTCTATCATGCGCTGGGAGTATTCCCCGTCGACATTGCTGCGCTCGATGCCGATTTCGCGATCGGCGGGAGCTACAAGTACCTGCGCGGCGGCCCGGGAGCATGCTATCTGTACCTGCATCCGCGCCACCTCGACGGATCGCTGTCGACGCTGGATACCGGGTGGTTCGCCAAGAGGGAGCCGTTCGCCTATGCGCGGCCCGAGCCGCCGCAATTCGCACCCGGCGGTGATGCCTTCCTGGAATCGACGCCGCCCATTCTGCCGCTCTACCAGGCGCGCGCCGGACAGGTCTTTACTCTCGCCATAGGCGCTGAGCGCCTGCGCGCCTATTCGCTCGGACAGCAACAGCGCCTGGTGGCCTTGCTGCGCGAGCACGGCATCCGCGCCGAAGGTGGCACGCCGGATCGCGGCGCCTTCACCGTGATTCGCGACGCGCATGCCGTTGAACTCGCGATCGTGCTGCAGGAACGCGGTGTCTACGTCGATGCCCGCGCGTCCTACCTGCGCCTCGGCCCGGACGTGCTGACCACGAACGCCGAGCTGGCCGCTGCGGCACGGATCATCGCCGCCGTGCAAGTCGATCGCAACATCTGACATCATCCCTTGCGGGTGATTGCCGTCACCAGCAGCAGCAGCGCTCCGACCAGGGCGGCGGCGGCGAGCAAACCCGCAACGATCACGTGCAGCGGCTTGATGGTCACCATGTCGCGCTCGCCTGCCGCTCTCCTGCGGATGCCGAGAAAGCTCCAGAAAACGGCACCCAGCACCTGCAGGAAACCGGCCGCCCGCGGCGCGGGCGGTGGCTCCTGCGGGGGCGGTACGGGGGGGCCAGAGGCAGTCATCGCGAGCGCATCTTAAGAGCGCTTACCTTAGCATGGCCTGAAGCGCGGGTCCCGGCTCACGCATCCGGGTGGCTGCCGCGCGCGTATAGGGGGGTACAGCGCAGCAACGCTGTTACCTTAGGAGAGGAGAACTCGATGAATGCAATGTTGCGGAAGCTCGCCTTCCCACTCGTCCTGCTCGCCGGCCTGCTGCTCGGCGCCTGCCAGGACATGGGCATGCAGCCGATGATGCAAAAGAGCCTGTACGATCGACTGGGCGGCAAGGACGCCATCACCGCCGTCGTCGACGACTTTGTGGGCAACGTCGCGGGGGACAAGCGTATCAACGGCTTTTTTGCCAAGGCCGACGTTCCGCGCCTGAAAAAGAACCTGGTCGACCAGATTTGCTCCGCGACCGGCGGACCCTGCGTCTATACCGGCCGCGACATGAAGACCGCCCACAAGGGCATGGGGATCAGCGATGCTGACTTCAATGCGCTGGTCGAGGACCTCGTCAAGACATTGAACAAATTCAATGTGCCCGCCAAGGAACAGGGCGAACTGCTCGGTATTCTAGGCCCGCTGAAACCACAAATCGTCGGTCAATAGTCGCGGGCTACGCTTGCCGGCGCGGGCGATGTTGCCGCCCGCGCCGGGCCCTCTCCCCGGTTCACGCCGTCAGGCGTCGCCGGGGTCGGGCTTTGGCGGAGGTGTCGTCCCGCGAAAGCGGTTATCGAGGTCATCCTCGTCGAGGTGGCCAAACACGTACGACGCTTCGAGCCACATCACGTTGACGATGCCGAAGGCCAGGGCCAGTCCGATGCCGAGGATCCAGGTGAAATACCACATGCGCTTTCCCTCGTAATTTTCAGTACATGCCAGGCCCGCCCTCGCGGACCTTGCGCACGGTGACCGTTCCGCGCATGACGCGATAGGCCCAGCTGGTATACGCGAGCATGAGCGGCAGCAACAGCAGGACGATCCAGAACATGATCTGCAGCGTACGGTGGCTCGAAACCGCGTCGTACACCGTCAGGCTGCTCGGTGGGTCGCTCGACGAGGGCATGATGAACGGAAACAGAGCCAGCCCCGCGGTCAGCACCACGGCCGCGACGCCGACGCTGGAGAGCACGAAGGCGAATCCGGCACGGCCGGCCCGCGACGCGGCGAGGGCAAGCAAGGCTCCGAGAAAGGCAAACACGGGCGCGAGCGTCATCCACGGATACAGGGCGTAGTTGCCGAGCCACCCGCCAGGCAGGCGCTCGACGCTCTTCGCCAGTGGCGTAAAGGCGGACTCAGCAGGCGGCATGGCGACGATGTGATAGGCGCTCAAGCCCCGCGCGACCCAGATTCCGGCCGCCGCGAACGCGACCAGAAACACAATCCCGCAGATCAGCGCCGCGCGCCTGGCGCGTGCCTGCACCGCGCCATCGGTGCGCAGCTGCAGGAAGATCGCGCCGTGCAGCGTGAGCATGCCGAGGCTTACCACTCCAGCCAGCAGGGCGAACGGGTTCAGCAAGCCGAAGAATGAGCCCGTGTAGTACACGCGCTGGTCGGAATCGAAATGGAAGGGCACGCCCTGCAGCAGGTTGCCGAATGCGACCCCGAAGATGAGCGCCGGCACGGTGCCGCCGACGCAGAGCCCCCAATCCCAGAAGTTGCGCCAGCGCGGCTCCGCGCGCTTGCCGCGGTATTCAATCCCGACCGGGCGGAAGAACAGCGCGAACAGCGTCAGGATCAGCGCCACGTAGAATCCCGAAAACGCGGCCGCGTAGACCAGCGGCCAGGCGGCGAAGGTCGTGCCGCCGGCGGCGACGAGCCAGACCTGGTTGCCTTCCCAGGTCGGCCCGATCGCGTTGAGCATGACGCGCCGCTCGTCGTCGGTGCGCCCGACGAAGGGCAGCAGCGTGCTGACCCCGAGATCGAAGCCGTCGAGGACCGCGAAGCCGATGAGCAGCACGCCGATCAAAAGCCACCAGATGAGCTTGAGCGTCGCGTAATCGAACACGTAGATCATGCTGCAGCTCCCGCGCTCGCGGCGCTCGCTTCCCCGTAGTACCGGCCCGTGCCCAGGGTCGCCGGGCCCGCACGCGCGTATTTGAACATCAGATACAGTTCGACGATCAAGAGCGCCGTGTAGAACCCGACGAACCCGGCCAGGCTGAAGTACAGATCGCCCCGGGTCACCGATGACACCGAGAGGTGGGTCGGCAGCACTTCGCTGATCGACCAGGGCTGGCGGCCGTATTCGGCGACGATCCAGCCCAGTTCCGAAGCGATCCACGGCAGCGGGATACTCCACAGCGCGACGTGCATGAGCCAGCGGTTGCGGTAGAGGCGACGGCGCGCTATCACGTAAAACGCGGCGGCGAACACGAACAGGAACCACATGCCGAGACCGACCATCAGCCGGAACGACCAGAACAACGGCGCAATCAGCGGAATCGTGTCGGCGACCGCTGCCTGGATCTGCGCAGGCGAGGCGTCGACGACGCGCTCGGTGTATTTGCGCAGCAGCAGCCCGTACCCCAGGTCCGCCTTGGCACGATCGAATTCGGCCCGGGTCTCCGCCGAGCGGTCGCCCGCGCGCAGCTTCTGCAGCGCCGCGTACGCCTTCATGCCATTGCGGATGCGCACCTCGTGCTCGACCTTCAGCTCCTTGATGCCCTTGACCGGCGTGTCGATCGAGCGCGTCGCGATCAGGCCCATCAGCCACGGAATCTTCAGCGCATAACGCGTCGTTTCGCTCGCCTGGTCGGGAAAGCCGAAGACGGTGAAGGGCGCCGGGGCCGGCTGCGTCTCCCATTCGGCCTCGATCGCCGCGAGTTTCACCTTCTGCACTTCGCCCGCGGTATAGCCGGATTCGTCGCCGAGCACGATCACCGAAAGGGCGGCTGCGAGTCCGAAGCCGGCGGCGACTGCGAACGAGCGCACGGCGAAGGACAGGTCGCGCAGCCGCAGCAGGTAGTACGACGAGATCCCGAGCACAAACATCGACGCGGTGACGTAGCCGGCGGCGACCGTATGCACGAATTTCACCCCGGCCACGGGGTTGAACAGCAGTTCGGCGAAGCTGGAAAGCTCCATGCGCATGGTGTCGGGATTGAACTCGGCGCCGACCGGATTCTGCATCCAGGCATTGGCCATCAGGATCCACAGCGCGGAGAGATTCGAGCCCAGGGCGACCAGGAAGGTGACCAGCAGATGCTGCACCTTGCCCATCCGGTCCCAGCCGAAGAAGAACAGCCCGACGAAGGTGGACTCGAGGAAGAACGCCAACAATCCCTCGATGGCGAGCGGTGCGCCGAAGATGTCCCCGACATAGTGCGAGTAGTAAGCCCAATTGGTGCCGAACTGGAATTCCAGCGTCATGCCGGTGGCCACGCCCATGGCGAAGTTGATCCCGAACAACTTGCCCCAGAACCGGGTCAGGTCGCGGTAGATCTCCTTGCCCGTCATCACGTACACCGCTTCCATGATCACCAGGATCCACGACAAACCCAGCGTAAGCGGCACGAACAGGAAGTGGTAGAGCGCAGTCGCGGCGAACTGCAGCCGCGACAGGTCGACGATTTCAACGGTCGGCATGCGCGGATGGCTCCGGGTTCGAGGCGGTTGCGAGATGCGTCGCGACGCGCGGGGAGTCAACGACCGATTGCCGCGGCGCGGGATGGCTGAAGAATACCCACCATAGCAGGCCCAGCGCGGCCAGCTTGGCGACCAGGACGAGGCTGATGTCGCGGCTTAAGGGGCTAAGCCGCCCCCACCGCGCCCTCCAGCGTGCCAGCGGGCGCTGCTCCGTCGGATTCCCTCGGTCGGCCATGGGCGAGTACGATGGTAGGGCTTGGCCCGCCACCGCGCAATCGACGCGTCCCGCCGCGCCGCCCGCGCGTTCCCGAAAGCGGTCTTAGGTGCGGGCCGCGGACCTTGAAATGGCGGGCCAAAACCTCATTTAAACATAGACTTTTCCCGACCCGGGGAGCGCCATGCGCCTCGACAAACTGACCACCAAATTCCAGCAGGCTCTCGCCGATGCGCAAAGCATGGCGCTCGGCAACGACAACGGCCAAATCGAGCCGGTGCACCTGCTCGCGGCGCTGCTGCAGCAGGAGGACGGGGGCAGCGCTTCGCTGCTCGCGCGCGCCGGTGTCAACGTGGCAGCCGTCAAGACGGCGCTGACCAAGGCGATCGGCCGCCTGCCGAAGGTCGAAGGGCAGGGGGGCGAGATCTCGATCTCGCGCGACCTCAACAACCTGCTCAATCTCACCGACAAGGAAGCGACCAAGCGCGGTGACCAGTTCATCGCCAGCGAACTGTTTCTGCTGGCAGTCGCCGACGACAAGGGCGAGACCGGCCGGCTGGCGCGCGAGTTCGGTTTGAATCGCAAGGCGCTGGAGAAGGCGATCGAGGCGGTGCGCGGGGGAGCCGGTGTCGACTCGCAGGATGCGGAGGGGCAGCGCGAAGCGCTCAAGAAGTACACCGTCGATCTCACCGAACGGGCGCGCCACGGCAAACTCGACCCGGTCATCGGTCGCGACGATGAGATACGCCGCGTGATCCAGGTGCTGCAGCGCCGAACCAAGAACAATCCGGTGCTGATCGGCGAGCCGGGTGTGGGCAAGACTGCGATCGTCGAAGGGCTCGCGCAGCGCATCGTCAACGGCGAAGTACCGGAGGGTTTGAAGAACAAGCGCGTGCTGTCGCTCGACATGGCGGCGCTGCTCGCCGGCGCCAAGTACCGCGGCGAGTTCGAGGAGCGGCTGAAGGCCGTACTCAAGGACATCGCCGCCGACGAAGGCAGGACGATCGTGTTCATCGACGAGTTGCACACGATGGTTGGCGCCGGTAAGGCCGAGGGTGCGATCGACGCGGGCAACATGCTCAAGCCGGCGCTGGCGCGGGGCGAGCTGCATTGCGTGGGCGCGACGACGCTGGACGAATACCGTAAGTACATCGAAAAGGACGCCGCCCTCGAGCGGCGCTTCCAGAAGGTGCTCGTTGACGAGCCGTCGGTCGAATCGACCATCGCGATCCTGCGCGGCCTCCAGGAGCG
>DASZIB010000030.1:0-5980 GCA_035937415.1 Edaphobacterium sp. (SeqCode) | reverse complement strand
GCAGCCAACGGAATGGATGTGCGCATTGGCGGCGGACCTAACACTATCCAGCAATATCTTCGTACGGGCCTCATCGATGAGCTGCACGTCGCTATCTCGCCGGTCCTGCTGGGCGGGGGAGAGCGACTGTTCGAGGGGATTGACGTGCGCGCTCTGGGATACGAATGCGTTCAGTTCGTTGCGTCGGAGAAAGCCACCCATGTTGTACTCCGGCGCCAAGGGCACAATGACGCCTAACAACCGGTTGCAGCGGACGGCGCTGCCGCGCCGCCGCTGAACCGGAACGTTGAACGGCCGCATCGGCGCAAGCCAGATGACCGGTGAGGGTCGTTAGGAGACCCTCACCTTCTGGGCGCATCGAGTAAGGATTGCGCGCTATTACCAGATTATGCGTCCTGAGATCAAAGAACTTGGGAAGTTTGCTCCTTGCCGGCGAACGCGGGATGGCTGGTCCGAGACGCAGGTTGTCGACCGCGGATCGCCGCGTTGCCTCGCGGGATTGGTCAATCGCGCCGAATCAGCGCAAAACTGGCCACGATCGTGGCCACGAAGAACACCAGCGTCCAGCCGGCGATCGAAAGGTGCAGGAACTCCCAGCCCTTTTCCGCGCACTCGCCGCTGCCTTCGAACACCTTGCGCAGCGTGTCGGTCAGGGGCAGCGTCTCGAGCATGTAGCTCAAGCCCATGCCGCAGGCCGGCACCTGGTCCTTGGGCAGCGACTGCAGCCACACCTGCCGCGCGGCGAGTGCGGCGCCCGTGCCGCCGATCACGAGCTGGATCAGCGCATACGCGGTGGCACCGCCGCGCCCGGGATTGTGGAAGATGGCAACCAGGAAGACGAGCCCCATGCCGATCACGCACAGACGCTGGAACACGCACAGCGGGCAGGGCTCCAGCTGCAGGACATACTGCAGGTACAGCGCGTAGCCCATGAGGCCGACGCAGACGAAGAAGCCGAGCACGTAGCCGATGCGCCGCGGCGGCAACGCAATCAGCGCCAGCGACGTAACGCCGACGGTCATGAGCGTGATGCGATACGCGGTGAGCGGCGCGTTTGCACCGGTCGCCAGCTGCAGGTACTCCTGTCCCAGCAGCGCCAGGCAGAGCAGCAGTCCGACCCACGGCCAGGTCAGCGAGGGATAGCGCGGGCTGGTCATGCGCACGCGATATCGAGGGCCTGCCCGATATCCCAGAGAATGTCATCGAGCGTCTCCAGGCCGACGGAGAGCCGGATCATCTCTGGCAGGACACCGGCGGCGCGTTGCTCAGCCTCATCGAGCTGCCGGTGCGTCGTCGATGCCGGATGAATCACCAGCGTCTTCGCGTCGCCGACGTTGGCGAGGTGCGAGAGAAACTGCACGGCCTCGATGAAGCGCACCCCGGCCGCGGCGCCGGCCTTGAGGCCGAAGGTCAGGATGCCGCCCGCGCCGCGCGGCAGATAGCGCCGCGCCAGCGCTTCGTAACGGTTGCCCGTCAGGTCCGGGTAGTTGACCCACGCGATGCGCGGATCAGCGGCGAGATGCCGCGCGATGGCGAGCGCCGAAGCACAGTGCCGCGGCATCCGCAGATGCAGCGTCTCGATGCCCTGCAACAGCAGAAACGCATTGAACGGCGACAGCGCGGGCCCTAGCGTGCGCATTGCTTCCATGCGCGCTTTCATCGTAAATCCGAAATCGCCGAAGGTCTCGTGGAAGATCACGCCGTGATAGCCACGCGAGGGTGTCGTCATCTGCGGAAACTTGCCGTTGCCCCAGTCGAACTTGCCCGACTCGACGATGACCCCGCCCATCGTCGTGCCGTGGCCGCCGAGATACTTGGTGGCGGAATGAATGACGATGTCGGCGCCGTGCTCGATGGGCCGGCACAGGTATGGCGAGGCGAGCGTGTTGTCGATGACCAGCGGCACGCCCGCGTCGTGCGCGACCCTGGCGAGCGCGGCCAGATCGACGACGTTCAACTGCGGGTTGCCTATCGTCTCGGCGTAGAGCAGCTTGGTGTTGGGCTTGAGCGCACGACGAAAGCTGTCGGGGTCGTCCGGATCGGCAAAGGTCGTGTCGATGCCAAAATCGGCAAATGTCACCGCGAACTGGGTGTAGGTACCGCCATAGAGCGTCCTGGCCGCGACGATATGGTCGCCCTGCTTGGCGAGCGTCAGCAGCGCGGTCGTCTGCGCCGCCATGCCCGTCGCGGCGGCGAGCGCTGCGCGGCCACCCTCCAGCGCGGCGACGCGCTCTTCCAGCGCGCAGACGGTGGGGTTGGAAATGCGCGAGTAGACGTTGCCGAACGTCTGCAGGTTGAACAGGCTCGCTGCGTGGTCGGCGCTGTCGAACACGAACGAGGTCGTCTGGTAGATCGGCAACGCGCGCGCTCCGGTCGCGGTATCCGGGATCTGCCCCGCGTGCAGGCACAGGGTGTCAAAGCCGTAGATGCGGTCAGCCATCGGCGTTAGACCGGGCGCCGGGCCGAAACGATGCCGGTGTTGACGCCTGCCCAGTTGAGTCCGCCAAGAATGCGTGCGTGCTCGATCTTGACGCAACGGTCCATGACGACGTCGAGGCCGGCGGCGCTGGCGAGCCGGGCCGCCTCCTCGTTGCGTATGCCAAGCTGCATCCACAGCACCTTCGCTCCGATCGCAATCGCGTCCTTCGCGATCGGAACAATCTCGCTGGATTTGCGAAAGCAGTCGACGATGTCGATTGCGGTGCCAGAGCCCTGGCGGGCCGACGGCAGGTCCGGAAAACAACGTTCGCCCATGATCTCGTCGTACGTCGGATTGACCGGGATGATGCGGTAACCGTGGTCACGCATGTACTTGGCGGCGAAGTAGCTGGGGCGATACCAGTTCGCCGACAGGCCGACGACCGCGATCGTTCGCGACTGCGTCAGGATGCGGCGCAACGCCGCAATATCGTCGACGATAGGCATGTCAGTCGCCCGCTGGGTGGCAATGGCCGTGGCGGCAGCACCGGCGCAGCGACGACACGCCGCAGGTGCGGGATTTTAGCGCGCAATGGCCGTTCCCTTAGTCGATCGCCGGCGCGAAGCAATGGTTGCGTGGCGGCATGCTTTGGCCGCCATAGTGTAATCGAATCGTGCTGGACGCGGCGGGTAGAATAGGCGCCATGCTCGCTTACATCGTCCGCCGCAGCCTGCAGGCGGTGCTCGTGCTGCTGATCATGTCGGTGCTCGTCTTCATCGGCGTGTACGCCATCGGCAACCCGGTCGACATCCTGATCAATCCGCAGGCCGATCAGCAGGACCGCGAGCGCGCGATCTCGGCACTCGGCCTCGATCAGCCGTTGTGGACGCAGTATCTCGTCTTCCTGGCCGGGGCGTTCCACGGCGATCTCGGCAAGTCGTTCGTGCACAGCACACCGGCGCTGGGGCTCATCCTCGAGCGCATGCCAGCCACGCTCGAGCTCGCCGTCGCCGCGATGCTGCTCGCGATCGTGCTCGGCGTGCCCCTCGGGCTGTGGGCCGGATTGAAGCCCGACACGGCCGCCGGGCGCACGATCATGGCCGGCTCGATTCTCGGCTTCTCACTGCCGACCTTCTGGGTCGGCCTGATGCTCATCATGGTGTTCTCGGTCATGCTGGGATGGCTGCCGTCGACCGGCAGGGGGCCGACTACGCTCCTGTTCGGCGTCGCGGTTAGTTTCCTGTCGCTCGAGGGCTGGCGCCACCTGATCCTGCCGGCGACCAGCCTGGCGCTGTTCAAGCTTGCGCTGCTCATCCGACTTACTCGGGCCGGAACGCGCGAGGCATTGCTGCAGGACTACGTCAAGTTCGCCCGTGCCAAGGGGCTCACGAATGCGCGCGTGATCGGAGTGCACGTGCTGCGCAACATCCTGATCCCGATCGTGACCGTCATCGGACTCGAGTTCGGCTCCGTGATCGCCTTCGCCATCGTCACCGAGACCGTGTTCGCCTGGCCGGGCATGGGCAAGCTTCTGATCGACTCGATCAACCTTCTCGATCGGCCGATCATCGTCGCTTATCTCCTGATCACCGTGTTCATGTTCATCATCATCAATCTTATCGTCGACATTCTTTACTCGGTGCTCGATCCCCGCGTGCGGCTGAGCGAGGCGAAGGGGTAAGCGTCGTGGCGCGCGACGAAACGCCGTTCCGGCGCATCCTTGCCGACTTCCTCGGCAATCCGACGGCCGTCATCGGCTTGGCGCTCCTCGGCCTGATCCTGGTCGCTGCGATCGCGGCGCCGTTCCTCGCCCCGCAGAATCCCTACGATCTCGCGCAACTCGACGTAATCAACGGACGGCTCGCGCCCGGGTCGACGGCAAGCAGTGGCGGCACGTTCTGGCTCGGCAGCGACGATCAGGGCCGCGACATGCTCTCGGCGATCTTGTACGGCCTGCGCATCAGCCTGGCGGTGGGATTCATCAGTACGAGCATCGCGCTCGCGATCGGCCTTGCGCTGGGACTCGCCGCGGCATACCGCGGCGGCCGCACCGAAACGCTCATCATGCGCGTCGCCGACATCCAGCTCTCCTTTCCTGCGATCCTCATCGCCCTGATGCTGCTCGCGGTGCTGGGCCAAGGACTGGGGAAGATCATCGCCGCCCTGGTGGCGGTGCAATGGGCCTACTACGCGCGCACGGTCCGCGGTGCGGCGCTGGTCGAAAAGCGCAAGGAATACATCGAAGCGGCGCGCTGCCTGGCGCTAGCGCCCTCGCGCATCGTCGTTCGCCACCTGCTGCCGAACTGCCTCCCGCCGCTGCTTGTCGTGGCCACGGTCCAGGTGGCCGCGGCGATCACGCTGGAGGCCACCCTGTCGTTCCTCGGCCTCGGCCTGCCGATCACCGAGCCCTCGCTCGGCTTGCTGATCGCAAATGGCTACCAATACATGCTGTCCGGCAGATACTGGATCAGTTTCTTTCCAGGCGTCGCGCTTCTGCTCACGATCGTCAGCATCAATCTCGTGGCGGACCAGTTAAGGGATGTGCTAAACCCGCGGCTGCAACGATGACCGAGCCGCTGTTGCAGGTCGAGGATCTGCGCGCGCATTTTTTCACCAAGGCCGGCGTAGTCAAGGCAGTCGACGAGGTGAGCTTTACGGTCGACCGCGGCGAAGTGCTGGGGCTGGTCGGCGAGTCGGGCTCCGGCAAGTCGATCACCGGCTTCTCGATCATGGGGCTTGTCGATCCTCCGGGCCGCGTCGTGGGCGGGCGCATCGCGTTCTCCGGCCGCGATCTGGCCGCGCTCTCCGCCGAGGAGATGCGTCAGCTGCGCGGCAATCGGATAGCGATGATCTTCCAGGATCCGTGGCTCACGCTCAACCCGGTGCTGCGGATCGACACGCAGATGGTCGAGACGATCCTCGCCCATCAGCAGATCCCTCGCCAGGCGGCGCTCGAGCGCGCCCGCGAGGCGCTGGCCAGGGTCGGAATGCCCGCGCCGGACGCGCAGTTGGAGGCGTATCCGCATCAGCTCTCCGGCGGGATGCGGCAGCGGGTGGCGATTGCGATCGCGCTGCTCAACCGTCCGGATTTGATCATCGCCGACGAGCCCACTACCGCGCTCGACGTCACGCTTCAGGGGCAGATCCTCTACGAGATGCAAACGCTCACCGCCGAGACCGGCGCGGCGCTTATCTGGATCACGCACGACCTGTCGGTGATCGCGGGGCTCGCCGATCGCGTCTGTGTCATGTACGCCGGGCGCATCGTGGAGCAGGGCGCCACTGCGGACGTGCTGGGCGCACCCCGGCACCCGTACACCCGCGGGCTCCTCGACTCGGTGCCCGGCAACGCGGCGCCGCGTGAAAAGCTGCGGCAAATTCCCGGCATGCCCCCTTCGTTGAGCGAGTTGCCACCCGGCTGCGCGTTTCGGCCCCGCTGCCTGTATGCAACCGCCGAATGCGCGCAGACGCCGGAGATGCGCTCATTCGGAGCGATCGGCCAGACGATTCGCTGCTTTCATCCACTGTCGCGACCCGCATAGCGCGATGAGGGCAGCCGCC
>DASZIB010000029.1:0-16792 GCA_035937415.1 Edaphobacterium sp. (SeqCode) | reverse complement strand
TCGGACCCAGGGTGTTAACCATGTGCTCGGTATAAACTGTTAACGATCTGGCCGGTATAGACCCTCAGGTACTTGGCGGAGAGAGAGGGATTCGAACCCTCGATACACCTTTTTGGGCGTATGCTCCCTTAGCAGGGGAGTGCCTTCGACCTCTCGGCCATCTCTCCGGTCTGCCGCAATTCTACCCGCGTACCGTTCGCGGCGTCAAAGCGATTCCTCTTAAAAATCCGCGAGATAGCGGTTACGCCGCCTGCGGCGCCTGATCGAGTTCGAATACGCGATGCAGCTGCCGCACCGCGAGCTCCAGATACTTCTCATCGATCACCACCGAGGTCTTGATTTCGGACGTCGATATCATCTGGATGTTGATGCCTTCGTCAGCCAGCGCCTTGAACATCTTCGCGGCGATGCCGACGTGCGAGCGCATACCAATCCCAACCAGCGACACCTTGCAGATCCGGTTGTCGCCGATGATCTCGCGTGCGCTGAACGCTTTGTCCTTCTCGCCCGCGAGCACGTCAAGCGCCTTCTTGTACTCGGCGCGGTTGACCGTGAACGAAAAGTCGGTGTGGCCCGACGCGCCGATGTTCTGCACGATCATGTCGACGTCGATGTTGGCGGCGGCGACCGGACCGAGGATCGCATAGGCGATCCCGGGCCGGTCCTCGACCCCCATCAGCGAAATCTTGGCTTCGTCGCGATTGAACGCGATGGCGGAAATGATCGCCTGTTCCATGGTCTCGTCCTCTTCGTAGGTGATGAGCGTGCCGGTCGCGGTGCTGCCCGGATCGTCGAATGACGACAGCACGCGCAGCTTGACCTTGTACTTGCCGGCAAACTCGACCGAGCGCAGTTGCAGCACCTTCGACCCCAGGCTCGCCATCTCCAGCATTTCCTCGAAGGTCACGCGCTCCAGCCGCCGCGCTTCGGGGACGATGCGCGGATCGGTGGTATAGACGCCATCGACGTCGGTGTAGATCTGACACTCGTCGGCGCCGAGCGCAGCAGCCAGCGCAACTCCGGAGGTGTCCGATCCGCCGCGCCCCAGCGTCGTAATATTGCCGTCGGCGTCGACCCCCTGGAAGCCCGCGACAATCACCACCGTGCCCTCGGCGAGGTCCTTGCGCAGGGGCGCCACGTCGATGTCGAGGATGCGCGCCTTGGTAAACGCGCTGTCGGTCAATACCCGCACCTGGCTGCCGGTGTAGCTCTTCGCCTTCAGGCCCAGCTCGTGCAGGGCAATAGCAAGCAGGCCAATGGTCACCTGTTCGCCAGTCGCGGCGATGACGTCGAGTTCGCGCGGCTGGGGATTGGGCGAGATCTCCCTGGCCAGCGCGAGCAGGCGATTGGTTTCTCCGCTCATCGCCGAGACGACGACGACGAGCTGGTTTCCCTCGCGATGAAAGCGCGCGACCCGGCGGGCGACGTTGCGGATCCGCTCCGCGCTGCCAACCGAAGTGCCGCCGTATTTCTGCACCATCAGAGCCATGGGGCCATGCTCCGAGTGCCGCTCACAGCGCGCGAAACGCGATCGTCGCGTTGGTGCCGCCGAAGCCGAATGAGTTGGACAGCGCGGCGCGGATGGGCATCGGTCGCGCCGTGTTGGCAACGAAATCGAGATCGCAGCGCGGGTCCTGGTGGAACAGGTTCACCGTCGGTGGTGCCACCTGGTCGCGCAGAGCAAGCACCGTAAAGACCGCCTCGATTGCCGCCGCGGCGCCGAGCAGGTGGCCGGTCATCGACTTGGTCGATGACAGCGCGAGCTTCGCCGCGTGGTCGCCGAAGCAGCGCTTGACCGCGATGCACTCGGCGAGATCGCCAAGCGGAGTCGACGTGCCATGGGCGTTGATGTAGTCGATGTCGGTGGTATTGAGTCCGCTGTTGCGCAGCGCATTCGCCATGCTCCGCGCCGCGCCGGCTCCGTCTTCCGGGGGTGCGGTGATGTGGTGGGCATCGGCCGACATGCCGTATCCGGCGAGTTCGCAGAGGATCCGTGCGCCGCGGATTTTCGCGTGCTCGAGTTCCTCGAGCACGAGCACACCGGCGCCCTCGCCGAGCACGAAGCCGTCGCGATCGATGTCCCACGGCCGGCTCGCCGTCGCCGGGTCGTCATTGCGGGTCGACAGCGCCCGCGCCGCGCAGAAACCGCCGACGCCGAGCGGACTGATGGTCGACTCGGCGCCACCGGCGACCATGATGTCGGCGTCGCCGTATTCGATCAGCCGTGCCGCCTCGCCGAAGCTGTGATTGGCCGTCGAGCACGCCGTCACCGTCGCCAGGTTCGGACCCTTGTATCCATACTGAATCGAAACCAGGCCCGCGATCATATTGATGATCGACCCTGGCACGAAGAAGGGCGAGATCTTGCGCGGTCCGCCCTCGAAATAGGCCTTGGCGGTGTCCTCGATCATCGGCAAGCCGCCGATGCCCGAGCCAATGCACACGCCGACGCGCTCGAGATCGCCCGGATAGCCCTCGAGCCCCGCGTCCTTGATCGCCTCCATGGTGGCGACCAGGCCGTAATGGATAAACGTGTCGTAGCGCCGTGCTTCCTTCCCGGAAAGGTGCTTGGTCACGTCGAAATGCTTGACCTCGCCCGCGATCTGCGAGGCAAATGCGGACGCATCGAAGCGCGTGATGCGCGTGATGCCGGAGCGGCCGGCAAGGATATTCTCCCACGCCGCGGCCATGCCGACGCCGACGGGGGAGATGATCCCCATTCCGGTGACGACGACGCGGCGCTTCGGCATGGCAGCTGAACGGAGTGGCGAACCGGGGGCGCGGCATGGCCGCGCAGCGGCGCCAGCGAGCCGGGCGGCGGGCCGCTCGGCAAAGTAGCGGTTACTTCTTCAGATGTGAGTTGATGTAATCGACAGCCTGCTGCACCGTCGTGATTTTCTCGGCTTCCTCGTCGGGAATCTCGGTTTCGAACTCTTCCTCGAGCGCCATGACGAGCTCCACCGTATCCAGCGAGTCAGCGCCCAAGTCGTCGACAAACGACGACTCATTCTTGATCTCGGCTTCGTTAACGCCAAGTTGCTCGGCGACGATTTTCTTGACTCGTTGCTCCACGTTTTCCATGCGTCTCCTCCCCAAAGGGATTCCATCCGTTGCGAATTTGCAATTTTACCAGATCGATGAAGCTACGCCATGTACATGCCACCGTTCACGTGCAGCGTGGCGCCGGTTATGTAGCCCGCCGCAGGTGAAGCGAGGAACGCGACCGCATGGGCGACGTCTTCCGGCAGTCCCAGCCGGCCCAGGGGAATGCGCTCGATCAGCGTGCAGCGTTGCGCCTCGCTCAGCGTCCGCGTCATGTCGGTGTCGATGAAGCCCGGCGCGACGCAGTTGACGGTAATCGCGCGACTGCCGACCTCCTGCGCCAGGGACTTGGTGAATCCGATCAGCGCCGCCTTGGCGGCGGCGTAATTCGTCTGGCCGGCGTTGCCGCTGACCCCGACGACGGACCCGACATTGATGATGCGGCCGTGGCGCGCCTTGATCATGCCGCGCAGCACCGCCTTCGACAGGCGGTAGGCCGCCTTGAGATTGACATTTATGACTGCATCCCACTCCTCCTCCTTCAGGCGCAGCAGGAGGTTGTCGCGCGTGATGCCCGCATTGTTGACCAGGACCGTGATTGCGCCGTCGCGACCGGCGATGCCGGCGACCGCCGCTTCGATCGCCGCGCCATCGGCCACGTCGAGGCGCACACCTTCACCGCGCTGGCCGGCAGCCTTGAGATACGCCGTGATCGATGCCGCACCGTCGTCCGTCGTCGCCGTGCCGACAACGCGGGCGCCGGAGCGGGCGAGCGCGAGTGCGATCGCCTGGCCGATCCCGCGCGTGGCGCCGGTGACAAGCGCAGTCTGTCCGTCGAGCATCAACCGCCCTCCTGCGCAGTCTCGGCAATCGCCGCCGCGATGGCGTCGCCGTCGTTTAGCGGCAGGGCAGCCACATCGGGAGCGATGCGCTTGGTCAAGCCGGTAAGCACCTTGCCCGGCCCGCATTCGACGATGTGCGTGATGTCTTGCGCGACGAACGCGCGCACGGTCTCGACCCAGCGCACCGGGCTGGCCGCCTGCGCCGAAAGCGCCGCCCTGATCGCGTCGGCCGTCTCGGCCTCGCGCGCGTCGACGTTGTGCATGACCGGCACTGCCGGCGGGTCTACGGCAACGTTGGCAAGATAGCCCGCGAGCCGCTCGGCGGCGGGCCGCATGAGCTGGCAATGGAATGGCGCGCTTACCGGCAGCATGATCGCGCGCTTCGCGCCGCGCGCCTTTGCCGCAGCCACCGCGCGCTCGACCGCCTCGCGATGGCCGGCAATGACGATTTGATCGGGCGCGTTGAAATTCACCGCCTCGACCACCTGCCCCTGCGCCGCCTCGCGACAGGCGTCCGCGACGCCGGCCTCATCCAGGCCCATGATCGCTGCCATCGCCCCGACACCCTCAGGGACAGCCTCCTGCATGGCCTGCGCCCTGAAGCGCACCAGGGGCAGCGCGTCGGCAAATGCGAGCGCGCCGCCGGCGACGAGCGCCGCGTATTCGCCCAGGCTGTGGCCGGCAAGCAGCGTGGGCGCGCCGCCCCCCGCGGCGCGCCAGGCGCGATAGACCGCAATGTCCGCGGCGAGCATGACCGGCTGCGTATTCACGGTCTGATTGAGCGCGTCGTCGCCGGCCTCGACCAGCGCCCACAAATCCTGCCCCAGCGCTGCCGAGGCTTCGGCAAAGGTGTCGCGCACGACCGGATAGGAGCTGTAGCGGCTCATCATGCCCGCCGACTGCGACCCTTGCCCGGGAAATACCAATGCGAGTTTCATGATTCAGTCACCATCGCAACAGCACCGATCCCCACGTGAATCCGCCGCCGACCCCCAGCAGCAGCACATGCTGCCCGCCGCGAATTCGCCCGTCGCGCACCGCCAGGTCGAGCGCGAGCGGTATCGACGCCGCGGAGGTATTGGCATGGCGGTCGACTGTGGTCACCATCTTTTCGAGAGGAATGTGCAGCTTCTTCGCCGTCGCGTCCATGATGCGGATGTTCGCCTGATGCGGGATCAGCCAGTCGATGGCGGCGGATGTCAGTCCATTGGCCTCCAGGGCCTCCTGCGCCACTTCCGCGAGCACCTTGACCGCGAACTTGAACACGGTATTGCCTTCCATCGTGAGCAGCGGCGTGCCGCTTACCGCGCCGTGCGCAACCGTACCCGGCACCGCCAGGATGTCGCGGTAATGGCCATCGGCGTGCAAATGTGAAGAAAGGATGCCCGGTTCGGCAGCCGCTGTCAGCACCACGGCTCCGGCGCCGTCGCCGAACAGCACGCAGGTGCCGCGGTCCTTCCAGTCGAGGATGCGCGAATAGATTTCTGCGCCGACAACCAGCGCATTCCGGACCTGCCCGGCCCGGACCATCAGATCCGCGAGTCCGAGCGCGTAGACAAATCCGCTGCACACCGCCTGCACGTCGAAGGCGGGGCCGTTGCGCGCGCCAAGCTTGTCCTGCAGGATGCACGCCGTCGACGGAAAAACCATGTCGGGCGTCGTCGTGCCCACCACGATCAGGTCGACGGCCGCGGGCGCGATGCCCGCCGCGGCCAGCGCCTCGCGCGCGGCGGCGGCGGCCAGGTCGCTGGTTTTTTCGTCGGCTGCCGCGATGTGCCGCTGCCTGATGCCGGTGCGGCTGCGAATCCACTCGTCGCTCGTGTCGACGCGCGTGGCGAGCTCCGCGTTGGTCAGGATCTGCGCGGGAAGGTAGCTACCCGTCCCGACAATGCGGCTATGCATCACCCGATTCCACCGGGGCGGCGGTCACGGCGCCCGGGACCGGCGTCGCCGCGAGCCTGTGTTCGATCCGCTCGAGCACGCACTGTGCGACCTCGGTGTACGCCTTCTTGAGCGCGTAGCGGAAGGCAAGGACGTCGGCGGAACCGTGGCTCTTGATCACGACACCCTTCAGGCCGATCAGCGTCGCGCCGTTGTAACGGCGGGGATCGACGCGCCGTTTGAAGGAATTGAGCATCGGCAGCGCAAACAGCGCAAGCAGCCGCCGCGGCGCGCTGCGGGTGAATTCCTCGCGCAGGTAGTCCGCCAGCATCAGCGCCAGACCTTCCGAGGTCTTGAGCGCGACGTTACCCACGAAACCATCGCAGACGATCACGTCGGTGGTGCCCTTGTAGATGTCGGTCCCTTCGACGTTGCCGTGGAAGTTGAGCCCCGACGATTTGAGGAGCTCGGCGGCCTGCTTGACGACGTCGTTGCCCTTGATGTCTTCCTCGCCGATGTTGAGCAGGCCCACGCTGGGCCGCTCGACGCCCTCGACCGCGGCGACGAGCGCGCTGCCCATCACGGCGAATTGCAACAGCTGCTCGGCAGTGCAGTTGACGTTGGCACCCAGGTCGAGCGCCGTCGTGACGCCCTGGCGCGTGGGCAGCTGCGAGGCGATCGCCGGACGGTCGATTCCGGGCAGGGTCTTGAGCACGAACCGTGAAATGGCCATCAGCGCGCCGGTGTTGCCCGCCGACACGCAGGCTTGCGCGGTGCCATCCTTGACCAGATTGATCGCCACGCGCATCGACGAATCTTTCTTGCGCCGCAATGCCTCGGCAGGAGCCTCGTGCATCTCGACGATTTCGCTGGCCGCCCGGACGCTCAAGCGGTCGAGCGCCGCGGCCGGCGCGCCGGCGAGACATTGCCTGACCGCGGCCTCGTTGCCCACGAGCACGATCCGGGCGTCGAGCGCCTGCTCCAGAAACTGCAGCGAAGCAGCGACCGTCACGGGCGGGCCGTGATCGCCGCCCATCGCGTCGACGGCAATGGTGACCTGCATCAGCCGGCTGGGTTCCTTGGCGTTGGCATCGGCGAGCCCAACGCGGAAGAGGGAGCCTGCGCTCGGTACGTCGTGGGCGCGGGCTCCGGCGTAAGCGAAGCGACTAGGCGTCGGCCTTGGTCTTGACCACCTTCTTGCCGCGATAATAGCCGCTGGGGCTGATGTGATGGCGCAGGTGCACCTCCCCGGTGACCGGCTCGACGGCAAGCGGCGCGGTGGTCAGAAAGTCGTGCGCGCGACGCATGCCACGCTTCGACGCCGATTTCTTGTTCTGCTGAACAGCCATAGCGTGTTACTCCTCAAAGAATCAATCGGTCCCCTTTTTCAGCGCGGCGAGCCGCGCGAACGGGGAAGTTCTGCCCTGCGCCGGCTTGGCCGCCGCAGACCCGGCGACCGGCGCAACGCCGCCCGGACACCGCTCTTCGGCGTGGCTCGGCGCGAATGGCAGCGAAAGCAGAATCTCGTCCTCGACCAGCGTCAGCGCATCGAGCGGCGCTGCGGCCAGCAGCACCTCAGTCTCTCCGGCATCCAGCGGCTCGAGCTCCGCTTCCGTGCGTGCCAGCAGCAGCTCGGTTTGCTGCGCGATGGGCAGATCGAACGGCTGCAAACAGCGCTGACAGACCAGCGGCAGGCTGCCTTCGATCGTCACCGTCAGCGTCGGTCGGCCGACACCATCGTGCCCGCCGGCAATCGTCCAGGCAATCGGCACCGCGACCGGCAGCGGTGCCAAGCGGTCGGCGATACGCGGCCGGCGCGCGACATCGGCGTTACCCGCGATGCTCTCTCCGCGGGCCGCCAGACCGAACGCATCGAAGCGCCCCGGCCGGCTCGCCCCAGCACTCCGGTTCACCATCGTCTCTCTGCCACTCGGGGTTGGCTGCGCTGCTGCGGCCGCGCTTCGCCGCAGCGAAGGCAACCGAGCCGCGAATTTACCGCAGCCAAAGCAAACATAGCATAATAGCCCGGCTGTCCGTTACTGTCAAAGAAAAGCGTGGAAACAAGGACTTCGCCCACGAATCGGCCATTGATTCTGGCCTCGGCGTCACCCTATCGACGGGCGCTGCTGGAGCGGCTCGGGCTGCCCTTTACGGCCGTCGCACCGCACGTCGACGAAACACCGCGTGCAGGGGAGCGCCCGGCTGAGACTGCGCTCCGGCTTGCGGAGGACAAGGCACGCGCGGTGGCGGCGCAACACCCCGCGGCTCTGATCATCGGTAGCGACCAGATTGCAGACTTGCACGGGACCGCGCTCGGCAAGCCGCGCGACCGTGCCGACGCACTTGAGCAGCTGCGATCGATGCGCGGACGAACGGTCATCTTCCATACGGCCGTGGCCCTGCTCAACGCCGAGACAGGCGTTTGTCATTCGGCGCTGGTCGACGTCGCGAGCACGTTTCGCAATCTCGAGGAGGCCACGCTGGAGGCGTATCTCGATCGCGAACAGCCGTTGGACTGTGCGGGGTCGGTGAAGGCGGAAGGCCTCGGTATCGCGCTGTTCACTCGCCTTGCCAGCGACGATCCGACCGCGTTGATCGGGCTGCCGCTGATCCGTCTCATGGACCTTCTCGAGGCCGAAGGTGTGCGCCCCCTGGTGGCAACGGCGTGAGCGCGGAGCGGCTCCCGGTGCGACGCGGTTCGGGTCAGCTCTACCTGGTTCCCAACCTCCTGGGCGTCGTGCCGCCGCAGGAGGTGCTGCCACAGCGCACGCTTGAGATCGCCCGGCGCCTGACTCACTTCGTCGTCGAGACGCCCAAGATCGCGCGCGCATTTCTCAAATCGCTGGCGCCGGAGCGGCCGGTGCAGGCGCTCTCGCTCGAAGAGCTTAACGAGCACACGCCTGGAAACCGGGTCGATGCATTGCTCGCCCCTGCGCTCGCAGGTCAGGATCTGGGACTCGTTTCCGACGCGGGCTGTCCGGGCATTGCCGATCCGGGAGCCGCGCTGGTTGCCGCGGCGCATCGCGCCGGTGTGGGCGTGGTGCCCCTCGTCGGCCCGTCCGCGGTGTTGCTCGCTCTGATGGCGTCGGGGATGAACGGGCAGGCGTTTGCTTTCCACGGCTACCTGCCGGCCAAAGCGGGCCTGCGCGAACGCGCGCTGCGCGCGCTGGACGACAGCGTCGCGCGCCACGGCGCGACACAGCTCTTTATCGAGGCCCCGTACCGCAACGAGGCGTTGTTCAGCGCGGTGCTTGCGAGCTGTCGCGCGCAGGCGCGATTCTGCGTCGCGCTCGATCTCACCCTGCCCAGCGAGGAAATCGTAAGTTGCAGCGTCGCCGCATGGGCCAAGCGGCGCAGGCCCCCGCTCGATCGACGGCCGGCGATTTTTCTGCTGGGACGGGACTAGCTCCCCAACCGGCGTCGCCGCGGCGCCGTCATTCGTCCGGCGAGCTCTTGATATAACTTCTGAGCATACGGTTTTCGAAGCTCTGCTCTTCGTAAACCGCCTTGGCAACGTCGTGGAACGAAACCACCCCCAGCAGCGTTGCGCCGTCCTGGACTGGAACGTAGCGGGCGTGACGGTCGAGCATGACGCGGCGCAACTCCATCACATCGAGCCCCGGTGTGGCGGTAAGCGGATCGCGCACGTAGATGTCGCTGACCTTGAGGCCACCGAGTTGCCCCTCGCCATGTGCCAGGGCCTCGAGCACCTCGGCAAAGGTCAGCATCCCGGCCATCTGCCCGTGATCCATGACCACCAGCGAGCCGATGTCGTGCTGTGCCATCACTCGCACCGCATCGACCACCGTGCCCGAGGGCGTGGTCGTGAACAGGGCGTTGCCTTTGATCCGCAGGATTTCGCTGACCAGCACCGGTTTCTCCTCCCACCGATTATTCGCCGAGGTTACTCCCGGATCAGCGGCGGGGCAACCGCCGGCGAAGCGTCCTCCGGCGCTTTCGTCTTGACCGCCGGCTAGGCGGGCAACGCGCGCCGTTCGCGGAGCGCCTGCGCCAGCGTTCCGCTATCGACGTACTCGAGTTCGCCGCCCACCGGCACGCCGCGCGCGAGCCGCGTAACGACCAGGCCGCGGCTGGCGAGCATCTCGCCAATGTAATGTGCCGTTGCCTCGCCCTCGTTGGTGAAGTTCGTCGCCAGCACGACTTCACGCACGACCCCGTCCTGGGCCCGCTTGAGCAAGCGATCGAGGCGGATTTCCTTCGGCCCGATGCCGTCGAGCGGCGACAGACGCCCCATCAGCACGAAATAAAGTCCCGCGTATGCCTGCGTATGCTCGATCATCATCAGGTCGGCCGGCGTCTCGACGACGCATAGCAGCGCCGGATCGCGCTTCGCCGAGCGGCACAGGGGACACAACTCGCCCTCGGTAAATGTATTGCAGCGCTCGCAGTGGCGAATGGTCTGCGTCGCCGTCTCCAGCGCGCGCGCAAGCCGCTGCGCGCCGTCACGATCGTGCTGCAGCAGGTGCAGCGCCATGCGCTGCGCCGCCTTCGGGCCGACACCGGGCAGGCAGCGCAGCGCCTGCGTCAATTCCGCGAGGCTTCCCAGTGGCTCCATCGCCGTTCTTCAGAACGGCAGCTTGAACCCGGGAGGCAACGGCATCCCCGCGGTGAGGCCGGCCATCTTTTCCTGCGACGCGGACTCGACCTTGCGCACCGCGTCGTTGACGGCCGCGGCCACCAGGTCCTCAAGCATGTCCTTGTCCTCGCCTAACAGCGTTGGATCGATGGTGACGCGCTTGACGTCATGCCGGCCGGTCATCACCACCTTCACCAGGCCCGCACCCGCCTCGCCTTCGACCTCCATGGCGGCAATGGCTTCCTGTGCCTTTTTCATGCTGTCCTGCATCGCTTGCGCCTGCTTCATGAGCCCGGCGAGCTGGTTCTTCATCATGCGTGCAAATCTCCGCTGGGAGGCTAGACCGGCTTGATCGAGTTCGGCTTGATCCGCGCCTCGAAACGCGACAGCAGGTCCTGGACAAAGGGATCTTCGCGAAACGCCGCATCGGTCTTCGCCTGGGCGGCATCGCGCTCGCGCTTTTCCTGTATCGCCAGGCTCGCCTCCGCGACGGTCCCGATCTCGAAGCGCAGGCGGACGCGGCGCCGCAGCGCCTGCTCGAGCGCCGCTCGCAACATATCGGCGTAGGGTCTGTCGGTCAGGTGGCGCGACGCTTCCGGAACCGAGAGCACCACTTCGCTGCCGGAAACGGATTTGAGCGCCGTTTGCGCGGCGAGTTGCAAAGCCATACCCGAAAGCTTCATGGCGGCGACGAACGCAGGCCAGCCAGCCGGCTCCGGCAGCTCGAAAGACGTTGCCGCCCCAGGCGTAGCAGCCGCAGGAGCAGCGCTCGCAGGTGCGGTGGCCGCCGGCGCAGCTGGCGCTGCACTCGCGCCGTCATCGGCTGGCGCCGTTGCCGACGCCTTGCCGGCGGCGCTCCCAGGCAGCGTCCGACTCGCGACAGGGGGCGGCGTCGCGGCCGCCGTGTCGGACGCGGGTTCGAATGCGAGCAGTCGCAGCAGCGTCATCGAAAAACCGGTCGCTTCGTCGGGCGCGAGGGCGAGATCGGCGCGCCCCTGCAGGCAGATCTGGTACGCGAGCTGGACCGCATCGGGTGGAAAAGCCTGTGCCAGCGCCTGCACGCGCGACGCGTCGGGCAGCGCCTGGCCCGCCTCAGGCACAGTCTGGACCAGCGCCAGCCGATGCAACAGCGTCGCGAGTTCCTCCAGCGCGGCGGAGAGCGACACGCCGCGCGCGGTCAGCGCTTGCGCCTCGGCAAGCAGCGCCGGCCCGTCGTGGGCGACCAGCGCGTCGACAATCCGATAGGCATATTCGGCATCGACCGTCCCCAGCATGGTGCGCACGGAAGCTTCGCGCACTTCGCCCGCGCCGTAGGCGAGCGCCTGATCGAGCACCGACAACGCATCGCGCATCGAGCCGCGCGCCGCACGCGCGATTAGCGCCAGCGCTGCGTCGTCGAAGGCCACGCCCTCGGCGCGCAGGATCTCCGCGAGCCGCGCCGCAATCGCGGCAGCGGGCAACAGTTTCAGGTTGAATTGCAGGCAGCGCGACAGCACCGTCACGGGAATCTTCTGCGCTTCGGTCGTCGCCAGCACGAATTTCACATGCTCGGGGGGTTCCTCCAGCGTCTTCAGCATCGAGTTGAAGGCCGCCCTCGACAGCATGTGCACCTCGTCGATGAGGTATACCTTGTACCGGCCGACGGTCGGCGCGTAACGCGCGTTGTCGAGGATCTCGCGCATGTTGTCGATACCGGTGTTCGACGCCGCGTCGAGCTCGAGCAGGTCGACGAAGCGCCCGGCATCGATGTCCACACAGGCCGGGCAGACCCCGCACGGCGTCGCCGTCACGCCCTTGACGCAGTTGAGGCTCTTGGCGAGGATGCGGGCAATGGTGGTCTTGCCGACGCCGCGCGTTCCGGTGAGCAGATAGGCATGGTGCAGCCGGCCACGCTCGAGCGCATTGGTCAGCGCCCGCACGACATGCTCCTGGCCCGAAAGCTCGGCAAACGTTTTCGGTCGCCACTTGCGGGCGAGGGCTTGATAGCTCATCGGGTCAGAGCAGTGGTCAGGCGAAGCACGAGCAAAAAAAGGGAGGCGAGCCGGACCCCCGGCACTTGCAAAGAATAGCTATGGCTGCTTCCTTCCGGACCTGACCAGGTTCACCACCATGCAATGCGGGGCGGCCCGCCGTTGATCGTTGCAGCGCGCGCGCATGTGCTTGACGCATTATCGGCGAAGGTCGCCGGTGCGGCAAGCGCAGCGGCGGCGCAAAGCACCGCTATAATGAATACCAAGCGCACCATCCATGGGGGTCGAGTTGCGCAAGAAATTCATCCTGTGGAGTTGCATTGGCGTTCTGACAGCCTGCGGACCGGCGCCGGTACCGCCGCCGCCGCAGCTGTCACCCGCGCTGGTATTGGCGCTGCGCCCCGGTCCGACGACGTGGTTCACCGGGCCCGACGGCGACGCAGCCGGGCTCGATCGCGACCTGGCGGAGCTCTTTGCCAAGGAACTCGGCCTCGCGCTCAAGGTGATGTCGGTCGCCATTCCGGCGCAGCTGATCGCGGCAACACTTAGCGGTGAAGCGCAGATCGCCGCCGGAGGCCTCTATCAGCCCGTCTCCGCAGGTGCGGGCGCAGCCGATTCGCTCCTCTACACCCGCGGCTATTACGCGATCGAGCCGGTGCTGGTCTACAACACCGACGGGTTCCGGCCCGAATCCTGGGACGACCTGACCGGCGAAGTGGTCGGCATCGATGCGGATACAGGTCTCGAAACGCTGCTCGGCAAAGTGCGCGTCGAGCATCCCAACGTGAAGTGGCAAGCGCTCGCGCTGGCCTCCCCCGGCGGCCTCATGGAGCAGGTGTCGGAAGGCTCGCTCGGTTACGCGGTGGTTGGCTCGAACGAGGTCGCGGCCGCGCGCAACGTCTACCTCAACGTCGAGACGGCCTTTGTGGTCGGACCCAAGCAGGATCTGGTCTGGATCCTGCCGCCGGCGCAGGCGTCGCTGCGCGACAAGGCCAATGCGTTCTTCGAGCGCATCCGCAAGGACGGAACCCTGCAACGGCTCGTCGACCGCTATTCCGGTTATGCGGGGCGCGTCGAGCATATCGACGCGAGCGTGTTCCAGGAGCGCATACGCACCGTGCTGCCCGCGTACGCCGCACTGTTCCACCAGGCACAGCAGAAAACCGGCGTCGATTGGCGGCTCGTCGCCGCCATGGCCTATCAGGAATCGCACTGGAACCCGCAGGCGACCAGCGAGACGAACGTGCGCGGCATGATGATGCTGACCGCGGATACGGCCAAGCGGCTGCAGGTCGTGGATCGGCTCGATCCCCGGCAGAGCATCGTCGCCGGCGCGCGCTACCTGGCGGACCTGAAAAAGACCCTGCCGCAGCGGATCGCGGAACCGGATCGAACCTGGATTGCTCTGGCTGCGTTCAATATCGGCATCGGCCACCTCGAGGACGCGCGCGTGCTCGCGGCGCGCCAGAAACTCAACCCCGACTCGTGGAGCGATCTGAAGAAGACGCTGCCGCTGCTCGCCCAGACCGATCTCGCCGATCACACCAAGTACGGCCCCGCCCGCGGCGGTCAGGCGGTCGTATTCGTCGAGACCGTGCGCGCGTATTACGACGTGCTGTTGCGGCTGGCCAAGCCTTACTACGGCGCGCAATTGCAGGCGGCGCAGTAAGAGCCTAGCGCGCGACCGGCGCGATGACCGCGGCCCCACCCATGTACGGCTGGAGCGCGACGGGGATGTCGACGCCGCCATCGGCCCGCTGATAGTTTTCCAGCACCGCGACCAGGGTGCGCCCAAGCGGGAGCGCCGAGCCGTTGAGCGTATGCACGAGCTCCGGCTTGCCCTGCGCATTGCGAAAGCGCGCCTGCATGCGCCGCGCCTGGAACGTCTCGCAATTCGAGCACGACGAAATCTCGCGATAGGTCTGTTGCCCCGGCAGCCATACCTCCAGGTCGTAGCACTTGGCCGCGGCGAAGCCGAGATCGCCAGTGCACAGCGCCACCACCCGGTACGGCAGCTCGAGCTGTTGCAGCACGCGCTCCGCGTGGCCGGCCATCTCCTCCAGCGCCACGTAGGATTGGTCCGGATGGACGATCTGCACCAGCTCGACCTTGTCGAACTGGTGCACGCGAAACATGCCGCGCGTATCTTTGCCGTAGCTGCCGGCCTCGGAGCGGAAGCACGGCGTATGCGCCGTGAGCTTCAGCGGCAGCCGGACCGCGGGGAGGATCGCGTCGCGCACCAGATTCGTGAGCGAGACTTCGGCGGTCGGAATGAGATACGACGGCGCTTCGTCGGCCGTTCCCCCCTTGGTAACCCGGAACAGGTCGGCCTCGAACTTGGGCAGCTGCCCGGTGCCGGTCATGGTCTCGACGTTGACGATGTAGGGCACGTAGCACTCGACGTACCCGTGCTCGGTCGTATGCAGGTGGAGCATGAGCTGGGCGAGCGCACGGTGCAGGCGCGCGACATCGCCACGCAGCGTGTGGAAGCGCGCCCCGGCGAGCTTGGCCGCCGCCTCGAACTCGAGCCCGCCGACGGCGGCGCCGACTTCGACGTGATCGCGCGGTGCAAACGTGAATGCGCGCGGCGAGCCCCAGCGCCGGAGTTCGACGTTGTCCGCTTCCGAATGCCCGACCGGAACGCTCGGGTGCGCGAGGTTAGGCATCTCGAGCAGCCAGTCGCGCAATCCGGCCTGGATGTCCGTGAGTTGTCCCTCCAGGGCAGTCAGCTCGGCGCCGATCTTGCCCACCTCGGCCATCAGCTCGGTCACGTTTTCGGCCCGGCCCTTGGCGGCACCGATCTGCTTGGAAAGCTGGTTGCGCTTGGCCTGCAGCGCCTCGGTGCGGGTCTGGATCGCCTTACGTTCGGCCTCCACCCGCTCGAATTTCTCGGTGTCGAGGATATAGCCGCGCTGCTGCAGGCGGGCGGCGACGTGGGCAAGATCGCTGCGCAGTAACTGGATGTCGAGCATGCGCGAATTCTAGCAAACGGTGCCGCGCCCGCTGCCGCCCGGGCGCGCGACGCGCCTGCGCCTCAGGATGGGTCGTCGGCGGCGCGCTTTTTCGCATCGCGCTCGCGCAGCGCCGCGAGCTTCTCGGCGATCTTCGCCTCGAGTCCGCGATCGGTCGGCACGTAGAACGCGACCTCGGGCATGCCCTCCGGGAGATAACGCTCGCCAGCGGCGTAAGCATCCTCCTCGTCGTGCGCGTAGCGGTAGCCCTTGCCGTAACCCAAGTCCTTCATGAGCCGCGTCGGCGCGTTGCGTATGTGCAGCGGCACCGGTCGCGATCCATCCTCGGCGATGAACGCGCGCGCCCGGCCGTACGCGACATAGGCGGCGTTGCTCTTCGCCGTGCAGGCGAGGTAGAGCACCGCTTCGGCGAGAGCGAGCTCGCCCTCGGGTGAGCCCAGCCGCTCATAGGTTTCGACCGCGTCGAGTGCGAGTCGCAGCGCGCGCGGATCGGCGAGCCCGATGTCCTCGGTGGCCATGCGAATCATGCGCCGCCCGACGTAGAGCGGGTCGGCACCGCCATCGAGCATGCGGCACAGCCAGTACAGCGCGGCGTCCGGGTCGCTGCCGCGCACGGCTTTGTGCAATGCCGAGATCTGGTCGTAGAAAGCCTCGCCGCCCTTGTCGAAACGGCGCAGGCTCCGGGCAATTGCGCCCTCGACGAAGGGCACATCGATGGTTTGCCGCCCTGCTTCCTGCGCGGCGACGGCGAGCTGCTCGATCAGGTTGATGAGCCGTCGCCCGTCGCCATCCGCGTAGCCGACGACGGCGTCGCGCGCCGCCGCCTCGAGCGTTGCCTCCGGCATCGCAACGGCGACTGCGCGCTCGAGCAGCAGCGCAAGCTCCTCGGGTTGGAGCGGTTCGAGCACGTACACCGCGGCGCGCGAAAGCAGGGCGCTGTTGACCTCGAACGACGGATTTTCCGTCGTGGCGCCGATGAAGGTCAGCAATCCACGCTCGACAAAAGGCAGGAACGCATCCTGCTGCGCCTTGTTGAAACGGTGCACCTCGTCGACGAACAGGATCGTGTGGCGCCCCGATTGCGCCAGTGTCGCCTCGGCGCGCGCAACGGCGTCGCGAATGTCTTTGACCCCCGCGAGCACCGCCGAGATGGCGATGAAATCGGCGTTGAACGCGTCGGCCATCAGCCGCGCCAGCGTCGTCTTGCCCGAGCCCGGCGGGCCCCAGAGGATCATCGAGTGCGGCTTGCCCGAGGCGAAGGCCACGGCGAGCGGCTTGCCCTCGGCGAGCAGATGGCGCTGGCCGACGACCGCGGAGAGCGTCTTCGGGCGCAGCCGCTCCGCCAGCGGCGTGGCCGGGTTGGCAACGACAAACAGATCGTTGGCTGGCAAGTTCAGCATTGCACGCTGAGGGGTTCCACGGAGCGACGATTGCGGTGCCGGAGTCGCGCCCCTCACAATGCACTCTACACCATCCCCACACCCCGGC
>DASZIB010000028.1:0-82347 GCA_035937415.1 Edaphobacterium sp. (SeqCode) | reverse complement strand
CGACGCGCGTTGCTCGAATGCGTACTGCCACAGCCAGTCGACGATGTGGACGACGTGCTGATCATTGGCGTCGAGGGTTCCGCGGCGACCCAGTTCGACCAACTGCTCGAAATTGCGCGCAAGCGACACCTCGCCGCGCGTTGTCTCCGATGCCTTCTTGATCGAGCGTGCCAGGGTAAAAAACTCGCCGACAAAGCGCTTGATGTCGAGCGGGTTGGAGAAGACCAGTTTGATCTTGAGGTGCAGGATATTCTCGAGTTCGTCGGCCCACGCGCGGACAAACGGTTCGCTGGTCGCAACCGTGAGCTCGCCTTTCGCCAGCGCAACCGGAAGGATGCGGTAGCGCTCCGCGTAGGCGTTCGACATGGTGCTCGTGACGGCGACCAGGTCGATGTTAAGCGGGTCTACATGGTGGTACGGCACACCGAGCTTGCCGGCGAGCCATTCAACCAGTGCTTCCAGGGTCAGCATCGACCGCGGTGGCACAAGCGAGCGCCACTTCTGGTCGGCGATCATTTCGAGTGGATGATCGAAGCGCTGGGTGCGCGACCGGGACACCCGGTCGGCGTCGGCGGCGGTCACCATGCCGTCGGCGACCAAGAGCTTCAGGACGTCGTCCAAGCGCAGGCGTCGGTCCGGGGACCGCGTCGGGCGGGGAGCCGTGTTGTCCGGAGTCGCGGACGCGGGCGCCTTGATCGGTTTGAGCGCTGCCATTGCGCTACTATAACCCAAGCGCCGGGCAGCGACAGCCGCCGGTGCCCCATGCTCACCTGTCGATGGCCGCCTCGCTCCACGCCGTTCTGGCCGACATCACGACCGTCGATGTCGACGCCATTATCAACGCCGCCAACACCACGCTTCTCGGCGGCGGCGGTGTCGATGGCGCGATCCACCGCGCCGCGGGGCCGGAGCTGCTCGCAGAATGCCGTCGCCTGGGCGGTTGTGCGGTGGGCGATGTGAGGATCACGCGCGGCTACCGCCTACGCGCCAGGCACGTCATCCACACCGTCGGGCCGGTCTGGCACGGCGGCCGCCACGACGAGGCGGCGCTGCTCGCGTCATGCTATCGCTGTTCGCTCGAACTTGCGGTCGAGCACGCACTGACGTCGGTCGCGTTCCCTGCCATCAGTTGTGGGGCGTACGGATACCCGATCGCCCTGGCGGCTCCCATCGCAGTGGGGACCGTACGCCAGTTCGCGCGTCTCGACGCGCTCGAGCGGGTGCTATTCGCGTGTGCAAGCGCCGATGCGCTCGCCGCCTATACCGCGGCGCTGGCCGCGCAACCAGATCTCTAGGGCGGCGCCGCGAGTCAATCCGCGTCGGCGCCCTCGGTTTCGCGCGGCGCGGGCTCCGCGGGCACCTGGAAGACCTCCCGCAGGTACGCGACGTACGCCGGATCATAGTCCATCGACTTCGACGGCTCGTCGCTGATTTTTGCCACGGGCTGGCCGTTGCAGCGGGTCATCTTGATCACGATCTGGAGCGCTTCGTAGCCCAGGTCGTTGGTGAGATTCGTACCGATGCCGAACGCCGTCTGCATGCGTCCGCGAAAATATTCGAACAGCTTGATCGCCAGCGGCACGTTAAGCGAGTCGGAAAAAACCATCGTCTTGGTGCGCGGATCGATGCGCATCTTCTGATAATGAGCGATCAGTTTCTGACCCCATTCGAACGGATCACCGGAATCGTGGCGCACGCCGTCGAACAGTTTGCAGAAGAATAAATCGAAGTCGCGCAGGAAGGCTTCCATTCCGCAGACATCGGACAGCGCGATGCCGAGATCGCCGCGGTATTCGCGCGCCCAGGTATTGAACGCGAACACCTGCGAGTCGCGCAGGCGCGGGCCGACCGCCTGGCACGCCTGCAAGTATTCGTGCGCCATCGTTCCGAGCGGCGTCAGGCCGTGCTGCAGTCCGAAGTAGACGTTGCTCGTGCCGACGAACTTCGGTCCGACGCCGCGCTTGAGCGCGAGGACGACCTCTTCCTGCCAGCGCCCCGAGAAGCGCCGCCGTGTGCCATAGTCGGCAATGCGAAAATCAGGGTCCGCCACGGCGTTGATCTGTGCGATCTTGGCGTTGAGTCGCTGCCGCCCCTGGTCGAAATCGGGGCTGGGCTGCGTATTGCGAAAATAGATTTCGCTGACAATCGACAGCACCGGGACCTCGAACAGGATCGTGTGCAGCCACGGCCCCTTGATGGCGATGTCGATCTCCCCCGGAGCGGCCGGAGAAGGCCGGACCTTGATGAAGCGCTCGTTGAGCTGGAACAGTCCGAGCAGGTCGACGAAGTCGCTTTTCAGAAAGCGCCACGACCGCAGGTAACCGAGTTCGCGGCGCGTGAATCGCAGCCCGCACAGCGCGCTGATTTCGCGCTCGATCTGACCGATGTAGGGCGTCAGGTCAACGCCCGGCGTGCGGCACTTGAAGCGATACTCGACCTCCGCCGCCGGAAAATGATGCAGCACGACCTGCATCATCGTGAACTTGTAGAGGTCGGTGTCGAGTAGCGACTCGATTATCATGCGCGATCGCGCAACGGTGGGCGGCGGGACTGCCATGTTACGCGCAGGTGCCACGCCCGGCCAGCCTGATTGGCGGGTGAGCCCTCTTCGTGGCTGTTACGGCGCTCTTAGACCACCCGCGGCTTGTCGCCGACTGCCACCGGCGTGACGGGAATCACCCGCTTGCCCGGCACCGGCGAGCGCCACGCGGGCTGCAGGGTGACGTGATCGATGCCGAAACGCCCGGCGAGCAGGCGTTGCGCGGCTGCCAGTGTATCGGGCCAGTCGGCAGGGTCGCGGATGAGCAAGTGCGCCGACAGCGCGGCGCGCTCACTCGTCATGTGCCAGACGTGCAAATCGTGCACCGCCACGACGCCCGACACCCGCGTCAGCGCGCCGCCGATCTCGTCATAGGACAGATGCGCCGGCACTCCCTCCATCAGGATTGGCGTCATCGCCTTGAGCAGCTGCCATGTCGAGCGCAGGATCAGCAGCGCTACGAACAGCGACAGCAGCGGGTCAATCGGGAGCCAACCCGTGGTGGCGATGACGGTGCCGGCGACGAGCGCCGCCACCGAGCCCGCCATGTCGCTGAGAACGTGCAGCATGGCGGCACGGCTGTTGAGGCTGCGCCCGCGGGACAGCAGCCGCGCGGCAGCCCCATTGACGGCGAGGCCCGCAGCGGCAATCACGATCACGATTCCGCCGGCGACCGGCGCAGGCGATAGCAGCCGCCGCGCCGCCTCGACGGCAATCCACCCCACGACCGCGATCATGATTAGGGCGTTGATGAACGCCGCCAGCACCTCGGCGCGCGCATAGCCGTAGCTTGCTCGGCGCGAGGGCGGCCGTTCCGCCAGCTGCTGGGCGAGCAACGCGATCGCCAGCGCCGCGACATCGGTGACCATGTGTCCCGCGTCGGAGAGAAGGGCGAGCGAGCCGGACCACCATCCGCCACCCGCCTCGACGACAGCGAAGCCCGCCGTCAGGATCAGCGCAATCCACAATGCGCGGCGCTCCATCGCGGCGGACGGCGCCGGCTCGTGATCCCCATGGGGCGCGTGAGTGTGGACGGACATGTCGTGGCAAATGGATCGCAGCGAACATTCTCGACCAACGCGCCACGACCCGCAACGCCGCGGCTACATCTGCCGGAATCGATGGGCGAAGGCGCGGCTGACGGCAAGCGTTTCCGCTCGCGACTTGAGCTTGACCTGGACTCGGCCGGAAAGATCGCGGGTGCTGGTTGCAACGTGCGCGAGGTTCACGATGGTGCTGCGATGAATCTGCCAGAAGCGCGCCGGGTCAAGTTGTTCGGCGAGTTCCTTAAGCGAGGTGCGGATTAACGCTTCGCCCTCGCGGGTGAACACGCTGGTGTATTTGTCGTTGGCCTGGAAATAGCAGATCTCCTCGACCGCGATCAGGCGCACCTGATTGCCGATCGCGGCGCGGACCCATGCCAAGCGCTCCGTCGCGCCGGGTGCCGATCCGGTAAGCGCCGGCAGGATCCGGCCGAGCGTTTCCAGTGCGGCCGTAAGTCCTTCCGGCGGGGCCGCGCTGCCGATGCGCTCACGCAGGCGCCGCACCGTTTCATCCAGCCGCTCGTCGCTGACCGGCTTGAGGAGGTAGTCGACCGCCTCGTGCTCGAAGGCGGTAACCGCGTATTGGTCGTACGCCGTGACGAACACCACATGCACGCCGGGGGCAACTCGCCGCGCCACCTCCAGGCCGCTCAAACCCGGCATGCGTATGTCCAGGAACAGCACCTCGGGGTCGTGCTCGTCGATGAGGCGCAGCGCCTCGGGCCCGTCGCCGGCGATGCCGACGATGTCGAGGTCGGGCCAGATCGCGGCCAGCCGTTCGCGCAGGTAGCCGGCGAGATGCGGCTCGTCGTCGGCGATCAACGCGCGCGGCGCCCGTGCGGTTGCCTCGTTCATGCCGCGGCGTCGATCGGAATGGAGAGCGTTACCTTGGTTCCCGGCTGCGTGTCCTCGATCGTCAGCCGCGCCCGCGCACCGTAAAGGGTTTCCAGCCGCCCGCGCAGATTGGCCAGGCCCAGCCCGCCCGAAGCGTCACCGCGCGTGATGCGGAAGCCCAGGCCGTTGTCCGCGACGCTCAGCACGAGCGTGGAATTCTCGCGCCGCGCGGCGACGCATACGAGGCCGCCGGCAACCTTCGGTTCCAGCCCATGCTTGATCGCGTTTTCCACCAACGGTTGCAGCAGCATGGGCGGCAAAGACAGGGCTGCGATATCCGGCGCCATGTCCACGCGGTACGAAAGGCGCGCATCCGTGCGCAGCGCCATCAAGTCGAGGTATGCCCGCAGCAGTTCGATCTGTCGCCCGACAGTCGCTTCGGCCGGGCCGCTCGCCAGGGCGGCATGGCGCAGGTAGTCGATGAGCCGCCCGACCATCCGCTTCGCCGCCGCCGGGTCGGAGTCGACCAGGCTGATCACGTTCGCGAGCGTGTTGTAGAGGAAGTGTGGCTCGATTTGCGCCTCGAGCAACTTCAGTTGCGCCAAGTGGAACTGATGCTCCGCCACCTCGACACGCGCGCGCTCGCGCTGGAACGCCGCCTCGGCCCGGGCCTGGCGCTCGCGGGCGAGGAAGATCGACGCCAGAATTGCCGAGATGATGAGGCTCAGCACCAGGACCTGGGTCGCACCTTGCGGCGAAAACACGTACCCGCGCGCTTCGTTCCAGTGCAGCAGCGTGAATCCAAGCCAGTATCCCCCGAAGACGCCGACGACGGTGACGGCGGCGTAGTAGGCGCTGTGCACCGCGAATCCCTGCCGCCGGATCCACGGCCCCAGCACGATGTTTCCGAGCGCGAATCCGCCGTGAATCAGGTAACCGATGCAATTGGCGATCAGCAAGTTGACCCAGAGCACGCGCCCGATACTCGCCTGCGGCTCATAGAGCAGGGTGAGCGCCGAGAACACGACGACGAAACCCAGGTCCCAGATGAACGTGTAGACCAGGTTACGCAAGACGCTGGGCTTGAAGCGGCGAAAGAACGCGATCAACTCCAGCGGATGGCCGGACCGCTCCGAACACTCGCTATCGGGCAGAGGCTGCAGGTTGTCGCTGAACGTCAATTTGTGCATGGTAGATCCCGTGGCCATTTGAGCACATCGGGCAGGGCCGGGATACCGGCAATGCCGTTCGCTCTACCCCGCCATTGTCGCGATCGTCCAGGATGGGTGACAGAGAGCAGGCGACGAAGCGTGTGATTCAGATGGCGAGCTGGCGCCGAACGGCGCAGGCTGCAGCTTGCGCCGTCCGGATGCCCACCCCCAGGAGGTTTCAAGCCGTCCCGGGCTAAAGCGTGGCGCCGCCGTCCTGCGGACGTTAGTCGCGGCCGGACCGAGCTACGCCCCGAACGCCCTCGGGATCGCCTCGGCGTGGGTTGCTTCGCTTCCCGCCGGACGGCCCCGGTAGAATGGCGGCATGGTCAGCGAGCCCCGCCTAGAACTCGCCAGGCGCATCGACGCGCTGCTGCCGCAGACGCAGTGCCGGCGTTGCGGCTACGACGGTTGTCGTCCCTACGCCCGCGCAATCGCGCAGGACGCGGCGGCGATCAACCGCTGTCCGCCCGGGGGCGAGCAAACCGTCGCGGCGCTGGCGGCGCTGCTGGGCACGCCGGTGCTGCCCCTGGATCGGTCTCGCGGCGAACCCGGGCCGCTGGTTGTTGCCCGCATCGACGAGGCCGCATGCATCGGTTGCACGCTATGCCTTGCCGCATGTCCCGTGGATGCGATCGTCGGCGCAGCCAAGCTGATGCATACCGTGCTCGCCGACCGCTGCACAGGCTGCCAGCTTTGCCTGCCGCCCTGCCCCGTCGACTGCATCGCGCTCGCTCCCGCGGGACGCACCTGGACACGCCCCGATGCCGACCGCGCGCGGCAGCGCTACGCCGACCACACGGCGCGGCGCGAGCCCAGAGCCGCCGAGAGCGACGCGTCGGCGCTGGTGCCGGACCCAAGCTTGGACGAAGCCGCTGCGCGCGCACAGCGACAAACGGTGATCGCCGCGGCACTGGCCCGGGCCCGCGCGCGCCGCGCGGCGAGGTCACCGTCGCGCCGGCAATCGTAGGCAGCGCGGCTATCGATGGGTTGCGACGTGGCGCTGATGCTCGCGATTGCAACCGCGCTTGCCCTGCCTGCGTCGGGCGCCCCTCCCGACACTGCCGCACTCGATACGGCCTGGCTCGATCGCGCATGGGACTTCGATCGGCCGGCTGAGTCCGAGGCGCGCTTCCGCGCCGAGCTCGCCGTTCTGCCGCCCGGCTCGTCGGCCCGTCTGGAACTGTTGACGCAAGTCGCGCGGGCGCAGGGATTGCAGCGCGAGTTCGACGCTGCGCACGCGACGCTTGACGCGGTCGAGCGGGCGCTCTCCGGCAGCTCCGACCGGGTTGCGATTCGCTATCTGCTCGAGCGCGGCCGCGTCTTCAACTCCGCGCGGCAATCCGAGCGGGCGGTGCCGCTGTTCCGTGCTGCGCTCGAGCGCGCGCGGGCGGCGGACGAGGATTTTCTGGCGATCGACGCCGCGCACATGCTCGGTATCTCCGCACCGGCCGACGCGCGCTTGCGCTGGAATCTCGAGGCGCTCGCGATGACCGAAAAGACGAGCGATCCGCGGGCGCGGCGCTGGTTGGCGTCGCTTTATAACAACATCGGCTGGACCTACCACGAGCGTGGCGATTACCCGACCGCGCTATCGTATTTCGACAAGGCGTTGCCGGCGTGGGAAGCACGTGGCGATGCCCATGGCGTCTTCATTGCGCGCTGGACGATCGCACGCGCTTATCGTTCACTCGGCCGCTATGACGAAGCTTTGCAGATCCAGCGGCAATTGGCCTCCGAGGCCGCGGCGGCCAATGCACCCGACGGTTATGTCTACGAAGAGTTGGGCGAGCTCCTGTTGGCAAAGGGCGAAGCGGCGGCCGCGCAACCGAACTTTGCGCGGGCCTTCGAGTTGCTCGGCGCGGACGCGGGCCTGCAGGCCAACGAACCCGAGCGGCTCGCACGGCTGCGCCGCATGGGCGGACGCGAGTGAACGCGGCCAAACGCCTGGAGATCTTTCGCCGCCTGCGCGCGCAGAATCCGCAGCCGCGCGGCGAGCTTGAGTACCGATCGCCCTTTGAGCTCCTGATCGCAGTCGTGCTGTCGGCACAAGCGACCGACCGCAGCGTGAACCTGGCGACGGCGAAACTCTTTCCGATTGCGAATACGCCGCAAGCGCTGCTCGCGCTCGGCGAGGCTGGCCTCATCCCCTATATAAAGACCATCGGCCTTTATCGCACCAAGGCACGCAACATCATCGCTCTGTGCCGGCAGCTGCTCGGGGAGCATGGTGGCGCTGTTCCACCTGACCACGCCGCACTGGTCAAGCTGGCGGGGGTCGGGCGGAAGACTGCGAACGTCGTGCTCAACGTGGCGTTCGGTCAGCCGACGATCGCAGTCGACACCCATATCTTCCGCGTCGCCAACCGCACCGGGCTTGCGCCCGGCAAGACACCCGACGAGGTCGAGCGCAAGCTGGTCAAGTTCACACCGGCGGAATTTGTTCACGACGCGCATCATTGGCTGATCCTGCATGGGCGCTACGTCTGCATCGCAAGGAAGCCGAAGTGTCCCGAGTGCGTGATCGTCGATTGCTGCGAGTACCGCAGAAAGACGCCGCCTGAATCGCAAGCCGCGCCCGCGGCCAGCCGCGCCGCGAAGCGCCACCGCGGTTAATGCTTGACGACGAGTACCGCCGGCTGCGCCGCGTAGTACGCGGCGAGATTGGCCATGTCCTGCGACGACAAGCTGCTGGCGAAGCCGGACATGATCGCATTCTTGCGCGCGCCGGACTTGTAGTCGCGCAGCGCCTTGTCGAGGTAGTCCGCGCGCTGGCCGCCCAGCTTGGGATAGTCCGGCACAGAACTATTGCCGTCGAGTCCGTGACACGCCTGGCAGACTTCCTTGACCTTCGCCTCCCCGGCCTTGAGGTCGGCGGCGCCGACCGCGGAGACGGGGCCGAGCAAGAGTACGGTGAGAAGCCTGCACAAGCTTGCTTTCATCGGCATTTCACTTGCTGGCCGTGTTGGGCTCGGGGCCGCCGTAATAGGCGGCTAGATCGGCCATATCCTGATCCGAAAGCGACGCGGCGACCGCGCGCATCGACGGATGGCTGCGCTCGCCGCTCTTGTACGCCTGCAGCGCCTTGACGATGTAGGTCGGGTGCTGGCCACCGATTTTGGGCACCCCGTATACCTCCGGATAGGCAGTGCGCCAGCCGGGGATGCCGTGACACCCGCCGCACATGGCGGTCTTCTTCTGGCCTGCGACCGGATCTGCGGAGGGCGCGGCCTGGCACCAGGCGAGCGCCGGTGAGGCAAGGAGCGCAAGCGCGGCGCAGAGGTGCGTGAGTTTCATTGTCGGGATCAGGCGGGCAGTAGGCGGGGCCGCCGCATTTCGCGTGCTCAAAGCCGGTCAACGCTCGAGGAGGTGCAATTTGGCCTTGACCGACTTCCACGCGTCGGCATCCCCTGGCGCCGGCTTGCGTTCAATGATCGGCTTCCACAACTTCGACAGCTCCGCGTTCAACGCCTTGAACTGCTGCTGCTCGGCGGGCACGTCGTCTTCGGCAAAAATCGCCTCGACCGGACACTCGGCCACGCAGAGCGTGCAATCGATGCATTCGTCGGGATCGATCACCAGGAAATTCGGTCCCTCGCGGAAACAGTCGACAGGGCACACGTCGACGCAATCGGTGTACTTGCAGCGGATGCAACTTTCGGTAACAACGTAAGTCATCAGCCCTCAACTCCGGAGTTAGCCGAGGCGTTGATTCTATCAAATTCACCCCCACACTGGCTGTGGGAAGGCCGTGCGCATCGCGTCTTGCGCGTCCCACCCCTTTCAGCTAACGTAGAACTCGTACCGCCCGCGCAATCGGCAAGGGGGTGGCCGCGGCGGGCGCCGCGCGGGTTCCAGTGAGGATCGAATGAGCGAACATATCAAGCACGTCACCGACGCCAGCTTCGACACGGACGTCCTGAAGGCCGGTACGCCGGTTCTGGTCGACTATTGGGCTGAATGGTGCGGACCGTGCAAGATGATCGCCCCGATTCTGGACGAGGTCGCCAAGGACTACGCCGGTCGGGTCACGGTGGCGAAGCTCGATGTCGACGCCAACCCGGGGACGCCGGCCAAATACGGCATTCGTGGCATCCCGACCCTGATCCTGTTCAAGGGCGGACAGGTCGCGGCGCAGAAAGTCGGCGCGCTGTCCAAATCCCAGCTCACCGCCTTCCTCGACAGCCAGCTCTGATTCCCCGGCCCGACGCCCCTATTTGACAGCCCCTAGCGAACCGGCTAGGCTTTTGACGTATTGACGCGCCCGCGGGCGCGAGCGAGAAGCGGATCCGAGCTGAGTCGGACCGCACCGCGGGTCGCCATCACCGGCGCTGCCTGTGCCTTGGGCGCCAAACCCCAGATTGATTCCAGCGGCCGCCCTTTTTGCGCCGCCCCTGCTCACCTGCTACCTGCACAACTCTATGCACCTGTCCGACCTCAAGTCCAAGCCCGTAACCGAGCTAGTCGAGATCGCCAACACCAACGAGATTGACGGCGCGAACCGGATGCGCAAGCACGATCTCATCTTCGCGCTGCTGAAGAACCAGGCCAAGAAGGGCGAGAGCATTTTCGGCGACGGCACGCTCGAAGTTCTGCCCGACGGATTCGGTTTCCTGCGCTCGCCCGACACGAGCTACCTCGCCGGGACCGACGACATCTACATCTCGCCCTCGCAGATCCGTCGCTTCAACCTTCACACCGGTGACACCATCGAGGGTGAGATCCGCACCCCCAAGGACGGCGAACGCTACTTCGCGTTAGTCAAGGTCGACAAGGTCAACAGCGAACCGCCGGAAAACGCCAAGAGCAAAATCCTCTTCGAAAACCTGACGCCGCTGTTCCCGGATGAGCCACTCATCCTCGAGCGCGACATCAAGGCCGAGGAGAACATCACCGGCCGCATCATCGACATCGTCGCGCCGATCGGGAAGGGCCAGCGCGGCCTGCTCGTGTCCTCGCCGAAATCGGGCAAGACGGTGATGCTGCAGCACATTGCGCACTCCATCGCCGCCAACTACCCGGACGTGGTCCTCATCGTGCTACTCATCGACGAGCGGCCGGAGGAAGTAACCGAGATGACGCGCACCGTGCGCGGTGAAGTCGTCGCTAGCACGTTCGACGAGCCGGCGACCCGGCATGTGCAGGTTGCCGAGATGGTGATCGAGAAGGCGAAGCGCTTGGTCGAGCACAAGAAGGACGTCGTTATCCTGCTCGATTCGATTACCCGCCTCGCGCGCGCCTACAACACGGTCGTCCCGGCCTCGGGCAAGGTCCTGACTGGTGGCGTCGACGCCAACGCGCTGCAGCGCCCCAAGCGCTTCTTTGGCGCGGCACGCAACATCGAAGAAGGCGGCTCGCTCACGATCATCGCCACCGCGCTCATCGACACCGGCTCGCGTATGGACGATGTGATCTACGAGGAGTTCAAGGGCACCGGCAACATGGAGATTCACCTCGATCGGCGGATGGCTGAAAAGCGCACCTATCCGGCGATCAACGTCAACCGCTCCGGGACCCGCAAGGAGGAGCTGTTGCTCAAGCAGGACGTGCTGCAGAAGGTCTGGGTGCTGCGCAAGCTCCTCTATCCGATGGACGACCTCGAGGCAACCGAGTTCCTGGTCGACAAGGTCAAGCAGACGAAGAACAACGCCGAATTTTTTGACTCGATGCGCCGCGGCTGACCGCAGTTGCCGATAGCGCCGCTTGAATGCGCCCGTTTCGGCTTCACCTTGGTGTTGCAATGCAGCGCAATCGCGCGCATAATGCACCGCTTCCGTTGCGTTGGCCCCATAGTAACTCATTGAATGGTCTCTGTATTTTGAGACCGCCTTCAGCGCGACGGGAACATGGAGGCAAAGTGGACTCGCGCTCGGGTCATGGCACAGGTGTTCGATGAAAACCGGCATTCACCCCCAATACAGTGAAATCCAGGTAACGTGCAGCTGCGGCAACACGTTCCTGACGCGCTCGACGGTCAACAAGCCGCTGCACGTCGAAGTGTGCTCAGCCTGCCACCCCTTCTATACGGGCAAGCAGAAGATCGTGGATACCGCCGGCCGCGTGGAGAAATTCCGGCAACGCTACGCTGGCAAGAACAAGGCGGCAGCGTGACCTGCGCTCCGCGCTCCGCAAAAAAGGCAGCTTAGGCTGCCTTTTTGCATTGGGCAGCAGGACGCGCGACGGGTGACAGTAAAATTGCCGTGGCACGTTTCGACCCGGAAAATGAGGCCATGAGGAGCCCGTGCCGCTGTCCGAAACTCTGAACCGCCCCGATGGCGCGCTGGAGCTGTCGCCTTCCGGACCGTATCGAGCCCTGAAGCAGTTCGGCTTGGTGCTGCTCTGCGCGGCCTGGATTGTGCTGGGCCTCTTCGGACACGATCCGTGGAAGCCGGACGACGCGACCGCCTTCGGCATCGCCTACGACATGCTCAAGCAGGGCGAGTGGGTCGTGCCGCATCTGGCGGGCACGCCGGTGCCGGATTACCCCCCGCTCGTGCAGGCCCTCGCCGCCGCAACCGCCTGGGTACTGCGCGACCTCGTGCCGCTGCATGACGGGGCGCACGTCGCCGTAGGGCTCTGCCTCGCGGCCACGTTGTGGCTCCTCGCGAGCGCGGGGCTCGAACTCTATGGCCGCCCGTTTCGCTGGCTGCCGGTGCTGATCTTCATCGGCTGTGTCGGACTCTGGGACCGCGGCCACCTGCTCTCGCCGGAGATCGGCCTGCTGGTCGCGGATGCACTGGCGCTGTATGCGCTGGCGCTTGCGCTGCGCCGGCCCCTTGCCGGCGGGCTGCTGCTGGGGCTCGCTTTCGGCATTGCCTTTCTTTGCCGCGGACCGATCGCGTTTGCCGGCCTCGGGCTCACCGCAATCGCGCTGCCCCTGTTTGCGCCGTGGCGGACCCGGCGCTACGGGCTGACCCTCGCCGTGGCGGTTGCGACGGCGATCCCACTGCTGCTCGCGTGGCCGCTCGCGCTCTACCGGGAATCGCCCATGCTGTTTGCGCAGTGGCTTGATGCGCAGAGCTTCGCGCGCTATTTCGGCCTCACCGCGAATTCGCCGCCGCTCGAGCCGTTCTACTACCTCAAGAATCTGCCGTGGTACGCGTGGCCGGCATTGCCGCTGGCCTTGTGGACCCTTTGGGTGCGGGGTCGCGGCTACAACGGCAGCCTGTCGACGCCCGGGGTGGCGCTGCCGGGCATGCTGTTCTGCGTCCTCCTGCTCATCCTCTCGGCGGCGCCGGAGCCGCGAGCCATCCTTGTCCTGCCGCTGCTCGTGCCTCTGGCGCTGCTCGGCGCGGCCGAGGTTGACACCTTGAAGCGCGGCTACTCCGGAGCGCTCGACTGGTTCGGGATCCTCACGTTTGGGCTCATCGGCGCCCTGCTCTGGGGCTTGTGGCTCGAGTCCCTGCGCAGCGGCCTGCCGGACGTGGTCGCGCGCCTGTTCCGGGATGCCCAGCCCGGTTACAAGCCGGTCTTCCAACTGCTGCCGGCACTGCTGTCGGCCTTCCTGACGTTGCTGTGGCTGGCGCTGGTGCGGCCTGCGCGACGCTCCAATCGGCGTGCGGTGCTCAACTGGGCGGCCGGCATGACGCTTGTCTGGGGGCTGTTTGCCACGATCTGGTTGCCGTATGTCGACTCGCGACGCAGCTACCGCCCGGTCGCCGAATCGCTCGCTGCGCACATTCCGGGAGGGACCTGCGTTGCCAGCCGCAACGTCGGCGAGCCGCAGCGCGCATTGCTGGGATACTTCGCCGACATCGTCACCGTGCGCGACGATACACCGCAGGCAAACCGGTGTGGAGCGCTGCTGCTCCAAGTCGCCGGCAACGATGCGGCCGAACCACCCGATTCCGCCTGGGAGAAGGTGTGGGAGGGTCGCCGCCGCGGCGACGACACCGAGCGTTTCATCCTCTTCCGGCGGCAGCCAGCGGCGTCATGAAATTCTTCGACGAAGCCCTCATCGAAGTGATCGCGGGAGATGGCGGCAACGGCGCGGTCTCGTTCCGGCGCGAGAAGTACGTTCCGCGCGGGGGGCCCGACGGCGGTGACGGCGGGCGCGGCGGGAGCATCTATGCGCTGGCCGATCGCAACCTCAACACGTTGATCGATTATCGCTACGCGCGCATCCACCGCGCCAAGCGCGGCGAGAACGGGCGCGGTGCGGACCAGTATGGGCGTGGCGGCACTGACGTGGTTCTGCGCATGCCCGTCGGCACGGTGATCAGCGATGCCGACACCGGCGATCCGATTGCCGATCTCGCCGCGGACGGGGCGCGCACGCTGATTGCCAAGGGTGGCGAGGGCGGGCTCGGCAATCTGCATTTCAAGTCGAGCACGAACCGTGCCCCGCGGCAATCGACGCCCGGTATCGCCGGCGAACAGCGACGCCTTAAGCTGGAGCTCAAGGTCCTCGCCGACATCGGGCTGCTAGGCATGCCGAATGCCGGCAAATCATCGCTCATCCGCGCCATCTCGGCCGCGCGACCCCGCGTCGCCGACTACCCGTTCACGACGCTGGCGCCGCATCTCGGGGTGGTTCGCGTCGATCACAACCGCAGCTTCGTCGTTGCCGACATTCCCGGACTGATCGAGGGCGCTGCCGACGGCGCCGGACTCGGCCACCGCTTCCTGCGCCATCTGCAGCGCACGCAGCTGTTGCTGCACGTGGTCGATCTCGTGCCGCTCGAGGGTGGGGTCGATCCGGTAGCCGAGGCACGCGCTATCGTGCGCGAGCTCAAACGCTACGAGCAGGCGCTCTACGACAAGCCGCGCTGGCTGGTGCTCAACAAGCTTGACCTGCTTCCGGCCGAGGAGCGGAAGGCGCGCATCGCCGCGTTCGTCAAGGCGTATCGCTGGAAAGGCCCGGTCTTCGGTGTATCTGCGATCAACGGCGAGGGTTGCCGGGAGCTCGTCTACGCGCTTTCGGCATGGCTCGATGCCCATCCCGCGCAGCCTGCGGTCGCGCTGACGCCATGAGTGCGGGGCCACCCGGGGCGACGGTCGCCCGCGCGAAGCGGCTCGTCATCAAGGTCGGCTCGAGTCTGGTCACCGCCGACGGGCGCGGCATCGATCACGCCGCAGTCGGGCGCTGGGCCGAACAGATCGCCGCGCTGAGGGCGGGGGGCAAGGAGATCGTGCTCGTCTCGTCCGGGGCAATCGCCGAGGGCATGCAGCGGCTCGGCTGGCTGAAGCGGCCGGCGGCGATCCATGCGCTGCAGGCGGCTGCCGCGGTCGGGCAGATGGGCCTGGTGCAAGCCTACGAGACCGCGTTTGCGCGCTTCGGGTTGCACACCGCGCAGATTCTGCTCACCCACGACGATCTCGCCGACCGCCGCCGTTATCTCAATGCGCGCTCGACCCTCCGCACGCTGCTTAGCCTTGGCGTGATCCCGGTCATCAACGAAAACGATACGGTGACGACCGACGAGATCCGGTTCGGGGACAACGACACACTCGGCGCACTGGTCACGAATCTCATCGAGGCGGACGTGCTGCTTTTGCTCACCGACCAGGATGGGCTCTACAGCGCCGATCCGCGCAAGGATCCGGCAGCCACGCTCGTGCGCCGGGCACGGGCCGGCGATCCCGAACTCGAGGCGAGCGCAAGCGGCGCGGGTGCGCTCGGACGTGGCGGCATGCTGAGCAAGGTGCTTGCCGCCAAGCGCGCTGCACGCAGCGGCGCCTCGACGGTAATCGCGAGCGGGCGCGCCGATCAGGTGCTGACACGGCTCGCCGCGGGCGAGGCAATCGGCACCGAGCTCATCGCGGAAACGATGACCCTCGCCGCGCGCAAGCAGTGGCTCGCCGATCACGTGCGGCTCGCCGGCCGGGTGACGCTCGACCCCGGCGCCGTGCGCGCGCTGGCCCATGAAGGCAAGAGCCTGCTGCCGATCGGCGTCACCGCCTGCGAAGGCCAGTTCGAGCGCGGCGAGGTCGTCGGCTGCTGCGACCCCGGCGGACGTGAAATCGCTCGCGGCCTCATCAATTACAGTGCCGGCGAGACCCAGCGCATCCTGCGCAAGCCTTCGACCGAGATCGAGGCAATACTGGGCTATGTTGACGAGCCCGAGTTGATTCACCGCGACAATCTGGTGCTGCTCGGATGAGCCGGTGTTAGGTGCGGCGATCGGCCCCTTGCGCGGCTCTTGACCCAGCTCGCGGGTTAGACACCTATGCCGCATTCGCCTAAACTCGCTGCGCGCCCAACCGGCGCCACCGCGCAAACGCGGCCGCGCGGGAACGCCGCTGCAGACCCGCTCGATACCAACGACAAGGAGGAACCGTGAACCTGATCGATCGCGTCAAGAACATCCTGCTGCAACCCAAGGTTGAGTGGCCCAAGATCGCAACCGAGAGCGCAACCCCGCAGTCGATCTATCTCGGCTACATCGTGATTCTGGTTGCGATCGCCCCGCTGGCGATTTTGCTGCGCACCGGTGGAGCGGGCTTGGTGGCGGCGGTTGTGCATTACGTCATCGCGCTCGCCGTGACGTTTCTGCTGGCGCTGATCGTCGATGCGCTGGCACCGACATTCGGTGGCGAGAAAAATTTCGTCCAGTCGCTGAAGCTCGTTGCCTATTCCTACACCGCGGCCTGGATTGCCGGCGTATTCCTGCTCATCCCCGTCCTCGGCGGCATCATCGCGCTGCTGGCGGCGATCTACTCCTGGTACACGTTCTACCTGGGCGTTCCCGTGCTGAAGAAATGCCCCCAGGACAAGGCCGTCGGCTACACGATCGTCGTGGTTATTTGCGGCATCCTGCTCGGCATCGTGCTCGCCGGATTCCTCGTCTCGTTGGTCGTCGGCGGCGGCATGATGGGCATGGGCGCGGGCATGTTTAACTGACGCAGCCACGACGTCCCGGGTCGCGGCGCACGCCTCGGCCCGGGACGAGCTCCGGCGGCGTTTAGGCTTCGCCGGAGGATTTGCCGTACGGCGAGGGAACGACCGCGTGCGCCCAGCCGTACAGACGCTCCCGCCGCGTGTGCGGGCGCTGGTGCAGAAAACGCTCGAGCTCGGTCAAGGCACGGCGATACACGTCGCGCTTGAAGTCGATCACGTTCTCGAGGGGAATCCAATAGTCGTGCCAGCGCCATGCGTCGAACTCGGGATGGTCGGTCGCGCGCAAGGAGACGTCGCTATCGCGCCCGACGAGGCGCAACAGGTACCAGATCTGCTTCTGGCCACGGTAGCTACCGCGCCATTCGCGCTTGATCCAGTGCGACGGCACTTCGTAGCGTAACCAGTCCCGCGTGCGACCGAGAATCCTGACGTGCCCGGGCACCAGGCCCACTTCTTCCATCAATTCCCGATACATCGCCTTCTCGGGCGTCTCGCCGGGATGGATGCCGCCTTGCGGAAACTGCCACGCGTGCTCGCGGATCCGCTTACCCCAGAACACCGAGTTCTTCGAGTTGACGATGACGATGGCGACGTTCGGGCGATAGCCGTCACGGTCCAGCATCACAACCACCTGTGATTCAGCAAGTTGGCCCTATTTTTTCACAGTTCGGGGGCGCTTGCCAAGCTGGCGGATCGCTAGCCGCTGGAAGTCGCGCGCAAAGCGCTGTGCCGGCGCATCACGGCGATGGCGCGGACTCGCGCGGAGTGACCGACAGCCGCAGGCATTGGTCCCCGCGCAGCACGACCACTTCCACGGCCTCGCCTATGCGGCCGCCGGTGAGCAAACGCTGCAGATCATCGACACCGGTGATCGGCGTGTCGCCGAGGGCCACGATGATATCGCCGGCACGCATCTGCGCGAGCGCGGCCGGGGATTCTGGCGCAACCGCTTCCACGCGCGCGCCGGCTTCATGCGCGAGATTGAAATGGCGCACGATACGGCGGGGCAGCGGCAGATTCTGCGCGCTCACGCCGAGGTAAGCACGCCGCACGCGTCCCTCGCGAATCAGCGCCACCGCGACGCGGTCCGCAGTGTTGGCTGCGATCGCAAAGCAGATTCCCTGGGCCGGAAGAATGACCGCCGTGTTGACGCCGATCACAGTGCCTGCGGCATCGATGAGGGGCCCGCCGGAATTGCCTGGATTGAGTGCCGCGTCGGTCTGGATGATGTTGTCGAGCAGGCGGCCCGTGGCGCTGCGCATCGATCGTCCAAGCGCACTGACGATGCCGGCGGTCACCGTGTGCTGGAAGCCGTAAGGGCTTCCGATAGCGATCGCGACTTGCCCCACGCGCACGCGCGACGAGTCGCCGAGCCGCGCATGCGCCAGCTGCCCGGCACCGATCTTCACCACCGCCAGATCGGAATCGGCATCGTCGCCGACGAGCTCGCCGGGGACGATACGGCCGTCGGGCAGGGTCGCCTGCAGCGCGACGGCGCCGGCCGCAACGTGGCTGTTGGTAAGCAGATAACCATCCGGCGTGACCATGAAGCCGGAGCCCGAACCGCTCTGCACCCGACCCCGCCGTCCCGCCCGTTCGACGCCGATGTGCACGACCGCCGGCCGGACCCGCGCGACGGCGGTGCTCACCGCGCGCGAATACGCGTCGAGGAGTCCGGCGTCGGGTTCGGATTCCGGTGAATTCGCCGCGGGTTCGGGCGGGTCGGACCCGGATTCGTCGCGGACCGCCTGCAGCCCCGGAAACCGCTCAAGAGGCACCATTGCGCCTAGTTGGCGCCCTGCGGCAGGAATTTCAAGCCGCGCGAGCAGGCACTGCGCCGCAGTGCCCCGTCAACCGGCGCCGCGAGGCCGCAGGTATCTGCGCCGCCGCAACGCTCGTCGCGCGACCTTACGCGGCTTGGCGCAGGCAAAATAAAACGACGCGCCGGTGGCAACCGGCGCGTCGGCAGATCGAATCGGGCGCGGGGACTACTGATGATACCTTAGCTTCGCGTCCTTGATGCACGAATCCTTCGCCTCGCCCGACAACGCTTCGCACTTCTCCTGGGCGACCTTGTATTGCGCATCCCGCGTGTCTTCGCGTGCGTCGGCCATCGCGGTGTTGGATTTGAGCAGCGCCTTCGCTTCCGCGGTGGCCTTGACGTGATCGGCCTTGGCTTGTTTCAGACACACCTCGCGGTCATTGCCTTCCCTGGCTTTGCACGCATCCTTCGCAGCCTTGTACTCGGCGTCGGCATGCGCAGCCGCGGCCTTGTATTCATTCTTGCGGTTGGTTGCCGCGGAATCGGCCGCGTGGGCCGTGCCCATTGCGAACACGCACAACACGCCGGCACAAAGCAATTCCGTTACGCTCAGTTGCCTCAACATGATCTTCTCCTTTTAACTGTATCCGCAAGCACGCCGCTCGACGCGGCGCGGCCATGGGGCTAGTGCAGTTTTTCCCAGTCCCGGACCTGACGGTCCGCCTCATCGCGGGATACTCCGTACGCTTCCTGAATCTTGCCGACCAACTGGTCGCGCCTGCCGTTGATCTGCGTCAGCGTGTCGTCGGTGAGCTTGCCCCACTGCTGCTTGACCTTGCCTGTTACCTGTTTCCAGTTGCCTTCCACACGATCCCAGTTCATTGCCAACTCCTTCTGTTAACAGTTCGATGAAATGCGCCACCTGGGCGCGACAGTTGATGCATTGCAACGCCCGTGCCAGTTCGTTTTTTGCTGTCGGGACAAGTACTTATAAAAAGCCTGCCGGGGAGGACGACCGGGACTCCGGTAAATCCTTCCTGGCCCTCGCGCTGCGCCTGCGGTAATTTCGTACCCGAAGGCATCAGCGGCCGAGCAGGGCACTCCAGCGACTCAGCCCCGGGAGGTGGTCGCAGGCGGTCTTGACCGTGACCATGATCGGCACGGCGAGCAGCAGCCCCCACGCTCCCCAAAGCATGCCCCAGAACAGCAGCGCGACGAATACTGCCGGCGCGTTCATCCTCGCGGCGCGACCCATGAGCCAGGTTTGCAGGCCGACGCCGAGCACGCCGGCGATGGCGAGCACGATGCCGATCGCGAGCAGCGCCGAGCTCATGCTGCCGAGCTGGACAAACGCGGCCAGTCCGGCTGCCGCCGCCAGTGCGGCCGTGCCCAGGTAGGGGATCGTGTGCAGTACGGCCGCCGCGACGCCCCAGACGAGTCCCCGATCGACGCCGATGGCGTACATGGCTACGCCGGTAGCAGTGCCGACCGCAAGATTGACCACCAGGATCGCCGCGAAGTAATGCTGATTCAAACGATGCACGTCGTCGAGAATTCGCAACGCGACCTTCCGTCGCTGCAGGGATGGCCCGATGACCTGAATGAGCTTCTTGCGGAACAAGCTTCCCGCCATCAACAGGAAGAACGTCAGAAACAGCACCGAGACGACCTGCCCTACGACGATGATCGCGGTTCCGGTCCCGACCAGGAGCATGGAGCGCACGTCGAACGCCGGTGGCGGAGGCGCAGGCTTCGCGGCCGTCCCGGGAGGCGCTGGCTCCGCCGCCACGGCCAGCTTCTCGAGCTCCGCTGCAGTCTCCTGCACGTGATGCAGCGGATTGACGCCATCGCGCTGCCAGCCGGTGAACGAGAGCCGCACCTTCTCCACCGCCTGCGGTAACAACTCGAGCAGATCGGCCGCGTCACTGCCGGCGCGATGGACCGCCGCACCGCCCAGCGCAATGAAGACCAGCATGACGAGTGCCGCACCGAACATGCGCGGCACGCGCCATGCCTCCAGCCGCGCGACCAAAGGCGAAAGCGCATAGCTCAAGAAAATGCTGATCAGCAGCGGAATGAAGAACGCCGCCGCGACGCGAATGGCGGCGAGCGCAATGACTAGCGCAATGACGACCAGCGCGGTCGTTCGCAGCTCGCGCGCGGAAGCGCCGTCTTTTGCGGACGCGGGCGCGGCAGCGCTCCCCTCCTCCGCCGCGGCCGCGTCAAACTGCGGGTCCGCCGCGTCCGGCGTGGCCGTCGTATTCAAAACGCCCTAACGGGGTGCAAGCCGCTCGCGGACAGTACCAGCGGCCCGCAGCCCACATTACATTTTCCGTTGTACTTCCCTGGATTCTTCTTGGATCTTCTGGCCGCCCTTTTCGACGTCTTGGCCCGCTCCCGCGATCGTATTGCATGCATTGAGCGCCAGCGCGGTCGCCAACAAGGCGAACCCATAGATCAATTTGCTTAACATAGCTGCCCCTTCGCTAAAGTTTGAAAGAATGATGGCTGTGCCAGCCAACGATTCCTTAGCAATCCACGTGCCATCAAGCTTCTCACGCACGAACCAGCGATAGTCTTTAGAAAAAAGAACGCGGGCGAAGAACAACCGGAGAGAGAGGGACCCGCTCCGCCCGCGTCTGAGGACGGTTGGCAATCGGACCTGGCTAGAACAGGGCGATTCCCGCAAGCACGCCGAAAATCAGGACGATGAGAAACAGCAGCAGAAAAATGCCGAACAGGATCTTCGCAATTGCCTTCGCTCCCACCGCGATGCCGGTAAAGCCGAAGATCCCCGCGACGACCGAGATCAGAAAAAAAATGATCGCCCAGGTTAGCATCGCTGGTGCGCGCGCCGTGGGCGCAAACCCGCGGCGCGCCGCTGTGGTGGGAAGTGCATCGGAGCCGCGCTAGTTGCGCCGGAACAATCCCACCACCAGAGAGACGACGAACAGCACCAGAAAGATGAAGAACAGCAATTTGGCGATTTCGGCGGCGCCGGCGGCGATACCTCCGAATCCGAACAGTGCCGCAATCAACGCAATGACGAAGAACACGACGGCGTAGTGCAACATGATCGTCCCTTTCGTAAGAACTCGAGCAGTTGCTGCACGGGCGCAAGACTTTGCAAAAACGCCGCTGCGCCCCGCATCAGTCAACCATGACGCAAGCACCGTGCCAGGCTGGCCGCGCTGATCCCAGGTTGAGCGCGCAGGGGGCGCGGGGCCGCTCCCGTGGCAAAGCCGGGGCGGCGCGGGCAAAGATTACAAGGCGGTGGCAGTTATTGCGCCGGAACCGACGCAATGGAGATGCGACGCGCGCGCCCTTCAGGCGTAGTGCCGCAACGCGTCGAGAAAGCGATCGTACTCCCCGGACTTGTCGAAAAAGTCATCGGCGCCTACCAGTTCGCACTGCCGCCGATATTCGACGTTGGCGTAATTCGAAAGCACATAGATGCGCGGCTGCGGAACAAATGCATTCTCGCGCAGCTGCCGCACGACCTCGATGCCGTTGCCTTCCTTGAGGCGGATATCGGTGATGACCACATCGGGTTTGGCGGCAACGATGGCCGCCACCGCGGCGTCCTCCGCTTCGGCGAAACCGACGACGTCAAAACCGCCCAGGGATTGAAGGTTCTCGATGATTCGCTTGCGGATCAACGGAGAGTCTTCGACGACGAAGACGCGCACGAGCGACCTCATTTTGCGCGCTGAGGCATCAACCCATCAGGTTGTGCTTCAGCGCGTACGCCGTTAGATCCGCATTCCGCGTGCACTCCATTTTTTGCAGAATGCGTGTGCGATAAGTGCTGATCGTCTTGACCGACAGGTGCACCTCCTCGGCGATCTGCGTCACGGTCTTGCCGCACGCAAGCTGTACAAAAATCTGAAACTCGCGGTTGGACAGCTGTCGATGCGGCGGCTCGGGTGCGTGGCCGGACGCCTCGAGCGCCAATGCCTCGGCCAGCGACGGGCTGATGTACTTGCGTCCGGCGAGGATCATGCGCAGAGCCTCCAGCAGATCCTTCGCTTCGCCGGCTTTCGAGAAGAACCCGCTGGCTCCCGCGCGCAGTAAATTGACCGCGTACTGCTCCTCCGCGTGCATGCTGACGATAAGGATCGGCAGGTCCGGCCGCCGGCGGCGGAGCATGGTGACCGTCTCGACGACCGACGCATCCGGCAACGAGATGTCGAGCATGACCACTCCGAAATCCTCAGCGATGGCGAGTTCGAGCGCGGACGCGGCGGTACCGGCCTCGCCACCCACTTCAAGATCGTCGGTGGCGTCGATCAACTCGCGAAAGCCGGCACGCACCAGCGCGTGATCGTCCACGACGAGGATGCGCTTTTTCTGCGTGCTTACGACCTCTGTCATGTTGGCTCCTTGCCGGCGTCGTTCAACGGGTTCGAGTTGAAGCATTTTATCCGTCCAGGAGGAAGAAACCAAGCGTCGGGTCAAGCGGCGAGCCGCACGTCTCCCACCACCTCGGGCAGGGTATCGAGCGTCGCTCGCGCCACGCCGCCGTAGGCATGCAGGCGATTGTAGAGCGTCTTCAGGCTGATGCCGAGCACCTGCGCCGCCTTTGACTTGCTGCCGTCGAGCGAACGCAAGGTCGCCATGATCAGTGCCCGTTCGGCGAGCTCCAGAGAAGTCCCGACCGGTATCGTGACGTGGCTTGCCGTCGTGACCACGCTTTGCTGGGTCGGCGGCGCGCCGATCGCGGCAGCGAGTTCTCCGCCCACATCGACGTCGACTTCATCGTCGGACATGACATAGGCGCGGTGGATGACGTTTTTCAGTTCGCGCACGTTGCCAGGCCAGCGGTAGTCAGCGATCTGCTGCCGCGCCGCTGCCGTCAACGCCTTGCCGCTTTCGTTCTCTTCGTTGAGGCGGTCGAGGAACAAACCTGCCAGCAGCAGCGCATCGCCGCCACGCTCGCGCAACGGCGGGACCGAAACCGGAATCACGCACAGCCGGTACATGAGGTCTTCGCGAAGTCTGCCGGAGGCGACCGCTGAACGCAGATCGCGGTTGCTGGCAGCGATAACGCGCACGTCCGTGGCGATTTCCTGATCGGCGCCAATCCGCGAAAAGCGCCCGGACTCGAGAACGCGCAGCAGACGCACCTGCATGTCGGGGGGCATCTCGGTGATCTCGTCGAGAAACAGGGTACCGCCGTTGGCCCGCTCGAAGCAGCCGCGATGGGTGCGCGCCGCGCCAGTGAAGCTGCCACGCTCATGGCCAAACAATTCGCTTTCGATCAGCGTTTCCGGCAGTGCGCCGCAGTTGACCGGAATGAACGGGCGCGCCCGCCGCTCGGAAAGCTGGTGCAGCGCGTTGGCGACCAGCTCCTTGCCGGATCCGCTCTCGCCCAGGACGATGACGGTGGCGCTCGCGTCGGCAACCCGGTCGAGCGTATCGAACAGCGTCCGCATCGCATCGCATGCGCCGTAGAGTTCGCACAGTCGCTGCAGCCGGCCTTGGGCGCGTCGCTTCGGTCGGGGAACATCGGGTACCGCTGCCGCGCTCTGTGGCAGGCTCTGCCCGTCGGCGCTGAACACGGTGGTCGGCTCGAACATGGCTCTCTCTCCAGCGTTTTGTTTTTAACGCCGCCATGTTCACCTCTGGGGTTTGTTCCGGGTATCGGTGGTCGTCCGTTTCTGCTGTAAGCGGGCTCGTCGTAGTTGTAGGACCGACTCCTACAACTGGCGGCCATTTTTCGGCCATCCAGCGGGCGCATTCACCCCCTTACCGGGCGAGCACTGCCGCCATCGGCATGACGGCGGCGCCCCGCCGCGGTGCCGCGTCGCCGCGGACGGACAGTGCCCCGTGCAGGAACGCACCTTCGGCAAGCCACAGTATTCCGCTACCGAACAGTTCAAGCGCACAGGCAAGACTGACGGCGGTCGTGGCCGTGTCCCGCACCGGCAACCACGGTCCACCCCACATCGCGGTCATAGCCAGCAGCGCGAAGCTGAGCGCGCAAGCGATGCCTGCGGCGGGATACGAGCGCAGGTACCAGCGCCAAGCGCGCAACGCGGCGCCGCCGGCAATCAACACGCTGATTAGGGGGCGCAGTCCGTCGAGATGTTGGAGCGGCGCCCGCAGGAACAGCGTCGCAACGACGATCCATCCGAGAACGAGCGCGGCCCAGGCGGCGACACGCCAGCCGCGGCGGGGCTCCCCTTCCGTAACCTCGAGCAATGCGGCCAGGCCCGCCCCCGCGCTTAACCCGAACGCGATGAGCGCGCCGAAGAGCGCCGCGGTGATCGCGGCCCCGGCCCCCGCCGCTGCGGCGGCAATCATCGCCAGCGAACCCAGCGTCACCCGCAGCGCGCGGTAATCGCGCGCGATGGCATCGTTTGCAGTTCTGTCCATGCTCGCCTTCGCGTGCTCGGTGCAGCAAGGCCAGCGTTCGGCCCAGCGCGGGCGCGAGAAGGGAAACGCTTCGCTGGATGCTGGCCCGCTGCGCTGGCGCTCTCGCAAGCAGCGTGCCACTTTGCGCGCGGGGCGAAGCGCGCGCGCGCCGACCCCAATCGGCAGCGGGCTTGAACATTCGCGTCATCGTTTGTACAAACGGGGGCACAGCAGCGGGATCGCGCAACGGAGTTACACCGAGCCGTGGCTGCCACGGGCATGGCACGAATGCTGCAGCGCCAGCAGCCTGGATGAGTCTCGCGCCAATGCCGCGGTCGGCTGCAACCAGCCTGGAATCCGGCGAACGGCGGCGGCGTGAGGTACCATCGGCGAGGTTGCCGCTCCGCGTGAACCTGCGTCCCTTGTGAACACTCCCCGCGAAAGGACCCGTTGGTTTTCCTGGGACGCGTTCGCGCTCGCGCTGCTCGGGCTGGCCGTCGCGGTGATTGGCGCCTGGTGCATCGCCGCCTGGCACGAGCTATGGCCTACGCCGCCAGGTTTTGAGCGGCTGCAATACGACACGGCGTGGGGGTTTGCGTTCTGCGGCATAGCGCTGGCTGCGCATGCCGCGCGGCTGAGTGCCGTCGGCCGCTGGTGCGCATTGGTCCCGGTCCTGCTCGGCACCGTTCGCATCATCGCCTACGCGGCGCCCGGTTGGATCGACGTGCATCCGCTCGCGGCCAATCCGTGGCTGCCCTATGGCGCCGGGAATTACAACGACATGGGCGTTCTGACTGCGCTCGTCTTTGTCGCGCTCGGTTGCGCCTTGGTGGCCATCGGTCCCCAGACTTACAGTGCGTTGCGCTCGGTGCTGGTCGCGTTGCTGGCGGCAATCGCGCTCGCGCTCGCATCGCTGCTTCTGTTCGGTGCCTCGACCGGGAGTGTGCTCGCATCGCAGTGGCTGCTCTTGAGCGGAGGTGAGCGAACCAGCGCATTGTTGTTCCTGGTGCTCGCAGGCGGCGTGCTCGCTCAGGTCCTGCTGCGCAGCGAGGATGAGCGGCAGGCCGTGCACCGCTGGATGCCGGGCATCGTCTGGTTCGCCGCGTTCGCGTGTGCCCTGGTGCTGTGGCAAGCACTGGGCCTGCAGCAGGCGGGCTATGTCCACAACAGCACGCTGCTGGTAGCCGCGGACGTCAAGAACCGGATCGAGGGCGCCATCGATGCCCGCATCCGGCAGCTGGACCGGCTCGCGCAGCGCGCACGGACCTACGGTTTCAGCGAGGAGCAGTGGCAGCAGGATGCCGGTGCCCTGCTCGACGAGTCGCCCGGGTTGCAAAGTCAAAGTATCAGCTGGGCGAGCGAGGATCTGGTCGTTCGCTGGGTCGTGCCCCCGGCGCAGGCGAGCCTGATCGGGCAGACTCTGCGCGCAGATCCCGGACGAGCGATGGCCATCGAAGCTGCGCTGCGCACGCATCGTCCGGTGCTGACACGGCTTGTTGCCCTGCCTGCGGTGGCGGGAAAGGGGTTCGTCATCTATGCACCCGTGTTCGAAGGCGACAAGCTGCTCGGCATCGTCGCCGCCCCGCTCAACGGCAACTGGTTATCCTCCCTGCTCGGCGACCGGTTTGCCGACTACTACATCGCGCTGCTCGAAAACGGCGAGCTCGCCAACGCCACCGGCACGAGCGAACGCGCCGCAGGGTCGGAATGGACGCGGGAACAGATGGTCAACATCGCCAACGCACGCTGGACATTGCTGGTGACGCCGACGAGCGAATATCTGCACCGCACCGATTCCAACCTGCCCGAGGCGGCGCTGGGGCTCGGCACGGTATTGGCGACGCTGTTGGGACTGTGTACCTATCTGTTTCAGATGGCACGGCGCCGCGCGCGTGCGCTCGCCTCAGCCAACGCCCAGCTGCTCGACGACATCCGCGCGCGACGGGAGGTCGAGCAGGCGCTGCGAGAGGGGGAGCAGCGCACGCGGCTCATCATCGACTCAATCAAGGATTGCGCCATCTACATGCTCGATCCGGAAGGCTGCATCGCGAGCTGGAATCCCGGCGCCGAGGCGCTCAACGGCTATACCGCGCACGAAGCGATCGGCACGCACTTCTCGATCCTCTATCCGTCCGACCGGGTGCGGCCGCCCGAGGACGAGCTGGTAATCGCCGCACGCGAGGGCTGGTTCGAGGAGGAGTGCTGGCATGTCCGCAAGGACGGGGCGCGCTATTGCGGCGACGACATTGTCTCCGCGATCCGCCGCGAGGACGGCGCGTTACAAGGCTTTGCCGTCGTGACGCGTGATGCCACGCCACGCATCGCGCTGCGCGAGCAGACCGAACGCTCGCGCGATTTCTACTTCGCACTGTTTTCGGGCTTTCCCAATCTGGTTTGGCGCTCCGACGCAGACGGCTATTGCGACTACCTTAACCAGAGCTGGCTCGATTACACCGGACGGTCGCGCGAGGCGGACCTCGGCAACGGCTGGCTGGACGGTGTGCACCCCGAGGATCGGCAGCATTGGCGCGCGACGTTCGATCGGGCGCTGAAGGCGATGCAGTCCTTCGAAATCGAATACCGGCTGCGCCGCGCCGACGGCGCTTACGGCACGATGATCTGCGTCGGGCGGCCGTATCATGACATGCAGGGACGCTTTGCCGGCTATCTGTGTTCCTGCTATGACAACACTTCGCGTCGCGAGGTCGAACGCGCGCTACGGGAAAGCGAGGCGCGCTACGAAGGCATCGCCGCCAACGTGCCCGGCATGGTATTCGAGCTCGTTCGCGACGCCACTGGCAGGCTGTCGTTTGCCTACGTAAGCCCGGGCGTGGAGACGCTCACGGGGCTCTCCGAAGCGGAACTCATGGACGATGCTGAAGCATTCTTCCGGCTGGTTCCGGCCGGCGAGCGCGCACATCTCATGGCGACACTCGACGCGTCGGCGGCCCAGCTCACCAACTGGAACTGGGCGGGCCGGCTGGTCGCACCGAACGCCACCGGCGAGAAATGGATCAACACCCGCGCCCGCCCGCGCCGACTCGACGGCGACGCCGTCCTCTGGGACGGCCTCGTCTTCGACGACACCCAGGGGCGGCTCGCCCAACTCGAGATTGAGCGTTCGCGCGAGGACCTCCGCGCCCTGTCGCGCCACCTGCAAACCGTGCGGGAGGAGGAAAAAGCGCGCATTGCGCGCGAAGTGCACGATGAGCTCGGTTCGACGCTCACCGCACTCAAGATGGACCTGGACCTGCTGGGTAAACATCTGGCCGACGCGCCGGAGCCGGTGCGGCAAAAGCGCGCGGCGATAGACAAGCTGGTGGAAGCGGCCGTGGCCGTCACCCGAAAAATCGTCACCGACCTTCGCCCCAGCATTCTCGACGATCTCGGACTTTCGGCGGCGCTGCGTTGGCAGGGGGCCGAATTCGCCAAGCACACCGGACTGCGCGTCGAAGTCGATGCGCCGGCGACCGATCACCAGCCCGAACGCGAGGTAGCGCTGGCGCTGTTCCGCATCTTTCAGGAGACGTTGACCAACGTCGCACGGCACGCCAAGGCAACCGAAGTCTCGGTCAACCTGACGGTCACCGACGACGCCTTCCTGCTGCAGATCCGCGACAACGGCGCCGGCCTCAGCGAGGAGGACCTGGGCAAGCCCGCATCCCACGGCATACGCGGCATGCGCGAGCGGGCGCAGCAACTCGGCGGAGACGTCACCGTCTCCGGCCAGCGGGGGACCGGGACGACGGTCGTCATCTCGGTCCCCCGGGTCCGGCCCGCGGGTTAGCCCGCGCGGCCGCTACCTGGCGTCAGGATGTCCTGACGCTGAGATTATCGACGACGTTCCGCACGCCGTCGGTCGACATCGCGATTTGCTTCGCGCGATCGCGCAGCATGTCGGAATCGACGCTGCCGCTCAGCGTTACGGTCGCATCCTTGGTATCAACATTGATCTGCAGCGACTTCAGTCCAGGCTCGGCAAGGATCGCCGCTTTGACCTTGGCGGTAATCGCCGTGTCGTCAGTCGCGGTCGCGACTTGGTCTGCTGCCTGGGCGGTCTTGGCCTGCATCTTTGCCGTGGTCTGGTCGACGCTGCGCCCGACGGTGTCGGCGGAGCGTTGTTCGCAGCCCACGCCTGCCAGCGCTGCCGCCGCCAGTGCCGCTACGAGTAATGTCGGTTTCAAGCTCATCTTGCACTCCTCAACAAGTATCCCTTCCCGTTTTACGGGCCCTGCTTCTCCGGACCCAAAACCTAAGCATGCTGCGCGTTGCGCTCCCGACTGGAATGCCGCTTGCTGCTGAACGTGGCAACCCACGCGCTTCCGTGTGACGCATGCCAATTCGTTTGTTCGCTTGCACCAACCCGCAGTCTGCGCCCGGTTTACAGCCCCGGCTATCGGCCGGTATCCGTTTTTCGTGTCGGAAGCGTGATCGCCGCCGTAGGACGGCGTCCGACCGCGCTCGCTACGCCGCGAGCAGGACGCCCGAGGTCGGTGTCTGCAGCCGCGCGAGCGGCGTGACGTTGTCGGACGGTTCGACGAGCGGGCTCAGACGGCGCAACCGCGCCTTCCCGAAGAAGGTCGCAAACGCGACATCCACGGCGTCGCGGCCGGCGCCGATGCGAACGATGCTGTCGATCGGGGCGAGCTCGGTCGGATCGAACAGCTGCCAGCGACCCCCCAGATAGGCTTCGAACACGGCGTGGAAATCCGGCGGCGGCTCCTCGTAACGCGTGTACCCCGTGACGAAGCGCGCCGGGATGTTCAGTGCCCGGCACAGCGCCACCGCAAGGTGCGCGAAATCGCGACACACGCCCGCCCGGTTGGCCAGCACATCGCCGGCTGTCGTCGCCGGTGAGGATGTTCCGACACGGTAGGCTATGTTGGCGCGAATCCATGCGCAAACCGCCTCGACCTGTGCGTAGGCCGGCGCAATGTGGCCGAATTCGCGGCAGGCCAGAGGGAACAATTGCTCTACCTGGCAATATCGGCTCGAGAGAACATAGGGAATCACCTCGGGAGGGACGGTGGCGAGCGGGATCAACGGCGCGGCGCGATCGACGACCGGCGCGTCGACATCAACGGCGGCCAGGTAGCGCATGCTGAAGTGTCCCGGCGCGACGTTGATCCGCAGGAAACGATTGCCACCGGCTGCGTCGCGAAACTCTTCGACCGGTACTTCCGGCTGTGGCGCAATGACCTCGCAGCGCACGCGCTGACCGGATGTGATCGGCACGGCAATATTGAGCAGGAAAAGCGTCTGCTCGGCGACGTCGTACTCCAGTTCGCAGTCGATATTGAACGACTTCATGTGAAGCTCCGGTCACGCGCTTCGGGGCCGCGCGATGACGCGGACGCTGCGCGGCTAGTTCGCCAGGTCCTTGGGCAGGTTTTGCAGCAGATCTGCCAGGTCGTCGGCATGTTCTTCCTCGGTCGCCGTGATCTCCTCGAGCATCCTGCGCGTCGTTGAATCGAAGGCCGAGAAATAGGTGATCATCTCGCGATAGCTGTCGATCGCAATCCGTTCGGCGACCAGGTCCTCCTTGATCATCTCGACCAGCGTGCTGCCTTCTACATACTCGGAGTGGCTGCGCGAGACGAGGCTGTCGGGGGCGAAGTCCGGTTCGCCGCCCAGCTGCACGATGCGCTCGGCGATGCGGTCGGCATGCTCCTGCTCTTCGTTCGCGTGTTCGAGGAACTCGGCCGCCACCGCTCCGGAATGGATGCCTCTCGCCATATAGTAGTGGCGCTTGTAGCGCAGCACGCAAATGAGCTCGGTGGCAAGCGCGACGTTGAGAACCTGCACCGCCGTTCGCGTGTCGCCCCCGTAGCCGCGCGTCACTGCGCCATCGACGATGTGCTGTCGCGCTCGATCGCGCAACGTCTTCACGTCGCTCAAGAACGGCGCCTGCTCTGCTGCTCTGGCGTGAGTCGATACCGGCCTGCTGGACATGGCCCTTCTCCTTGTAGTCAATGTGGGATGCGGGCACGCACCCGTTGCCGGATGGTTCCAGCAGGAATCGTGCCGGCCACGTAGCGCTGGACAGGGGCCGCCGCGCCTCACGGCGCCGCGGAGGCGCCAGGCAAGCCGCCGTGCAAGTTCTACAATGCGAGGGTAAGAAGCGGCGCGCCGCTGCCTTAAAGCAGCAGGGCGCGCTGGCGCTCCACGCTGGCGTCGACTACGGTCAGCGCCGTCATGTTGACGATGCGACGGACAGTCGCCGACGGCGTGAGGATATGCGCCGGCCCGGCGACGCCGAGCAGGATCGGCCCCAGCGTCAGCCCGCTGCCGGCAGCGGCCTTGAGCAGGTTGAAGGAGATGTTCGCCGCGTCGAGCGTGGGCATGATGAGCAGATTCGCCTCGCCCTTCAGGCGCGAGTTCGGAAACACGGCGTCGCGGACGGACTGCGAGAGCGCGGCATCGCCGTGCATTTCGCCATCGATCTCGAGATCGGGTTCCATGGCTGTGACCAGCGCCAGCGCCGCCTGCATCTTCTGCGCCTGGGGGTGGGCGCTCGAACCGAAGCTCGAGTGCGAAAGCAGCGCCACTTTGGGCGTGATGCCGAAGCGGCGGATCTCCTCCGCGGCGAGGAGCGTGATCTCGGCGAGCTGCTGGGCGGTCGGGTCCGCATTGACGTAGGTGTCGGCGATGAAGACGGTGCGGGCGGGCAGAATCACCGCATTCATCGCCGCGCAGGTCTTGATGCCTGGGCGCAGCCCGAGTACCTGCTCGACGTAGCGGCGGTGCGAGTCATGCGTGCCGTAGGTGCCACAGAGCATACCGTCGGCGTCGCCGAGGTGGATCATCATCGCGCCGATGAGCGTCAGGCGCCTGCGCATCTCGATCTTGGCGAGTTGTTGCGTGATGCCCTTGCGCTCCATCAGGCGATGGTACTCGGTCCAGTATGCGCGATAGCGCGGATCATCCTCGGGATTGGTGATCTCGATGTCGACGCCGGGCCGCAGCCGCAAGCCATAGCGCTCGATGCGCTGCTGAATCACCGCGGGGCGGCCAACGAGAATCGGCTTGGCCAGGCCCTCGTCGATGACGACCTGCACGGCGCGCAGCACGCGCTCGTCTTCGCCCTCGGCGAAGACGATGCGCTTGGGCGAGTTCTTGGCCGCCTGGAAGATCGGCTTCATCAACAGCCCGGAGTGATAGACGAACTGCAGCAGCCGCTGCCGGTAGGCGTCGAAATCGGCGATTGGGCGGGTGGCGACGCCCGACTCCATCGCGGCCCTGGCGACGGCCGGAGCGATGTTGACGATCAACCTTGGATCGAACGGTTTCGGAATTAGGTAGTCCGGTCCGAAGCAGACATCCTCGACGCCGTAGGCCGCCGCCACGATGTCCGACTGTTCGGCCTTGGCGAGGTCAGCGATCGCGTGCACCGCGGCGAGCTTCATCGCTTCGTTGATGGTGGTGGCGCCCACGTCGAGCGCGCCACGGAAGATGAACGGAAAGCACAGAACGTTGTTAACCTGATTCGGAAAATCGGAGCGGCCGGTGGCGATGACCGCGTCGGGGCGCGCCTCTTTGGCGAGGTCGGGCATGATCTCCGGCTCGGGATTGGCGAGCGCGAGAATCAGCGGCTTGGCGGCCATCTGCTTGACCATCTCCGGCTTGAGCACGCGCGCCGCAGAAAGCCCGAGAAAGATGTCGGCGCCGCCGATTATGTCGGCGAGCTTCCGCGCCGCGGTCTGCTGCGCGTAGCGCGCCTTGTTGTCGTCCATTTCCTCCTTGCGTCCGGAATAGACGACCCCGGCGATATCGGCCACCCAGATGCTTTCGCGGCGAACGCCGAGACTCACCAGCAGATCGAGGCAGGCCAGTGCGGCGGCGCCCGCTCCGGAGCAGACCAGCTTGACCTCGCCGAGTTCCTTGCCGACGACGCGCAGGCCGTTCAGCACCGCCGCGCCAACGATGATCGCGGTACCGTGCTGGTCATCGTGAAACACCGGGATCTTCATGCGCTCGCGGCATTGGCGCTCGACATAGAAGCACTCGGGCGCCTTGATGTCTTCAAGATTGATGCCGCCGAAAGTCGGCTCGAGCGCACAGATGATGTCGACGAGCTTGTCCGGATCAAGCTCCGCAATCTCGATGTCGAAGCAATCGAGGTCGGCGAACTTCTTGAACAGGACGGACTTGCCCTCCATCACCGGCTTGCTGGCGAGCGGCCCGATCGCGCCGAGTCCGAGCACGGCGGTGCCGTTGGTGACCACGCCAACCAGATTGCCGCGCGCGGTCAGGTTCCGGGCCTCGCCCGGGTCGCGGACGATTTCATCGCACGCGGCGGCGACGCCCGGCGTGTACGCGAGCGCGAGATCACGCTGGTTGGTCAGGTCCTTGGTCGGAAGGATTGAGATCTTGCCGGGCGGAGGCGCTCGATGGTACTCGAGTGAGCTCTGGCGTATGTCTTGGTCCGACATGGGCAATCCTTAGGCTCCGACCGCGTTGGTGTAGTCGAGGAATCGCTCCGGCGACACGCGCAGCGCCGCACCGGTCGGGCACGCGCTGACGCACGCCGGGCCATGCGGCAGATCCTTGCACATGTCGCACTTGACCGCTTTCTTGACCATCGACTTGTCATAGACTTTGGTTTCGACGCCGGGCTCGTCGCCGACGCCCCACAGCAGCCATTGCCACAGCGGCGGCCGCTGGCGGTGGGGATCCAGCGGCGCCATCTGGATGACGCCATAAGGGCAGTTGCGCTCGCAGTTGCCGCAGCCGATGCAGGTGTCGCGAATGTAGACCTCGCCGTTGGGTGCGCGATTGATCGCATCGGGCGGGCAATCCTTCATGCAATGCGGATGTTCGCAGTGGCGGCACGACGTCGGAACGTGGATCTGGGCATAGGTCGGACCGGCCTCGCGGTCGAGGCGCGAGGTGCCTTCGTGCACGTCGGCGCAGGCCTTCTCGCAGTTGTTGCAGCGTATGCACAGGCTCTCGTCAATGAGCAGCACGTCGGTCGCCTCGCCGATGCCCTGCTGCATCAGATAGCTCGTCACCGTGCCGGACTGGATCTGCGCTTCCCTCGCCACATTGGCGCGAATACGCGATAGCAGCTGCACTTCGACCCGCTCCCGCAACGCCGGATGGCGCGCAACGACGGTCTTGAAGCGTGCGCCGTCGAGCACGATCGCCTCCGTGGCGACCGCCGCGCGCACCGTCGCCGTCCGGGGCGTATCGCTCAACAGCGCCATCTCGCCGACATAGTTGCCCGCCGCGACATAGGAAAGAACGATGTCGTGGCCACCTATCTTGCGCGCTATCGTCACCGAGCCACGCCGGAGCAGATACAGGCCGTCCGCGGCGTCGCCTTCGGCGAACAGCGTTTCCCCACCGTCGAATTTCTTGACCTGTGCGCCGGCGACGAGATGATCGAGGTCCTCGTCGGGAAGGTCCTGCGAGATGTACGCGCGCACCGCACGCTTGAGGAACACCATATCCACGGCCTTGCGCACCGAGTCGACCGACGCGATCAGCTTGAGAATCGAGCGCCGTGGGGTCTCGATCAGCACGCAGTTCTTGCCGGCCTTGACAGTGGCCGCGCGGCGGCGGCCCGAGATCAAACCCAACTCTCCGAAGAACGAGCCAACGCCGAGGCGAACCCATCGCGACGGCGCTCCCTCGTCTCCGCCGATCTCGACGAAGCACTCGCCCTCGATGATCGAGTAGAACGTGTTGGTGTAATCGTTGCGCCGGAAGATGACTTCTTCGGGCGCCGGGGTGCGCACATCGCTGTCGAGCAGAAACTCGCGCAGCTGCAGCGTGGTGATGGCGGCGAGCAGGGGTAGGTTGCGCTGGATGGTGGCGAGCGCCTGCGAGACCGTGCTCGCCCTGCCCCAGGACTGGAACTTGGCCTTGAGCAGCGGCTCGTCAGCGGGCTCGACCGGGTTGCCGAGGATGTACTCGACGACCTCGTAACCCTGGTTCATCGCCTGTTTGATCAGCGGGTAGCCGCCGAGCGCGCCAATGATGTAAAGACCGGGGACGTTCGACTCGTAAGTGTCGGAGAGTTGCGGCACCGCCGCCGGATCGACGTTCGGAAACTTGACGCCGAATGATTCGACCAGTTTGCGTGGCGGGATCGCCCCCAGGCGCGCGATCACCCGGTGGCAGCCGATGTGCTCGGGCCCGGCCGGCGTCTTGGCGCTGAAGCGCGCCGGGCAGCCGTCGGTCTCGATCATTTCGACGCCGGCGGTCGATGTGCCATAGCGGCATTCGAGCTTGCCGTCCTTGATCGCGGCGAGGATCAGCGCCAGGTTGCCATCCTTGCAGCGCGCGAATTCCTCGTTGCGGTTGATCATGATGACGCGATTCTGTTCCGCCAGCGCGATCGCGTTTTCGATCGCGGCATCGCCGGCGCCGACGACGATGATGGTCTCGTCCTCGTACTCCTTCGGATCGTCGAGCTGGTATTGCACGAGCGGAAGATTCTCGCCGGGCGCGCCGAGCTTGCGCAGGTTGCCCTGCAGGCCGATGGCGAGCACGACCGCCTCCGCCGCGACCGCCTTGCCGTCCGCGGTCTTGATCGTGAACTGGCCCTTGGCTCCCTCGATCGCGGTTACACCCGCGCCATAGCGCAGGTTGACGCCGTACTTGCCGAGTTCCGTGTCCCACGCCCCGAGAATCTCCTCGCGCCGACCGGCCTTGAACGACATCGGGCTGCGCAGCGGGAGCACGTTGGGCTCGGCCATGACGTACTTGCCCTTCTGGTACTTGTAGATGGTGTCGGCGGCATGCCGTTCCGACTCCAGCAGAACGTGCGGGACACCGAGCTCGCAGGCGTGCGCGGCGGCGGAGAGCCCCGATGGCCCGGAACCGATGATGGCGAGTTTGAACACAGCTGGGACCGACCGAATGCGTGCAATTATGCCCCCTCGCTCCGGCCGGGGCGAGGGGAGGGGTCGGGAGCCGGGCGCGGTGCGCCGCGACCAGGCGCTAGGCGCTGCAGGCCGGCCTGCGCCCGACGCTTCGCCCGGGCTGCCGGCTACAGCCCCACGTCACCGCGGAAATCACGCAGCGCGGCGTCGAACTGTGCCGGATTGTAACGCTCGTCGCTGGCGACGGCGGCCTGCAGGCTTGCCAGGCCGCGGTTGATGTCGCGGGCGGACTTGAGAATGCCTTTGCGGTACATGAAGCTGGCGACGCTGCCGATTGCCATCGTTGCCTGCTCGGCGCCGGCATAGTCGCGGAACTGTCCATTCAGTCCGTCGTTGACCAGTTGCGCCAGGATCGCCCGCATGTCGGCTTCGGTGATCGTGCGCTCGTTGAGCCGCGCCATCAGCAGGTCCATGTCGGTCTTGAGCGATTTGGCCAGTCCGAACGCATCGCCGCCGCCGGTGACCGTCTGCTGCAGTCGCACCATCGTCTCCGCGATCCGATCGCCAAGCGCAGGATCGACAACGCGCGCAATCGCGCGGACCATGAGCTGCGACGAGTCGTTCATCCGGACCACGCCCGGGCCGAGTCCGGGCACTCGCGGCGCCCAATGCCGGTCGGACATCGGATGATGGCAGGCGTGGCAGTCGAACAGCACCAGTTCGGGAAACAACCCGTCGTGGCCACGCTTCGGATCGGCGAGCACGTCCATCATCTCGGAGACGATCAGCGCCTGCCCGATCGCCCAGACCTTGACGCCATCCCACATGCGGTTGCGCTTCTCCCAAGCCGCGTCGATCCGGAAGTGCGCGGGCTCGACAGCGGTAAACGTGTCGAGCTCGAAGCTCATCCGCGGATGTCCCGCGCCCATGATGCGATGCGTCACGAAGCGGTCGCCGTTGCCGAAATGGCAGGACAGGCACAGCCGGGCCCGCGCGGTCGGGTCGTCGGTCGGGTAAAGCCCGGCCGCCAGATTGGTGGCGTGCGTGGCGCCGTCCTCGACGTGTTTCGGCAGCCACTGCTCCGAGGGACCGTGGCAGGCTTCGCAGGACACGCCGTCGTCGAACTTGAAGCGCTCGCCACGGCGGTCGGCAGGGATGTTGTGCGCGTGGCAGTCGAGGCAGATCTTCGCGGTGCTGGCCTGGCCCAGGCCGAGGTTGCGCGCAATCCTTGCCGACTGCTCGTTAAACAGTACCCGGTACGAGCGCGCGTGCTTGTCGACGCGCGACCAGGTCACGTACTCGTTCTGCAGGATGCTGGAATCTTTCCAGGGTTGCACCGCGCCGTGGCACAGGCTGTTCGCGCAGTTGACCACGCCCATGCTCTTGGCGTCCGCCTGGTAGGGCAGCGGCGGGTGCTGCGCAGTTGCGGCTTGCGCCTGCGCCAGAGCCGGCGTGGCCGCAATCCCCACCCACAGCACCAGCGCGATGGCGGCGCCGCAACGATTCGCGATCGGTTTCATGGCGTTCCTCACTGCTTTGGCTGCCCGGCGGGTTGACTGCCGCCTGCTACTGCGCGCGGCGCCAGGAAGTCCTGCGTGCGCACGTCATCGGTCACCGTCCAGACGCTGCCGTCGGGGCGCTGGTAGAAGCGCTTCATCTCGTCCCAGGTGAACGGCCGCGAGCCGATACGGCCGAACACCGCGATCTGGCCGCCAGTCTCGTCGACGGCACGATCGCGGTCGAGACCTTTGGACAGCGCCAGCGCCGGTGTTGGCGTCGGCCGCCAGGCGATGAGCGTGGGTCGCGGCTCGGGGGAGAAACCGTAGAACTTGGGCTGGATTTCCGGCGAAGTCAGTTGCAGGACCTTCAGCCCGTTGGCACCGTCAGCGACGTAGGCGAACAACGACGCGTTGGTCGAGCCCACGATGACGTCGCGCGCGTCGTTGAGGTTGCCGTCCGCGTTGTATTTCATATACAGCCGCGGCGCCTCCGGTCGTTCGACGTCGACGATCACCAGACCCTCCCTGCCCGCGGCGATGTAGGCATAGGTGCGTGCCACGTAGATGCGGCGCGCGTCGGCCAAGGGAACGCGCGCGGTGCCGACCTGCCGTGCCTTGGTCGGATCGGTCACGTCGATGGTGGTCAGACCCTCGTCATCGAGTACGAACACATAGCGGAACTGCAATGCCGCGGCGCGCGCGCCTTTGAGCGGGACCACCGCGGCGAGTTTCGGCTGCAGCGGGTTGTCGAGATCGACGATCACCAGCCCGGCATCCGCCGAGATGTAGGCGAAATGGCCGCCCAGAACGATATGCCTTGCGCCGTTGAGAACGGCGGCCTCGTTCCAGGTCACGGCACGGGTAAGGAAATTGTTTTGCGGGTCGCGGTCGCTGAGCGTGTCCACATCGGTGAGGATCAGGCCCTCGACGGAGTCGACGATCGCGGCGTAGCTGTAGATCGGGTGGAATGGCTGCTCCTGGTTGGTCACGCGCATGAGCTCGCCCTTGTTGCGCGGCGGGCTTATCGACTGATTGGTCGGCAGCGCCACGCAGGTTGCATTGCTCGATGCGATATGCGTGTCCTGCCCGAAGGGCGAAAACGGCGCGGAGACGATCTTCTGCGAGAAGCCCTTGTTGCCGATGCTGGCGACGTCGTAGACGCGCATGCCGCCGCGCCCTTCCGCGACGTAGAGATACTCGCCGCGAAGCTGCACGCAGCGTGCTGCGTCCTGCGTGTCGTGGGTCTGGATGCTGGGCAGCCGGAGATCGCGCTTTTGGTGCTGCGCGAACCAGTCCGGATAGGCGTAGCGATGCAGATAGCTGCCGATGACCGCCTGCGGCTCCTCCCACTCGGTCACCTGTATCGCCGCGATGCCTTTTTCCTCGCCGACCCAGGCGTTATAGCCGACGAAGTTGACGAAGTTGGTCCCCTGCAGGAGCAGCTGCGCCATGATCGCGTTGTTGTCGTTGTTCTGCGCCACATGGCAGTCGCTGCAGGTCTTGGTCTCGGTCTTGCGCTCGGTGTGCGGATAGTGCGGCGCAAACGCCTGCGAGGAGAATCCTGCCGCCGAAATCGGCGGCTGCTGGATGTAGATGTGCTCGCGGTTGATGTTGGTCGACGACAGGATCAGCGCTGAGCTGGAACGGATCGGAGCGATCTTGCCGCCCTTGACCGGGCCGTGGTGCCCGAGCTGGAACATGTCGTCCCGCGCCACCTGCGGGTTGTAGGTCGCATAGTTGCGCGTCTCGCTGCCTTCGTAGTGCAGCCGCGCGGTCTTCCAGTTGGCCTGGATGGGCAGGTGGCAGCCGGCGCAGGACGTCGTCCACGACAGGTGACAGGTGTAGCAGGTCATCTTGTCGTCGCCGTGCGCGTACTTTGCCGGGTCAACCCCCGGCCCCCACTGCATCGAGCCGTCAGCGGACATCAGTTTCGCGCGCGCGGCCTTGGCATTGTATTTCGGGCTCGCCGGATTGACCGTGTCCTTCACCAGCGTAACTTCCCACTCGCGGTCCGCATCGAGCGCCGCGCGCTGATAGAGCTTGCCTTCGCGCCACTCGAAGCGCTTGCGGCCGTCCTCCGTGCGCAACAGCGTCATGTCGGTGCCGCCGGGTTGCGACGCCGGGCCGCCCGTGAACAGCGTCGGGTACTTGTCGACGGTGCCGTGGCAGTCCTCGCAACCGATCTCGATCGCCGCGGCAACCTCACCGTACAGGTAGCCGTTGCCGTGCGCGTCCTGCGCGAAATGGCAATCGACGCACTGGAAGCCGAGATCGGCGTGGATCGACGACAGGTGGACGGCTTTCTTGAACTTGTCGGGATCGTCGTCGGCCACGGGCTTGCCGTCCTTGTCCAGCAGCGTTCCATGGCGGTCGCGCTTGAATACGGCGCGGAAATTCCAGCCGTGGCCGTGATAGTCCGCGAACTGCGTGTCCTTGAGTTTGGGGTTGAGGGTGCTCACTTCCTTGAGGAATTCAGGATCGCTCCACTTGCCGCGAATCGATGCCTCTTCGGGATTGCGATCCAGAATCTTGCGGATTTCCGCGCTCGTCGGATAGCGCTGCTTCTCCGGCCACATGAACGGCGCGTCGGACTCGTAGTCCCACATGATGTAGCCGTAGTAGCTGTTCACGAAGACATTGGGCTGGTGCATGTGGCAGACCATGCATTGCGACGAGGGAATGACCCGCGTGAACACGTGCTGTAGCGGATGGCCGGACTCATCCTTCGGAATCGTCGGATCGACGGTCTGCGTTTTGCCGGTGTTGCCGAACGCCGCATAGCGTCCGGAATGCTTCGGATCGCGGTCGTTGGCGTAGACGACGTGGCAGCCGCTGCAGCCGGACGAGCGATAATCGCCGGGCTGGTCGTTGGTGCCCAAAAACCACATGTGTGGATCGTTAAGCCGCGTCTTGGTGATATTGATCACCGGCACCGCGATGCGCAGGCCCGTGCCCGGACCGCGATTGGACTGGCGGATGTCCGGCCGGCCCGCCTCGTCGAGCTTCTGCAGGCTGCCGGTGATATTGGGCAGCCCGATCTCGGGGAACTGGGCGTTGATGACGCGGCCGCCACGCTCGAAAACGCGGAAGATGTCGCCCACCGGCACGGTTTCCCACGCCGGCAGCGGGTAGAGCTTGGCCAGTATGCCCTGCTCGATCATCGCCGGCGTCGGCGGAACCGGATTGACGATGGCCGCGGCCTCGTTCTTGTCGGAATACGACTCGCCCAGGAGATAACGCTTGTAGGGGAGGATGCCGTTGTTATACGACGCCCCGCCCCAGAGCATCGCCGAGGTCGACATCAGGCTGCGCTCGGCAGCCTGGATGATCGTCTGATGGCACGCGCCGCAGGCGGCGCCGGCGGCGCGATAGTCGCCGGGGTTGAGGAAGCGCACGAACTGCGGCGCCTCGCGATTGAGTAGCGTGTACGTGCGCTCGGGTTTGGCGCTGGACGGAAAATTCCACGCCCGAGGGTATCTTGGCAGGACATGCGCCGCGTCGATCGCCGCGCGGTACGCGCTGTCCGCGGGTCCAGCGCCCTGGGGCCTGGCGACCTTGGCGTCGCCGCCGTGGCAGTCGGTGCAGCCGAGGAGCACCGCAGGGTTGACATGCATGCTCGCATGATCGGTCGCGGTATGGCAGGTGCTGCAGCCCATCGATTTGGCGCGCACATCCGCGGCCGTCTGCCGCGCCGGGGCCGGCGGCGTCACCGCGTACGAGCGCGCGACCGGCGTTTCGCTATCCTGCGCGAACGCCTGCGTGGCGGCGAACAGCAGCAACGCCATCGCCGCTCGCGACGGCGTACCCCGGCAGTGCGCGCGGGCATCCATGTCAGTAGGTAAGCAGCACATTGAACAGGATCGAATACTGCGTCTTGCCGCTCGCGACGTTATAGAGTTGCTGCAGCCCCTTGCCTGGAAAGAGCACCGCCGCCGACGCGTTGAGCACCACGTTCTGCGTAAACAGGGGCCGGAACTGGATGGCCGTCGAGAGATCCGTGCCGATGTTGCGATCGATGTTACCCTGATTGCGCAGCACCGACAGCACCGTCGTGTTGACAAACCAGAGCTCGTTCAGATTGCCGATCAGGCGCCACCGCGGCGTCAGGTCGAGATCTGCGCCGATGCCGATCAGCGACACGCCCGGGTTGATGAAATTCGACTGGCCCTGGTCGATCGACGAGCGGAGATCCGCAAGCACGCCGTTGCGGCCCGACAGCGCGACCCCGCCGCCGCCGATCAGCGGCACCGCCTGCCGGATCCAGAAACTGGTGTCGGCGCCGGCGATCTGCGGGTTTTCGAAGATCGCGTCGAAGCCGGTTTCGCGGTTGCCGTACGGATCCTTGTCGCCGGTCGCGTAGAGCGCGGTGCCACGAACACGGATCCAGTCGAAATCGCGCGAGACTTCGGCGACGCCGTAGAACGCGCTTATGTCTGCCGGCCGCTGTGACAGCTGGTTGCGATCGTCGCGGCCAATCGCGTAATAAAGCGACGCGGTCGCGTTCCAGCGCCCGAAGTGGCCGTCGCCGTTGAGACCGAGGTACGTCACGCGGTACTCGTGCGGCCGCGCGTCGCCGAAAATGGGCGGTCGGATCTGGAAGCCGTTGTTGTCCAGAAAGGTCGCGGTCTCGCGGTTGTTGTTGTAGATGACGGTGCCCTGCAGCGTGAAGCCGGGCACGTAGAAATCCTGTTTGTAGAGGTTGGCGACGAACAGGTCGTCCTTGCGCAACGGCTTGCCGACGTCGTTGAGACCGCTGTTGGTGTCCTTCTCCAGCCGCCGGAACCAGGCGAGGTTGTACTGCCATTGGTTGTTGTCGCGCGTGCCGAAAAAGCGCACGCCGACGGGCTGGTCCTGGAACAGGAAACCGCGGAAGTCGGAGGTGAACGGCTGGATGCCGACGCGGATGTCGTCGAAGTCGTAGCGCTCGGAGGCGATGTGGTACTCGTAATCGACGAAGCCCTCCTGGATCGCGGCGAAGTGATCGCGGCGCGTCGTCCCGCGGCGCGGATCGATGGTCAGCGCGCGGACTTCCTGGGCTTCGGAAACGTTGTAGTTGAAAACCGGCACCAGGCGCAGCTCGAGCTCGGGCGGCTTGAAGGTCGTGTCGCCCTTGAGCAGCGAGAAGCTCGCGATCAGATTCTCGGCGAAGGTCGATTGCCGGCCGCGACCGAACTGATCGTTTTCCTGCGGGTTCCGCGATGACTGCGCGCCGACGCTGGTAGGGAGCTTTCGCGCCTCGAACAGCGTGTCGGAAACCAGGGTCACCGGGAAGAACCAGTCGTTGCCGAAGATCGGCCGGTCGCCCTTGAGGGTGTTCGCGTTGTACGGGTCGTACCAGCGCTGGTTGGCAAGACCGAGCTGATCGGTCAGCCGCCAGCGGTCGGGAACCGGAATGGATTCGCGCGGCAGCAGTGGCGAGGGCGGCGCAACCTGGTTCGGCTGGATGACCGGAATCGGCGCCTCGAGCGGCTTGCCGCCAGGCCGCTTGAGCACGACCTCATCCTCGGCCAAGGGCTCCGGCGCCACGGCTCCTGCCGGCGCCGGGGCGGGCGCAGCAGCCCCGGCCTCACTGCCGGGTCGGCCGCGCACGATGCCGGGCGAAGCGTCCACCGAAAAATCCGGAGCGGTCTTGCCGACCACGTAGTCGATCCAGCCGCTGCGGCCGTCGGGAAGATTGACGCGATACCAGTCACCGCGCCGTCGATCGGCGTCCAGCCGCACGCCCTGTTGCAACTCAACCAAGACCGGCGAGGCGGCCGAAGGCTCGGCGTGCACCTTGAGCGTCGGCGCCAGCACCACGATTCCGTAGCGGCCGTCCGCGGATTGCGCCGGTGCTGCAGGGCCGGCACCCGGCCGCGCCAGCTTCACCGCCGGCGCGGCTGCCGCCGGTGGTTGCGCTGGCGACGGGGTCTGCGCTGCCGCGAGGCCGCAGAGCAGCCAGGCGGTCACGCCCAGCGTCAGTGCCGGGCCACGCAGGCCCGGGCGCCTAGAGTCCCGCACAGACATTTTGCGCGGTACTGTCGATGAACGGCGCCGTCGGGCAATTCACGTAACGCAGACGCGTGCCCTGCCCCTGCGGGACGAGTTGATCGGCGCGCTGCGCCGCCGGGGCATTGCCGATGCCGGTCTGCAACGCTTGCCCGGCGTTGTTCAGGCCAAGGAATGCGATCAAGTCGCTCTGATCGGTGCCGTCACCCGAGGCGCCGATCGCACCCACCAGCTGCGTGCCGCGAAAGATCGGAAAGCCGCCACCGAAGAGCGTGATGCCGTTGCGGATCTGCTTGATGCCAGTGCAGTCCGAGGTGAGGATCGTCGGGTCTGTCGGCTTGAGCAGCGGTGCCACGAGCTGGTTGTAAACCAGGTCCAGTTCCAGGCCATTGTTGAAGATGCTCCAGTTCGCGTACGGCTTCGCGAACGGCCCGTTGGCGGTGCCTTGGATCCCGTCGGGGAAGAACGGTGCGGAGATATTGCCGATTGAGCGCGAGGAAAACGCGATGCCGTTGGCGAAGATGGTCGGGTCGTTGAAGAAGGCTTGGGCCGCGGTCACGTAGGCACCGATCGGCGAGACCGTTCCATCGAGATACATTGCAGGCGGAGCCGCAATGAGCGCCGCCGCGGCGCCGGAACTCGAAAAAAACAACGCCGTGCGCGCCTTTTGCGGCACCGCATCGATCGCGTCAACCAGCGCGTCCGGCTGTCGCGTGAGGCCGACGATCTCGCCATTGGTATCCACGATCGCGATGGTGACCTGCGCCGTGGATCCAACCGGCTGGCGGACCTGCGTGCGCGTGTGGTTGGCCACCTCCAGCGCGCTTTTCATGATCTGCGTGACTTCGGCGGCGGTCATCAGGCCGTCGGTGCCCGCGCGCGGGGGAAAGCGATTGCTGTCGCTGGCATCGACCACTGCCCACGCGTTCAGACCCGCGAACGCGGGGTTGGTGTCCGGGCGAACCCCGGAGGCCGAGGTGCCATAGACGGTCCCCGGCACGATCGGATTGCCGCCGTAAAGGGGAAGGTTCACCAGCGCGCCCACCACGCCGTTGATCGACCCGAACGGCGGCGCCGTGGCGGGATTGGACAACAACGCCTCCGAATCGGTGAACCGCAGCGTGCGCCCGTCGAGTGCGATGTGATCCGCGCGAATCGCGGTCGGCGCCGCGAAACCAACGGTACCGGCGACCGCGATGAGCTCATCGATGTTGGTGTCAACGTCGATCACGTTGCGATCAACGGAATAGAAGTTGCCCGCGATCACGCCGACCGCGCCCACCACAGCACCGTTCTTGTAAAGGGGCAGCCCGCCGGGATCGGCCCCGAATCCGAGCGGCGAACGCTTGGTGCCGATCGTTCCGTCGCTTTGCCGGCGGCTGACATCGGAGCAGGTGAGTTGGCTGAACTGCACTCCGAACAACGGCCCGGCCGGCTGATCGAATTCCAACGGGTTGAAATGTTCCTGGATGATCTGCGCGGCGGAGCGGCTGCTGAAGGCGTTGCCGGCCGACGAGAAGTAAGCCGCCGTGAAGGCCTTGGGAACCGCGCCGAATTCCGGTGGCAGGACGTTGACCCCCTCAAGTCCCCCGACCGCCCCCTTCGCGCCGCTGATGGTGAACGTCGCCGCAGCGCCGCTCATCTTGAAGATGCCCAGCACATTGCCGACGCGATCGATCACGGCGATGGTCGCCTGGGCGTTGCGCGCCTGCGCCTCGGCCACCGCCTGCGCGATGATTTGCTGCACATCGGCGACGGAGAGCGCGTTGGGACTGGGAACCTGCAGGCTGCCGTTGTTGCCGGCACCGCCGCCACCGCAACCGGCAAGGAGCACCACGAGCGCCGCGCCGACGATCGCACCGCGCAGCGCGGCGGTCATTGCGACTTCGCCGGCGTTGCCGCAGCGCGCGCGCCAAACGGCGCGCGGCCGGGCAGGTGAAAGCCGTGACAGGCAACGCAGGTCGACACCACCCTATCGCCTGCAGGCGAGTTGCCGGCGTGGCATTGCCGGCATTTGCCAATGTCGGGGAGCGCGATGTCGGCACTCGAATGCGAGGTCGCGATATCGTGACAGTCAGCGCACTTGAAGTTGCCGGTGCGGTGGCTCGCGTGATCGAAGCGTGCCTTGGGGAGCCACGACGTCGCAACATGGACCGGCGTTATGGCCCACGTCGCCTGCGTCCCCGTCTCCCCTGCTGTCATGGTCTTGGCGACCTCGTGACAAACGATGCAAACGCGCTTCTCGAACAGGTCCTCGGATACCTGTTCCGCCTTGGACTTTGCCCAGGTAAGTGCCTGCTGCCGCTGCGCTTCGCTGATCACCCCGCCGGTGAGCCTCGGCAGGCCCCGCCGGATGTCGCCCAGGTCCACGACGTCGACGGGAATATTGTTGAGGGCGATGTTTGCATAGAACTCCTGCATGGTCAACAGCGCATCCTCCGCCGAACCGTGCGGCACCTGGCGTGTCGTCACCGCCGGTTCGAACTCCAGCGTGTGACACTCGATGCATGCCTGCTTCATGTCGATCACCGCGAAGGAACGTCCGCCCGCATCGGGAACGTGACAGCTTGCGCAGTCGAGCTTCTTGCGTCCCTTGGGACCGCGCACGCTGTCTTTCAGGTGCAGATCGTGCGGGAATTTCAGATGCGAGCTCTGGATCAGGTGCGCCTTGTCGGTCTGCGCGACGCGGATCACGTCGCGCGCGTCCGGCCCTTGCCAGATCGTCAGCTTGAACGCCGGGTGGTCAGCGGCGAAGTCGGTCACGTTGGCGAGCGTCGTCTTGGACTCGCGCCGCTGCAAATCGCCGTGACAGTTGACGCACAGCCCGGGATCGCGGCGCACCAGCGACACCGGTCCCTTGTGATCCGCATGACAATTCTCGCAACGGGTGTCGGCGAACAGCCGCTGCTGCGACGCGGTCGACTCGATGTGGCCGGGCGTGCCCCCGTGGCATTCGAGGCAGGCATGATCGCGCACGTGGACGAAGGGTATCTCATGGCAGGTGCCGCAGTTGCGGCCGAATTCCTGATGCGCGGCCGATAGCGTGCCTGGATTCCACGACTGGTCGGGCGTAATCGGCAGCCTGGCGGTTAACGGGCGCAGCGGCAGGAGCAGCGCGTTGATGACCGGCAGCGCAAAAAACAGCGCCGCGATCAGCAATGCCAGCGTCCACGCGGGGGTACGCCGTGACAACCCGCTTTGCTCCAGCGTCGTGCGCGATTTGGCCTTGATCTCGGCCAAGTCGTCCGGCATCGGGCGTGCCAGCTCGATCGCGAGCGCCAAGTCGTAGCCCTCGGAGGGAGGCTCGACGGTGAGGTCGTAGGGGCCGAGCGCGACATGCGCCCCCGGCGCCAGCCGCGCCTCGCGCTCCGACCCGCCGTCGACTGAAAGGTCCGCTTCGGGCGCCTGAATGAAGATGCTGGCGCCCTGGCGGTAAATCGCCGCGTGATACAGCGAGACGCGCGGATCGGGCAGATGGATTTCGCACTGTGTCCCGCGGCCCAGGCGAATCAGCTCGCCTTCGACTGCGCGCTCCGTGCGCAGCGGCTGGCCCTTGCGATTGCGCGTGACGGTTATGACCAGGATGCGCATCGCCGCCGGTCGTCTCACCAGTAGAAGAACACCGACACAACGTGAATCGCCAGCGCCACCAGCAGCGCAATCGACAGCGGCACGTGGACATACAGCCAGACGTCCAGCCAGGCTTTCAGCTTGACGTCGCGGCGTGCGCGCGCGACCAGCTCCTGTTTCTTCAACAACAGCGTATAGAGTTGATGGTTGGTTTTCGCCTGCTCGCCAGCCAGTTTGCGGCCGAAGTTCTGTACACCGACCACCGCGGCGTCGGTCGGGCAGCCGGGGGCCGTGCCGCGCAGCTGGCGCCACCACGAACCGCCGATCGACGTCCCCTGCGCGGCGGCGAGCACCAGATTGCTGATGCTGTCAGGCAATGAAAGCGCGAAGCGGCGCGCCTGCTTGTCGAGATCGGCAATCTTGATCACCAGCATCTCCAGCGTGTCGTCGCCCAGGTTGTCGGTCATGATGCGCGGGTAGCGCAGATAGGCGTAGACGCCGAAGAAGCCGCTGCCAATCACTGCTAGCATCAGCACGTAAGCGAGCGTGTGCACGTTCCAGCCGACCTTGAACGCTGCGTGCAGCGTTGCGATCACGATCAGCGTCGTGCCGAAATAGACATGCGCCGAGAGCCAACCCTGCAAGGTGCCGATGGTCGAGCCGAACTGCCGCTTGCGCACGCCGAACCACAGCAGCCAGCCGATGAGCAGCGCGCCGATCGTTCCCAGCGTGTAGCCGAGCCACGTGCCGCCGTAGGGCCCGTTCGGCGGGCGATCCCAGGCGTAGAGCGCGATCGCCGCAATGGTTAGCGCCGCAGCGAGCTTCAGATAGCGATACTGCGCATAGGCCAGGATCGACTGGTGCCGCACGAGAAGAGCCTCCGTCACGGTAGCAAACGGCGCATGGCTGGCCACAACCGGCGCGGGCGCGGCGCGCCGGACGCGGCAAATGATGCAGTCTATTCGCAAGCCCGGCAATAATGCCAGCGACGGTTTGTGGCCCGGACGCGATGCGCGGCGCGTGACTTGCGCTGGCCAGAGGCGTCGGCAAACACCGTCGCCGGCAATTCCGGGCCCGGCGGGTATAAAATGCGTGGCCCACCGGCGCTGCCGGCGCGAGCCGGATCCCTTCGCAGACCGTCCGCGTTCACCACGTCGTCCCGATGCTCATCTTCTGGTTCATTGCGGCGCTGCTCGTTGCGCTAACGCTCTTGACGCTGCTGTGGCCGTTGTTGCGCGCACGGCCGCTCGCTACGGCACCCGACGCCGAAGCCGCGGCGGTCGCGGTCTATCGCGATCAGAAGCAAGTGCTCGACGCCGAGTGCGCCGACGGTGTCATCACGCCGGCCGATCGCGACCAGGCGGTCGGCGAGTTGGCGCGGCGGCTCGGCGCTGAACTCGCGGTGCCGGGCACGACGACGACGGGCGGCCTTGGGCGGCGCCGGGCCGGAATCGTTGCGCTGGCGCTGTTGCTGCTCATTCCGGCGGCCGCGTTCGTCCTGTACGCGCGGCTCGGCAACCCCGACGCGACCGCCGTCGCGACGGCGAAGGACGGCCGCGGCGGCCACGACCTGTCCGACAGCCAGATCGCCGCCATGGTCGACAATCTGGCCCAGCGGCTCAAATCCCATCCCGACGAAGCGGAGGGCTGGATGCTGCTCGCGCGCTCGTACGCCGCCCTGGGGCGCTTCGCGGACGCCGCCGACGCCTACGCGCGTGCCGACGCCCTCATTCCGGACAATGCGGCACTGCTTGCGGATTACGCCGATACGCTGGCGATGGCCCAGGGCAAGCGGCTCGCGGGCAAGCCTGCCGCCCTGGTTCGCCGCGCACTGGAGATCGACCCGCAGCAACGCAAGGCGCTCGCGCTGGCGGCGACCGCGGCCCTCGAAGCACGCGATCTCGCCGGCGCGCTCTTGTACTGGCGCCGACTGCGCGCGCAGTTTGCCGATGGCTCCGATGATGCGCGACAGCTCGACGCCATCATCGCCGAGATCGAATCCTCCAGAGGCCCGGCGCGCCCGGGCACGAACAGCGTCACGCCGGCGCGCACCGAAGAGCTCGCCGCCGCGCCGGCACCGGCCGGCACGAGCATCACCGGCCGCGTCGAAATCACCCCGGCGCTGGCGGCAAAGGTCGCGCTCACCGACACGGTGTTCATCTTCGCGCGCGCGGTCGAAGGGCCGCGCATGCCGCTGGCGGTACTGCGCATCCCGGCACGGCAGTTGCCGGCCGAATTCAGGCTGGACGACAGCATGAGCATGGCCCCCGGGGTCAGGCTGTCGACCGCGGCGGCGGTCGTCGTCGAGGCCCGGATTTCCAAGGGCGGCAATGCCCTGCCGCAAGCCGGTGATCTATTCGGCCGCAGTGCGACCCTCAAACCGGGGGCGAGCAACGTCCGCATCAGCATAGACCAGCAGGTACCCTAGCGCGGACTCGCGCCGGCTTCGCCCCATGCTATTATCAATAACGCGGTGACACCGGAGTTTCTCGCCAAGGCGTATGCGACAGCCGCACCCGACCGTCGATCCCCGCCGCAGACGCTGGCGCGCCACCATCCTCGTTTGCGCCGGCATAGCCGCGCCGGCATTCGCCGCGCCGCTCGACGATCTGCGTGCGCAGGTCGAGAGCGGGCGCTCCGCCGAGGCCTACGCCGCGCACTGTGGCATCGCCAGCGAAGGGCCGGGGCGCGCACCACAGCTTGACCTCTGGTGTGGCATTGCCGCCGTCGATATCGGCCGCGCCGGCGAGGGCACGCTCGCGCTGGAGCGCTACGTCCTGCAGTTTCCCAACGATGTGCGCGGCCACCTCGAACTCGCCCGCGCGTATTTCTATGTCGGCGACGACGTGCGTTCGCGCCAGGAATTCGAGCTGGTGCAGCGGCAGAATCCGCCCGCCGAGGTCGTGATCGCCATCGACCGCTACCTGGACGCCCTGTCGGTGCGCGAATCGCGCTATCAGACACGTACCTGGGGCTACCTGGAAGCGGGGGGCGGCTACGACAGCAACGCCAATGCCGGGGTTGCGCAAAGCGTGGTGGGGTTGCCCGTCCTGGGCAATGTCACCGTCAACGGCTATGACGTTCGCAAGGCTTCGCCGTTTGGCTGGCTGGCCGGCGTCGCCGAAATCAAGCGCCCGGTCGCGCCCGGCTATACGCTGAACGCCAACATCGGTGCCGACGGCATGTTTTACAGCAGCGCTTCGCAGTTCAATCTCGGCCGTTTTGGCTTGTCGCTTGGCGGCACCTATCAGTCCGAAAACAACCTCTACACGCTCTCCTACGGACACGGCGAGATCACGCTCGACGGGTCGCGTTTTCGCTGGACGGACGGCGTCGGTCTGGAATGGCGGCAGCAGGCCACCGATCGCGTCTCCTTTGCCATCGTCCCGCAGTACGCGCGCATCGCCTACAGCGACGCGAACAGCGCGCGCAATGCCGACCTGGCCGCGCTCTCGGCGAGCTACCGCCAGGTGTGGCTCACGACCTGGCAACCGGTGCTGAATGTCAACGTGTTCTATGGCGACGAGCACAATCGCGAGCAGCGTGACGATCTCGGTCGGCAGCTGTGGGGCGGTGGCGCCGACGTTACGGTGTCGCCGTCGCCGTACTGGGCGCTCAACGCCGGCGTCGGATACACGCAGAGCAATTACTCGGGCTCCATACCGCTGCTCGACGTGACCCGCCACGATCACAACCTGGCCGCGAATTTCGCCGCGCTCTATCTGTTCACCAAGAACTGGAGCGTTCGTGCCGAGTACCAGTACGTGCGCAACAATTCGAATATCGCGTTGTACGAGTACTCGCGCCAGGTCGGCGCGATCAAGGTGCGCTACGAGTTCAAGTAGGAGTGCCGCGATGACCGTTCGCATTCGCTCCATCGTGCAGGCCGTGCTGTTGCTCGGGTGCCTGGCCACATGCGCTGCAGCGTTCGCGCAGGCCGCCGGCAAGGTTGTGTTCGCGATCGGCGATGTCGCAGCGATTCGCGGCTCCGCCCGTGTCGCCCTTGCCGCGGGCGCGTCGTTGAACGTTGGCGACACGATCGTTACCGGGGCGCAGAGCCATGCGCAACTGCGTTTTTCCGACGACGCGCTCGTCGCGCTCAAGCCCGATTCCGAGTTTCGCATCGAGCGCTACACCTTCAACGGCCGCCAGGATGGCACCGATGCAGTGGTATTCCGATTGGTCAAAGGCGGACTGCGCACCCTGACCGGGCAGATCGGCAAGGTGAGCCGCGATCAATACCAATTGCTGACCACGCAGGCCACGATCGGAATCCGTGGTACGCACTACCAGTTGCAATTGTGCGCGCCGGGCCAGTGCATGATCGGCGCCCAGGCCGCGAGCTCCGGCGTATACGGCGGCGTGTACGACGGCCGGATCGTGGTCGAGAACGCCCTGGGCTCCATCGTCGGCGGAGCCGGCGAGTACTTCTATGTGCCGGACGGCAATTCCCCGCAACGCTTTCTGTTCCCGCCGGAGTTCCTCTCCGACCGGCTCGAAGGACTGCCTTCGCCGGCCCGCGGAGCAGTCGCCGAAACGCGGTTTGTGAAAGTGCCGGCCTTCGAGCCGGCGCCGTCGCCTGACGTGCCGCCGTTCGTCTTTCTCGCCACCGAGAACCTGAACCAGTCGGCATTGTTCGCGTCGAGCGGCACGACAATCCTGGTGGGCTCAGACCGCTATACGCTCGAGCTCGATTCGACGACGAATCCGGACCTGCAACTCGGGTTCGGCAGCGGCGGGCAGTTGCTCGCGTTCAACAACGGCATGCTCGTGGCGTCGCTCGGCAGCGCCACGGTGGTTGACGCCGGCACCGACGGCACGGCGGCGGGGTTGACCTGGGGCCGCTGGACCGGCAGCGGTTCGTCGATCGCGCAGACGTTGGGGAACGAAGTCGTCCACAACGATGGTGGCAACCTGCACTACATCTATGGCAACACCGCAACCGGGCTGCCAACCTCCGGCCAGGTAAGCTATGCCGCCGTCGGCGGCACGCGTCCGACCGACTCGGGCACCGGCGCGGTCGGGACCCTTGTTTCAGGCGGCACTATCAACGTCAACTTCACCACCGCGCAGCTCGCCCTGTCCGGCCTCTCCGTCGGCTTTGGCAGCGCCAACTACACCCTGAGCGGGAGCTCGAGCATCAGCAACGGGCTGTTTTCCACCGGCGGCAACGGCGGCGGCGTCGCGAGCTGCACCGGCGGCGGCTGCCAGGCGCTTGTCGCCGGCAACTTCGCCGGATTTTTCGCCGGGCCCGGCGGCCAGGGTATTGGGATGGACTACTATTTCAATACGCGCACGGGCAGCGTGATCGAGGGCGTTGCCGGTTATCACCAGTGCCCCGCCGGGCATTGCTAGCGCCGGCCGAAACCGGCCGGTCGGGCTAGAGATAGTCCTCCAGGATTCGCGCATCGACCGGGATGTTGCGGCCGAGTTGCGCATAGTTCGCCCGAATCCAGCGTTTGCCGGCGTTTAACCCGGCACCGCGCAGCGCGTTGAGAAATTCCCAGTCCGTGTTCAAGGCGCTGCCGGCATGCAGCGCGGCGAATGCCGCATTGTCCTTGATGATGTGCAGGTTGATGCGCGGCATCGCCGGGTCGACGATTTTGCCCTCGTCAATCAGCCGTGTGATGAGGTGGATCGCGCGTATCTCGCGAATGAGACCCGCATTGAGCGTGATTTCCCGGAAGCGCTCCTTGATCTCCGCCGCCTGCTTGGGAAGCCGTTGCGAACGGCTCTTGGTCAGCTGTACGAGCACGATGTCCTTCGCCGTGCACTCGTTGATCAGCGGAAAGATCGCCGGGTTGGCGATGTAGCCACCGTCCCAATAATGCTCGCCGTCTACCTCGACCGCCTGAAACAGCGTCGGTACGCAACTTGTCGCCAACAGCGAATCGGCCGTGATCTCGCGATTGTGGAAGATCCTGATCTTGCCGGTCTTAACGTGCGTCGCGGCGAGAAACAGCTTGCAGCGCTCAAAGGCCCGCAGTGCAGGAAAATCGAAGAACTCCTCGACCAGAGAGCGGAAAGGGTTGTAGTTGAGCGGGTTGGTCACATACGGCGAGAAGTTGTCCAATAGCGGCCGGAACAGCGCGTTGAAGATCATGCCGGGCGAGGTGTGCAGGTTATGCTCGCCCAACAGCTTGCCCAGCGGATCGGCGAACAGCGGCGCGCTGCGCAGCGCCAGCTCGTGCGTGCGGCGCCAGAAATCCTCGAGCGAGGCAATCGCCCCGGCGTTGTCTCCGCGGATGAGCCCCTGAACGGCGGCGGCGGCGTTCATGCCGCCCGCGCTGGTTCCCGAGATGCCGGCGATCTCGAACCGGCCATCGGCGAACAGGGCGTCGAGCACGCCCCACGTGAAAGCGCCGTGCGACCCGCCACCCTGCAGTGCCAATGAAATTCGCTTGCGCTTCATGCCGCTCTTAAGAGCGGTCGCGCCTCGCGCCGACAGCCGCGACTTTGGGGCCACGGCCTTATTTCGTTTCGAATGTCGTCGCGCCATCCCAGCCATCCGGTGGCAGCGCCAGCCGATAGCCGGCGCAGCGCGCGCGGTAAAGCGCGTACAGCCGCAGCGCCGGATTGGCGGCGGCAAGGGCGACGAATTCCGCCTCCGCGTCCTCGAAGCGCCGCTGCCGGTACGCCGCGAGTGCGCGCGCATATCGCTCCAGCTCGTCGCTGTGTTCCTTGCTTACGCGAGTCCCCAGCGGTTGGTAGATCGATACCGGTTTCGCCTTGCCCTTCACGCGCACGACGTCGATCTCGCGGTAGACCATGTTCGGGACTGCGCGCCGGGTGTCCTCGCCGACGATGATGTCCACGCCGTACTCCTTGGTCAGTCCCTCGATCCGCGACGCCAGGTTGACCGCGTCACCGAGCACGGTGTACGCCTTGCGGAATTTCGAGCCCATGTCGCCGACGTTCATGGTGCCGGTATTGATGCCGATGCCGATCGAGAGCTCCGGCCAGCGACGCGCCCTGAATTCCTGGGCCAGCTTCAGCATCCGCTGCTGCATGGCGAGCGCGGCCGCGACGGCATCCTGCGCGTGCTGGGGGTTGTCGACCGGCGCGCCCCAAAAGGCCATGATCAGGTCGCCGACATACTTGTCGACCGTGCCGTGCTGGTCATGAATGATCGCGGTCATCGGCGTGAGGTACGCGTTCATCATCGCCGACAGCTCAGGTGGTGCCAGGTTCTCCGATAGCGCAGTGAAGTTGCGCACGTCGCTGAACAGGACGGTGAGCTCGCGGCTTTCGCCCGCCATGCTGAACCGCCGGCCGGACTCGCGCATCTGCGCGACGCGCTCGCGCGGGACGTATTCACCGAACATGTCCGACAGCTTGCGAATGGCGCGCGCTTCGCGGGCGAAGCCGGCGACCATGTTCCAAGTGAACAGCACCAGCAGCATCGCGACGGTCGCCGCCACCGGAAGCGCCTGCCGCCACTGTATCCAGAGCGCGAGATTGAGTCCCACCAGGACGGCAATGACGGCAATCACGCCGGCGGCGTTGACCAAGGGCCGCCGGTACGGGATCGCGAACAGCACCACCAGGCCGGCGACCACCATTACCAGCGCCTCGAGGTCGTTGGCACCCGCCGGCACGGCGCGGAGGTCTTCATTGAGCATGCCGGAAATCAAGCTGGCATGGATTTCGACACCGGCGAAGTCCGGCCCCAGCGGCGTAGGGCGCAGATCCTTGAGACCCTTGGCGGTCGTGCCGACCAGCGCGATCGCACCGGGAAATTCGCTGACCGCGAGACCCCCGGCCAGCACGTCCGCCGCGGAGTAATAGCGGAACGTCCCAGACGGACCCCGAAACGGGATCAGCGCCGTCCCGTCTTCGGCGACGGGGACCTCCAGTCCGCCCACATCGAGCGCCTCGAGAGTGCCCTCGCCGTCGAACTTCGGCACGACGCGCTTCGCCTCCAGCACGTTCTGCACAATTGCCAGCGACAAGGCCGGGAAGTAGGCATCGCGAAACAGCTTGACCATCGGCACCCGCCGGATGATGTTGTCCGAGTCGAATACCGGATCGATATGCCCGCCGCCGGCGGATGCCTCGACGAGTTGCGGCAGGTTGGCGGTGTAACCATGCTCGGGCAGGATCTTGATCTTCCCGCTGCCGAGATCGGTGCGGGTAAACAGGGGAGGCGGCAGCGCGCCAACGGCCTGCTGCTCGACCGTGAAGCCGAAGGGAAGCAGCACCGGCCTGCCGCGCATCGCCGTGGCGAACCGCGCGTCAAAATCGAGCTTGGCCGCCAGGTTTTCGATGGTTTCGCGATAGCGGCGGTCGTTCTTCAGGTCGCTCCGCGCGAGTTCCTCGAGAACGGGGATACCGCTGGAGCGGTCCGGCTCGCTGAACAGGACGTCGAAGCCGACGGCCCGTACCTGATAGCGATCCAGGAGTTGCGTGACGAGCCGGGCGAGCTTGTCGCGTGACCACGGCCACTGCCCCTCCCGGTGCAGGCTGCCCTCGTCGATGTCGATGATGACGACCTGCGGATCTCCGCGGCGCGGCAGCGTGAGCCTGAGCCGCGTGTCATAGGCGATCGCTTCGAGTTTGGAAAGGAAGCTGGTTTTTTTGGCGAGGTCGGTCTCGCGAGCGAGGACCAGCGGATGCAGCAGAAAAACGCTGATGATCAACAGCCCGACCAGCCAGCGCGGCGCACCGACCAGCTGCGAGGCAAGCCGCCCGGCGAGTCGTAGCGCAACCCGTACCGGCGCGAAGCGCACGGCGGTGGCAGGCGGCTAGCGGCGCCAGGCGCGCCGACGCAGCGCAACAGCGCCCAGCGCAGCGACCCCGAGCGCCAGCAGCGCCAGCATCGGGTCGGACAGCGCCGGTATAATTTCGCCGAGGATGCCGTCCTTGGCCGTGACCTGGACGTCAACCTGCGGTGATGCCGCCGGTGGGAACTGCGCGTCGCCCGAGTATTGTGCGTGCAAGGACAGCATGCCGGAACGCGGCGCGGCCAGTTGGAACCGCGCGGTCCCGCTGCCATCGAGTGTCGCGGTCGCCACCGCCGAGGTCGCCGCATACAGCTGCACCTGGCCGCTCGGTACGGGTCCCGACACGATGGGCGTCACCGCAACGCGCACCGGCACCGCGGTGCCCACGCCGACCAGGGAGGGCGCGTCCAGCTTAACCTTCGGCGGCGAAAGCAGCACGCCCTTGATGACGAACTGATCGAGCGGGTCGCTGCGCGCCGCCGGGTGCGTCGCGTCACCGACATAGTACGCACGCAGCGTGTAGGTTTGGATGGTGAGGTTGTTCAGGGTGAAGTTCGCCTGCCCGTTGGCATCGAGCTGCGCCGACAACAGCGGCGGGATAAGACCCGGGTCGGTACCCGGTGGCGGCGTATCAACCGGTGTCGCACAGAACTGTCCCGGACCGATCACGCACAGCAAGACGCTGCCGGAAAGCGGCGTGGCACCTTGGCGAACGGTGACGGTGGCCAGCACCGGCTGCGGGAAGAACGACGGATTGGGCGTGCTGGTTAGCGTTATCGTCACCGGCACCTGCGGCGGGTTGACCACCACGGTGAAGACCTGGACTGCCGTCGCGCCGCACCCGGAAACGACGGTGATCGTTCCCGGAAAGCTGCCGGCACCGGTGGGCGTGCCCGAAATGACGCCGGTTTTCGGATCGAGCGTGAGCCCAGGGGGAAGGCCGCCCGCGGCATAGGAAAACGGCGCGGTGCCCGTCACGTTCACCGCGTAGCTATACGGCACGCCCACCGTCGCCGGGGGAGGCGGCGCGCTGGTAAACCCTGGCGTCACGCACGGCTGCACCACTTGCAGCTGATAGGATTGGTTCAGGACCGGGTCTCCGCCGATGGAATAACTCACGGTGACCACGCACGCGTAGGTGCCGGCGGTCGTTGGCGTGCCGGAAAGCAGCCCGGAGAAGCCGACCTGCGAAAAGCCCAAGCCCGAGCCGTTCAGGCAGCCGGGGGTAATGCTCCAAACCACATTGAACTTGAACGCCTGCGGCGGGGCGATTATGAATTGAACCGCGTACGGTTGGCCTACCGTCGCCTGCGGCAGCGAGCCGGGCTGGATGCTCGCGCCACGGGCGGTGTCCACCGTGACTGCGCCCAGCAACATCGCCAGCACACAGAGCATGGTCCGAAGCATAGGCTGCGCGGCTAAACGCGGCATCGGCTGACCCCGTTTCAGACATCCAGCGGGGATGGCATGGTGCGCATCCCAAAGCGAGGCGCTACGTTAGCACAAAAGTCGTGCGGCGACGAAGTCGGCCGTGCGCGGGCCGCGGCAGGGCTCGCCTGCTGCCGTCCGCTATAATCTTCCATTCAACTTTGGGCCTCCCTGCGCAATGCTCGAGGCGCTCGCCCTCTCGGCCCGGCGCGGCAGCGCCGCTCTCTTCGACGCCGTATCGTTCCGGCTGGAACCGGGTCAGGTGCTGCTGTTGTCCGGACCCAACGGCAGCGGCAAGACGACGCTGCTGCGCATTGCCGCCGGGCTCACCGAGTGCGCCGGCGGCTGGCTTGAATGGCGCGGCGTGCGCACGGCGCCCTTCGACGCGGGGTTGCGCTCGGCCGCGCTGTTCATCGGCCATGCGCCGGCCCTGAAGGACGATTTCACGGCCGAGGAAAACCTGGCATCGTTGGCAAGCCTGCACGGCGCCACCACGGACCACGCCGCGCTCGTCGCGGCGCTCAGCGTATGGTCGCTGTCGGGGCAACGCGCGTTGCCCGCGCGGGTGCTCTCGCAAGGGCAGCGGCGCAGGACCAGTCTGGCGCGCTTGCAGCTGGTATCGCGGCCACTGTGGCTGCTCGACGAACCCGCGGCTGCGCTCGATGCCGCCGGTGCGGCGACGCTGGCGGACACGCTGACCGCGCATCTTGCCCGCGGCGGTATCGCGGTGATCGCGACGCATCAGGACCTGCCGCTCGGCGCCGGGGTGAGCCGGTCGCTGCGCCTCGCATGACCGACGCTGCGCTCCAACCGGCAAGCGACGGCGGGGCATGGCCCGGGGTCGCCTGGGCGCTGCGGCGCGACTTGCGCCTGGCGCTGCGTTCCAAGGCCGAGCTCGGCGTGCAGCTGCTCTTCTACACCATCATCGTCACACTGTTCCCTCTTGGCATCGGCGCGGATCCCGCCCTGCTGCACGCGTTGGCGTCAGGCGTGCTGTGGGTCGCGGCGTTGCTTGCCTCGCTGCTTTCCTTGCCGCGTCTTTTTGCCGTTGACTTTGCCGACGGCACCCTGGAGCAAATCGCGCTCTCGCCGTACCCGCTGCCGGCGCTCATTTCGGGTAAGATACTGGCGCATTGGCTCACGACGGGCGCACCGCTTGCGCTGTTGTCGCCATTGCTCGCGCTGCAGTTCGGACTGCAAGGTCTGGAACTCGCGGTTCTGGCGCTGGGTTTGCTGCTGGGTACGCCGACGCTGTCGCTGCTGGGAGCAGTCGGTGCCGCACTGACGCTGGGATTGCGGGCGGGTGGCGCGCTGCTCGCGCTGTTGATCCTGCCGCTGTACGTTCCGATCCTGATCTTCGGCGCCGGCGCGGTCGAAGCCATGCGTGCCGGGCTCGGCGCAGGCGCGGAGCTTTCGCTGTTGGCCGCGGCACTGCTCGCGGCTGGCGTGGGCGCACCGCTTGCCGCAGCTGCCGCCGTGCGCATTGCCCTGGATTGAGATGAACTCGCGACTGGTCAACTGGTTCCGCTACGCATCGCCCGCATCGTTCTTTCCGCTCGCCGGGCGACTGGCGGCGTGGTTTGCGGTGGCCGCCGCGCTGCTGGCCGGCGTGGGCCTTTGGCTCGGCCTCGTCGTCGCCCCTAGCGACGCGCAGCAGGGCGACGCGTATCGCATCATTTTCATCCACGTCCCGGCGGCGTGGATGTCGATGTTCGTTTATCTCGTGATGGCCGCCTGGTGCGCCATGTCGTTGACGTTCAACGCGCGCCTGTCGGCAATGATGGCGCAGGCGCTGGCGCCGACCGGAGCGCTGTTCACGGTCATTGCGCTGTGGACGGGCGCACTCTGGGGGCGGCCGGCGTGGGGCACCTACTGGGCGTGGGACGCGCGCATGACGTCGGAACTGATCCTGCTGTTTCTGTATCTGGGGTACATGGCGCTGCGTCAGGCGATCGACGATCCGCGCCGCGCCGATCGGGCGAGCGCCGTGCTCGCGCTCGTCGGCGTCGTCAACGTGCCAATCATCTACTTCTCGGTCCAGTGGTGGAATACGCTGCATCAGGGCGCCTCGGTGAGCCTGACCGCGGCGCCGCGGATGGCAACGATCATGCTGACGGCGATGCTGCTTATGGCCTTTGCCGCCTGGTTCTACGCCATTGCGGTGACCATGGTGCGGGTGCGGGCGATCATCCTCGAGCGCGAAAGACGCACCGCATGGGCCGGCGCGCTTGCCGGTGCCGCGCAATGAGCCTGGGCGATTTTTTCGCCATGGGCGGCTACGGCTTCTACGTCTGGGGTGCGTACGCGGTCACGGCGGCGCTGATCGCGGTGGAAATCGTCGCGGTACGCGCGCGCTACCGCGCCGCGGCGCGGCTCGCGGCGCAGCCGGGAGACGCCGCGCGATGAAGCCGCGCACCCGGCGCCTGGCCTGGCTTGCCGCCGGCCTCGCCGTGCTCGGCATCGCGGCCGCGCTCGTGCTCAACGCCTTCCAGTCGAACCTGGTGTTCTTCTTCACCCCGACGCAGGTCGCCGCGCACGAGGCGCCGCAGGGCCGCGCGTTCCGCATCGGCGGTCTGGTCGAAGCCGGCAGCCTGACACGCGAGCCGAACAGCCTCACGGTGCACTTCCGTGTCACCGATACGGCACGAACGATTCCGGTCACCTACACGGGGCTTCTCCCGGATCTGTTCAAAGAGGGCAAGGGCGTGGTCGCGCAGGGGACGCTCGACACGGACGGCAGCTTTCGCGCCAGCGAAGTGTTGGCCAAGCACGACGAGAACTACATGCCACCGGCTGCTGCCGCCGCGGTCAAAGACGCGCATGACGCCAACGTGACCAAGACGCTCGTGCAGCCCCAAAGGACGGACTGATGATCCCGGAGCTCGGCCATTTTGCACTCATCCTCGCGCTGCTGGTCGCCATCGTGCAGAGCACGCTGCCGCTTGCGGGCGCAGCCATCGGGGAACCGCGGCTGATGGCGCTCGCGCGGCCCGCTGCACGCGCACAGTTCGTTCTGGTCGTGGTTGCGTTTGCCTGTCTGGCAGCCTCATTCGCCGGCAACGACTTCTCGGTGCAGAACGTGGCGACGAATTCCAACTCCGAGCTGCCGCTGCACTACCGCCTTGCCGCAACCTGGGGCTCGCACGAAGGTTCGCTCCTGCTGTGGACACTGATGCTCGCGGGCTGGACCTTTGCGGTGACACTGTTTTCGCGCAACCTGCCGCCGGTGCTGCTCTCCCGCGTGATCGCCGTGATGGGACTCATCAGCGTGGGCTTTCTGTTGTTTCTGCTGTTCACGTCGAATCCGTTCGAACGCCTGGTGCCGCCCGCGCCCGAAGGCAACGATCTCAATCCGCTGCTGCAGGATCCCGGCATGGTGATTCACCCGCCAATGCTCTACATGGGTTACGTCGGATTCTCAGTGGCCTTTGCCTTCGCCATTGCGGCGCTCCTCGGCGGCCGGCTCGACGCGACTTGGGCGCGCTGGTCGCGGCCGTGGACGACGGTGGCGTGGGCGTTCCTGACCATCGGTATCGCGCTGGGCAGCGGCTGGGCTTACTACACACTGGGCTGGGGTGGCTGGTGGTTTTGGGATCCGGTCGAGAATGCGTCGTTCATGCCTTGGCTTACCGGGACCGCGCTTATCCATTCGCTGGCGGTGACCGAGAAGCGCGGGGCCTTCAAGAGCTGGACGGTGCTGCTCGCCATCGTGGCGTTCTCGCTGTCGCTGCTCGGTACGTTTCTGGTCCGCTCAGGCGTTCTGACCTCGGTGCACGCGTTCGCCACCGATCCGGCGCGCGGCGTGTTCATCCTGGTGTTTCTGGCGCTCGTTGTCGGCGGCTCGCTCGCCCTGTTCGCCTATCGTGCGGGCAAGGTCGGTCTGGGCGGAATGTTTGGCGTCGTCTCGCGCGAGTCGGCGTTGCTCGCCAACAACATCCTGCTCATTGTCGCGATGGCGAGCGTGCTGCTCGGCACGCTCTACCCGCTTTTTCTTGACGCCCTGAACCTGGGCAAGATTTCGGTCGGGCCCCCGTATTTCGACGCGGTGTTTTATCCGCTGCTCGCTCCGGCGCTGTTCCTGATGGGCGTCGGACCGGCGGCGCGCTGGAGCCAGGCGTCGGTGCCGGGGCTCTGGACCCGGTTGCGCTGGGCCTTCGGCGTTGCCGTCGCCGCGGCGCTGATCCTGCCCTTTACCCTGGGTCGCTGGTCGCCGCTGGTCGCCGCCGGCTTGTTTCTCGCGCTCTGGATTGCCACCAGCAGCTTCGTCAATCTGTACGGACGTGTTACAAGCTCGCACCGGCCCGGCCTTGTCGCCAAGATCGCCGCGAATTCGCCGTCCTACTATGGCATGCTCCTCGCCCATCTCGGCGTGGCCGTGTTCATTGCCGGCGTCACGCTGGTCAAGGGCTATGAAACCGAGCAGGACGTCCGGCTCGATGTCGGGCAGAGCGTTGCCGTCGGCGGTTACGAATTCAAGTTTCTCGGTGTGCAGCCGGGTCCTGGGCCGAATTATCGCGCCCTGACCGGCACGGTCGAGGTGCGCCGGGATGGCCGTCAGCTCGAGACCCTGCGCCCGGAAAAGCGCATCTACAACGCGTCGGGGCAGACGATGACGATTGCCGCCATCGATGTCGGCGTGCTCGGCGACCGTTACGTGTCGCTGGGCGAGCCGCTTGTCGAGAACGACGTGAGCGGTGCGTGGAGCGTGCGCGTTTACTTGAAGCCGTTCATCGACTGGATCTGGGGTGGCGCGTTCCTGATGGCGCTCGGAGGTTTTGTTGCGATCTGCGACCGGCGCTACCGACTCGCGGTGCGGCGCAGGACCGAGTCCATCGCCGCCGGGTCGGGCTCGGCGGCGGCGGCTGACTAGAGGCTGGTGATGATGCGAGTGTTGCGCTGGTCGATTCCGCTCGGAATCTTCGTCGTTCTCGTGGCTTTCCTCTGGGTAGGCCTGAGCCGCGATCCGCGCGAGGTCCCCTCGCCGCTGATTGGCAAGCCGGCACCCGCGTTCCGGCTCTCGAAGCTGCACGCCCCCAATGAAACGCTGGGGGCAGCCGACCTCAAGGGCACGGTCTGGTTGCTCAATGTCTGGGCGTCGTGGTGCGTGTCCTGCCGCGTCGAGCATCCGCTCCTCGTGCAGCTCGCGCAGCAGAACATCGTCCCCGTCTACGGCCTCGACTACAAGGACCAACCCGCTGCGGGTCGGGCCTGGCTGACACAGCATGGCGATCCCTACGCGGTGTCGATCGTCGATCTCGATGGCCGCGTCGGCATCGACTATGGCGTGTACGGCGTACCGGAGACGTTCGTGATCGATAAGACAGGCATCGTCCGCTACAAGCAGATCGGCCCGATCACGCCCGAGGCGCTGCGGGACAAGATCCTGCCCCTGGTGCGCGAGCTGCAGCGATGATCGTGCGCGCCGCGTTAGCGGTGCTGCTGCTCGCGGGCCCCGCAGCCGCGACCAAGATGGATCCACCGCCGCAATCCACCAATGCGCCCGTAATGAGTGCGCTCGACGTCCGGCTGAAGCGTCTGGAGAGCGAGTTGCGCTGCCTGGTCTGCCAGAACCAGACCCTTGCGGATTCCCATGCCGAACTCGCCGACGACCTGCGCCGCGAGGTGCGCGAGCTCGCGGTCGCGGGCAAAAGCGACGACGAAATCAAGGCCTATCTGGTGGCGCGCTACGGCGACTTCGTACTCTACCGGCCGCCGGTGAAGCCGGTCACCTGGATGCTGTGGTTCGGGCCCTTCGCGCTACTGGCTAGCGGAGGAGCCGTGGGCTGGGTGGTGTTGCGCCGCCGTGAACGTGCCGCAGGCAGCGCCGCAACCGATGCCGGCGGCGAGAGCGAAAAAAAAGCGCGCAAGCTGCTCGACGACGACGAGGACGGCGGCGCCGGCTAGAGATTCGCGCCGCAGCGCCAGCACAGCTCGAAATTCGCTGGATTGTCCTCACCGCAGGCGCTGCAGCGCACGTTGCCGCTTTGCCTGCGCTCCGACTGCAGCGCGGCGAGGACCCGCTCCGCGCGCTGCCGATCGGCGGGACGTTCGAGCCATACCTGTGGTTGGGCGACCTCGGGCGGCACATCGCCGACAATGCTTTGCATGTGCTCGTTGAAAATATGCGCGACGACGCCCGCGTGCTGCAGTCGATGCAACAGCAGGTACGCGTCGAAACGGTTGAGGCCTATGTAGAAGCGCTCCACGTTGGCTGCTGACGCTCCACGCGATCATCGCGGCACGTCGCTTACGAACAATGTGTCAGGCGTTGCCGCCCGCGTCAAGTCCAGTGGACGATCCTGCCTGCATGCACGCTGCCGATACAGGGATTCGCGCCGACCGCGTAGGCAAGCTCCGCGGGTTCGCCGACCTCCCATAGCGCGAGGTCTGCGCGCGCGCCGGCCTCGAGCCGGCCGCGATCGGCCAAGCCGAGCGCGCGCGCGGCATTCTGCGTCACGCCGGCGAGAGCCTCCTCCGGCGTGAGGCGGAACAGCGTGCAGGCCATGTTGAGCATCAGCAGCAGCGAGGTGACCGGGGAGGTACCCGGATTGCAGTCGGTGGCGATTGCCACCGGAATGTCGTGCGCACGCAGGCGCGCGATCGGTGGCAGCCGCGTCTCGCGCAGGCAATAGAACGCTCCGGGCAGCAATACCGCGACCGTGCCTGCGCGCGCCATGGCAGTTATGCCGATGTCGTTCGCGTGCTCGAGATGGTCAGCGGAAAGAGCTCCAAACTCGGCCGCCAGCGCCGCGCCACCGCTATCGGATAGCTGATCGGCGTGCAGCTTGACGGGCAAGCCTGCCTTGCGAGCCGCCGCGAAGACGCGGCGCGTCTCGGCCGGCGTAAAGGCAATTCGCTCGCAAAAGGCGTCGACGGCGTCCGCCAGTCGCTCTCGCGCCGCCGCGGGAATGATCTGTTCGCATATCAGCGCGATGTAGTCGGACGCGCGACCGGAATATTCGGGGGGCAGGACGTGCGCGGCGAGCAGCGTCGTTTGCACCGCTACTCCGCTCGCCGCTCCCAGCTGCCGCGCCGCACGCAGCATCTTGAGCTCGTTGGCGAGGTCGAGACCGTAGCCGGATTTGATCTCCACGGTCGTCACACCTTCTTCGCGCAGGCGCGCCAGGCGCGGCCGGGCGGCGCCGATCAGCGCCTCTTCGGACGCCGCGCGTGTTGCCCGGACGGTGGCGAGAATGCCCCCGCCTTCGCCGGCGATGTCCTCGTAGCTCGCGCCATGCAGGCGCTGTTCGAATTCGCGCGCCCGGTTGCCGGCGTAGACAAGATGGGTGTGGCAGTCGATGAGCCCGGGCGTCAGCCAGCCACCCTTGGCATCGAGTTCGGTCCGGGCCCGCAGCGTCGGAGGAAGGTCCCTGCGCGCACCCACCCAGTCGATCACGCCACCCCCGCTTGCGGCGAGCGCGCCGTCGCGAATCGCGCCGCAGTCCGCGCCGCTCGCCATGGTCGCGAGATTGGCGTTGACGACCAGAAAGTCGGATTCGGTCATGCGAACAGGCGCTTCAGCGCCTGGCGATAGCGCACGAGGATCGCCTCTTCGTCGGCGTGGTGTCCCTCGCCGATCACCCAGCGCCCGGCAACCATGACGTCGCGGACGATGTTCCGCCCGGGACCGAAGATCGCGGCATCGAGCACGTCCTGCGCGGCGTGTCCGGTCAGAGCTGGATCGTCGCCATTGAGCACGAGCAGGTCGGCGCGGAGCCCAGGAGCAATCGCGCCGACCGGTCGCGCGAGCGCCCGCGCGCCACCGGCGAGCGCGGTCTGGTAGAGCGTCAGTCCATTCGACTCGCCGTCGCGCGCCAGAACATTTCGCTGCTGCAGGGTGAGCCGCTGCACGGTTTCGACCAGACGCAGCTCGAGAAACGGATCGACGCCGACGTGGCTGTCCCCGCCGATGCCCAGATGCCCACCGGCCGCGAGAAACGTGCCGGTCGGAAACACCCCGTCGCCGAGATCGGCCTCGGTGCTCGGGCACAGGCCGACGACCGCGCCGGTCGCGGCCAGCTTGCGTGTTTCTTCAGGCGTCATATGCGTCGCGTGCACGATGCACCAGTGCGGATCGACCGGCGCATTCGCGAGCAACCACTCCACGGGCCGCGCGCCGCTCCAGAGGACGCAGGCTTCAACCTCCCCGCGCTGTTCGGCGACGTGGATGTGTATGGGGCCGCCGGCGAGCTCGGTGCGAGCGAAAGCGATGAGCTCCGCCAACTCGCCGGGCAGTACCGCCCGCAGGCTGTGCGGCGCGATGCCGAGCCTCTCACCCTCAGTGTGCGCCAGCGCCACGACCAGTCGGAGGAAGGCATCGGTATCGTGGATGAAGCGCCGTTGCGTCGGCAGTGGCGGCGCGCCGCCGAAATCGGAATGTGCGTAGAAAACCGGCAGCAGGGTAAGACCGATGCCGGTTGCCGCCGCGGCGGCACGGATGCGCTCGGCCATCTCGAGCGGGTTCGCATAGGGGCGCCCCGCGGGATCGTGATGCAGGTAGTGAAATTCGCCCACGCCGGTGTAGCCACCTTTCAGCAGCTCGAGATAGAGCTGTGTCGCCACCGCCTCCTGCTCCTCCGGCCCGATGCGCTCGAGGAAGCGATACATCTGCCGGCGCCAGGCCCAGAAGTTGTCCCCACTCGGCCCGCCGCGCTCGGTCAGCCCCGCGAGCGCGCGCTGGAAGGCATGGGAATGCACGTTCGGCATGCCCGGAACAAGTGGGCCTTGCGCGCGTTCGGCATCGACCGGAGCCGCGAGGGCGACATCGACTGCCGCAATCGAGCCGTCCGCGCCGACCTCGACCACGACATCGTGCGCCCAGCCTTTCGGCAGGAGCGCATCGCGGGCGAAGAGTTTCATGGTTTTTGGGATTGGCTCGAGCGGCGTCACGCGCCGCTCGAGCGGGCCCGCAGCGCGACACGCGGCGCCATTATGCCCACTGCGGGGTTCCAGCGGTGCACGGCGGCAGCCGCCCGCTGCGCGCAGGCTCGATGGCGGCTCGATTTATCTCCGCACCGGCGCCGGCAGCGCCAGCAGACGAAGTTGCCGCGGCCGGCCTGCCGTTTCGCCCGCACGGTGGCGAACTGCGACCGGCGGAGTCAGCGCATGCTTGCAAGCTGCCACCGCCAGCCATCGGCGCAGATCGTGGCGAGGTCGCGGTGGGCGCGCCATCCCAGTCGCGCGTTGGCGCGCGCCGGATCGGCAAAGTAGCGCGCCACGTCGCCCGGCCGGCGCGCAACGACGCGCCGCGGAAGGGTCCTGCCGCAGGCGCGTTCAAATGCGGCGATCACCTCCAGAACTGAATAGCCGCGGCCCATGCCGAGGTTGAGCGTCGTGACGCCGGCGTGTCGCGCGAGATGCGCCAGGGCCGCCGTGTGACCCTCGGCCAGATCGCTGACGTGAATGTAATCGCGCACGCCGGTGCCGTCGGCAGTCAGGTAGTCGTCGCCAAACACGTCGACGCGCGCCCGGCGTCCGGCTGCCACCTCGGCCAGGATCGGCAGCAGGTTGGCGGGTTCCGACGCGGGCGCCTCGCCGATCTCGGCGGACGGGTCTGCACCGGCCGGATTGAAATACCGCAGCACGGCGATCCGCCACGACGCGTCGGCCGCGGCGAGATTTTGCAGAATCAGCTCGACGCTGCGCTTGGTGCGTCCGTAGACGCTCGCGGGCTTGAGCGGCGCATCCTCGGTTACCGGACATGTCTCCGGCTGACCGTAGACCGTGGCCGAGGAACTGAAGATCAGGGTCCGCACCCCCGCCGCGGTCATTGCCCGTGTCAAAGCCAGGGCGCCGCCGACGTTGTTGTCGTAGTAGGCGAGCGGCTGCGCCTCACTCTCGCCGACCGCCTTCAGGCCGGCGCAATGCACAACGGCCTCGATCGGGTGCGCGGCAAAGGTGCGCGCCAGCGCGGCGCCGTCGCGCACGTCGCCGGTTACCAGCGCTACCGGCTGCCCCGTGAGGTGCCGCAGCCGATGCAGCACTCCTTGCGAACTGGTGGCAAAGTTGTCGAGGATGATTGGGGCGTGGCCCGCACGCGCGAGTTCGACAACGACATGCGAGCCTACATACCCGGCGCCGCCGGTGACGAGGACGGTGCCTGCCATGCGCTGACCTTAGGCGACTCCTGTCGCAGGGCGGCGGCCGAAAAAGCTCGGGCTCACGGCGCGCGCCCGGTCCAATCTGGAAGAATCCGCCTAGGCGGCGGCCTTCGCAGTCTTGGCCTCTTTCGCGGTCTTGGCCTTTTTCGCGGTCTTGGGCGGCTTCGCGGCCTTGGGCGTCTTTTCCGCCTTGGCCGTCTTGTCTTCCTTGGCCTTCTTCGGCTTGGGGGTCTTGGCCGCTTTCGCGCCCTTGGCCGGCTCGGCGCCTTCCGCGGGCTCCGCCGTCGGCTCCGGGCGATCGAGCAGTTCAACCAGCGCCATCGGCGCGTTGTCGCCGACGCGAAACCCGAACCGCAGGATGCGCAGGTAGCCGCCGGGACGCGTCGCGAAGCGCGGCCCGAGTTCGCTGAACAGTTTGTGCACGACGCCCTTGTCGCGCAGCCGGTCGAACGCGAGCCGGCGATTGGCGAGCGTCGGCGACTTACCGAGCGTGATCAGCGGCTCGGCGACGCGCCGCAGCTCCTTCGCCTTGGGTAACGTCGTCCTGATCGCTTCGTGGGTAAGAAGCGAGTTGGTCATGTTCCGCAACATCGCGAGACGATGGCTGCTGGTGCGGTTGAGCTTGCGCAGGCCGTGACGGTGACGCATATTCGTGTTTCCTTATGGCCGGTCGAGATTCGGCGGCGGCCAGTTCTCGAGCTTCATTCCCAGCGAAAGCCCGCGCGAAGCCAGCACTTCCTTGATTTCGTTCAGCGACTTGCGGCCCAGGTTCGGCGTCTTCAGCAGCTCGGTCTCGGTGCGCTGGATCAGATCGCCGATGTCGTAGATGTTCTCGGCCTTGAGACAGTTTGCCGAACGCACGGTAAGTTCCAGATCGTCGACCGGGCGCAGCAGTATGGGATCGACCTGCGGCATCGAGCGTTGCTCGATCGGCGCCTCGGTGCCCTTGAGATCGGCGAAGACCCCGAGCTGCTCGACGAGTATGCTCGCCGCATAGCGGATCGCCTGTTCCGGTTCGATCACGCCGTTGGTCTCGATATCCATGACGAGCTTGTCGAGGTCGGTCCGCTGCTCGACGCGCGCGCTCTCCACCGAGTAACTCACGCGACGGACCGGCGAGAACGACGCATCGAGGAGGATGTTGCCGATGCTGCGGCCGCCCTCCGGCTTGATGCGCACGGTCGCAGGCTGATAGCCGCGGCCCTTCTCCACCTTGATCTCCATCTCGATCTTGCCACCCGCGGTGAGGTGCGCGATGACATGATCGGGATTGATGATCTCGACGTCGTGATTGGGCTCGATGTCTGCCGCGGTTACCGGACCCTCGCCGGTCTTGGCGAGCTTCAGGGTGACGTGCTCGCGATTGTGCAACTTGAGCACGACGCCCTTGAGATTGAGCAGCACGTCGACGACGTCTTCCTGAACGCCGTCAAGCGCCGAATACTCGTGCAGGACGCCGGTGATCTTGACTTCGGTCGGCGCGTAGCCTGGCATAGACGAGAGCAGTACGCGCCGCAGCGCGTTGCCCAACGTGTGGCCGTAGCCGCGTTCGAACGGCTCCATCACGACCTTGGCGTGAAAAGGCGACGTGCTCTGCACGTCGATGATGCGCGGTTTCAAGAAAGCATTGCTCTGCATGCGGAGTCCTTAATGCGAATTCCTGGCGGATCGCGGGCCCAACTGGTTTATTTCGAATAAAGCTCGACGACGAGGCTTTCGTTGATGTCCTGGCCGAACTCGGAGCGATCCGGGGCGCCCTTGAACGTCCCGGTCATTTTCTTGACGTCGACCTCGACCCATGACGGAAAGCCGATTTTCTCGGCGAGTTGCAGCGCATCGACGATGCGCAGCTGCGTCTTGGCGCCTTCCTTGACCGCGACAACGTCGCCGGCCTTGACGAGCGCCGAGGGGACGTTGACGATCTTTTCGTTGACCGTCACCGCGCGATGCGTGACCAGCTGCCGCGCTTCCGCCCGCGTCGAGCCGAAGCCCATGCGGTAGACGACGTTGTCCAGCCGCGATTCAAGCAGCCGGAGCAGGTTTTCCCCTGTCGAACCCTTGTGCTGCGCCGCCATGGTGAAGTAGCGCCGGAACTGGCGCTCGAGGACGCCATACGTGCGGCGCAGTTTCTGCTTCTCGCGCAGCTGCTTGCCGTAGTCGGACATCCGCATCCCCGATTTCACGCCGTGCTGGCCGGGTTTGGAGTCGAGCTTGCACTTGGAGTCGAGCGATCGCCGCGCGCTTTTCAGGAACAGGTCGGTCCCTTCCCTTCGCGCCAGCTTGCATTTGGGTCCAATGTATCGAGCCACGGTAGCTATCCTCTGTTATGCCTCAGATGCGGCGACGCTTCGGCGGTCGACAGCCGTTGTGCGGCACCGGTGTCACGTCCGAGATGCTCGTGATCTTGAGGCCAAGCGCGTTCAATGCGCGGACCGCGGATTCGCGTCCGGGTCCCGGACCCTTGATCCGCACTTCCAGATTCTTCACGCCGCATTCCTGCGCCGCCCTGCCTGCCGCTTCCGCGGCCACCTGCGCCGCGAAAGGAGTCGACTTGCGCGAGCCCTTGAAGCCGGCGCCGCCCGACGTCGCCCAGGACAGCGCATTGCCCTGCCGATCAGTGATCGTGATGATCGTGTTGTTGAACGACGCGTGAATGTGCGCGATCCCTTCCGAAACGCTCTTCTTGATCTTCTTCCGCGTGCGTGTGGCCGCGCCGGCCTTTTGCGTGGGTTGCTGTGCCATCGAATGTCCTATCAGGTCTTCGCCGCGGACGGCTTGTTGAGCGTGATCTGCTTGGCCTTGCGCGGCCCCTTGCGCGTGCGCGCATTGGTGCGAGTGCGTTGGCCACGCACCGGCAGCCCCTTGCGGTGGCGAACGCCGCGATAACAGCCGAGGTCCATGAGGCGCTTGATGCTCATGGTGACCTCGCGGCGGAGGTCGCCCTCGACCGTGTAGCGCCCGACCAACTCGCGCAGCTTGTCCATCTGCGCGTCGGACAGATCCTTGATCTTCGCCGCGTGGTTCACGCCGGCGGCGTCGCAGATGCCGCGCGCGCGCGCGCGGCCAATGCCGTAGATCGCGGTCAGCGCGATCTCCGCATGCTGGTGATTCGGAATGTTAACGCCTGCAATACGGGCCATGTGCCTGTCCTGTCGAGAACGTGTGTCCTGATGCTTCCGCTTAACCCTGCCGCTGCTTGTGGCGCGGATCCTTGCAGATCACGCGTACGACGCCCTTGCGTCGGATGATCTTGCAATTGCGGCAGATCTTCTTTACCGATGCCAATACCTTCATCTCACCCTCGCAGCGATCCCTATTTCGCGCGGAAAATAATCCGCGCCCGGGACAAATCGTACGGCGTCAGATCCACCGTCACCTTGTCGCCCGGCAGAATCTTGATGTAGTGCATACGCATCTTTCCGGAGATATGGCCGAGAACCACGTGGCCGTTCTCCAGCTTTACCCGGAACGTTGCATTGGGCAACGTTTCCAGGACTTCTCCCTGCATCTGTATCGTCTCTTCCTTCGCCATCCGCGTGTCGCTTTAGCGTGTCGGGAGTCCGCCCTTGAAGTTAGCCTTCTTGAGCAGGCTCTCGTACTGCTGCGACATGAGATATGCCTGCACCTGCGTCATGAAATCCATCGTCACGACTACGATAATCAGCAGCGACGTACCCCCGAAGTAGAACGGCACGTTCTTCCACGCGATCAGAAAGTTGGGGATGAAGCACACCACCACCAGGTAGAGCGAGCCGATCAGCGTAAGGCGCAGCGTGATCTTTTCCACGTACTTGGCCGTCTGGTCGCCGGGTCGATAACCGGGGATGAACGCGCCGCTCTTCTTCAGGTTCTCCGCGGTATCCTTCGGGTTGTACTGCAGCGCGGTATAGAAAAAGCAGAAGAAGATGATCGCGGCCGCGTACAGAATCTCGTGCACGGGCTGGCCCGGCGCCAGCGTCGCGGCGAGATCGCGCAGCCAGATCGTGTGCTCGCCCGAACCGAACCAGGTGGCCACCGTCGCCGGGAACAGGATGATCGAGGACGCGAATATCGGCGGAATCACGCCGGCCATGTTGAGCTTGAGTGGCAGGAACGATTGCTGGCCGGCATAGACCTTGTTGCCGACCTGACGCTTGGCGTAGTTGACCTGGATCTTGCGCAAGGCGCGTTCGACGAACACGACGAATGCCGTGACCACGACGACCAGCGCCGCGATGCCGAGCACCAGCAACACCGAGTAGGCGCCGGTGTTGACCTGCTCCAGCGTCTGCCCCACCGCCCGCGGCAGGCCGGCGGCGATGCCACTGAAGATGATGAGCGAGATACCGTTGCCCAGGCCGCGCTCGGTGATCTGTTCGCCGAGCCACATCAGGAACATGGTGCCGGTGACCAGCGTCACCGCCGAAATGAAGCGGAACCCGATGCCCGGGTCGATCACGAGCCCGGCTTGCGACTCGAGCGCAATCGAGATACCGAGTCCCTGGAAGAACGACAGGCCGAGCGTCGCGTAGCGCGTGTACTGCGTGATCTTGCGGCGTCCTGCCTCGCCTTCCTTTTTGAGCGCCTCGAGCGTGGGCACGACCACCGTGCACAGCTGCATGATGATCGACGCCGAGATGTACGGCATGATGCCCAGCGCGAAGATCGAGAAGCGCTGCAGCGCGCCGCCGGAAAATACGTTGAACAGGCCGAGAATGCCGCCCTGATTCTGCCGGAACAGCTCGTCGAGCATGGCCGCATTGATGCCCGGCACGGGAATATGCGTCCCGATCCGGTAGACGACGAGCGCGCCGAGCAAGAACAGCAGACGCTTTTTCAGGTCTGCGTACTTGGTGCCGCTCTTCTGCGCCGGATTGTTCGTAGCCAACGTGGGTTCTCCAGCCCTTTACTCCGCCTGTTTTCCAGGCAGATCCGCGATGCTGCCGCCCGCGGCCTCGATCACGGCGCGCGCGCCCTTGGTTATCGCCAGGCCGGAGAGCTTCACGGCCTTGACGAGCGTGCCGGTCTTGATCACCTTCACCGTCTTCGCCGCCGGGGGCACCAAGCCGGCGGCCTTCAGCGCCAGGATGTCGATGTCGACGATCGGCAGCTTGGCAAGATCGGACAGCCGGACTTCGGCGGTGTCCGTGCGCAGGTGCGACACGAAGCCGCGCTTGGGCAGCCGGCGCTGCAGCGGCATCTGGCCGCCTTCGAATCCGACCTTGTGAAAGCCGCCGGCACGCGATTTCTGCCCCTTGCTGCCGCGGCCGGCCGTCTTGCCGTGCCCGCTGCCGCTGCCGCGGCCGACGCGGCGCCGCGCGCGCTTGCTGCCGGCAGCCGGCTTGATGGTATTCATTCGCATCGCCTGGTCCCTGTGGGTCAGTCCTGGCCCTGGCCGGCCGTGCCGACGCGGAGCATGTAGCCGACCTTGCTGATCATGCCGCGTACCTGCGGCGTGTCTTCGATCTCGACGGTATGGCTGCGCCACTTAAGACCGAGGCCGCGCACCGTCGCGCGATGGTCGTCCTTCTTGCCCCGCAGCCCCTTGATGAGCGTGATTCTCAGTTTTCCCACTTGCGTGTCGCCGGCCACGATTTCAAGCCTCCGTCAGCTGCTCGACGGTCATTCCGCGCTTGCTCGCGATGTCCGCGGGCGCGTTGCCGTTCTGCAGCGCGTTGAGGGTCGCCCGCACGACGTTGTACGGGTTCGTCGGGCCATGACACTTGGCCAGGATGTTGGTCACGCCCACGACCTCGAAGACCGCGCGCATCGGGCCGCCGGCGATGATGCCGGTGCCTTCCGAGGCGGGCTGCATGAACACCCGGGTCGCACCATGACGGCCCTGCACCGCGTGATGCAGCGAGCCGCTCTTCAGCCGTACCTTGATCATCCGGCGGCGCGCCTCTTCCATCGCCTTTTGGACCGCCACCGGCACTTCCTTGGCCTTCCCCTTGCCCATGCCGACGCGCCCGTCGCCGTCGCCGACCACCGTCAGCGCCGCGAATGCCAGGATGCGCCCGCCTTTCACGACCTTCGTGACGCGGTTGATGCTGATCATCTTTTCCCGCAGCCCGTCGCCCCGATCGTCCTGCTGCTGTCGGTTCTGCTGCCTGCCCATTGGCTTTGCCATGTTCGCTCTCGTCCGTTGTGTGGCGCTAGAACTTCAGGCCGCCCTCGCGGGCAGCGTCGGCCAGCGCCTTTACGCGGCCGTGATATTTGTACCCGGAGCGGTCGAACGCGACCGTCTCGATGCCGGCGTTCTTGGCCTTCGCGGCGATGCGCTTGCCGACCACCGTGGCGGCCTCCCGGTTGCCGCCCCTCTTGAGGTCCTTGCGCACGTCGGCCTCGAGCGTCGAGGCGCTGACGAGCACCTTGTCTCCCGACGGCGCGATGATCTGCGCGTAGATGTGGTTGTTCGATCGCCCCACCACCAGGCGGTGCGCGCGCTGCTCGGCGATGCGCAGCCGCGTCTTGCGGCTGCGGCGGCCTCGAGCTTCTTTCTTGTTCATGATCCCAAGTCTCCGTATCTCTCGTCGCGGCGACTACTTCTTCTTCGTTTCTTTGATCGTGACCTGCTCGTTGGCGTAGCGCACGCCCTTGCCCTTGTACGGTTCGGGCGGGCGATAGGCGCGAATCTCCGCCGCGACCTGGCCCACCTGCTGCTTGTCGGAGCCGCGAATGATGATTTCGGTCTGTAGCGGCGTCTCGACCTTCACGCCCTTGGGCATCTTGTGCACGACCGGGTGCGAGAACCCCAGCGACAGGTTGAGCCTGTCGCCGGCGGCCTGCGCGCGGTAGCCGACGCCGACGAGCGCGAGCCTCTTTTCATAGCCGGCGGTCACGCCCTTGACCATGTTGGCCACCAGTGCGCGCACCGTGCCGTGCATCGCGTTGGCTTCAATGTTGGCCGCCTTGAAGGTCAGCGTGTCGCCGTTCCTTTCGATGGCAATGTCGGCGCCGAAGCGCTGCGACAGCGAGCCCAGCGGCCCCTTCACCGAGATTTCCCCCTCCGCCAGGGTCACCTCGACCTTGGGCGGCAGCTGGATCGGGCTGTTTCCGATGCGCGACATGGCTGACTTCTCCGTCAGGCGACAATGCAGATTACTTCGCCGCCGACGCCGGTCGCGCGCGCCTTGCGGTCGGTCATTAGGCCGTGGGAGGTCGAGACGATCGCGATGCCCAGCCCGTTCATGACGCGCGGGATATCGTCCTTGCTCTTGTAGATGCGCAGTCCGGGTTTCGACACGCGCTCGATCTTTTCGATCACCGGGCGGCCGGCGTAGTACTTGAGCGCGATCTCGAGCTGCGGCCGATTCTCCTCGCCGACCACGGCAAAACCCTCGATGTAGCCCTCGTCCTTCAGCACCTTGGCGATCGCCACTTTGACCTTCGACGACGGCATCTGCACGGTAGCCTTCTCCGCGACCTGCGCATTGCGAATGCGCGTCAGCATATCGGCGATCGGATCACTCATGCTCATGTGTCACCTCAAGCTTGCCTTGTCTTTCATGGGCCGCGCCTGCGGCCTACCAGCTCGCCTTGACCACGCCGGGGATCTCCCCGCGCATCGCGATCTCGCGCAGCTTGTTGCGTCCCAGGCCGAATTTGCGGAACACTCCGCGCGGACGACCGGTGAGCCGGCAGCGATTGCGCAACCGCGTCGCGCTCGAATCGCGTGGCAGCTGCTCCAGCCGGCGCCGCGCCGTCAGCCGTTCCTCGTCCGAGGCCTTGGCGCTGCGCATGATCGCCAGCAGCTCGGCGCGACGTTTCGCATATCTTTTCACCGTCAAGCGGCGTTTCTGGTCGCGGTTGATGACAGAGGTTTTCGCCATGGTGGCCTCTAGGGCTTGAACGGGAATTTGAATGCGGCGAGCAGCGCCTTCGCCTCGGCGTCGCTCTTGGCCGTCGTCGCGATGGTGATGTTCATGCCGCGGATCGCATCGATCTTGTCGTACTCGATCTCCGGGAAAATGATCTGCTCCTTGACGCCCATGCTGTAGTTGCCGCGGCCGTCGAAGGCACGGCTCGACATGCCCCGGAAGTCGCGAACCCGCGGCAGCGCGATCGACACCAGCCGATCCATGAACTCGTACATCCGGTCCTGGCGTAGCGTGACCATGCAGCCGATCGGATAGCCGGTGCGAATCTTCCACACCGCGATCGATTTCTTCGACTTGGTGACCACCGGCTTCTGGCCGGCGATCTTGGTCATGTCGCCCACCGCGTTGTCGAGAATCTTCTTGTCGGCGACTGCCTCGCCCACGCCCATGTTGATGACGATCTTCGACAGGCGCGGGACCTGCATCGTCGACTTATAGCCGAATTGCTTGATCAGCGCCGGCACGACTTCCTTCTTGTAAATTTCCTTCAGGCGCGCCATGTCAGGCTCCGATCACTTCGCCGTTCGACTTGTAGAAGCGGACCTTGCGCCCGTCCTGGAGGGTGCGGAAACCGATGCGATCGCCCTTCTTAGTGACCGGGTTCCAGATCGCAACGTTGGAAACGTGGATCGGCACTTCCTTGGTGATGATGCCGCCCGGCTGATTCTTCATCGGGTTCGGCCGCGCGTGCTTCTTCACCTGATTGATCCCCGCCACCAGCACATAGTCGGGGCCGACGGTATGCGTCACGTCGCCGCGCTTGCCCTTGTCGCGACCGGCGATAACCACGACGTTGTCGCCCTTTTTGATCTTGCGCATGATCAGAGCACCTCGGGTGCGAGCGACACGATCTTCATGAAGCGCTCGGTGCGCAGTTCGCGCGTCACCGGTCCGAAAATGCGCGTGCCGATCGGCTCGAGCTTGGGCGTGAGCAGCACCGCCGCGTTGGTGTCGAACTTGACCTTCGCGCCGTCGTCGCGGCGGACGCCCTGGCGGGTGCGCACCACGACGGCGTGGTAAATCTCGCCCTTCTTGACCCGGCCGCGCGGGGCAGCGTCCTTGATGCTGACCCTGATCACGTCGCCGATGTGCGCGTAGCGGCGCTTGCTGCCGCCGAGCACCTTAATGCACATTACCCGCCGGGCGCCGGTGTTGTCGGCGACCTCCAGCATCGTCTGCATCTGGATCATTGCAACTCTCCAACTTAACCCGCCCGGCGACGCCTGAAGCAATCCGCCTCGGCGCCGCCCGCGTCCTGCGTCAGTTGCGGCGGCCAGTCTTGGAACCCGTCCGGGTAGAGCCGCCGGCGGCGGGAGCGTGCTGCGCAACCCATCCGCTGCGGGGGAATCCAAAAGTATGGCAGGATTTGTGCTTATCCGCAACACCATCGTTCGATCAATGGCTTAGATGACCTTCGCCTTCTCGACCAGGCGCTTCACCCGCCAGGACTTGGTCTTGGCGAGCTTGCGGCAAGCCTCGATCTCGACCAGGTCGCCCTGCTTGTACTCGTTGTTCTCGTCGTGGGCGTGGTACTTCCGCGAGCGGGTGACAACCTTGCCGTAGAGCGGGTGCTTGACCCGGTGCTCGACCAGGACCGTCACCGTCTTTTGCATCTTGTCGCTGACCACGCGCCCGATCTGGGTCTGGATCAGGCTGCCCTTGCCGGCCGGCGCGGCCGCCGTGGCCGTCGTCTCGAGTGGTTCGCTCATGCTTGTCCCGCCTTCTGATTGAGGAGCGTCTTGACCCGCGCGATGTCGCGGCGCACGCGCATCACGCTCGCGTTGTTGGTCAGCTGCTGCGTGGCCTTCTGCATGCGTAGGCCAAACTGTTCCTTGAGCAGCGCGGTGAGCTCGGTCTTGAGCTCGTCCGGCGACTTGTCGCGGAGGTCTTTCCAGCGTTCGGTGCGCTTCATGGTCCGTTCCTTCTAGCCGAGCAGGCGGTGCACGAATGTCGTCCGGATCGGCAGCTTGGCTGCGGCCAGCGCGAAGGCCTCGCGCGCCAGCGCCTCGTCGACACCGTCCATTTCGTAGAGAACCTTGCCCGGCACGATCTCGGCGACGTAGTACTCCGGGTTGCCCTTGCCGTTGCCCATCCGCACCTCGGCCGGTTTGCGCGACACCGGCTTGTCGGGGTAGATGCGGATCCAGATGCGCCCGCCGCGCTTGATGTGGCGGGTCATGGCCCGGCGCGCGGCCTCGATCTGGCGCGCGGTCAGCCGCCCGCGGCCGACGGCCTTCAGGCCGTATTCGCCGAAGCTGACCTTGGCGCCGACCGTGGCCACTCCCTTGTTGCGGCCCTTCTGCTCCTTGCGGTATTTCCTTCTAGCTGGCTGCAGCATTCTTCACTCCTGCACTCTTGCGGGCGCGTTTCGGCGGTTCCGGCGCCGGCACCGGCGCGGCCAGCGGCTCGGCGTTCTGCGGCAGCACCTCGCCCTTGAATACCCAGACCTTGATGCCGATCACGCCGTAGGTCGTCTTGGCCTCGGCAAACCCGTAGTCGATGTCGGCGCGCAGCGTATGCAGCGGTACCCGTCCCTCGCGATACCACTCGGTACGCGCAATCTCGATGCCGTTAAGCCGCCCCGAGCTCATGATCTTGATCCCCTGGGCGCCGAGCCGCATCGCGTTCTGCATCGCGCGCTTCATCGCGCGGCGGAACATGATCCGCTTTTCGAGCTGCTGCGCGATCGAGTCGGCGACCAGCTGGGCGTCGATCTCGGGCTTGCGGATTTCCTCGATGTTCAAGCCGACCTCGGTCCGCATCATCTTGCGCAGGTTGGCGCGCAGAGTCTCGATGTCCTCGCCCTTCTTGCCGATGACGACGCCGGGCCGCGCGCTGTGGATGGTGATGCGCGCGTTCTTCGCCGGCCGCTCGATCGTGATCTTGCCGACCGACGCGTGGGAGAGCTTCTTGCGCAGGTAGTCGCGGACCTTGATGTCCTCGTTCAGCGTCGTCGCGAAGTGCTTGCTGTTCGCGTACCACTTCGACGCCCAGTCGCGATTGACCGCGAGGCGGAAGCCGGTTGGATTGATTTTCTGTCCCATGAGCTGTCCTTAGTTGGCGCCTACTTGCCGTCACCGACGGTGACGTGGATGTGGCAGGTCTGCTTGAGGATCACGTTGCCGCGGCCCTTGGCCCGGGCGGTGAACCGGCGCAGGCTTTCCGCCTTGTCGACGCAAATCGTCCGCACCTTGAGTTCGTCGACGTCGGCGCCGTCGTTATGCTCGGCGTTGGCAATCGCCGACTCGAGCACGCGCTTGATGATCTTGGCGCCCTTCTTGGGGCTGAAGGCGAGCACGTCGAGCGCCTTGGCGACGGGCAGCCCGCGGATCTGGTCGGCGACGAGCCGCCCCTTCTGGGCCGACAGCCGCACGCCACGCAGGATCGCTTTGGTCTCCATGCCTGCCTCCTATTTTCTCGGCGGCGTCGTCGGCGCGACCACTTTCTTGTCCGCCGAGTGGGCCTTGAAGGTGCGGGTCAGCGCGAATTCGCCGAGCTTGTGGCCGACCATGTTTTCGGAAACGTACACCGGGATGTGCTGCTTGCCGTTGTGAATCGCGATGGTCAGGCCGACAAAATCAGGCGTGATCGTGGAGCGCCGCGACCAGGTCTTGATCGGCCGCTTGTCCGAGGTCGCCCGTGCCGCTTCGACTTTCGCCTGCAGATGGTGGTCGACGAACGGGCCCTTCTTGATCGAACGTGCCATGGCAATCAGCCCTTCTTAACGGCGTGGCGGCGGCGAATGATCATGCCGTCGGTGCGCTTGTTCTTGCGTGTGTGATAACCCTTCGTCGGCGTGCCCCATGGCGAAACCGGATGCCGGTTGCCGCGGGTGCGCCCGCCGTGCGGGTGGTCGACCGGATTCATCACCTCGCCACGCACGGTGGGCCGGATGCCCCGCCAGCGGGTCGCGCCGGCCTTCCCGATCGAGCGCAGGTTGTGCTCCTCGTTGCCGACCGAGCCGATGGTCGCGCGGCAATCGACGTGCACCTTGCGGATCTCGCCCGAGTGCATGCGCAGCTGCGCATACGCGCCCTCGCGCGCCAGCAGTTGCACCGATGCACCAGCCGAGCGCGCGATCTGTGCGCCCTTGCCCGGCAGCATTTCCACGCAATGAATCGTGGTGCCCACGGGGATGTTCCGCAGTGGCAGGCAGTTGCCCGGCTTGATCGGCGCATCCGCGCCATTCATCACCTGTGCCCCTGCGCCAATACCGCGCGGCGCGACGATGTAGCGGCGCTCCCCGTCGGCGTAGAGCAGCAGCGCGAGATGCGCGCTGCGGTTCGGATCGTATTCGAGCCGCTCCACCTTCGCCGCAATCCCATCCTTGTTGCGGCGGAAGTCGACGACGCGGTAGTAGCGCTTGTGCCCGCCACCCTGATGCCGCATGGTGATGTGGCCGTTGTTGTTCCGGCCCGAACCGCGCTTCTTGCTTTCGATGAGCTTTTCGAAGGGGCGGCCCTTGTGCAGGTCGTGATTGACGACCTTCACCAGGCCGCGGCGGCCCGGCGAAGTCGGTTTGACTTTGACGAGGGGCATGGCTTAGGCCTCTTGCGCGAAGTTGATTTCCTGGCCGGGCTTGAGGCTCACGTACGCCTTCTTCCAGTTGCGGCGCCGGCCGGAGTAGGCGCCGAAGCGCTTTTGCTTGCCGTGAACGTTGACGATCTGGACGTTCGCGACCTCGACCTTCTTTTCCTTCCACAGCAGTTCGACCGCGGCCTTCACGTCCTTCTTGGTGGCGTCGGGCCGGACGCGGAAGATGACCTGGTTGTGGCGATCGGCGATCTGCGTCGCCTTTTCCGAGATCACCGGCGCCAGGAGAATCGTCATGAGGCGTTCTTCGTTGCCTTTCGGCGACGCGACTTTGGGTGCCGTCTTTTGCGCGTTCATCCCAGCATCTCCTCGAACTGCGTCACCGCCGCCCGGGTCAGGAGCACGTTCTCGAACCGGACCAGGCTTACCGGATCAACTTCCTTCGCCTCCAGAACCAGCACTTCGGCCAGGTTGCGCGAGGACAGCAGCACGTTGGGGTGGACCTTGTCGGTGACGACAAGGACCGTGCCCGAGAGCCCGAAGGCCCTGATCTTCTGCACGAACTGCTTCGTCTTCGGCGCCTCGAGCGCGAGCTCGTCGACAACGGACAAGCGGCCCTCGCGGACGAGCTGTGACAGGATCGACGCGATTCCAGCGCGGTACATCTTGCGATTGACCTTGTGCGCAAAATTCTCGTCGGGCGAGCTGGGGAAGATCTTGCCGCCGCCGCGCCACAAGGGGCTGTTCGCCTGGCCGGCGCGCGCGCGTCCGGTGCCCTTCTGCTGCCAGGGTTTCTTGTGCGACTTGTTGATCTCGCCGCGCGATTTCTGGGCGCGGGTCCCGCGGCGCGCGTTGGCCTGGAACGCGGTTACCACCTGATGCACCAGTGCCTCGTTGTACTCGCGTGCGAACAGCGCGTCGGACGCCGCGAGCGTTGCCGCCGGCTTGCCGCTGTCGTTGATGAGCTTCAGGTCCATGCTCAGGTTCCCTTCTTGGCCGGTGTCTTGACCGAGGGCCGGACGATGATGTGGCCGCCATCGGCGCCGGGCACCGCGCCCTTGACGAGCAGCAGGCCGCGCGCGGCATCGACGCGGATGACCTTCAGCATCTGCACGGTGCGCTTGACGTTGCCGTGCTGGCCGGCCATGCGCTTGCCGGGAAAGACCCGGCCCGGGTCCTGCGCCATCGAAATCGATCCGGGCTTGTTGTGCGAAACCGAGTTGCCGTGCGAGGCGCGGTTCGAGCTGAAGTGGTGGCGCGCGATCACGCCCGCGAAGCCGCGGCCCTTGGTCGTGCCCGACACGTCGACCAGCTGGCCCACGGCGAAGGTCTCGACGCTGACCGTCTCGCCGACCTTGAGCTTGGTGAGATCCTCCGCCGACACCGGGAACTCCCGGAGGAGCTCGCCCGCCTCGGCGCCGGCCTTGGCAAGATGGCCGGCCTGCGCCTTGTTGACCCGGCGCGCGCGGCGCTTGCCGTACGTGATCTGCACCGCGGCGTAGCCGTCGGCTTCGGGCGTCTTGATCTGCGTGACGCGGTTGTTGGCGACGTCGAGCACCGTCACCGGGACGGCGGCGCCGTCATCGGTAAAGACGCGGGTCATGCCCACCTTGCGACCCACCAAGCCGAGACTCATGTTCGTTATCCTTTCGTTGCCGCCGATTGCGATTGATCGGCCGGCCAAATCATTGCAGCTTGATCTCGACGTCGACACCGGCCGGCAGATCGAGCTTCATCAGCTGATCGACCGTCTTGTCGGTCGGATCGACGATATCCATCAGCCGCAGGTGCGTGCGGATCTCGAGCTGGTCGCGCGAGGTCTTGTTGACGTGGGGCGAGCGCAGGATGTCGAAGCGCTCGATCTTGGTCGGCAGCGGCACCGGCCCCTTCACGACGGCGCCGGAGCGCTTGGCCGTGTCGACGATTTCCTGCGCCGACTGGTCGATTAGCTTGTAATCGAACGCCTTCAGACGGATGCGGATTCTCTGGTTTTGCATGGTCGACTTTCAGTCGTGCAGCAATTAGCCTGCGGTTCGCTACGGCGTTACTCGATGACCTTGGCGACGACGCCGGCACCGACGGTGCGGCCGCCTTCCCGGATCGCAAAGCGCAAGCCGTCCTCCATCGCAATGGGCGCAATCAGCGTCACCGTCATCTGGATATTGTCCCCAGGCATCACCATCTCCGTGCCCGCCGGCAACTCCACACTCCCCGTCACGTCCGTGGTCCGGAAATAAAACTGCGGCCGGTACCCCGGAAAGAACGGCGTGTGCCGCCCACCTTCCTCCTTCGACAGCACATACACCTCGCAGGTGAACTTGGTGTGCGGCGTGATGCTCCCCGGCTTGGCCAGCACCTGCCCCCGCTCCACCTCCTCCCGCTTCGTCCCCCGCAGCAGCACCCCGATGTTGTCCCCAGCCTGCCCCTGATCGAGCAGCTTGCGGAACATCTCCACCCCCGTGCAGACCGTCTTCAGCGTCGGCTTAAGACCGATGATCTCCAGCTCTTCGCCCACCTTCACCACCCCACGCTCCACCCGCCCCGTCACCACCGTTCCCCGACCCGAAATGCTGAACACGTCCTCCACCGGCATCAGAAACGGCCCATCGATCAGCCGCTTCGGCGTCGGTATGTACGTGTCCAGAGCCTCGGCCAGCCGGTTGATGCACGCCTCCCCCAGATCCGACTTGTCCCCCTCCAGCGCCAGCTTGGCACTGCCGATGATGATCGGGATCTTGTCCCCGGGAAACTCGTACTTGCTCAACAGCTCCCGCACCTCGAGCTCAACTAGCTCCAGGAGCTCCTTGTCATCGACCATGTCCGCCTTGTTCAAAAACACCACGATGTAGGGCACCCCAACCTGCCGCGCCAGCAAGATGTGCTCCCGCGTCTGCGGCATCGGCCCATCGGCCGCCGATACCACCAGAATCGCCCCGTCCATCTGCGCCGCTCCCGTGATCATGTTCTTCACATAGTCCGCATGCCCAGGACAGTCCACGTGCGCGTAGTGCCGGTTCTTCGTCTCGTACTCCACGTGCGCCGTGTTGATCGTGATCCCCCGCGCCTTCTCCTCCGGCGCATTGTCAATCTGGTCGTAGGCCCTCGCCTCACCACCAAACTGCCGCGACAGCACCAGCGTCAGCGCCGCCGTCAGCGTCGTCTTCCCATGATCCACGTGCCCGATCGTCCCCACGTTCACGTGCGGCTTCGTCCGCTCAAATTTGCCCTTGGCCAT
>DASZIB010000027.1:0-3464 GCA_035937415.1 Edaphobacterium sp. (SeqCode) | reverse complement strand
TGCCAATGGCGTTCATGCAATGGTAGGCGCAGCGAAAAAGAGCGAGCGCGGCGTCGCCCTGCTGGTCACGATGATGGCGCTCGCGCTAATGACGTTGTTGGTTATGGACTTCACCACCTCGGCGTCGCTCGGCTACCGATCCGCGGCGGGCCAGGCCAACGAACTGCGGGCCGAGTACCTCGCCCGCTCGGCCGTAAGCGTCGGCCTCTCGCTGCTCTCGACCGATGCAAAGCTGGACGCGCTCGCCAAGACTCCGCATGACGGACTCGACGAGCCGTGGGCCCAGCCCTATCCACCCCTGCCGCTGGGTGGCGGAATAACCCAGGTTTCGATCATCGACGAAGCGCGCAAACTCGACATCAACATGCTCATCAATCCGCGCAATGGGCAGCCCAATCCCGAGTACGCCGCCATCATCGAGCGCCTGTTCACAAACATCGGGGTCTCCCCGGCTCTCATCCCAGCCATAGTTGACTGGCTCGACCCGGATAGTATCGAATCACCAGGGGGGGCCGAGGCGGACTATTACTTGCGGCTGATACCGCCGTACGAGCCGCGCAACGGCCCGATGCCGACCATTGGCGATCTGCGGATGATTCGGGGGGTGGACGACGCGACTTTTTTCCGGCTGCAACAATTCCTGACCGCCGCGCCCGAGCCGCGCGTGAACATCAACACCGCGCCCCCCGAAGTTATTGCTGCGCTGGTGCCGCAGTTGTCCAGCGATACCTCGATGGTCAAGCAAATTGTCCAGGCCCGTTCAGTACAACCCTTACTGATGGTAACTGACGTCGGCAACCTGGCCGGACTGGGCGAGGCCGCCACGCCCCTTATGAAACTCATCACGACCCGCAGCGCCTATTTCACCGTCACCGGCGTGGGCATTTATGCGGGCTCGCGCCAGCGCATCACCAGCACCTTCCGCCGCAACAGCAACGGCACCTCGATGCTGGCGAGCTGGCACGAGGGCTAGGCCGATGGCGCAGCGAATCCTGGCGATCGAGGTGGCGGGCGATTCGGTGCGCGGCGCACTGGCCGAGCGAAGTTGGAATTCGTTGGCGATGCTCGAGGTGGCCGAGGAGCGCCGCGGGCCTGACGAGACGGACCTCGCCCCTGCGCTTGCCCGGCTACTCGGTGGCGCGGGCAAGCCCGATCTTGTCCTCACGGCGCTGCCCGGCGAATTGGTGGTCAAGCGGATGCTCGCGTTGCCGTTCAAGGATCAGCGTCGGCTTAACCAGACCGTGCCGTTCGCCTTGGAAGAACATCTGCCGGTCGGCGTCGACGAATCGGTGGTCGCCTTCACCCGCGTCGGCCAGCAGGAAGACAAGACGCTGGTGATGGCCGCGATGGTGCGCAAGGAAGACCTGCGACGCCATCTCGAATTGCTCGCGCGCGCCGGGATCAATCCCAAGACGGTCACCCTGAGCGCGCTTGCGCTGGCCGCGTTGCTGGCGCGCGTACGCAACGGCCAGGGCGGCGCCCATCTGCTGGTCGATCTCGGCCAGGGCTCGACCTCGATGGTGCTGCTCGACGACATGGGAATGCCACGCGCGATCCGCACCGTCGTCGCCGAACTCGGCCCGGCAAACGGCGCGCCAGCGCCGGGCACCGCGGCCGTTTTGGGCGCGGTACGCCAGACCTTGCTCGCCCACACTTCCGACCACGAACAGCCAGAGCTGGTGTTGACGGGACCTATGGCAGCCACGCCGGAGGTGCGTCGGCGGCTGGCGGAGGCGCTCGCCGTGCCGGTCCATACGCTTGAGGAATTCGACTGCGCGGCGCTGCTCGGACAGGTCTCCGGGCGTTCGACGCGGTTTGCCGGATGCCTCGCGATGCTGCTTGGCGAAGCGCCGGGCGCGACGGTCGAATTGCTCAATTTCCGCCAGGGGGATTTCGCTTTTCGCGGCCGCACCGGCAGCCTGCGTCCGTGGCGCACGACCTTCATCGTGGCTGGCGCGGCCATCGCCGCGATCGCGCTGCATATCGGAATAACGATCTCCTCCAACCTCCACCGGCTCGGCCAGGTCAACCGCCAAATCGCTGCGATCGCCGCTCCCGCGCTGGGCCGGCACGTCTCAGGTGCCGACGCGAAGGCCGAACTCGCTGCACAGGTCACCTCGATGGAGAAGCAGTTGCACCTGATGGGTGGCGCCGGCGCGTCGGCCTCGCCGCTCGACACGCTGCTCGCACTGTCGCGCGCACTGCCGCCGCACCTCGGCGCGGAGATCGTCGACTTCACGCTCGACGAGGGCACGATCAAGCTCGACGGCATGGCCGACTCATTCGCGACCGTCGACCGGGTCAAGAAAGCGCTGGACTTAAACGGCTACTTCCGCGATATCCAGGTCACCCATGCTACCGCCGGCTCCGATCCGAGCAAGGTCGAGTTTCGGGTTACCGCCGCGATCCGCGGGGAAGCGACGGAGTAGGCGATGTAGATGCTGGAGCGGATGCGAAAAACAGTGGGCGACAGCGGCGACGCGATGGCGGCGCGCCTCTCCGAAATTTGGATCGCGCAAACCGCGCGTGCGCGTGCGGCGGCCGCTCCGACGGTTGCGGCGGCGCGTGCGCGTTACCGGAAACTCGAGCCGCGCGAGCGCGTCCTAGTGCAGATCGCCGGCGGGCTGGTCGCACTGTTCCTCGCGTTCAATCTCGTCTACCTGCCGATCCACGATGGGCTCGGTGGACTTGACGAGCGCATCCAGCAGCGCCAGCACGACGCGGTCGAGGTCGCGCGCATGATGCGCACCTACCAGCGGCTGCGGATCGACCTCGCCACGATGCGCATGCGTACGGTCCCGGAGAACGGCGACTTCTCGCTCTTCTCGGTGGTCGAGCAGGCGCTCACTAGCGCGCCGGGCAAGGACAAGATCGGCTCGATAACGCCGGCCGACAAGAAAATCCCGGGCGGCCTCACGCAATACACAGTCGAACTCCGGCTCAACGCGCTCAGCCTCGCACAGATCGTCGATACGCTTTACGGGCTGAGCGGTCTCAAGGTCCCGGTCACGGTATCGACCTTGCACGTCACGCGGCGCTCGCAGGACCAGCATACCTTCGATGTCGAGATGACCTGTGTCGCACTGGGCCGCAATGGCTGACGGTTTTGGCGCGCGCCTGGGCGGCTTTGCGCGCGCACATCGCAACACGATCGTCTACGCCGCTTTCGGCGCGATCGTCTTTGTCGGCTCGCTCGCGGCAACCTTCCCTTACGCGGCGACGCTGACGGCGCTGCTCCGGCCCCTGAGCCTCGGCTTCAGTTCCTCGGGCCAGGGGCTGAACCTGCCGCTGGGCGCGGCGCTGAGCGACGTGCGTGTGGTCTCGCTCGAGCCGGCCTCGCCATTCGAGATCGAAAGCCCAGATGTGACGCTCGCCCCGGCGCTCGGCGCGCTCCTGCTCGGCGAGCCGGGCGTGCACGTGCATGCCCGGCTTTACGGCGGTGCGCTGCGCGCGACCGTCTACCA
>DASZIB010000026.1:0-22972 GCA_035937415.1 Edaphobacterium sp. (SeqCode) | reverse complement strand
AGGCAGCGCCGGTGACGCCCTCCGCGGCGCCGGTGCCTCCCACGACGAGCTGCTCAAGGCACTCGAGGAGGTACGTGGCTCGCACCGCGTTACCGACCAGAACCCCGAGGACAAGTTCCAGGCGCTTGAGCGCTTCGGGCGCGACCTCACCGAGGCCGCCGAGCTGGGCAAGCTCGACCCGGTGATCGGGCGCGACGACGAGATCCGTCGCGTGATCCAGGTGCTCTCGCGGCGCACGAAGAACAACCCGGTCCTGATCGGTGAGCCCGGCGTGGGCAAGACCGCGATCGTCGAGGGCCTCGCGCAGCGGATCGTCGACGGCGACGTCCCCGAGGGCCTTCGTGACCGCCGGCTGATCTCGCTCGACATCGGCGCGATGGTCGCCGGCGCCAAGTACCGCGGCGAGTTCGAGGAGCGGCTGAAGGCCGTGCTCAAGGACATCGCCGCCGACGAAGGCCGGACGATCGTGTTCATCGACGAGTTGCACACGGTGGTGGGTGCTGGCAAGGCCGAAGGTGCGATCGACGCGGGCAATATGCTCAAGCCGGCGTTGGCGCGGGGCGAGCTGCACTGCGTGGGCGCGACAACGCTGGACGAATACCGCAAGTACATCGAAAAGGACGCCGCCCTCGAGCGGCGCTTCCAGAAGGTGCTCGTCGACGAGCCGTCGGTCGAGTCGACCATCGCGATCCTGCGCGGCCTGCAGGAGCGCTACGAGATCCACCATGGCGTGGAGATCACCGACCCGGCGATCGTCGCCGCGGCGGAGCTTTCACAGCGCTATATCACCGATCGCTTTCTTCCCGACAAGGCCATCGACCTGATCGACGAGGCTGCGGCCCGCATCAAGATGGAAATCGACTCCAAGCCCGAGGCGATGGACCGGCTCGAGCGCAGGATCATCCAGCTCAAGATCGAGCGCGAGGCGGTGAAAAAGGAAAAAGACGAGGCGTCGCGGAAACGCCTGGCCTCGATCGAGGACGAGATCCACCGCCTCGAGCGCGAATACGCCGATCTGGACGAGATCTGGCAGGCTGAAAAGGCGCAGGTCCAGGGTGCGCAGCATATCAAGGAAGAGATCGACAAGATCAAGCTGCAGATGGAGGAGGCCAGGCGCAAGGGCGACTGGCAGACGATGTCGGAGCTGCAATACGGCAAGCTGCCGCAGCTCGAGGCGCAGCTCAAGAAAGCCGACACCAAGCTCGCCAAGGAGCAGGCGAAGAAACCCAAACTGCTGCGCACGCAGGTCGGCGCCGAGGAGATCGCCGAAGTGGTCTCGCGCGCAACCGGCATTCCGGTGTCGAAGATGATGCAGGGCGAGCGCGAAAAGCTGCTGCAGATGGAGGACGCGCTGCACCGGCGCGTGGTCGGCCAGGACGAAGCGGTCCGGCTGGTTTCGGACGCGATCCGCCGTTCGCGCTCGGGACTGGGCGACCCCAACCGCCCCTACGGCTCGTTCCTGTTCCTGGGACCCACCGGGGTGGGCAAGACCGAGCTGTGCAAGGCGCTCGCCGAGTTCCTGTTCGATTCCGAGCAGCACTTGATCCGCATCGACATGTCCGAGTTCATGGAACGGCATTCGGTGGCGCGCCTGATCGGCGCGCCGCCGGGCTATGTCGGCTACGAGGAAGGCGGCTACCTGACCGAAGCGGTGCGGCGCAAGCCGTATTCCGTGATCCTGCTCGACGAGGTGGAAAAGGCGCACCCCGACGTGTTCAACGTCCTGCTGCAGGTGCTCGACGACGGTCGCATGACCGATGGCCAGGGGCGCACGGTCGATTTCAAGAACACCGTGATCGTGATGACCTCCAATCTCGGCTCGCAGATGATCCAGCAGATGTCCGGCGACGACTACGGCGTGATCAAGCTCGCGGTGATGGCCGAGGTCAAGACGACATTCCGGCCCGAATTCATCAATCGCATCGACGAGATCGTCGTGTTCCATGCCTTGTCCGAAAAGGACATCGAGGCGATCGCCAAAATCCAGCTCAAGGCCCTCGAAGCGCGGCTCGCCAAGCTGGAGATCCAACTCGAGGTCGCGCCGGCGGCGCTGGCCGAAGTGGCGAAGGTCGGATTCGATCCGGTTTTCGGCGCGCGGCCGCTCAAGCGCGCGATCCAGCAGGAGATCGAGAATCCGCTGGCGCGGGAGATCCTCGCAGGCAAGTTCGCGGCCGGCGACACCATCAAGATCAGCAAGGGCAGCAGCGGCCTCGTGTTCGCGCGCAAGTGAGCCCGCCGCCGGCGTTGGCCCGGGGGCCTAGAAGAGCGGCGCGAAGCGGCCCGCGAACCGGCCGGCCAAGTCGCGCCGCACGCTCGCGGCCGCGCGCTGCAGCGCGCCCCTGATGCGGTCGCGCAGGCCCACTGGTGCAACCACGCGCACCGCGCTGTCGGCTTCGGCGGTCACGATCGTGCGCCCGCGCCGATCGATCTTGAAGCGCATCCCTCGGCTAAGAACGATGTCGCGCAGATCGTGCTCGAGGGTCACCCACAGGCAACCGTGTTCGACGACGAGGAGCGTGCCCCGTGCGTTGTCGAGCAGCAGCGATTCGCGGGGACGCAGCACGGCGTGGCGGGTACGGCGGTGAAGACGGCGACTGGCGGTCATGGCAATTTTCCTAATGTATGCGTAGAATGCATGCATCGGCCGGGGTTGGCCGCAGCGCAGATTACGCGTCTGCAGGGATAGTATCGGTGCAATACCCAGGCGCTTCAAACGCTTTCGGCGCATCCATTGCATGAGGAATCGGAATGCCTAAACCGGAATCCTCGGCCGTCCGCCCGCGCGAGCGCATGCCCTCGCTCGACCTGCTGAAGGGCTTCGAGGCGGCCGCGCGGCATTTGTCTTTCACGCGCGCGGCCGAAGAGCTCTACCTCACCCAATCGGCGCTGTCGCGACAGATCCAGACGCTCGAAGAGCAGCTCGGCATGCCGTTGTTCGAGCGCCGGCACCGCGCCTTGCTGTTGACCGAAGCCGGCCAGGTGCTCCACGGGGCGGCCAAGGCGATCCTCGCTGATCTCGATCAGGTGGTCGCCCGCATTCGTCGCGAACAGTCGGCGCTGCCGGTGACGCTGTCCACCGCGATACCCTTCGCCGCGCTGTGGCTGCTGCCACGCCTGCCGCACTTCCGCGCCCAGCACCCCGAAGTCGAGATCTTCATCTCCGCCGACAACCGCATTCTCGATCTCGATCGCGAGCGCATCGACCTCGCGGTGCGCTATTGCCCGGAGACGATGGCGCCGCCGGGCGCGTACCGGTTGTTCGGCGAGCGCCTGCAGCCGGTGTGCAGCCCGGCGCTTGCGGCCGACCCCGCGCGCCCGCTCAAGCGCCCCGAGGACCTCGCCCGGCACGTCCTGCTGCATATCGACGACGACCGCGGCCGCTTTCCCTGGCTCAACTGGGGCCAGTGGTTCGCCGCGATCGGCATGGCGGAGACCGGCGGAGCGGGCGCGATGCGCTTCAACCAGTTCGATCTGCTGATCCAGGCCGCGCTCGACGGACAAGGCGTCGCGCTGGGACGAAGCCCGCTGGTCGACCGGCTGCTCGAGCAACGGCAGCTGGTCGCGCCGTTTCCCGACACCTACGGCACGTCGCGCGCGTATTTCATCGTGCGCTCGGCGGCGAGTGCGAAACGGCCGGAGGCGCAGGCCGTCGTCGATTGGCTGGTGGCCGCCGCAGCCGAGAGCAACACCGCGGTAAGGACGGTCGCCAGCAAGCCGCGAAGGCGCCGGCGATGAGCGAGCGCGATCCCTCGCCCTGGGTCGTTCGCTTCGCGCCGCTCATTCCCAGCGGCGCCCGCGTGCTCGATCTTGCCGCGGGGCACGGCCGACACGCGCTGTACCTCGCCGCGCGCGGCGCGCACGTGCTCGCGGTCGATCGCGATCGCGCGGCGCTGGCAAGCTTCTTCGGAGCTCCCGGCGTGGAAACCCGCGCCGTCGATCTGGAGACCGGGGCCTGGCCGTTTGCGGGCGAGCGCTTCGACGCGATCGTGGCGGTCAACTACCTGCACCGCGCGCTGTTTCCGCATCTGCTCGCAGCGCTCGCTGCGGACGGGGTTGTGCTCTACGAAACGTTTGCGGCCGGCAACGCGGCGTATGGCCCGCCTGCCAATCCCAACTTCCTGCTCACGCCAGGCGAACTGCTGGAATTCGCGCGCAGCCAGCTGACGGTCATTGCCTTCGAGCAGGGGCGCGTCGGCGGCGCGCGCCCGACGGTGATCCAACGCCTGGCTGCGGTGGGCCGCGGCCGAGTGTGGCCGACGCCTCTCCCCGAATGATTGGGGTAAAATGCGACCTTTTTCGGGTTCGTCTCGATGCTGAAAGGAAGCCTGGTCGCGATCGTTACGCCAATGCAAGCCGGTGGCGCACTCGATCTGCGCGGGCTCGCCAAGCTGGTTGATTTTCATGTCGCCAACGGCACCTCCGGCATCGTCGTCGTCGGCACAACCGGCGAATCGCCCACAGTCAGCGTCGAAGAGCATTGCCTGCTGATCAAGTCCGCGGTCGAAAGCGCCGCGGGGCGCGTCCCGGTGATCGCCGGCACGGGCGCGAACGCCACCGCGGAGGCGATTGCGCTCACCGGCTACGCCAAAGAGGTCGGCGCGAGCTGCTGCCTGTCGGTCGTGCCGTACTACAACAAGCCCTCGCAGGAAGGCCTCTACCGCCATTTCCGCAGCATTGTCGAGACGGTCGATCTGCCGCTGATCCTCTATAACGTGCCGAGCCGCAGCGTAGCCGATCTCGCCAATGACACGGTGCTGCGCTTGGCGCAGGTTCCGGGCATTATCGGCATCAAGGATGCAACTGCCGACCTGGGGCGCGGCAGCGAGCTCATCCGCGAGCTGCGCGCGGCAGGCCACACCGAGTTCGCCGTCTACAGCGGGGACGACATGAGCGCGCTGCCGGTGATGCTCATGGGTGGCCAGGGTGTGATCTCGGTCACCGCCAACGTCGCCCCGCGGTTGCTGGCGGAGCTGTGCGCCGCGGCGCTCGCCGGCGACGTCGCCGGGGCGCGCTCGGTGAACGATCGCTTGCTGCCTTTGCACCGCAAATTGTTTCTCGAGGCGAACCCGATTCCGGTGAAGTGGGCGCTGGCGGAAATGGGCCTTATCGGCGGCGATCTGCGGTTGCCGCTCACCCCGCTCGCGCCGGCGCATCATGAGAGCCTTCGCGCAGCGTTGCGCGAAGCGGGTTGTCTCTAAACGGACTCTGACGGAGATTCAAGCATGCTGCACACTTCCTTCCTTCACCGCCGCTTCCCTGCGGCGCTCCTCGTTGCATTGCTCGGCATGCTGCTGGGTGGTTGCGAAATGACGACCTCGCTCGGCAAGAAGATCGACTACCGGTCTGCCACCGCGGCGCCGACGCTGGAGATACCCCCCGACCTTTCCACGCCCGCATACGACGACCGCTATCTCGCCTCGACCGCGTCGGGAGCCGCCGCGGCGCGCGCTGCGGGCAAGACCAGCGAGGTCCTGCCGGCCAACCCGGACGCGCATCTGGCCCGCGCCGGGTCGGAGCGCTGGCTGGTGGTCAAGGCAACGCCGGAACAGGCGTGGAGCGCGCTGCGCGATTTCTGGCAAGCCAACGGCTTCGCGTTGGCCGTCGAGCAGCCCACCCTCGGCATCATGGAAACCGACTGGGCGGAAAACCGCGCCGGCGTGCCGCAGACCGCACTGGCCCAATATTTCGCGAAATACATCGACCTGCTCACCGATACTTATCGCCGCGACAAGTTCCGCTCGCGCATCGAGGCGGGCAGCGAGTCGGGAACGGTCGAGATCTACATCACCCACTACGGTGCAGTGCAGGTCCCCACCAAGCCGGACTCGCGGCTTACGAAGACCGGTGACGATTTCCAGTGGACGCCGACGCCGCCGAGTCCCGAACTGGAGGCGGAGTTTCTCACCCGGCTGATGGTGAAGTTCGGCACCCCGGGCGCGGTCGCCGCAACCGCGGTCGCGGCGCTGCCCGGGCAGCCCGCGCGCGCCCGCATCGAGAAGGGCGGCGATGGCGCGAGCCGGCTCGTCGTCGACGACAACTTCGATCGCGCCTGGCGCCGCATCGGCCTCGCGCTCGACCGCACCGGCTTTACCGTCGTCGATCGCGACCGGTCGAAGGGGCTTTACTTCGTGCGTTACGCCAACCCCGACCTGGACCCCAAGCAGAAGGGCTGGCTCGATAAGTTGGCGTTCTGGAAGAGCGACGAAAAGGACAAGCCCGAGCAGTACCGCGTCGTCGTGACGCAGGCCGATCCGACGAGCGTGGTTACCGTCCAGGACCCGCAGGGTGTCGAAGATCGCTCCGCGAACGGCGCCAAGATCCTGGCGCTGCTGCAGGATCAACTGAAGTGACGGCAGCGTCCGGCCGGGCGAGGATCCGCGGATAGCCCGGCGATGCGCTTCGCATGCTTGGGGAGCGGCAGCGAGGGCAACGGCCTGCTGGTCGAAGTCGGTTCAACAAGGGTACTGATCGATTGCGGCTTCGGCGTACGCGACACGGTGGCCCGGCTCGCCCGGATCGGCGTCGCGCCCGCGACGGTGTCGGCGATTATCGTCACCCACGAACACACCGATCACGTCGGCGGCGTCGCAGCTTTCGCGGCGCGCTTCGGAACGCCGGTCTGGCTCACCTTCGGCACGCTGTCGGTGGTTGGCGAGCGTTTTGCCGAGCTGCCCCGGGTGTACGGCTTCGACAGCCACGACGTGTTCGCCGTCGGCGCCATCGAGATCCGGCCCTTTCCCGTACCGCATGATGCGCGCGAACCGGTGCAGTTTGTCTGCTCCGACGGGCGCTGGCGCCTTGGCGTGTTGACTGACCTCGGCATCAGCACGGCATTCGTCGAGGCCAGCCTCTCCGGCTGCGATGCCCTGGTGCTCGAGTGCAATCACGATCGCGACATGCTGGCCAATGGCGACTATCCTTATCCGCTCAAGCAGCGCATCGCCGGCAGGTTCGGACACCTCGACAACACCGCGGCCGCCGGTCTGTTGGCCAATATCGACACTTCGCGACTGAAACATCTGGTCGCGGCGCATTTAAGCCAGCATAACAACACGCCCGAGCTCGCCCGCGCGGCGCTCGCGGCGTCGCTCGGTTGCGCAGGCGACTGGATCGGCATCGCCGACCAGCGGCTGGGGTTCGGCTGGCGCGAATTCATCTGAAGGGGAAGGGAAGAAGCCATGGAAAAACGGCAGGAGCTCTATCGCGGCAAGGCCAAGACCGTCTATGCGACCGATGATCCGAACTTGCTGGTGATGCATTATCGCGATGACGTATCGGCCTTTGACGGCGTGAAGCTCGCCCAGCTCGGGCGCAAGGGCGAGACCAATAACAAGATCAATGCCTACATCATGGGCAAGCTGGCGGCGGTGGGCGTGCCGACGCATTTCATCCGCCTGCTCAACGAGCGCGAGTCACTGGTGCGCGCTCTGAAGATGATTCCGATCGAGTGCGTCGTGCGCAACATCTGCGCTGGGTCGATGGCCAAGCGCTACGGCATTGAGGAGGGCACGCAACTGCCCGAGCCGATCTTCGAGTTCTTCCTCAAAAGCGACGCGCTGCACGATCCGCTCGTCAACGACGACCACATCCGCGTGCTTGGCTGGGCGACCGCGGCCGAAATTGCGGAAATGAGAACGCTCACGCATAAGGTCAATGCGGTGCTCAAGCCGCTGTTCGCCGCTGGTGGCATGGACCTCGTCGATTACAAGCTCGAATTCGGTCATCCGCGCGACGACCCGCAGGGGCCCTTGTGGCTGGGCGACGAATTCACGCCGGACGGCTGCCGCCTCTGGGATCGCTCGACGCATGAAAAGATGGACAAGGACCGCTTCCGGCGCGATCTGGGCGGCGTGATCGAGAAGTACCGCGAGGTCGCGGAGCGCATCGGCGCACCCCTGTAGCGCCACGCCGCGGCAGGACGAAAAAAAGCCGGCCTGCAGGCCGGCTTTCTTTCGGAGGCGGGCGCGCCTTATTTTTTCGGCGCGTCGGCGGGCGGCGTCATCGGCGCTGGCGCCGGCGTCGCAGCCTTCATCGAATCGGTGCCCGCTTTGGTCGCGTCTACGGCGGCCGCGCCCGCGGATTTGGTTGCATCCACCGCGGCCGTGCCGGCCTGAACCGCCGCAGTGCCCGCATCCTTGGCGGCAGCCGCAGCCTTGTCGGCGGCTTCCTTGGCGGTCGCGGCAGCCTTGTCCGCCGCAGCCTTCGCATCCTGCGCTTGCTTGTTGTCACCGCAGCCGACGACTGCCAGCGCGAGAGCCGCGGCAATGAAGATTGACTTGTTCATCATCGTTCCCTTAATGGATTTTGAAATGAGACACCCGTGGGTCCAAGAAATCCGACTCCCTGCCCGGCTTTAAGTGCAGCGGGCGCGGTCGGCAAACGGCCAGCAAACCTGTCCGCAGCCGCCTACGCCGCCTACTCATTGTACTACAAAGCGCGTGCCATTCAATCAGTGTTACCACTCACACCGTTCATGTAACAGGCGCTTTAAAGGCCGAGCACGGTCGCGTTGATGCCCGGTTCACCGGTTGCCCAGATCTCCTCGAAACGGTTCGCCAACGGCTGGGTCTGCTCCGGCTGATCGATGCCCATTGCGGCGCGCGGCTGGGTGAAGTGAAAGCGGTGCAGATAGTGTCGATCATCGACGATGAGCAGGGGGTCGGTCGCCAGCCGCGCCTCGCTGCCGGTGCGGTAGATCGTCACGGCGTGACTGAAGGTGCGCAGCAGGTTCAGCATTCGCGGACATGCGGATTCGAGGTAGGTGGTGTCGTGCACGATGATATCGAGGCGGCGCCCGCGCGGGCCGCTTAAGAAAGTCGTCAGACGGTCGATGCGCGCGGGCAGATTCCACCCGGTCTGCGCGAGGTCCTGGTCGAAGACGCGGATGCGCTGGCGCGCGAGCGGGATCAGTTCGTCGATTGCCGCGATCTGCTCGGCCAGCGTTTTTAGCTCGACGCTGCGCGGCTCGGGCGCCGCTTCCGGAATTGGCTCAGTTGACATGGAGGAGGCCATCGCAATACCAGTGGTAGAACCAAGGCAATGCGGCGTCGTCGATTTCGGCGGCTGCGAGCCGCCGCCGATCGGCGATGCGCTGCAGCGTTTCCCGGCCTCGTGCCGGCCACGGCAGCGCTTCGCCGTTGAGGAAAACGTTGCGTTCATCGTAGAGCAACTGCGTGCGGCTGTCCAAGTGCACACCGCGCCGCGCGACGCGGCGCAGGAAGGTTCGACGCTCGAGGGGGCGCCGGGGTGCCGTGAACACCACCGAAGCCTTCGGTTCGGTGAGGTGCGCGCCCAGGAACCGGGCGGCCGTGCGCTTGTTCCAGGCAAGCCGGTGCAAGGTCGCGACCGCATAGGCCTGCAGGCTCCGATCGATGCGCGCGGGATTGCGCGCCGCTTTGCGGCCCGGATCGGCATAGCGCCCCTCGAGCACGATGCGGTCGCGCAACCAGTCCAGAAAGCCGGTCGCGACCTCCTGCGCCGCCGGTGCACGGAAGCCGATCGAATACGTGCTGCAGGTGTCGATGGCAACGCCGTCGTGCGCGATCGCGGGTGGGAGATAGAGCATGTCACCGGGTTCGAGCACGCAGTCGTGTTCCGGGCGGAAACGGGCGAGTATCTTCAGCGGCAGGTTCCGCCGCAGCGCATGCTGGCGCGTCCGGCCGATCCGCCAGCGGCGCCGGCCCTCGCCCTGCAGCAGGAAGACGTCGTAGGAGTCAAAATGCGGGCCGACGCCGCCGCCCGGCACGGCGTGGCTGATGAGCAGATCGTCGAGGCGCGAATACGGAATGAACGCGAAGCGGCGCAGCAACGCGTCCGCGGCAGCAAGGTGCAGATTGACTCCCTGGACAAGCAGGGTCCAGTTGCGCTGCGGCAGCGCGCGGAAGTCGGCGCGCCGGAACGGTCCGTGCACCAGCGACCAGCGACCGCGCTCGCGCAGCACGAGACGCGACTCGACGTCGTCGCGGCCGGCCAGCGCGAACAGCTCGCGCGTCGACAAGAGCCCGCGGAAGCCGGCAATTGCCTGGCGGATCAACAGCGGCCGTTTTTGCCAGTAGCGCTGCAGAAAGCGCTCCCGCGTCGCGCCGCCCAGGAGCGCAGATTCCATGGCGCGATTATAGCGACCGGGCCGCGTCCGGATGCTGGCCCGCCACCCCGAAACGCTGGGGTAAAATGAGGCGCGGTCCACACCGCGCCGTCCGACCCCGGGTTTCTCAGGAACGCAGCGTGCAGATTTCGGCCAACAGCGTCGTCACCCTTACCTACAAGCTCTTTTCCGCGGCCGGCGAGCTGATCGAGGAGACGAGCGAGCCCATTACCTATCTGCACGGCGGCCATCACGGCATTTTTCCGCGGCTCGAGGACGCACTAACCGACAAGCAGGCCGGCGACGCCTGCTCGGTCCTGCTCGAGCCCGAGGACGCGTTCGGCGAATACGATGCCGAGCTCGTTCGCGTCGAAGCGGCGGAGCGCTTTCCGGACGACGTCAAGGTAGGGATGCAATTCGAGGAGACCGACGACGAGGATGGCCAGGCGACCCGGATCTTCACGGTCACCGACATCGCCAGCGGCCAGGTTGTCATCGACGGCAATCACCCGCTGGCCGGCCAGCGCCTGCGCTTCGAATGCACCGTGCTCGATGTCCGCCCGGCGACGCCGGACGAGCTCGAGCACGGACACGTCCATGGCCCCGGCGGCCACCACTGACGCCGTCCGTCGCTCGCGCCCGCCGCGGCGCTACCTGTCCTCGCGGGCGCCGTGGCGCTCCGCGAGCCGCTTGAGCTCGTAGAGCGCGGCCTGCGCCTCGCGCGGGGAGAGCGCGTCGGGCTCGAGCGCAGCCAGGCGATCGAGCACCGCCGAGGGTTCCGTCGGCGCCCTGTCCTGCCCGGGGGACGCGAAGAGGTCGCCGTGCGCCTCGCCCCGCGCGCTGAACCGGTCGAGCCGGGCGAGATAGGTGCGGGCCTGGCGCAACGCGTCGGCGGGGACGCCGGCGAGCTTGGCCACCTGCAGGCCGTAGCTGCGGTTGGCCGGTCCATCGGCAACTTCGTGCAGGAAGACGATCCCGTCCTTGTGCTCGACCGCGTCGAAATGGACATTGGCGCAGCCTTCGAGCTCGGAAGGGAGTGCGGTGAGCTCAAAGTAGTGCGTAGCGAACAGCGTCAAGCTGCGGGTGTCCAGCGCGAGCACGCGGGCAATCGCCCATGCCAGCGCGAGGCCGTCGTAGGTCGAGGTGCCACGCCCGATCTCGTCGATGATGACCAGGCTCTCGGCGGTGGCACGGTTCAGGATATACGCCGCCTCGGTCATCTCGACCATGAACGTCGAGCGCCCGCCGGCGAGATCGTCCGCTGAACCGATGCGCGTATAAATGGCATCGAGTGGCCCCACCTCGGCTGCCGTGGCCGGCACGAAGAGCCCACAGCACGCGAGCAGCGCGATCACGGCCGCTTGGCGCATGTACGTCGACTTGCCACCCATGTTCGGTCCGGTGACGATGAGAATCCGGCGCGACGCATCGAGCTTCAGATCGTTGGCAATGAAATGTTCGACCTGGGATTCGACGAGCGGATGCCGGCCGCCACGGACCGCGAGTCCGGGCGTTGCGGTGAAGGCTGGCCGCGCCCAGCCGTGAGCCTCGGCGTGCGCGGCGTGGGTCGAGAGCACGTCGAGCGTGGCGAGCGCCTGCGCCACCTGCTGCAGCGCGGGCACGGCCACGGTGAGTTCCGCCAGCAACGCCTCGTAGAGCGTTTTTTCCCGCGCCAGTGCCCGCTCCCGCGCCGATAACGCCTTGTCTTCGAATGTCTTCAGCTCCGGCGTGATGTAGCGCTCCGCGTTCTTGAGCGTCTGCCGCCGCCGGTAGTCGTCCGGAATGCGCTCGACATGCGCGTTCGTGACCTCGATGTAGAAGCCGTGGACCCGGTTGTATTCGACCTTGAGGCTGCCGATGCCGGTGCGCGTTCGCTCGCGGGTTTCCAGTTCGACCAGGAACGCGCCGCAGTTGTCCTGAATGGCGCGCAATTCGTCGAGGTCGGAGTCGTAGCCGCGCGCGATGACATTGCCGTCGCGCAGCATCGCGGCCGGCTCTGCGGCGATCGCGCGCGCGAGCAGCGTTTCCCAGCACGCGTCGATCGCGAGCGAAGCGACCGCGTCCGCGAGCAGGGGCGAGGGCGCCGCGGCGGCCGCCGCGGCGAGCGACGGCAGGCCGGAGAGCGTGTCGCGCAGTCCCGCGAGGTCCCGCGGCCGCGCGGTGCCCAGGGCAATCCGCGCTGCGATGCGCCCGACATCGACGGTACGCTTGAGCGCCGCGACCAGAGCCTGGCGCACGGGAGGCGCGGCAATCAGTGCTGCGATCGCGGCATGGCGCGCGATCGGGCCCTCGCGCGTACGCAACGGATTGGCGAGCCAATGCCGCAACAGCCGACTGCCGGCGGCGGTCGTACAGGCATCGAGCAGTGACAGCAGCGTCGGCGCGGGCTCGCCGCGCAGCGTCTCGGTGATTTCGAGATTGCGCCGTGTCGCAGCATCGAGTGCGAGATGGTCATCTGCGCGCTCAACCGCGAGCGTGCGCACGTGCGGCAACGACGCGGAAGGCGTGGGCTGGGTCGCTTGGGCGTAATGCAGCAGTGCACCAGCGGCTTGGACCGCAAGCGGCGCGTCGGCAACGCCGAACGCGGTGAGATCGTGCGTGCCCAGTTGTGCGGTCAGTCGTCGCACTGCGGCGTCGGCGTCGAATTGCCAGGGCGGCAGCGCTCGCGCCGGCACCCCATCGCGCCATGCAACACCTACACCCCGGTCCATCCCTTCGGGATACAAAAGCTCGCTCGGCGCAAGACGCTCGAGCTCCGCGGCGAGGTCGGTTGCCGGCAGATCGCGCAGGTGCAGTTGCCCGCCGGCAAGATCGAGCCAGGCGAGTCCCACTTGCTGCTTCGCAGGAGCGAGCGCGACCAGCAGGCAGTCACGCTTGGCTTCGAGGAGGCCCGCATCGGTCACCGTGCCGGGCGTAACGATGCGCGTGACCTTGCGCTCGACCGGTCCCTTGGCGGTCGCCGGATCGCCGATCTGTTCGCAGATCGCGACCGACTCGCCGATCCTGATCAGCTTGGCAAGATATTGCTCGACCGCGTGGTACGGAACGCCGGCCATCGGGATCGGTGCGCCCGCCGAAGCTCCGCGCGCGGTGAGCGTGATATCCAGGAGGGGCGCCGCACGTTCGGCGTCTGCGTAGAACAACTCGTAGAAGTCCCCCATCCGGTAGAACACGAACTTGTCCGGATGCTCCGCCTTCACCCGCAGATACTGCTGCATCATGGGCGTGTGGGCGGACAGGCCGGGCAGGAGGGAGTCTTGTTTTGCCTTGAAATTCAAACCACAATTCCTATATCGATCAACCGATTAGAAGAGACTTGGGCGTACGTGCACTCCGCTTGCAGTCGAGCACGCCGGCGCATCTCGGTAGAGGATTTGTTATACCTCTATTTGCGCTGGGATCGATGCTGCGAACACGACCAAATCTTACCGTCCCTCGTCGCGTCGCGGCATATGTTTCTCGACGCGGTCGCGGCCAGAAACGCCGGCTGGCGGCAGCTGGGGTGCGACGGTGCATTGCCGCTGATCGATCGGTCTTGCTTCGGCGCCCAGCGCGCCGCCTAGGATTCGAACAGGAGGTGCATCTTGCACGCGATCAAATCGGCAATCACCATCTCGCTGCTCGCTGTCACTGTGATCCCGATGGCAGCCTTTGCGCAGTACCCCAGAGGACCCGGTGGGCAGCCGGGAGGGGGACAGGTGATGCCACGCCCCCTGCGTGATCGGCCCGCTGCGGACTCGCTCCCGAGCCTTGGTGCGCCGGTACTGGTCCAACTCGATAAACTGGAAAATGAACTCAAGCTGACTGCAGAGCAACTTCCGGCGTGGAACGCGTATGCAGACAAGATTCTGCACCTTGCGGACGAAATGACGCGCAGCCAGTTCGTCGCGCGAACGGCGCCGCAACCGACGGGGGCAACCGCGGCGGAGCAACTGGACCGGTTGACGGATAGTGAGCGCAAGCGCCTGGTCGCGATCGAAGAGATCGTCGCGGCGGGGAAGGCATTCTATGCCACGCTGACAGACGAGCAGAAAGCGGTCGCCGATCGCAAGCTTATGCTGCCCATTCGACCCCTTGCGACGGGCGTACCGCTACCGGCGGGCAGCGCTGCCGGCTCGGGTAGCGGACACTGAACGCGCCGCAACGGGTTGGAACCCGCACTCCCCAGCCGGCCGCGCGCAGCGTCGATGGCGCACCTGAGTTCTGGGTCAGGCGAACGCCGGCCGCGCGGTCGCGCGACGCAACAGGAAAACCGCGATCGAAACGTTCACCAGGTTCCACGCGAGGCCGTTGACGAACGCGGCCTGGTAGGAGCCCGTCTGATCGAAGATCGCGCCCGACAGCCAGCCGCCGAGCGCCATGCCGAAGAGGGTGGCCGTGATTACGGCGCCCACGCGGGCGCCGGCTTCCCGCGCTGGAAATAATTCGCGGACTATGATGGCATACGAGGGCACGATGCCGCCCTGGAACAGCCCGAACAGCGCCGCTATCACGTACAGAGACACCGGACCGCGAAAGAGCAGGAACAACAGCAACGCGAAGCCCTGCAGACTCGACCCGAGCAGCAACGTACGCAGTCCGCCAATCCGGTCGCAGATGAATCCGAATGTGAGCCGACTCACGATGCCGCAGGCGAGCATCAGCGACAGCATCTGCGCGCCGCGTGCGGCGCCATAGCCAAGGTCGGCGCAGTAGGCGACGAGGTGCACCTGCGGCATCGACATCGCCACGCAACAGCACAAGCCGGCGACTATCAGCAAAGTCTGCAGCGTGCCGCGTGAAAGCCCGAGCTCATGCGCCGGCGTCGACGCGGGCGCGCGGGTGTGGGAGAGCTCCAACTCCAGCAGCGGCGGGGGACGGCGCAATAACAGCGCAAGCGGCAGCATGCTCGCGACACAGAACACGGCGATGCCGAAGTAGGTCTCGCGCCAGCCGGCACTCTGGATGAAGTGCTGCACGATCGGTGGCCAGACCGTGCCCGCGAGGTAGTTGCCGCTGGCGAAAATCGCGATGGCGATGCCGCGCCGGCGCGCGAACCACAACGAGACATGGGCGAGCAGCGGCGCGAACGTTGCCGCGCTGCCGGTACCGATGAGGAAGCCCTGCGCCAGCGCGTACTGCCACAGGCTCCCAGCCCAACCGGCAGCGGCATACCCAAGGGCCATGGCAAGCGTGCCGGCAATGATCGGCACCATGATCCCGAAACGATCCGCGAGCCGGCCGAGCAGAATGCTCGCCATCCCGTACCCGATCATCGTTAGCGTGTAGGGCAGCGACGCATCCGCGCGGGCCACGCCGAATTCGACCTGCACGGCGGGGAGCGCGACCACGACCGACCACATTCCAACGCCGCCGATGGTCGAGAGCAGGAGGCTTACCGCCAAACGCACCCAGGCGTCGGGGGACTCGATAGCTCCGTTGGACCTGCGATCGTTGCTGTTCGATAAACCGGCCGCCGGCGATTCGCTAGCGCGCGACTGTTCCATTGACTCCCCGGTCCGAGAGCCGTGATTGTGTCACGCCGACCGATCACCGTGACAAGCTCTCCTCGACCAGCCCGCGAAAGTCCGCGCCGCTGGTACGTTAAGGGCCCGGTAACATGTCGAAATGATCGCTTACGGAGCTGCCGCCATCCTGGTCCCAGACGATGAGTATCGTCTGTTCCACGCACGCCAGGAAAGTGGCGACGCAGGGTATATGGGCCACCAGACCGTTGTTGAAAGTCAGGCTGGCACACTGGTTCGGATTAGGGTTTGAACTACATTGGCCGACCGAGGTCGGCACATTGAGGAAATTGGAGTTGGCGTTCACCGGCGCAGTGTTTAACACCTGGATGTACATGTTGGTGAAGAACGCGTGGGCGGCTTGAGCGTTCTGGGGCGGATTCACCTGGGCACTCCATTGCTGGAATGTATTGATGATTGCCTGCGTAGCGGCCTGGTCGGCTGCGGCTAGTGCGAGAACGCTGAAGTTCGCCCCCACCTTGGTGGAGCCGCCTGCTACTCCATTCGCATCGACAATGGTATTGGGTTGGAGGTACTTGGCGACGCTGGTATTACCCGTGATGATCGGGAGTACTACGGCACCCGAGTTCCAGGTCGATTTGGCGAGATTCTGTATCTGGATGAGCTGTGCAAAGCTGGCCGCCGAGTTACCAACAAGCCGGTGATAAACGGCGAAACCTGCGCTCGCCACGCCAACAAGCACGACGGCGGCAAGGATAAGGCTTGGTAAACTAATCTTCGGACTTACCATCTTCGACTTCGCGGCGGTGGACGCAAGTGCGTTCAGCCATCCAGCCAGAATCTGCGGCACGAACGACGCAGAGATGGCCGCCATCGCCGGATGCGCGCCGGCGAGGCCGACCACCGTGGGATGCGCCGCGATCAGAAGATCGGCCAAGTGCTCAGCCTGCAGCAGGTCGGCGGAAAACTTCTGCACGCTGGTCGAATCCGCGGGATCCAGTTCCGCCACGATCTGCTGGAGCAGCGCTGTCAGCCCCAGCGTGGTTGCGATGTAGAAGTCGTCTTCCGCCGTCGGCTGCAGTCCGGCCGCCTCGAGATCGGACATCGTCGGCAGGAATCCGCTTTCGAGCGCACCCGAATCAATCGTCGCGAGGAGCGGAAGATTCGCCAGCGCGAGCTTGGCTTGTAGCGGTTGCACCAATGCAAGCATTGCCGCCTTGTCGTTGGCGAGTGCCGCCTTTTGCAGCGCGGGGACTGCCGCGGTATACGCGGCGAGCGCTTCGCCAAACCGTGCCTGGAGTCCCCAGTAGGGAGTATTGGGATTCGCATCCGGCGGCTGCACAATAACATCGGCCTGCGCTGTACGTCCCGAACCGCCAATCTCCGTCGCCGTGATCAGATAGCTTCCCCGCGTCGTCAAATCGGTCACGAATGCGCCGCTGTTGACGACAGGGTTGGCGCCGCTCGTCCCCGCCACGCTGGCGATGCTGTAAGCGACGTTGCCAAACGGCGTCTCGTTGCCACTGAGATCGATGGCCACTGTGACGAGTGGCAACGAGGTCCCGGCAAGGATGACGCTGCTGTTCAGGCGCAGCGCAAGGCCGCTTCCCGCGGACACCGTGAGCGCAACCGGGTTCGCCGGCGTGGGTGCGAGCATTGTTCCTGCCGAAGGAGACTGTGCGATCACCTGGTTCGCCGGAACGGTATTCGAGAAGACGTTGGTTACCGAAACCGTGAAACCGTCGCTCGTGAGCAGGGGGAGCGCCGATGCCTGATCGTCGCCTTCGACGAACGGCACCGCGACCGGTGCGGGACCTTGCGATATCGAGAGCGCGATCGCCTCCCCCAGCAACGCACTCGTGCCGCCGGACGGCGCTTGCGCAATGACCTGGCCGGCCGGCGCCGCGTTGAAGATCTTTGTGATCGGACCGGTGGTGAAACCGGCGCCTGTCAGGGTCGTTCCGGCGGCCGCTTGCGTCTCGTTCACGACGTCGGGAACGGCCGCCGGCCCGGGGCTCTCTTGCAGCCGGACGTTCTGGTAGACAGACGCGCCCTGACTGTCGGTGGCGACGATGATAAAGTCCTGCTCACCGGCGAAGAGAATGCCGCAACTCAACACACCGGTAGAAGGTCCCATCGTGCAGTTGCCGAACACGTTTGGGCCGTTGCCTTGGCCAAGCTGCAGGCTATAGGTCACGGTATCGCCCGGATCGGGATCGATTGCATGCGCGGTGTAGGAAAAGGCAGACTGCCCCACATATCGAGTCGGTGGCGTGGACACAAATACCGGAGGCCGATTGGTGGGCAGGATGTCGATGGTCACCGTCGCCGGCGACGAGGACAGCAGGCCGTTGTCGGCTTGGTAGCTGAACGACGTTTGCGTCCGCAGCCGCGGATCGACGGGCGTCAGCAGCTGCGGTTGCGCGCCGAAGACGTTCGTCGCCGGCGTCGCGAAGTTGTTGACGAAGGTCTGAGGAATCGTGCCGTCGTCGTTGACGTTGCCAAACTGGTAGGACTCCTGGTTGAAGATCTTCCGTATTGGCCGCCAATCGTTGTTCTGCGCCGCGACGACGTCGAGCCGCGGCCCCAAGGGGCCGTACCACAGCGTCGCTATCGCGGCGTGGCCGCTGCCATCGAGATCGGCCACGACCGGGCCCCCGACCCCGGACTGCGGAAACGGGGCGAACGGCGGCCCGTTGGCCGCGCCCATGTCGAGCGAGCTCTTGACGTTGCCAGTCTGCCCGTCGAGGAACAGCAGCACTTCGCCGTTGACCGCCACAATCACCTCGGGCACGCCCGTGCCCTCAAGATCGTAGACCTGGACGCGCGACCCCAGGGAAACGTTGGAGACGCCGCCAGGCGCGCCGACGTCGTGACACCACTTGTACGTTCCCTGGTAGTCAACCGCACAGACATTACCCCCGACGGCGAGCACCACCGCGGGCCGGCCGGTGCCGTCCACGTCGGCGATGACGGGCAGGCTGGTGTAGGCCGTACCCGGCAGCGGGAGCCACCAGAGCTTGCTGCCGTCGGACTTGTACACGGTCAGCCGATCCGGGCCGCTGCCGCTGCCGTTGCCTTCCAGGCGCGCTATTTCGATGTCGGGCGTGTCGTCGAAATTGGCCACCCCGTTCCAGAAACTCAGCGGCTCACCCAGGCCGTTGTCGGTGTTGTTCCAGCGGATGCTGCCATCGTTGTTGAATACCGCGCCGCCGAAGATGAACTCGATGTTGCCGTCGCCAGCGAGGTCGGCGACGACCGCGGCCTGCGTGCCGTTGCCGTAGGTCGTGAGGTCGTAGCTACCGGCAATTGGAGCCGCCATCCGCTGGCGCACCGAACCGTCCTTGCCATCGAGAACGATGACGCCGCGGCAAGCCACGTTGGCGGGCCAGCCGGCAATGAGCTGATCGCACTCCGGTTTGCCGTTGAAGAAGAAATAGGACGCATCGAGCCCGACGACGATGCTTGGCGTCTCGCCCACGCGCACTCGCGCCAGCGTGGGAACGGTGCCAGACGCGAGGTTCGCCGGATTCCCGTTCGCGTCGAGTTCGCGGCTTAGTGGCGGCGACAGCCACTTGAGGCTGCCGTCCTTCGCGTTCAGGGCCGCGTAACGCGCGACGTTCGTGCCGACGATCTGGGTCGGCAGGTTATCGCGGCCGCAGCTCGTCGGGAACACGATCGAGAGCTGTCCGCTGTCGTCGATGTCGCCCAGGGCAAGGTGATAGAAGTTGCCCGCGGTGAAGAGCCCGGCGGTGCAATCGCCATCGGGCGCTGGAAGGACGGGCGTGTTCCACAGCACGGATCCATCGGTCCCTCGGACCGCCGTGATGCCCTCTGCCGCGCTGCCCCCGACCCCGAGAAAGATCAGCTCCGGCTTGCCGTCCCCGTCCACGTCGGCCACGAGCGGCGGATCGGTAAACAGCAGGGTGTCAACGTGGTACTTGACCACGGGCGCGAAGATCGGCCCTTGCAGGACCGCTGGGGCCTGATAGATGAAGCTGCCGTCGGCGTTGAAGGCGTTGAGCGTGCCCTTGTCGGGATCAGTCAGCTTGGTGGCGCTGAGCGCGCCGACGATGGGATTGAAGTCGTTGCCAAGCACCCCCGCCGCCGGCACCGACAGCGTATTGCCAAGGATCACCTGGTAGTTGTCGTCGTTGGCCACCGGCGGACTGCTCGGCGTGAGGGTGACGATGAAAAGCTTGGCGTCGAACGCGCCGTGGGAGTCCGTCACCCGGACGATAACCGCATAGTCACTCGCGGCATCGCCCGCCGTCGACCAGTTCAAATTGGCACCGCTCAAGGTCATTCCCGGCGGCCCCGACACCAGTGCAAACGTCAGCGTGTCGCCGGCATCGGGGTCCGTAGCACTCAACGTGCGACTGAATGTGACACCGACAGGGAGCGTGACATCGGCCTGGGCGGCAAGCACCGGCGGACGGTTCGCGGGCGTAACGGTGATGTGAAACGTGGTCATTGCCGACTGGCCGTAAACGTTCGTGACCTTGGCGGTGAAGGCGTTCGAACCCAGCTGCGCTGCGGTCGGCGTCCAGTCTATGACCGGAGGTGGATTCAGCGCCGCTCCGGCCGGTGCCACAGGAAGCGAAAAAGCCAGCGTGTCGAGGACATTCCCATCGGATGCACCGAGCGCGATCTGGACATGCGTTCCGAGGGGAATCGTGCGATCGGCGATCGCGCCCAGGAGCGGCGCGCTGGAATTCACGGTGACATGGGTATCGCTGCTTGAGTTCAGGGCGCCGTCGAACGCGGTCAGCCGCAGCGTGTATGACCCGGGTGTGAAAAAAGTCGCCGTCGTGCTTGCCGCGCTGGCGTCGGCGAACGAGACTGGCAACGCGCCGGACACCATGCTCCATGTCAGCGTTAGCTTGCCAGGCGGGTTCGGCAGCCCGTCATCGGATGCTGTCCCGCTGAGGTTGGCGACGGCAGGCAGCGTAATGGTCTGGTCGGCGCCCGCAGAGACGACCGGTGGCTGGTTGCCGGCTGCATCGGCGCGCACGTCGGCATCGATGCGGAAGTACAGGTTCGAGCTGTCGGACTGGTAGAAGACCCCGACAATGTTGGCGTCGATCGGCGCCGATCCCTTCGCGTTGCCCGCAACCGGGGCGATGCCCTGCCAATCCCCGATGTTGCCGTCGAGAGTGACCTTCGCCGCCCAGACCAGCCCCGACGCGGCAATAATGACCGCGCAGAGCACGAGCGACACGCGCTCCGGTTGCCACCTGCGCAACCATGCGACGCCGACCAACATCAGAAATCCGAGGGGCAGCACCAGCCAGGGTGACAGCGGCACCGCGGTTACACCGGAATTGCCCGGGCCGGAATTGCCGCCGAGCGCAACCACGAACGGCGCGGTCGCGTCCTGGCCGCCGGTGGCGTTGGTGCTCGCGACCCACACTTTCATCGATCCCTGCGTGGGCAGATCCGCCAAGGGGACGTAGGTCTCGAGCGCCGCAGTTCCCGAGGTGCCGTTGCCAAGACCCGCCGACCAGCCGGCGGTGGCGAAGACCGTCGGCGCACCCAAGGTCCCGCCGGCGCAGGTCTGGCGTTCGATGCGCGTGACCGTCGCGCCCGCCGCCGTCGTGGTCACGACCGTTGTCCATGCCTGCTCGATTCCTGGGGCGACACCCTTCGCCGTGACGACTGAGCAGCCGGTCAAGGCGTTGTTGTCGGTGTCCAAAAGCACCGTGAACCGGTGCTCTCCAGCGAAGGCGCTGCCGCTACCGAGGGCGGCGGCGAGGGCGATGCCGCACCCGAGAACCTTGAGCGAGCGTGCGCACGATCCCACTGCATTCGCGGTCATCCGCGGCGCGTCGGACCTCCTTGCGGGCCGATGCTTAACCTTGCCCTTGCGCAGCAATCGGGCGACAGAGAGTCGCAAACGGGAAACGATGGGAGATTGCTGCACGGGGGACTTCAAATGCCGGTGCCGCAGCAGCGGCGGTGAAGGGTACCATGCGGCGCTTGTCCGCTCTTCATGCGGGCCACAATCTTCTTTCCGATTTGGTCGCCCCCACGATCTCGATGCCCTGGTCGGCGCGGATTCCGTCGAGCGCCAGCGTCACGTTGTAGTCCACGAACGCGGGAACCCCGTAACCGGGGAGCGCGCCGACCACTTCGATGCACCAATACACCGGACGCCTCTGATAGCATCGCGGCACCAGCTCGATCCGCAGATTCAGCCAATGCTTGATACCCCCGACGCTAACGACGGCGCTGTGATCGGCCGTGCCCGCTTCGATGGAAACCCAGTCGAAGTCCACGCGGCGCCATGTTTGCGCCAGCGGCAAGCGGTCAAAGTCGTCCTCCCCCATTGGGATGCGGGTCGCAAGCGTGCTTGCGATCCTTTTCGGCTCACAAGCCCGAGCGGCGCTGACGCGATCAGGTTGCAACGATCGGATTGTGCGGGCGGCACCCCCATCACGGTAAGTGGGCACGGAGTAACCGCGGGGTTACATCGGCGCGGCGGACCTGCGCGACGACCATCCTGGCGGCGCCTTGGAAGTCACGCTCGATGAACGCCTCGGCGCTCACGCTCGAATCGGACGAAGTGCTGGCTGCGGAGCTCGACGCGATCTGCGCTAGTGCCGCATTTCGGCATTCACCCCAGCAGCAGCGGCTGTTGCGCCACCTCGTCGCCCATCGCGGCCCCGCGCAGAGCGCTTCGCTGCGCGAGATGTCGCTCGGCATCGAGGTGTTCCGCCGTCCCGCAGGCGAATTCGATCCGAAAAAAGACCCGATCGTGCGCGTCGAGGCGGGCCGGCTGCGCGACCGGCTTGCCCGCTACTATGCCCTCGAAGGGGAACGCGCGCCGATCGAGATCGCCGTGCCGATCGGCAGCTATGTTCCCATCGTGCGCGCGCGCCCTCTGCCTGCAGCTCGGGCGCGCCTGGAGCCCGCGAGCGCGCAGTTGCTGCTGGGGCGGGCGTGGTATGTGATGCGCCTGCGCACGATCGAAGGTTATCGCAAGGCGCTCGAGCTGTTCACACGGGCGGCGCGCGAATTTCCCGATTCGGCGCCCGCCTACCGCGGCCTCGCCTGGGTGCGTATCTGCATTGCCGGCAATGATGCCGTCCCTCCCGAAGCAGGCGAGCAGATGGAGCCCATGCGCGCAGCCATCGCTGCGGCTTCCGCGCTCGATCCCGCGCACCCCGAAATCGGCGCGCTCAACGGCTGTGTCGCCGCACGCTATGACTACGACCTCGACGCTGCGGAACGAATGTATCTCGACGGTATGAGCCGCAGTCCCGTGTCGATCGTTTTTCGCTCGTCCCTGGCGTGGCTGTACATCCTCACCGGACGCTTCGACGAGGCGCAGCGGTTGTTCGACGCCGCGCACAGCGACGATCCGTACGGGTTCTGGCACCGCCACAACCTGGGCTCGCTCGCCTATTTCCGCCGTGACTAT
>DASZIB010000025.1:0-60550 GCA_035937415.1 Edaphobacterium sp. (SeqCode) | reverse complement strand
GCACTGCTCGAGCAAACGCGACTGCTCACACTGACCGGCATCGGCGGCTGTGGCAAGACTCGACTCGCTGTCGAGCTCGCAAAACGGGTTCTCCAGTCGTTCCCGGATGGCGTTTGGTACGTCGATCTGGCGTCGCTCCTGGATGCAGAGCGCGTGGCGCTGACGGTTGCAACGCTGCTCGGGATTGGAGAGGAGAATGACCGGCAGATGGTCGACACGCTTTGCGACCGCCTTGCCAGTAAACATATGTTGCTGGTCCTCGACAATTGCGAGCATCTGGTGGCGGCGTGTGCGACTCTGGTACAGCGGGTGATCGGCGCCGCCTCAGGCGTGCGCGTGTTGGCGGCCAGCCGCGAAGGGTTAAGTGTTGCCGGTGAGCGCACAGTCACTGTTCGTTCGCTGTCGTTTCCACCGCCTGGATCGAAACTTGACCCCAGAGCACTGGATGCCTGCGAGGCGGTGCGCCTCTTCGTCGAGCGGGCACGACTGTTGGTTCCCAAATTCTCGCTGGGAGACGACAGCCGTGATGCCGTGGCCGAGATCTGCCGAAGACTGGACGGCATTCCGCTGGCTGTCGAGCTGGCCGCAGCCCGCGTGAAAATGCTTACGGTGGAGGAAATCCGCGCCAGGCTCGACGACCGGTTCCGGCTGCTGACGGGCGGCAGCAAGACCGCGATGGCGCGGCAACAGACGCTGCTCGCGACGATCCAGTGGAGCTACGACCATCTCGCGCCCGACCAGCAGCAGCTGTTGCAGCGGCTCTCGGTGTTCATGGGCGGCTGGACTCTAGCCAGCGCCACGCGGGTAGCCGCCGAACAGCTGGACGAGTATGCGGTTCTGGACGTGCTCACGCGTCTCGTCGAGCAATCACTCGTCACAACGAACCGCGTCGAGGGCGGCACAACCCGCTACACAATGCTGGAAACAGTGCGCCAGTATGCACAGGATCGGCTTAACGAGTCCGGTGAGGGCGAGGCGACGCGTAACCGCCACCTCGCGTTCTTCGTGGCGCTCGCGGAGGAAGCGGAACCGGAACTTGTCGGGCAAAAGCAGGGCGCGTGGTTCGCGCGGCTTGACCTGGAACGCGAGAACCTTCTGGCGGCTCATTCTTGGTGCGATCACGCCGAGGATGGCGCCGAGCTGGGATTGCGACTGGTTTTCTCCTTAGGGGTGTACCTGCTGCATCGCGGCCTGGTCCCGCTGAGACATCGGGTGACGGAGGATGCACTGACGCGGCCTGGGGCCGAGGTGCGCAACCTCGCTCGGTGCCGGGCGCTCTGGGCTGCGGGCGAGGCCAGCTATTTTATGGGCCGTTACGCGGAGGCGAAAGAATACGTTGAGACGAGTCTGTCCATCTCGCATGAGATAGGCAACAAGGGAAGAGAGGCCGAAGCGCTCCGTTTATTGGGGTATGTGGTCCTCGCTGGGGGAAACAGAGCCATGGCACGCACACATTTCCAGGACGCGCTTGCGCTTTCGCGACAGCTTGGAGACAAGCGACAACTTTCTCGCGCGCTCCATGCGCTTGGTGTGTCTTTTTACGGCGAAAAGCGAGAACAGGAAAAGGCGCAGCATCTGTTCGAGGAAGCGTTGACGCTTAACCGCGAGCGGGGAGATCGCGCCGGTATTGCCATCAATCTGTCAGATCTCGGGGCGACGTCGATTGCCCTCGGGTTGGGAGACCGCGCAAGGGAGATGTTGCGCGAGGGGTTCTCGATCGCCGAGGACATCGGTTCGAAGCGAGCTGGCATTGCGCATCTGAGCGGTGCGTCGGAGCTCGCGGTATTTTTCGCCGAGTGGAACCTCGCCGCGCGACTCTATGGGGCAGCCGAGGCGCAGAGGGAGCGCATCGGTCATCACCCCGAGCCAGGGGAGGAAGTGTTTATCGAGCGGGCGCGGGAGGCGTTGGGAGCCATCGCGTTTGCCGCCGCTGAGTCCGATGGCCGCTCGCTTTCATATGACGAGGCGATCGCCCAAGCCCGTGCGTGGCTGGGCGAGGGTTCCTGACTATTCATTAGTTGACACTGGGGCGACGGTCCGCTTTGCCGCGGCGCGTGTGGCTGCTTCGGGTCGTTAGCAGACCTCCGAACCGTTGGGCCGAGATCCCAGTCTTGTTCGGTTTGGGGACACGTTTCAATCCGGATGCTGTTCCTGAGGAGTCGTGACCGGCACAGCCGGGTCGCTGAGCTCCTGCGGTTCCTCCTTCAGGCCGCTCGCCTCGCGCAATTGCGCTGCGCGTCGCTGCCTCGTGATACTCTTGAGATGCGCGTAGTAATCCAACGCGCTCGCTTTGATTTCGTCGAGCGTTTCGATATTCCGCGCCCGTAGATCCATGCCGCCGATTGTGCCGACCGCGAAATTGATTACGGTGCCGGTATGACCTGTGACCACGAGCGCAGGCGGCGTCGTGAACAGGTCGACGCCCAGGCCCAATGCGTCACGAACGTTCGAGGGCCCGAAAAATAGCAGCACCAGGTAGGGTCCGTCGGCGACACCCCAGGTATAGAGCGTCTGGCCAAAATCTCCGGACTGTTTCGGATAGCCCTTGTCAGTGGCAAGATCGAACATGCCGCCGATGCCCGCAACGGTGTTGATCGAGAAGCGCGCCAGGGTGACGCCGGCCGCGTCCGCGCGCCGTTGCAGCAGGTCGTTGGCGAAGATGCGCGGCTCCGCCAGATTGTCGATCACCGAGCGGATGCGATCGCGCGCGAACGGGGGAACCACCGCGCGGTACGCCTCGGCGAGCGGGCGGATCAGTGCCTCGTCCAGCGCCATGTTGGCGTCGAAGACGGCGCGATTCAGCGGCTCCAGAGGATCGTCGGCCTCGCGTTGCTCACTGCTGGGCAGGCTGGCGCAGCCGGAGAGCAGAGCGCAAATGGCGAGCACTGCCACACTCATCCGGTGCAGGGGGTGCTGCCGCGTGCAGCGAAGGGCGTTGCGCATCGTCATTCGCCATTGCACGCGAGGAGAGCCCGCACCGACCAGCAACCATCGGCCTCGCGTTGTTTTTTGCACCTCGGTGGCAATGCGCCATAGATTAATGTACCCGAGCGCGGTGCGAAAGACCCGCCGCTGAACGCTATGCTTGGCGCTCTCACGCCGTGGCTTGCCGCCGCCCTGCTCGCTCTCGCGGCCCTCGGCTGCGCGTATACCCTGGCCGCGGCGGTCGCGGTGCGTCGCCTCGGAGGCGTGGACACGACCGCGGCGCGCACCTTCCCCAGCGTCACCATCCTCAAGCCGCTGCGCGGCGCCGAGGGCGATCTGCACGCCCAGCTGGCATCATTCTGCGATCAAGACTATCCAGGCCCGGTGCAAATCCTGTTCGGGGTACACGAGGCGGCAGATCCGGCCATCGCGGTGGTCGAACGCCTAATCGCCGAACGACCCGGGCGGGAGCTGCAGCTGCTCGTCACCACCGAGCCGTCCGGACCCAATCCCAAGGTCGCGACCCTTAGCGGCTTGCAGGGCCACGTCCGCAACGACATCGTCGTGCTCTCGGATAGCGATATCTCGGTCGAGCGTAACTATCTCGCGCGCACCGTCGCCGCGCTCGCACAGCCTGGTGTCGGGCTTGTCACCTGTCTGTATCGCGGCGAGCCAAGCGCCGGCTTGTGGGCGCGGCTGGCGAGCATGGCAGTCGACTACCACTTCCTCCCCAGCGTGCGCATCGGCCTTGCGCTGGGGCTTGCGCGGCCGTGCTTCGGTTCGACGATTGCAATGCGTCGTGACACCCTCGAGCGCATCGGTGGATTCGATGCCTTTCTGCACCACCTCGCCGATGACAACGCCATGGGCGAAGCCGTGCGCGCACTCGGGTTGCAGGTCGCGATCCCGCACTGGGTAGTCACGCATGCCTGTCCGGACCGAAGTCTGGCCGAGCTCTGGAGCCACGAACTGCGCTGGGGGCGCACCCTCCGCGCAGTCAGCCCGATCGGCTATGCCGGGACGGCCATCGCGCATCCGCTGCCCCTGGCCTTGGTTGGCGCTGCGCTTGGCGGCTTCGGCGCGCTTGGCGCGGCCAGCGTCGCCGCCGCGATCGGCTGCCGGCTTGTCCTGCAGCGGCAAGTTGATCATACTCTGCGGTTGAGCCCGAGCCGCTGGTGGCTCGGTCCCGTCCGTGATCTGCTGGCATTTGCCGTCTATGTCGCCAGCTTCTTTGTCGACGTCGTCAGTTGGCGGGGTCGACGCTATCGGGTGCGTGCAGACGGCACCCTGGAGCCCATTGTGGAGCCAAAGGCATGATGCGTACGCTTTTCCTGCAAGCGCCGTCGTTCGAAGGCTTCGACGGCGGCGCAGGTTCGCGCTACCAGGCGCGCCGCGAGATCCGCTCGTTCTGGTATCCAACCTGGCTTGCCCAGCCGGCGGCGCTCGTTGAGGGCAGCAAGCTTGTCGACGCGCCGCCGCATGGCCTCAAGCTCGACGCGCTCGCCGCAACCGCGCGCGACTTCGACCTGGCAGTCCTGCACACCTCGGCGCCTTCCTTCGCCGCCGACATCAAGGCGATCGAGGCGCTGAAGGCGGTTAATCCGGCGCTCAAGGCGGGCTTCATCGGGGCGAAGGTCGCCGTGGATCCGGCCGGGAGCCTGAGCGCATCCAAGCTGGTGGATTTTGTTGCCGGGAACGAGTTCGATTTCACGATCAAGGAAGTAGCCGAGGGACGTCCGTGGGACCGGATCTCCGGACTGTCCTACCGCAATGACGCCGGCCGCATCGTGCACAACGACGCCCGCGCCATTCTGGAAAACATGGACGCTTTGCCATTCGTCACGCCCGTTTACAAGCGCGACCTGAAGATCGAGAACTACTTCATCGGCTATCTCAAGCATCCCTATCTTTCGCTCTACACCGGCCGCGGCTGCAAGTCGCGCTGCACGTTCTGCCTCTGGCCGCAAACCGTGGGCGGACACCGCTACCGCACCCGCAGTGTCGGCCACGTGGTGGAGGAGATCGCCTGGGCGCGGAAGGCTTTCCCGCAGGTCAAGGAGTTCTTTTTCGACGACGACACCTTCACCGACGACCTGCCCCGCGCCGAAGCCATTGCCAAGGAACTGGGCAAGCTCGGCGTAACCTGGTCGTGCAACGCCAAGGCCAACGTCCCGCGCGAGACGCTCAAGGTGCTGCGCGACAACGGCCTGCGCTTGCTGCTCGTCGGCTACGAAACGGGCAACCAGCAGATCCTCTACAACATCAAGAAGGGCATGCGCATCGAGTTCGCCCGCCGCTTCACCAAGGACTGTCACGAGCTGGGCATCACCATCCACGGCACGTTCATACTCGGTCTTCCGGGCGAAACCCGGGAGACGATCGAGCAGACGATACGCTTCGCCACCGAGATCAATCCGCACACGATCCAGGTGTCGCTGGCCGCGCCCTATCCCGGCACCCACCTCTATCGCCAGGCCCTGGAAAACGGCTGGCTCGACAGCGCGAATGCCGAACTGGTCGACGCGCACGGCGTGCAGATCGCTCCGCTGCACTATCCGCATCTCTCCCACACCGAAATATTCGATTCGGTCGAAACGTTCTACAAGCGCTTCTACTTCCGCAGCAGCAAGATTGCCTCGATCGTCGGCGAGATGGTGCGGAGCCCGGAAATGATGAAGCGCCGGCTGCGCGAGGGCATCGAGTTCTTTCACTTCCTGCGCGAGCGGCGCGAGGCTGCGCACTGAAGGCGCTGATTGTCACGGCCGACGACTTCGGCCTGGCGCCGGAGATCAACGAGGCGGTCGAACTCGCACACACGAAGGGCATCCTGACGGCGGCGAGCCTGATGGTGGGTGGCGCCGCCGTTGGCGACGCGGTCGCGCGCGCACGCCGCCTGCCGTCGCTGCGGGTTGGCCTGCACCTGGTGCTCGTCGATGGCATGCCGCTGCTGGCGCCGGAATCCATACCGGATCTGCTCGACGCGCAGGCGCGCTTGCGCGGCGACGTGACCCGGGCCGGGGTTGCCCTGTTCCTCCGGCCACGCGTGCGGCGGCAGGTCGGAGCTGAGATCGAGGCGCAGTTCCGCGCCTATCAGGCGACGGGGCTCGCGCTGGACCACGTCAACGCCCACCATCACTTTCATATCCATCCGGGGGTCGCCGCCCAGGTGCTCGACATCGGCCGGCGCTACGGCCTGCGCGCCGTGCGCGTGCCGTGGGAAGCGCCGCGCCTGTTGGCGGACATCGAGCCCGGCAAGCGGTACCGGCGCGATTGGGTCACCGCGCCGTGGACGGCGCTGCTCAGGCGCAGGGTCCGGCGGCGCGGCCTGACCGCACCCGATCGTGTGTTCGGTCTGGCGTGGTCGGGTTCGATGACGGAGCCGCGGATCGCCGGCATTCTGCGCCGTCTGCCGGACGGGCTCACCGAGATCTATGCCCACCCTGCAACCGCCACCGGATTCCCTGGCGCCGCCGCGGGCTACCGCTACGCCGACGAACTCGCGGCGCTGACCGCGCCCGCCATCAAGGAGCTCCTGCGCACGGTCGGGGCGCGGAGCGGCGGGTTCTCGGACTTCGCGACGCGATGAAACACTTGGCCCGCATGCTCGCGCTGGCGGGACTGGTACTCGCGGTAATCCTGTTTGCCCGCGAGGATGTGCGCAGCATCGTCGCGCTGGTTCTCGCGGCGGGCCCGGGCTTGCTGGTGGCCGCGCTGTTCCACCTCCTGCCCATACTCGCCAACGCCCGCGCGTGGGGGAAGCTTCTGCCGGCTGCCCAGCGGCCGAGCGTGCGCGTTCTCGCCGCCGCGACCTGGGTCCGGGAATCGGTCAATGGCCTCCTGCCGGTCGCCCGCATCGGCGGCGAGATCGTCGCCTATCGCCTCGTGCGCCGGCTGGGCGTTCGCCGCAGCGACGCGGCGGCGAGCCTGGTCGCGGACATGGCGCTGTCGGTTTTGAGCCAGGCCGCCTTCGCCCTGCTCGGCTTGGCGTTGTTGTTTGCGAGCGGCGTGGCCTCGACCGCCACCGCGCGGCTCATCGCGGCCGTCCTCGGAATGATCGCGCTCGGGGCGGCATTCGTGGTCGTCCAGCGTGCCGGAGCGCTCGGTGCGGCCACGCGCGTTCTCGACCGACTCTTCGCCGGGCGACTGGGGATGGTTCACGCCCACTCGCTGCGCCTCGATGAGGCGTTGCGTGGGATTTACGCGCGCCACCGCGATGTTGTCGCGTGCCTCGCGTGGCAGCTTGGCGGCTGGGTGCTCGGGGCCGGCGAGATCTGGCTCGCCCTGTACTTTCTGGGCCAGACGCGCAGCGTGCTTGACGCCATCGTGATCGAGGCCTTGATCCAGGCCCTCGCCAGTGCGGCGTTCATCGTGCCCGGGGCGCTGGGCGTGCAAGAAGCGGGATTCATCATGATCGGCGCGGCGCTGGGCATCGATGCCACGACCGCGCTGGCACTGGCAACGGCGCGGCGGCTGCGCGACGTGAGCATCTTCTTCCCTGGCCTTCTCGCCTGGCAGTGGGCCGAAATGCGCCGCCGCGGGGCGCGTTCGGCAAGCACGGCGCGCGGGCACTAGCCTCTTGCGAGCCGGCGCTTCGGCCGGCCCCTACCTGCGCTGCGGTTCGCCGAGCAACGCCGGCAAGAAAAGCAGCGCCGCAACCAGCGTGCAGGCTAGCGACAACGCCAGGAGCTCTCCCATGCTCGCCGTTCCCGGATGTCGTGACAGCCACAGGCTGCCGAACGCCGTCCCGGTGGTGAGCGCGCTAAAGAACACCGCCCGCGTCAGGCTCGAGCAGAGCAACCCACCCTTGCCGGCGCGCCACGCCATGACGAAGTAGATGTTGAACGCGACCCCGATGCCGAACAGGAGCGGGAGCGCAATGATGTTCTCGAAATTGAGCGGCAGCCCGACGACGACGCAGATGCCCAGCGTCGTGAGCCCGGAGAGCAGCAGCGGCGCGAGCGTCAGCAGCAGGTCGATTACCCGGCGCAGGGTCAAGGCAAGCAGCGCGGTGATCGCCAGCAGCGCCAACAGCCCGGCCTGAATGAAAGCACGCACGATCGTGTGACTCCATTCCTGAATCGATACCGGAGCGCCCGTTGCGTCGGGGGCAAGCGCCTGGACCGCGCTGACAAAGCGGCGCAGCGTCGCGTTATCGTTGGCGTCGCCCTTGGGAAACACCTCGATGCGGGCCCGGCCGTCGGCGGCTACCCAGTCGCGCGTGAGCCCGGCGGGCAAGGTCGCGAGCGTCACCGGGCCGGCCTGCATCGCTTCGCGCAGTTGCCGCAGCGTCGTCACCAAGCCGGGGATCAGCACGGCCCGCGCCCGCTCGCGCTGTTCCGGTTCGCTCTGTGCGAGCGTGCGCAACGCCGCGCCAAGGCGCGCCGCGGCAGCGGCCACCGCCGTTGCCGGATGGGCTGCGGCCGCTTGCTCGAGCGCTTGCGCCGCGCGCGCCATCGCGCGTGCGGTGTCGGCGTCGCTCGGCGGCGGCTTCACCGCGCCGGGATTTAGCACCGGGTCGAGCAGCAGTGCCGCGTCGGCAATCATGGCGAGCTTCGGGTCCTGCTCATCGGGCACAAAACTCGCAATCGTAAGGGCGTGATCGACCTCCGGCAGTTGTTCGAGCCGGCCGGCCAGCACGGCCGCATCGGCTACGGAGGGTGCCAGCACGTCGAGCGTATTGGGCGTTGTTTGCGGGTCGCGCATCAGATCGAGCAGCGTGGCCATGGATTCGACTGTGGCGCTGCGCAGGTGCAAGGGATTGAAATCGAATTGCAGCCGCGGCAAGAGCGCCAGGCTGACGGCGGCAACGACTCCCGCGACCGCCAGGACCAGGCGGCGACGCTGCACGAGAATCCGGTCGAGCGGACCGAGCACGGCATATCCCACGGGGGCGCGTTCGCCAGTCGGACGCAGCAGCGCAATGAGCGCGGGGAGCAGGGTCACGCTGGCGATGAACGCGACAATCATGCCGCTGCCGGCGATGACGCCCAGCTCGGACACACCGCGATACGCGGTAGGCAAGAACGCGAAGAAGCCGGCCGCGGTCGAGGCGGCGGCGAGCGCCAAGGCACCGCCGACCTCACCCGCGGCGTCGCGCAACGCGCGCTGCAGGTCGTCACAGGCGTGGCGCTTGGCGCGATAGCACACGCAGAACTGGATGCCGAAGTCGACGCCCAGCCCGACAAAGAGCACCGCAAAGGCGATCGAGATCAGATTGAAGGTGCCGAACAGGTACAGGCCGAACGCCGTCGTGACGATCAACCCGACGCCAAGACTCACCATGATTGCGGCGATCAGGCGCCAGGAGCGCAATGCGATCCACAGCAGCGTCGCCACCGCGGCGAGCATGAGCATCGCGTTGCGTCCGGCGCCATCGGCCAGCGTTGCAAACTCCTCGTCGGCAAGCGGCACCGGACCGGTCAGCCGGATGCGGATTCGCGGATCGGCGGCGAGCCCGATCTCACGCGCGGCCTCGCGAATGGCCGCGCTCGCGTTTTCGCCCGGCTGCAGCGCGCTGTAATCGAGCACCGGTTGCACGAGAATGAATCGGCGCAGCTCGCGTGGCTCGGGGGCATGCCCGCTGATCAGGCTGCGCCATGAGAATGCGGGCAGTTGCCCGGCGAGGCAGGCCTCGAGCGCAGCGGCAAGGCTGGACAGCGGCCGGGTGAGCTCGTCGAGCCGGCCCGCGTCCTCTTGCCCACCGGTGACGCTTAGCGAGAGCGCGTCCATGAGGCCGCGCAAGCTCGGGTCCGCAGCAAGACTGCCCAGCAGAGGCTGCGCGGCGATCAGCTGTTGCATGGTTTGCGCGAGTTCGGCGCGCGATTCGAAGAGCATGCCAGCGCGGTCGAAGAACGCGCCGCCATCAGGCCGCGTTACGGCGCGAAACAGCTTGCCCTGAATCGAAAGCCGTTGCGCCAACGCGGCGGTGGACTGCTCGGCGAGCTCCGGTGTCGCGCCGTCAACGACCACCGCGATCAGGTCCACGCGTTGCGGAAAGGCGGCATCGAAGGCCAACTCGCGTTGACGCCAGGCCACGTTCTCGGCGATCAGCTTGGTGCTGTCGGTATTGATCGCGATATGACCTGCAGCATAGAGAAGCGCACCGCCCGCGAGCACCGCGGCGGCCACGAGCACGAGCCAAGGGCGGCGCACACAGCCCGCTACCGCTTGCGTGATCAGCGTAGACACGCGGCAGATCCAGTTATGCTCAAGCGTTCACCGCGGCAAGAACCCGATCACGCTTCCCGGTACCCCAGCAGCAGCAGGCCGATCAGCACGAAGCAGGTCGGCCAGAGCCAGCCGGCCCAACGCCCCTCCTCCGTCGGGGCTTCGATCTCGAGCCAGCGCGCCCATCCGGCGCCGACACCGAGCACGGCGATCGGCAGGTGTGTCATCTCGACCAGCAGCTCGTCCTTCACGTTGCCGAGCGCGTGCGAATGGGTGAGCAACAGCGTGCCGCCGAGCGCGGTCAGCAACGGAAAGACGCGCCGCAGTTGCGTCGAGGCGATGCGCCCGGTGCGCACGCCCCATTCAAACAGCGCGAAAGCGACAATGAGCAGCACGAACAGGCGATGCTGCGCCACCTCGGGGTCTTTCAGGCTTTCGATGAGGCCAACCTCGCCCATCGGCCATACCTCGGGATCGGCGCGCAAGAACAGGAAGCCGCCCAGAAACAGGAACAGCAGCGGCCAGTGCCGCGCCCACGGCGCGCGGCCGCTCCGCTGCGCCAGCGCGGCCAGGCCCATCAGGATCACCACCACCCCAGCCCAGTGGTGGTTGTACTCGGACCAGGCTATGTCCTCGGCGTTGCGCGGCGGCAGTGCGCCGGCGCCAGGCACGAAAGCGCGCGCCTGGGCCGATTCCCGACCCGCCCGCCGCTCGTCGTCGAGGCGCGCCTGCAGTTCCGGAATCGCCAGCCTCGCGTGCTCCGGACTCTCGAGGCGTGGGAGCGCGGGTGACATCCGCTGCCCGAGTTCGGCGAGCGTGACGCGATCCTCGCGCAAGTCGACGGCCGGTGGCATCGACGTGATCGAGGCCGCAGCCATCAGCACGGCGATGCCGATACCTATCTCCACTTCGACAAAGCGGCGCACGCGCCGGATGGCCGCGTCGTTTTCGGGGACTCGCCGCACGGCGCGGAAATTGGCGAGGCCGAGCAGCAGCAGCAGCGCGAGCAGGATGGCCTTGGTCACCGCCATCGCGCCGTAGGCCGTACCGTACACCGCATCGATCGAGCCGATGTAGAGCGCTGCGAACACGCCCGCTCCGGCCAGGATCAGGGCGACACCGCTGCCCGCCAGCATCGAGAAGCGCACGCCGATCCGGCGCGCGAACTCGGTGGTGCCGGCACGGCGCAGGACGAGCCAGAAGCAGGGCAGCCCGCCCAGCCAGAGTGCGGCGCCAAGCTCGTGCGCGCCGGTGGCGAGCAACAGCAGGCTATTGTCGCGCAGCCGCGCCGCGGCGTGGCTGTCCGCGAGCGCGGCGCCGAGCAGAAGCGCACCGGCCGCGCCAAGCGCGCAGCGCCGCGCCACAACGGGCATTGCCGGAATCGCGACGAACCCGCCAAGCACGGCCGCGGCAAGGATCTTCACGCCGCCGGCGACCACGAAGCGGGCCCCGGCCACCTCGTACCAGGGAACGGCGAGCGTGGTCGCGAGCACGGCCGCGTTCACCGCTGTGGCCGCGGCGACGACAGCGATTGCCGAGACTGCCGCGACTTGAATGACGCGCCGACATCCCGCGCAAACAGCGCGCGCGTCGCGTTCCGCGTTGGCATCCGGCGCAACGACGAACAACATGAATGCCACACCGCCGAGCAGGACCGACTGCACGACGAGCTCGAGGCCGTGCAGGACAACGCTCAAAAACCCGAAGATGTCGAACAGCGTGCTCAACGCGCGCCGGCAGCGTCACGTACCGCAAAACGCACCTCGCCGCGCGTGATATGACCGTCGAGCGAGAGAACCTGCCAGTGCAGCCTGCACGGTCCGTTTGCCGTCACCAGCGCCCGACCGGCGAGCACGCCCGGCGCGGTGTCGGGGCTGAGTTCGACGGCGGCCACGGTTCCGTCCGGCCGCTGCAGGCTCAAGCCCGAGCGCTTGCGATCGAGTCGGCTGTTGAACTCGAGTCTGATCGCGATCTCCCCGGGCGCAACAGTCGCGTTCATGGCGGGCTGCGCGGCGACGACGATCGCGTGCGCCGCAGCGATGCCCGGTACGGGCACCAGCCCCGCCAGCAACGCGCACCACAGCGCCCCGGACATCCGCGCCGCGCTGCGCCTCGGCGACGGGGCATGGAACTCCGACGCTGCGCTCGCTCTCGAAGCGGATCGCGGCCGCGGGGTGGTCCGCGCGGCGACTCGCGCCGTGCAAGGTCGGATCATGGCTGCGAGTTGCCCGTGGTCATGTCAATTGCGGAATGAAGTCAATGATATACTCGAACCCTTCGTTGGTCCTGCGGGAAAGGCCGTTGCCGTGCGTGTCATGCTAGCCCAGCCGCGCGGCTTTTGCGCCGGCGTCATCCGTGCCATCGACATCGTCGAGCAGGCGCTCGAGAAGTTTGGCGCGCCGGTATACGTGCGGCACGAAATCGTCCACAACCGTCACGTCGTGGAAAGCCTCCGCGCCAAGGGTGCGCGTTTTGTCGAGAACCTCTCGGAAGTGCCCACCGGCGCAATCACTATTTTCAGTGCGCATGGCGTCGCTCGCGTCGTCGAGCAGGACGCGCGCACCCGTGGGCTGCGCGTCCTGGATGCCACCTGCCCGCTGGTCGCCAAGGTCCATGGCCAGGGTAAGCGTTACGTGGCCCACGGCCGCGTGGTGATTCTCGTCGGTCACGCCGGTCACCCGGAGGTCGAGGGTACGATGGGCCAGGTGCCCGGACCCGTCGTGCTGGTGCAGACCGAGAGCGATGTCGCTGCCTTGGAGCTTGCGCCGGATACGCCGGTCGCCTACGTGACGCAGACCACGCTCAGCGTCGACGACACGCGGGCCATCATCGCGGCGCTGAAGCGACGCTTCACCGATATCGTCGGTCCGGACATCAACGACATCTGCTACGCGACCCAGAACCGGCAGTCGGCGGTGCGCGAACTGGCCAAGGTCGCCGACGTGATACTGGTCGTCGGCGCCAAGAACAGCTCGAACTCGAATCGCCTGTGCGAGATCGGCCTCGAAGCGGGGGTGCCGAGCTACCTGATCGCCGACGGCAGCGAATTGGATGCGCAATGGGTGCAGAACGTCGCGGTCGTCGGGATTACGGCGGGCGCGTCGGCCCCCGAAGAACTCGTCGACGACGTGGTCGATGCGCTGCGCCGGCTTGGCCCGATCGAACTCTCAACGCTGCCCGGGATCGAGGAGAAGGTTGAATTCCGCCTTCCTGCCGAGTTGCTGCGTGCGCGGCCGTCTGTCGCGCGCGTGTCCTGACCGAGCTGTTCACCCGAGCTATCGTGGCTATCCCTCTCCTGCAGAAAGCGCGCATCGGCGCCTACATCGTCCGCCAGCAAGTCGCCCGACGCCGCCGCTATCCGCTCGTGCTCATGCTCGAGCCGCTGTTCCGCTGCAACCTTGCTTGCGCGGGGTGCGGCAAGATCGATTATCCCGACGAAATTCTCAATCAGCGGCTGTCGGTCGCGGAATGCCTGGCCGCGGTGGACGAATGCGGGGCCCCGGTGGTTTCCATCGCCGGCGGCGAGCCGCTGTTGCACAAGGAAATCGACGCCATCGTCGCCGGCATCGTCGCGCGGCGCAAGTTCGTCTACCTGTGCACGAATGCGCTGTTGCTCCAGAAACGGCTGGGCCTTTTCCGCCCGAGCCCTTACTTTGTCTGGTCCGTGCACCTGGATGGCGATCGCGAAATGCATGACCGCTCGGTGTGCGAGGACGGTGTCTACGAGCGCGCTGTGGCGGCCATTCGCGCGGCCAAGGCACGCGGCTTTCGGGTCAACATCAACTGCACGCTGTTCAACGATGCAGACCCGGAACGGGTTGCCCGCTTCTTCGACCAGACCGCTGGGCTCGGTATCGATGGCATCACCGTATCGCCCGGGTATGCCTATGAGCGTGCGCCCGACCAGGCGCACTTTCTTACGCGCGAGCGTACCAAGCAGCTATTCCGTGAAGTTTTCCGGCGTGGCCGCGGCGCGCGCGCCTGGTCGTTCAGCCAGTCGAGCCTGTTTCTCGATTTCCTCGCCGGCAATCAGGAATATCACTGCACGCCGTGGGGCAACCCGACCCGCAACGTTTTCGGTTGGCAGCGTCCCTGCTATCTGCTCGGTGAGGGGTACGCGCGGACGTTTCGGGAGTTGATGGACGAAACCGACTGGGACCGGTACGGGACCGGCAACTACGAGAAGTGCGCCGATTGCATGGTGCACAGCGGTTACGAAGCGAGCGCTGTGCAGGACGCCGTGCGCCACCCCCTCAAGGCCATGTCGGTCGGTCTGCGCGGCGTGCGCACCTCCGGCGCGATGGCGCCGGAGATTCCGCTGCACGACCAGCGTCCGGCGCAGTTTGTCTTCTCACGACACGTCGAGCAGAAGCTCGTCGCGATCCGCGAAGCCCAGGCCGTGTCCAAGGAGTCGACGGCCGCGTGACAGCGCCCGCAGTGCCGCCCGCGTGTCAAGTGCGGTGCGCAGCAGCGACGGCAGCTGCGCTGGCGTGCGCGCCAGCGAACCGAGCACGGCAGCGCCCTTAATTGTCCCATCGGCCGCGAGCGCAACCGCCGCCGCTGGCGGCAGACTGCGCTGCGCGCTGTCCGCAACCACCCTGAACGCCGCGAACGGCAGCCCGTGTGCGGCTGCGATTGCCGCCGCAACATGCGATTCGGTATCGACCGCAGCAGCCGCGGTCGTGCGGCACAGCGTGCGTTTGGCGGCGGCCGAGACGACGGGCGCATCGACACCGGCCAGATCCACCGTCCGTGCTCCAGCCAGGCGCTCGGCAAGGACCCGCACCCACGCCGCGTCGCACGGCCAGCGCTGCTCCGCCGTGACGATGGAGCGGGCGACGATCCAGGTTCCGCATGCCAATTCTTCGGCAAGTCCGCCCGCGATACCGAAACTGATGATCGCACCGGCGCCGCGCGCAAGTTCGCGCTCGAGCGCGGCAGAGAGTCCCGGCAGGCTGCCGGCGATGGCGCGCACGCCAGGCCCAGCCGCGATGCGCGCCTCCACGGCCAGCCCCGTGACCGCGACCACCGGACGCGGGGCGCCTGCGCGCGTGCTCACATGCCCAGACGGGCGTGCCGCTCGCCGGCCTGCGTGCGGTTGCGATAGCGCGCGAGCGCCCAAAGCGGGAAAAACTTCGCGTACCCGTGATAGCGCAGGTAAAACACGCGCGGGAAGCCCGTCGCCGTGAATTGCGGCTCGCGCCAGAAACCGTCGGCCCCTTGCCGGCGCAGAAGATAATCGATCCCGCGCTCGACGGCGGGGTTGTGCTCTTCGCCAGCCGTCATCAGCCCAAGCAGCGCCCAGGCCGTCTGCGACGCCGTGCTCGGCGCAGTCTGCAGCGCCGCTGTGTCGAGACGGTAGCTCTCACCCGTCTCGCCCCAGCCGCCGTCATCGTTCTGTGCCCCCAGCAGCCAGGTCACGGCGCGGCGGACTTCCGGCGCTTGCAGGCTCACGCCGGCGGCGTTGAGCGCGCACAGCACCGACCAGGTCCCGTAGACGTAATTCATGCCCCAGCGGCCGTTCCAGCTACCGTCTTGTTCCTGTTCCCGGCGCAGGAACTCGAGGCCTCGCGCCAGCGCCGGAACGTCTGCCATGTTGCCGAGCTGGGCGATCATGCTCACGCAGCGCGCGGTGACGTCGGCGGTCGGGGGATCCAGAAGCGCGCCGTGATCGGCAAACGGAATGTGATTGAGGTACTCGCTGGTGTTGTCGGCGTCGAAAGCGCCCCAGCCACCGTTGCGGCTCTGCAAGCCCAGAACCCACTCGCGGCCCCGCGCAATGGCTTCCTGGAAGTCGGGATCGCCGCGCATAACGCGCCGCCGCGCGAACCGGTCCATCGCCATCACGACCACCGCCGTATCATCGAGATCCGGGTAATGCGGGTTCGCGTATTGGAATGCCCAGCCACCGGGACGAACCTGCGGCCGCTGTTCCGCCCAATCGCCGACCGTGTCGAGCACCTGCTTCGCTTCGAGCCACGACAGAGCGTGGCGAGCCGCCGCACGTATCTGGCCCCCGCCAATCTCGAGCAGGGATTGCGCCGCAAGGACGGTGTCCCATACCGGCGAGACGCAGGGTTGACAGTACGCCTCCTCGCGGGTGACGACGAGCAGCTTGTCGATGGCCTTGCGGGCCAGCGCGAGCTGCGGGTGATCGCGCGGATAGCCTAGGGCGTCGAACATCATCACCGTGTTGGCCATGGCCGGAAAGATCGCCCCGAGGCCGTCCTCTCCATTGAGCCGCTCGGTCACGAAAGCGACGGCTTTGTCGATCGCCCGCTGCCGCGTTCGCCGCGGGAGCAACGGCTCGATCAGGCGCAACACCGCATCGATGGCTGCGAAGACGGCGAAGCGTGAGCGCGATTGATGCGGGGCGATCGCCCACCGGCGAGCGCGTGGCCGCCGGCCGGGGAAAAGCTCGTCGATGCGCACGCCGCGCGGATTGCGCGCCAGCGGTTTGAGCGCCTGCAGCACCAATAGCGGCACCAGGACGGTCCGGCTCCAGTACGAGACCCGCGACAGGTGGAACGGAAACCACCGCGGCAGCAAAACAATTTCGACTGGAATGATGGGCACCGCCGCCCAGGCGATCACCCCAAAGAGCGCCAGCAGGATGCGGGTAAAGACGTTGGTCGTGCCCGCGCCGCCGTGGGCGAGAATGGCGTCGCGCGCCTTAACCATGTGCGCGGCTTCCGGCGCATCGCCGGCTAGTTTCAGCGCAAAGTACGCTTTCACGCTGGCGCTGATGTTAAACGCGCCGCCGTGGAACAACGCCCACCCACCGTGCGGGCCTTGCAGGCGGCGCAGATAGATCGCGATCTTCGCTTCGAGGGCCGGGTTGGATTCGCCGAGGAAGTGCTGCAGTACGACGTACTCAGCGGCGATTGTGGCATCGGCTTCCAGCTCGAAGACCCAATGCCCGTCGGGGCGCTGCAGCTTCAGGAGTGCAGCGGTCGCCGCCTCGATGCCGCGCTCGAGCGCCGACTCCGCCGGGATCCGGTAGGCGTGGCGCGCAGCGACCTCGAGGTCCGGTGCAAGCCGCGCTTCACGCGATGAAGAATGCATAGCTGATCACAATTCCAGGCGCAGGTTCACTTCAAGCAGTCCGTGCCCAGCACGTTCCGTGGCAGCCTGGCGCGTCCGGCGCGGTGCGGAACGCGTTAGGGCACCCGGCCACGCGCGGCCAGGCATCAAGTATCTCATAGACGATCCCGTTCGGCCGGGGCACGCGCGCATTGGGAACCCGGCGTTGGGAGCTGTCCCGGCGCGATGCAGATCGCGGACTTAGCGTCGGTGCGCGGAGGTTGCGCGCGCGGAGGCGTCGTGGTAGACGCGTCCCTTCCATGCGCCGCCCCTGCCCCGCAGGTGCTGGTATGCGGAGTCGAGGGTGCACGCGAGATACGTCGCGGCGATCGCCGGCAGCGCCAGCCCCCACCATGGCGCGAGGGCGTACAGGCGCAGCGTCGGCTGGAACGCCAGCGCCATCAGCGCCCAGGCGAGCGCACCGAGCAGTTGCGGCACGCCGCTGCCAAACAGCGCGACTCCGGGCGGCACCAGGAACGTGATGCTCATCGCCGCCGTGGCGCCGGCGAGCTGCCACGGCGAGAAATGCAACTGCGCGTAGGCGCAGCGCGCGATCATGTGCCGGATCTCGGCGAAGGAGGCATTGGCGCGGACGCTGTGCACGCGCTCGGTCAAGCCAAGCCAGATCGGGCCGCGCGCCTTGAGCAATCGGGCCAGCGCGCAGTCGTCGATGAGTTCACCACGAATCGCCGCGATTCCGCCTGCGGCCTGCAGCGCCTCGCACTGCACCAGCATGCACCCGCCCGCGGCCGCGGCCGTCGCTCGGTCCGCGCGGTTAACCCAGGCGAACGGGTAGAGCATTTGAAAATAAAAAATGAACGCCGGGATCAAGGCGCGCTCGGCCAGGCTTTGGCAGCGCAGCTTGGCCATCAGCGATGTCAGCACGAGACCGTCGCGTACGGTACGCCCGACCAACTCGGTCAACGTGCCCTCGGCGTAGTCGATGTCGGCGTCGGTCAGGAGCAGGTACTCCGGCGGGTCGCGCAGGGCCTGGGCGTGGCTCACACCGTGTTGTACCGCCCAGAGCTTGCCGGTCCAGCGATCGGGCAGGTTCGGCGCCGGCAACACGGTGACCCGGTCCAGCCCGCCGGCCGCTGCGGCGGCCGCGCGAACCGCGGCCGCGGTGCCGTCGGTGCTGTGGTCATCGACGACGATCACCGTGAAGCCGCCGCGATAATCCTGCCGCAACAGAGAAGCGACGGCGCCACTGATGACGCTGGCTTCGTCGCGCGCGGGTATGACGGCAACCACGCGGGGCCAGCGCATGGCTGGCGAAATCGTTGGCGAGCCGGCGTCGTCGCGCGGCAGCGCGCGCCAGAAGCCGCCGCGCGCTGCAAGCAGGTAGGCCCAGATGCCGCAGGAGAGCACTGCGAGGAGGAGCGCCGTCATCGCAGATAGCCTGCGCCGCGGAACCAGTCGATCGCGTCACGCAGCCCCTCGCCCCAGGGACGCGCATGGTAGCCGAGTTCACGCTCGGCCTTGGCGCTGCTGAAGAACATGCGCTGCTTGGACATGCGCAAGCCATCGAGGGTCAACAAAGGCTCACGCCCGGTAATCGCGGCAGCCATCTCCGCCACCGCCGCCAGCGGATAAAGCGGCGCGCGCGGCAGCCTGAATCGTGGTGGCCGCCGTCCGACGCTGCGCGCAATCGCGCCCAGCAAATCGGCCAGCAACACGTTCTCGCCGCCGAGTATGTAATGCGCGCCGATGTTGCCGCGAGCGAGCGCGGCAACATGTCCGTCGGCCACGTCGGCGACGTGCACGAGGTTGAGCCCCGTGTCCACGAATCCGGGCATGCGTCCGCGAGCGGCGGCAACGATCACGCGGCCGGTTGGGGTGGGCCGGCTGTCGCGCGGACCGATTGGCGTCGACGGATGGACGATCACCGCCGGCAATGCGGCGTGCGTGATCATCCTCTCCACCAGTCGCTCGGCAACGACCTTGCTGCGCTTGTACGCGCCCAGCGCCGCAGTCTCGGAGAGCGGCAGAGTCTCGTCCGCGGGTCGACCGTCGGCGCGCTGCGCAAGCGTGGCGACGCTGCTGGTGTACACGATCCGCTCGACGCCGGCCGCGAGCGCGCCTTCCATCACCGTCCGGGTGCCCTCGACGTTGGTGCGGACGATCGCATCGGGTTGCCGCGCCCATAGCCGATAGTCCGCGGCCGCGTGCACAACGTAGCGCACGCCGGCCATGGCACGCGCGACCGTGCTCGCATCGCAAATATCGCCGTCGACGCTTTCGATGTCGAGCCCGGCCAGATTGCCGCGCGGGCTCTTCGCGCGCACGAGCGCCCGCACGGAAAAGCGCGCGGCAAGCAAGCTGCGGACAATCGCCGAGCCGACAAATCCGGTCGCTCCGGTCACCAGCACAAGCCCGCCGTCGCTCATCAGCGGTGGGAAATCAGCCATCCTGCGCTAGAGGGCGCCAGCGCAGGTCGCGCAGACGAACAAAAGCCGCGTTGGCTTCGTCTGGCGGGCAGGCAATGGCGCAGTCGGCAGACGGGCGGCCGCCGCGTCGCACCACGTGTGCGAGCGGTAAACGCCGCAACTGCGCCGTGCGGTCGCGAGCCGTCCCCTGCAGGGCATGGCACCATGGTAGCGGTCTATCCTCCGAGGGGCGATTATAGGCACGCTTGGTTTCCGGGACCGGGGTTGGTTCCCGCCTGGCGGTGGAACTACACTGCAGTGCGCGAACCTTGCAGGAGCGAACGCCGATGAAGACCACCGCGCGCACCACACCTTCTGCCGCAGCCCAGCAACGGCATGCTGGGGATTTGTCGCCTCGCGGCCGCCGCCGGCGCCCGGAGAGCGTCAAGCCGGCGCACGACCGGGCGCAGCAGAAGGCCGGCGCCTACAAGCGCATCGAGATCTTTCTGGGGTTGCAGGCCGCCATTGCGCTGCGGCAGCTGATGCGCGACGGGCGCACGGCCAGGGAGGTCATCGAGGCATTGCTGCGCGAGGAGAAGCTGCGCCGGCAGGAGCGCGCGCCTGGGGACACCGGCCGGCCGCCGTGATTGCCAGCGGGCCCCATGGCGGCACATACTGGCATCTGCGAGGCTCGCCGGGTTGGTCCTGACAGCGACCCGACTGCGGCCTCGCGGGTCGGATCCCTTGAGCGCGCCGGCTGGCTCTGCCGAGCAGGCGGCCGCGCAGGGAAAGGAGACGTCAGATGAAAAACTGGTGTGTCCTGCTGTTCCTTACGCTGCTCGCTGCCTGCGCGAGCCCGCCGGTGTCGCATCATGCCGAGAACCCGGGCGGCAACGAACTGTTCCGCGACGACCTGTTCGCCGCGCCGTCGGTGCGCATCAGCGCCGACGATGTATTTGCGGTCAGCACCGCCATGCGGCAGTACCTCAACAACGAGATCGCCGACCGCTTGCGCGCAAAGGATCCGCAACGAGGACTCATCGACGCGCTCTACGACAAGAAGCAGCTCAAGCTCGACTACGACGCGGAAGTAACGCGCGATGCGGCGCAGACGTTCGCCGCCAGGGCCGGCAACTGTCTGTCCCTGGTGATCATGACCGCCGCGTTCGCGAAGGAAATCGGGCTGCCGGTGCGCTACCAGAGGGTGCTGGTCGACGATGCCTGGAGCCGCAGCGGCGGCATCTACTTTTCCAGCTCGCACGTCAACCTGACGCTGGGCATGACCGAGGTCGGCGATCGGGTCCTGGATTACGCGAGCGCCCCGATGACAGTTGATTTTCTGGATTCGCAGGAAATGCGCGGCCGCCGCTTGCGCGTGATCGACGAGAAAACCGTCGTCGCGATGTACATGAACAACCGCGCGGCCGAATCGATCGCCCGGGGGCAATTGGATGATGCCTACTGGTGGGCACGCGAAGGCATCGAACAGGATCCCAGGTTCCTCAGCTCGTACAACACGCTGGGCGTTGTTTACCGTCATCACGGCAACCTGCCGCAGGCCGAGCGCGTGCTCAGCCACATCCTCGAACTCGAACCGGGGAACACCCAGGTCATGTCAAACCTGGCCGTGGTTTTCAACGATGAGGGCCGGGTCGAGGAGGCCAGGACGCTGACCCGCAAGCTGGAGCAGTTGCAGCCCTACCCGCCCTTCTATTTCTTCAACCTCGGGCTTGCCGCCATGAACAAAGGTGACTACAAGGCGGCAAAGAACCTGTTCGCAAAAGAAGTCGACCGCGACGCCTATTACCACGAGTTTCATTTCTGGCTTGCGGCAGCTTACCTCGGGCTCGGTGAAATGAGCGAGGCCCGCACGCAATTGGCCCTGGCGGAGGAAAACAGCATGACCCGCAAGGAGCACGAGCTGTACGCGGCGAAACTCGATCGGCTAACGGCCCACCGTCACGAGTAGCGCGGCGAACCCAGGCGTCTCGTCACAGGAGGGGGGACACGAGACATCGCCGTGCTTGCCGCGTTCGAGGGTCCACGCCAGGCGCCTTGATGGCCACGAAGCGAGAAGAGCCGCGCCTGCGCCGGGTTTCGGCGCTCTGCCTAAGGCTGCCGGAGGCCGAACGCAGGTTAAGCGGCGACCATGTGGACTTTCGGGTGCGTGGCAGGGTCTTCACCTACTTCCTGAACAATCATCATGGCGATGGCATCGTCGCGGTGTGCTGCAAAGCCGCGCTTGGAGAGAACGTCGACCGCGTGTCGCGCGCACCCGAGCGCTACTATCTTCCCGCGTATATTGGACCGCGCGGGTGGTTTGGATTGCGGCTGGACCTTCCCCACATCGATTGGGGCGAGGTAGCCGCGATCGTTGAATCCAGCTATCGGCTCGCCGCGCCGCGAACATTGGTAAAAGCACTCGACGCGGCGGCGTGAGCGCGCGCTCGCGCGGCTTTTGGCACAAGGCACACTGGTATGCTGTGCCGCGATGCAGATTCACAGACCCGATCCGACGTACACCGATTCCGAGCGGGCGCGCGCCAACTTCCGGTTGGCAGTCAAGATCGCGTTGTGCTTCGTCGCCCTTCTCTGGGCGATCGCACTGTTGAATTGGGCGCTCGACCTCGGCCCTGAGGATTTCGGCGTTCGGCCGCGGGAGCTGGTCGGGTTGGCCGGAATTCTCTTCGCACCTCTGGTGCATGCCGGAATCGGCCACTTGATCGCCAACTCGCCGCCGTTGCTCGTGCTGGGGACGGCTATGTTGTACCTCTATCCGAACGCGGCTCTGCGCGTGTTGCCGGCGGTCTACCTCGGACCCGGCATCGCCGTGTGGCTATTCGCCCGCGGCGGGGTCCATGTCGGCGCCAGCGGCCTGATCTATGGCCTGGTGAGCTACATCCTCGTCGCCGGGCTGATTCGCCGCGACCGGCGCGCCATCGCCGCGTCGCTGCTGGTCAGTTTCATGTACGGCGCGCTCGCCTGGGGCGTCTTGCCCATCCAGCCGGGGGTTTCCTGGGAAACGCACTTGGCCGCGGCGGTCATCGGCATCGCGCTGGCCATCGCACTGCGCCGCCTGGACATACCCCCGCGCCATCGTTACACCTGGGAGGACGAAAGCGACCATTACGCTGACGAGTGAGACGCGCACGGCATTTCCGGCATGTCGCAGCCGCATCGATCACGGCTCGCCCGGTTTGAATGGTGGCTCCTTGCCTGCCGGTACTCCCTCCTCCGCCATCGCGAGCAGCATCGCGACCGTCACGTAAGTTCCAGCGACCGCCGTCAGATCCACAACCTGCTGTTCGCCCAGCAGTTCCTTCGCGTGCTGGAACGTTGCCTCGGAAACCTGGCGGTTGGTGGAAAGCTCGGTCACGAAATCGTAGACCACCGCCTCATCGGGCTTCATCGCTGCCGGCCGCTTGTTGGCCTTGAGTTCGGCGACAAGTTCGGGGGAAAGCCCGGCCTTGATCGCCAACGGTGCATGTGCGAACCATTCGACTTGCGACCGCCACTGTCGGCCGACGATGAGGATTGCGAACTCGTTAAGCCGCAGCGGGACCGACGTATTCCAGCGCAGGTAGTAGAGAAGGTCGAACATGCGCTGCCCGAGGACCGGGCTGCGCAACAGCGGGTTATAGGGGCCACCGAGGCCCACGCTCGACACTTTGAGGATTTGCTCGGCCAGCGGCTTCTGCTGCTCGCTCAGTTGCTCGACTGCGAGCTGCGGGAAGCGCGGCTCCTTGGCATTCAGGGTTGGCTCCGCAGCCGTCGCGTCCATTGCGACAGTCGCCGCCAGTGCGGCCAACAGCGAAACAGTGGGTCTCCCCTTCATGGGCGTGCTCCTCGTCTTGATGGCGTGGCCCGCCGGCGCGGATGCCCGTCATTCTAGGACGTCTCGCCATGAACGCCGCTAACCCTCCCCCGGCGGCGGGGCCTGCAAAATGAAACGGTACCGTTGCGTTTAGTTAACAGATGTGCTAGGCTCGGTTCAGTTCCGCCGGCCGTGGTCCCTATTCCACGGCGTTTTTGGGAATACCCGATGAAAAACCGAGTTGTGGTCGCCAGCCTCTTTGCTTTCGCGCTCGCCCTTACTCCCATGACTCCGGCTTTCGCCGGGGGGCATGGCGGCTATTACCATGGGGGTTACTATGGCGGCGGCCCGATCTGGGGTCTCGCCGGTGCCGTTGCGGCGACCGCGGCGGCGATCATCACTTTGCCGATCGCAATTCTGGCTTCGGTGGCTCAGGCTCCGCTGTACTACGGGCCGGGCCCCGCGGCCTACGGCCCGCCTCCCGGTGCCGCGTATTACGGAGCCCCTCGCGAGCCCGCCTACTACGGAGCGCCGCCGGCTGCGCCCTACGACGCGCCTCAGGCGGGTCCCACGTATTACGCGCCGCCGGCTGCACCGTACTACCCGCCGCGCGCCGCGGTGTACTACGCGCCACGACCGGCTGCCCCGTATTACGCTTCGGCGGCGGCGCCGTACTACGCGCCGCGCCAAGCCTACTATGCACCGCGTCCGGCCTACTATGCTCCTACTCCCGCGTATTACGCGCCGCCAGCCGCGTCGAGCTACTACAACCCGCGCTAGGCGCACGGTGCGCGCGCGCAGCCAGCCTTGACCGGGGCAGCCCCGCCGGCAGGGCTTCAACAAACCGCCGCCGGCAATGCCGCCGCCCGCCGCGGCGGCCGCCCGTCGCGGGCCGACGCCGAAAAGCTCGTCGATCGCATCGTCGACGCGGCAACCGAACTGTTCTTTACCCTGGGCTATGGCGCCACGACCATCGAGGCCGTTGCGCGCCGCGCCCGGGTATCAAAGCGAACGTTCTACCATCGCTTCGACGACAAGCCCGCGCTGTTCAGCGCAGTCGTCCAGCGCACGATCAAACGCTTGCGCCCGCCAGCCGACGTGCCGCTGCTTCAGGGCAAGAACCTGGCGGAAACCCTGCGCCGCCTGGCGAATCTCGTGTTGCGCGCGGCCCTGTCTCCGCCCGCGATCGCACTGCATCGATTGATTGTCGCCGAATCCAGCCGCTTCCCGGATTTGGCGGCGATTGTCACGCATCAGGGCGCGAGCGAAGAAGCGATTCGGCTGATTTCAGGCGTGCTCGAGGGCGAAGCACGCGCCGGCAATCTCACACTGGACAGCCCGACGTTCGCCGCGCAGCAGTTCCTGCACATGATCATCGCGGTGCCGCAGCGGCGCGCCATGGGACTGGGTATGCCGATGACCGCAGCCGACGTTGACGCCTGGGCGCGCGATGTCGTCAATCTGTTCCTCAACGGCTGCCGCGGCTGGGAACCCACGCCGGCGCGCTGAGCGACCTGCTCTGCGACGAGGTTGCGCCGCGAAATCGGTCAGCTTGCCCAGGGCGCGGCGTTTCGTTTACGATTCGTGACCGAATCACGGCGTGCTGCTTTGGCGCGTGGCACCCGTCCAAACGGTTCCATTACGACCTCGCAACATCCTCATTACCAAGAGCGGCAACGTTCCGCGTTGATGGTCCGGGGGCGAAAGCTCCGGTCACCTGAAGGAATGCAATCATGAATGCAGAGGACGAACTCCAGGCGACGATTGCCAGCATCACGAAGTCGGGCACCGGCATACTCGCCGCCGACGAGAGCGTGCCGACCATCACCAAGCGTTTCAAGGCGGTCGGTATCGATTGCACCGAGGAGTCCCGTCGTGCCTACCGTGCGCTGCTGATCACCACTCCCGGTGCCGAACAGTTCCTGAGCGGGGTGATTCTGTTCGAGGAAACGCTTGGCCAAAGCGCCGACGACGGCACGCCACTGCCCAAGGCGCTGGCGCGGCGCGGCATCATGCCCGGCATCAAGGTCGACAAGGGCACAACCGCCTTGGCCGGTGCGCCCGGCGATCTGATCACCCAGGGCCTGGATGGCCTCGCGGAGCGCCTGAAGTCTTTCAAAGCGCAAGGCATGCGCTTTGCGAAGTGGCGCGAGGTCTATGGCATCACTGCGGCAAATCCGACCCCGCTTGGCATCGAAGCCAATGCGGAGGTGCTGGCCCGCTATGCGGCCATGTGTCAGGGCGAAGGCATCGTTCCCATCGTCGAACCGGAGGTGCTCATCGAGGGCGAGCACACCATCGAGCGTTGTTTTGAAGTGACCTCGGCGGTGTTGCACGCGGTGTTCAACGCGCTGCATCGGCATCGGGTCAGCCTGGAATACATGGTGCTCAAGCCCAACATGGTGCTGCCGGGCAAGGAACACCGCCCCAAGGCAAGTCCGGAAGAGGTCGCGGCGGCGACGCTCAAGGTGCTGCGGCGCGAGGTGCCCGCCGCGGTGCCCACCATCAACTTCCTCTCCGGTGGCCAGGCGCCCGAGGAAGCGACTGCCAATCTCAATGCCATCAATGTCCTGTATCCGAATGCGCCGTGGGTGCTGTCGTTCTCCTATGCGCGTGCTTTGCAGGATCCGGTAATGCCTCTTTGGGCAGGCCGGGCGGAAAACGTGGCGGCGGCGCAGGCGGCATTCTCGCGACGCATCAAGATGAACAGCCTCGCGCGCGATGGCAAGTGGCGTCCGGAGATGGAGCGCGCAGCCTGATGCGACAACGCGCGAACCGCGACCCGCTTCGCGCTGCCATGCTCCCGGATCCACCCTTGTCCGTGTCTCGCGCCGGCGAGCGCTAGGCGCCCCACGCGGCAGATCGCTCGTTGCGTAGCGACAGAGATTGAGCGTGCCGCGTAGGCCGGCACTCTGCCGACCCGCGAGCGCAACCCCTCTCCCGGCTGAAGAGGACTCCGGCGACAGCGACGGCAACCGATGTCAGAGGTGCGCCCGACACTGGTGTACGACGGTGACTGCGGCATTTGCCGCTACTGGGTGGACTATTGGCGCGGGCTCACCAAGGGCGCAGTCCTCTATCGCCCCTATCAGGAGGCCGCGGCGGATTTCCCTGGCATTCCCCGCGACGCGTTTCCGGGTGCCATCCAGCTCATCGAGGCCGATGGGCAGGTGTATTCAGGCGCGGCGGCAACCTACCGCCTGCTGCGCAACGTCCCCGGACGTGCCGCGTGGTGGTGGCTCTACCAGCACCTGCCCGGATTCGCGCAGGCCAGCGAGTGGGCCTACGCATTCTTCGCACGTCGTCGCGGCCTGCTCGATCGCCTCTCGAAGCTGCTCTGGGGGCCGGCGCTCGAGGCGGAGCGCTATTCGCTGGTCAGTTGGGTGTTCCTGCGCTTGTTCGGCGCGATCTATTTCGCGGCGTTTGCTTCGTTGGCGGTGCAAATAGACGGCCTTGTGGGCCGTGCCGGAATCCTGCCGCTCACCAGCTACCTGCGCGCGGCCAAGCACGCGTTCGGCGTCGCGGCCTATGGGCTGCTGCCCACGCTGTTTTGGTTCGATGCGAGCGACGCCGCCTTAATCGCGGGTGCGTTCATTGGCGCGCTATTGGGATTGCTGGTCATGCTGGATCGGTGGACGCGACCGGCGCTCGTCGGCTCGTTCGCACTTTACCTCTCCTATGTTCACGCCGGCCAGGACTTCATGGCGTTCCAGTGGGATCTGCTGCTGCTGGAAGCAGGGTTTCTGGCGATCTTCCTCAGCGGCGGATCGCGGATTGTCGTCTGGCTCTACCGTTGGTTGGTCTTCCGCTATCTGCTGCTTGCGGGCGCGGTCAAACTGCTTTCCGGCGACGCGACATGGCGCGACTTGACCGCACTCGACTATCACTTCTGGACCCAGCCGCTGCCCACCCCGCTCGCGTGGTATGCGGCGCAACTGCCGCATTGGCTTCTGGTCGGCGGCACCGCCGTCACCCTGGTGGTCGAAGTGGGCAGTGTCTTTCTCCTCTTCCTGCCACGACGCGCGCGGGCCGTCGCGGCCTGCTGCGTGCTGCTGTTCCAATCGCTGATCCTGCTGACTGGCAACTACAACTTCTTCAATCTGCTCACGATGCTGCTGTGCATCTTCCTTTTCGACGACGCCGCACTGCGCCGCCTGATGCCTTCGCGGCTTGATGCGTGGGTGCAACGCCGCGCACCGCACCCCGGACGCACGGCAACGATGCTCGCGACAGCGCTGGCCCTGCTGGTCGTGCCGCTTGGTCTCAACCGGATCTGGCAGACCTTCACGCACACCGACCTGCCGATTGTCGGTCTGCTTTCCAGGACGGTATCGCCGCTGCTGATTGTCAATCCCTACGGACTGTTTGCGGTCATGACGACCGCTCGGCCCGAGATCGTGATCGAGGGCTCGCCCGACGGTCAGGTGTGGCGTGAATACGTGTTCCGCTACAAGCCCGGTCCGCTCGAGCGCCCCGCGCCATGGAGCATTGCGCACCAGCCGCGGCTCGACTGGCAGATGTGGTTCGCCGCCCTCGACAACACGACGGTGGAGCCTTGGTTCCAGATTCTCTTGCTGCGCTTACTCCAAGGCAGCGCACCCGTGCTGGCGCTGCTCGAGGCCAATCCGTTTCCCGATCGCCCGCCGCAGTTTGTGCGGGCAAAACTCTACGACTATCGCTTCGCCGACCCAGACGTGCGCGCCGCCACCGGTCAATGGTGGGTGCGCCGACTCGACGGTGTTTACTTTCCCGAGGTCAGTCTGGCCGATTTTGCGCGCGCGAACTAATTCAATCCGGACGGCGCGGCCCGAACCGATCGTGACAAGCCAGGTTTGGCGACTGCGCCTACAGCTTCTTGCACACGTGGTGCTCGGTCACGGGCTTGCCGTTCTCCTCGTAACTGGGACCCTCCACCGCGTATTCGGAAGCCGACTTCTTGAGCAGCATCGCATCGCTGTCCGGTGTCTCCGGCGTCTGCCTTTTGAAGAAGCTGATGTACTTCCATGACCAGCCACCCTCGCCCGTGGGGGTCATGCGGATGGCGAAGTACTGGCCGTTGCTCATGCCACCGAAGCGCACCCAGCCCTGCCGCCTCTCGTCGTACCCCATGAGGTACTCGGCCTGCACCGCTTCCGCATTTTCCCCCATCTGCCGGGGGGGAAAGTCGTAGGTCTGCTTCAGCCACAGGCCGCCCAGCACCTTGGCGTATGAGGTCGTGTACGTGCCGGAGAATGTGCCGACGGTGTGCGTGCAGTTCCACGTCCCGATGAGGTAATTGACGCCAGCCATTTCCTGTTTGACCGTCGTGGCTCCATCGGCAAGGCTGGCGACGGCGCCGCAGACGGCGACGACCGCTGCCAGCAAGATCAGGTTGCGTTGCATTTTTCCTCCAGGGATCTAAGGGTGCGTTGCGGGCGCAGCAGGGCGCTGCCCCGGTCGCACCAGGGAACGATAGGCGGCAACGCCTGGCAGCGCATGTGGCAGACGACCGATGCCACAGGCCATGACTTTCGGCCTATTTGTCCTCCCGAACGGCGCGTGGCATGCTCTTGCGTCGGAGGTTGCCGGATGACGCACTCGCGGCTGATCGGCCTCACGGGGCTTTTTGCCTGGCTCATCGTCGGCGTGCCGGCATTGATCTATCACGCCGGGGCCGTGCCGTATGACGGCCGCTGGGTCATCGCCTTCCTGCTGTTCGGCGCCCTGTTCGCGGCCGACCTTCGCCATCCCCGGCTGATTCTGGTCTTCGGCGAGTCGGCCGTGGCGCTGGCGCTGGTGCTGCTGCGCTGCAACGGTTATGAAGGAACGCTGCTGGCGCTGGTGGCGATGCAACTTGGCACGCGACTCGATCGGAAGGCCGGCATCGCCTGGATCTGCGCCCAGACGGCCCTCCTCGGTGCCGCCGTCACGATCCAGCTGAGCCCGCACGCGGCATGGTTGTTGTTGCCGCCGTACCTGGGCTTTCAACTGGTTGCCTTTTTCACGTTCTACGTCATGTCGCGCGAGGTGGCAGCGCGCGCCGCGCTGGCCACCGCGAATGCGGAGCTGCGTGCGCTGCAGCAGATTCTCGCCGACAGCAGCCGCATCGCCGAGCGCCTGCGCATCGCGCATGAACTGCACGATGCTCTTGGCCATCGCCTGACCGCCCTCACACTCAATCTCGAAGCGGCGCTGCAGCGCACGGAAGGGTCGGCCAAAGGCAACATCGAGACGGCGCAATCGCTAGCCAGACAACTGCTCGGCGACGTGCGGGAGATAGTCGCCAACTCGCAGGAACGCGACGGCGTGCACCTCGCCCAGGCGTTGCAGACGCTGGTCAGCGCCGTGCCACGACCGCGGATTCACCTCGCAGTGGCCGACGGTCTGTGCATCGACGATCCCGAGCGGGCGCACATCCTGCTGCGCTGCATCCAGGAAATTGTCACGAACGCCGCCAAACACTCCGATGCGGAGAACCTGTGGATCAGCATCGAGCGTGACGGAGAGACGTTTCGTATCGGGGCGCGCGACGATGGCCGCGGCAGCGACGGATCGCGCGACGGGTTTGGACTGCGGGGAATGCGGGAGCGCGTGGAGCGGGCCGGCGGCGAGCTGCGCATCGTAACGCAACCGGGGCGGGGTTTCGACGTCACCGCCCTGCTGCCCATCCGTGGCGGTGCGGCTTGATCCGCGTGTTCATCGCCGATGACCAGCTTCTCGTGCGCGAGGGCATACGCACGTTGCTCGAAATGGACGAGGGCATCTCGGTCGTCGGCGAGGCCGGGGACGGCGTCGAGACCATCGCCGGCGTGCAGTCGACGCCGATCGATGTCCTTTTGCTCGACATCCGCATGCCCCACAAGGGTGGAGTCGAGGTTCTGCGGGACCTCTCGGCCGCAGGCTCGCTGCCGCCGACACTGATCCTCACGACGTTCGACGACAGCGCGGTGGTGCTGGACGGCATCCGCGCCGGCGCCCGAGGATTCATGCTCAAGGATGTTTCCTATCAGCAATTGATCGCGGCGATTCGCGCCGTAGCGGGCGGTGCAACCGTGTTCCAACCCGCGGTGACCGAGCGGCTGCTCCGGGTCGCGGACCGGGTTCACATCGAAACCGACGCACCGATGCAGCGCCTGACCGAACGCGAGGCCGAGGTGGTGCAGCTGATGGCCGGCGGCTACAGCAACAAGGAGATTGCCCGCGCCCTCGGTACCGCGGAAGGGACCATAAAAAACCACGTCTCGAGCATTCTGGCCAAGCTCGGCGTGCGTGATCGCACGCGCGCGGTACTGAAGGCGCTCGAAGCTGGATTGCTGCGTCGACCGGATTTCGCGGGTACGTCGACCTGAGGGCCGCAGTGCCCGCGCAAGCGCGTTACTGCCCGATGCAGCGGCAGGCAGCCTAGCGGCAGCCCGCGCTCCGACTCTCAGAGGTCCAGAACGTGTAAACGTCGCAATCGTCGCTTGCGGGTGCACGGTCCGGTGGAATCTTCTTCGTGACCGGTGGCAGTGCGCGCAAATAACTAATGATGGCGCGGATGTCTTCTTCGTCCCAATTCGACGCATGGTCCCAGGTCATTCCCTGCCAGTGCAATTGATAGCCATCGCGGCTTATGCCGCTGCGAATGGCGCGGGCAATCTCGGCGCCGCTCCAGCCGCCAAGGCCGGTGTCCGCGTCGGACGTGAGGTTGCGCGTCCACAGCGTACCCATTGGCTTCCAACTTACCTTCAATCCCCCGCTGCCGTCGTTGCCGTGACACAGTGCACACGAGGCGACGGTAAATAGGTAGCGACCGCGTTCGACCAGGGCGGCCTCCTCCTGGCTAGGCGCCACGGCTGCGTTTGTTCGCGGGATGCTAGCCATTGCGTCTTTGGCAATCTGGGCCGCCGGAATGAGTGTCAACAACGGCAGTTCATAAAGAACGTAGACGCTCAATCCGAACAATCCTAATCCAACGACGCCGAGCCATCCGAGCAGGCTGCGGGGAAAACGTCGCTCGCGCGGCGCGACAAAGATTAACGCAACCGCACCGACCAGCAAGACCGCCCACTGCATGTTGATGAGCCACGTCTGGGGCCAGCTGCGCGCCGGCCCGGATTGTTGTCCGAATTGTTGGTCGGCAAAGGTGAGCACGGTCGTGGGGGCGGTGGGCAACGGGCGCGTGAGTTTGCTGGCGATCGTTTCCAGTACCCCATAGCGCAGTGGTTCAGGGATCTGGTTGTGGACCGGCGGCTGCGATTTCAAATAGCGGGCGATAGCCAGCGCGTCGTCGTCGCTCATGCTGTGGAAGTAAATCCACGGCATGTCATATACGACTAGCACGCGGCCGAGCGCGCGTCCGTCGCGCAGCGCGCTTACGATCTGGTCCTCGCTCCAGTCGCCAAGGCCCGTTTCCGGATCGGAGGTGAGATTGCTGCTTACGATGACAGCGTGCGGATACGCTTCCACGCGCATGCCGCCGGCGAGGTAGAAATCGTCGCCGCGATAGATTCCGCTGCGATCGATCGGGGTGTGGCACAGCCCGCACATCTCCGCATGGACCAGATAGGCGCCGCGACGCGTGAGTTCGGGCTGTTGCCCCGGGCCGTCCAACTTGCCGCCGGCTTCCCATGGTGGCGTTCGCGACAATGAAAGCACGTAGTTGACAATGTCCCAGCGCTCAGCGTCCGTCGTCTTGTCGGCGATCGACGGCATAGGGCCGGGAAGGAGTCCGGTCGTGAGGCGCAGCCAAAGCTGCTCGGGCTCGCTCCCGCCGCGAAACGTCCACGGTGCGGTCAGGTCGCGCGCAATCACGGGGTAGCCCTTGGCGTCCTTCAGAGCGAGGCCCCCTCGTCCATCCGCCCCGTGACAATCTTGACAGCCGTTGGCGCGAAACAGGTCCTGGCCACGCGCAAGGCTGTCGGCCGTCGGTATGACCCGGAGCGGGACCTGGAGCGTCGCTGGCACCGCGCCGCCAAACGTGGACGAGAAACTCTTGATATACCCGACAACGAGGCGAATCTCCGCAGCGCTTAGCAGGTCGCGCGCATAGGGCATCGCGCTGGCGTTGAGTCCCTCGTTCACCGTGCGGACCAAATCGTCATCGCTCGGCGGCAGGCCGGCTGCCGTCGATTTGTACTTGAACTGCCCGAGCGTGAAATCGCGCGGACGCGGGATGAGCGAAGGTGCGGCGGGCCCGTTGCCGCGTCCATCCGGACCGTGACATACGGCGCAGCGTTGCGCGTAGATTCTTGCGGCCGGTGGCGCGTTCGCGGGCAGATCGCTGCCCGGCGGCCAAGCCATGTCAGCGTAGAGTTTCGGATCCGGCTGCCAGGTTGCCACGGGCTCGGCGTAACCCAGCCGCGCATAGATCGAACGCCCGCCATCGAGCAGCAGCAGCAGGGCGAGTGTCAGCAGGATCACACCCGGTCGTGAGCCAAGCAACGCGGCTAGCGTCTTTTTCATGGTCAGGCCGATTCGGTCAATCACCCAGACAGCGAGGCGCGGAAGCAACCCGCCAGAGGCCTCGCCGCCGGTCGCGAGGCATAAGCTTACGGCGAAAACGGCCTTGAATGCGACTGAATCGGTGCCCGCCACCCGCCCGCCCCGAGCTTGACGATACGTTAGCAGCACCGCTCATGTCAGCGCAAAACGCGCAGCGGCTCGCGCCCGTCATGCGGCGGTGACGCGATCGACAAAGCCTGTAATCGCGTCGAGCACCGCCTGTGGCTGGTCCCGGTGCGGCGAATGCCGGCAATCCTCCAGATGCAACAGCTCGACGTCGGCGACCTGGCTCGCGATGCGCTCGAGCTGCTCGCTCGTTCCGTACTCGTCGTCCTCGCCCTGGATCGCGAGCACGGGACAGGTGATGCGCGGCAGGTATTCCTCGATGTTCCAGGCACGGAAATCCGGATCGAGCCAGATCCGGTTCCAACCCCAGAATGCGGAGTCGACGTCGTCGTGATAGCGCGCCAGTCGGGCGCGCAGATCCGCGCCTTCATAAGCGCTTCGGGCAGCGCTGATGCTGGCGACCGAGATAGCCTCGACCATGACGTGCGCCGCCAGCGTGATGACGCCGGCGACCGGGCGCAACCCGGCGCCGGTGTGGATCAATGCGATCGAGCCGCCGTCGCTGTGGCCGACCAGGATGGGGCGGTCAATGCCGAGCTTGTCGAGAAGCTCCGGCAGTGCAAGCAGCGCCTCGTCGTGCATGTAGCCCACGGCGCGCGCCTCCTGCAACGGCGCAGAGTTGCCGTAACCGTAGCGCGAATAGACGAGCGCGTTGCACCCCGTCGCATGGGCCACGCGGCTCGGAAAGTCGCGCCACATCGCGATCGAGCCGAGCCCCTCGTGCAGGAATACGAGGTTCGGGCGTCCGCTGCCGGCGACCTCGAAGCGTTCGATTTCGATGCGCCGGGAGCAGACCGTGACGAACGCCACGCTAAACCCCGAGGTGCCGCTGCAACAGGTCCGGCTGCGCGAGCAACGTCGGAGTGTCGCCTTCGAACACGACCCGGCCCTTGACCAGGATCACGTTGCGGTCGGTGATTGCCGTTACCGCGGCGTAGTTCTTGTCGACGATCAGCGTGGCCATGCCGTGGCGGCGGATGTCGCCCAGGATGCGCCAGACCTCGCGTGCGACCAGCGGCGCTAAGCCCTCGGTCGCCTCATCGAGGATCAACAGGTCGGGGTTGGTCATCAGCGCACGGCCGATCGTGAGCATCTGCTGCTCGCCGCCGGAGAGCTTCCAGCCTCCGTGCCTGAGCCGCTCGGCGAGTCGTGGAAACGTCGCCAGGACGCGCTCGTAGGTCCAGTCGCGGCGCCCGTCCGGGCCGGCGCGCGCGGCCATGAGCAGGTTTTCACGCACGGTAAGATTGGGAAAAATTCCGCGGCCCTCCGGCACGTACGCGATCCCCTGCCGCGCGATCAAGTAGGCCTCGGCGCCGGTCATGGCTGTACCGCAGACCAGGACCTCGCCGTGCCGCGGCTTGACGAGCCCCAGCATGCTGCGAATCAGGGTGCTCTTTCCCATGCCGTTTCTGCCCATCAGCCCGACCGTCTCGCCGCGGTCGATGCGAAAATCGATGCCGTGCAGGATATGGCTCGCGCCGTAATACGCGTGCAGCTCGCGCGCTTCGAGCAGCGCCTCGCTCATGGCAGCGTCCGCCGCCTCGCAGCGCTCATGTCCCCGCCTCGACCGTGTCGTCGCCGAGATACGCCTGCCGCACTGCCGCGCTGGCGCGAATCTGGGCCGGCGGCCCGCTTTCCAGCACCTGGCCGTTCACCATGACGGTGATCGTGTCGGCCAGCGCAAACACGGCGTCCATGTCGTGCTCGGCCAACAGGATCGCATGGCCCGGAGCGAGCGTCCGCAGCAGCTCGACCATTTGCCCGGCTTCCTCGGCCCCCATTCCGGCGAGTGGTTCGTCGAGCAGCAGCACCTCCGGCTGCGTGGCGAGCACCATGGCAATCTCGAGTTGCCGCTGCTCCCCGTGCGAGAGCGCCGCCGCGACGCGCTCACCGCAACCGGAGAGCCGGGTCGCTTCCAGGGCCCGTCGCGCCATAGCGCAGACCGGCGCGTAAGCGAGCGCGTCGGCAAAAATGTGCAGCGCTCGCGGGCACCGCGACTGAGCGGCAATGCGGCAATTCTCGAAGGCAGTGAATGCGGGGAAGAGGTTGGTCTTCTGGTAGCTTCGGCCGATGCCGATGCGCGAGCGTCGATCAGGGCTTAGATGCGTGATGTCCTGGTCCTTGTAGCGGATCGAGCCGGCCGATGCCCGCAGCTCCCCCGAGAGAAGGTTGAGCAGTGTCGTTTTGCCTGCGCCGTTCGGGCCAAGCAGCGCATGCAAGCGGCCGCGGTGAAGATCGATGGCGACGTTGCCAGCGGCCGTTAGACCTCCGAAGCGCCGGGATAGTCCGCGCGCGGTGAGGATTGCCTCACTCATCGTCGCGTTCCCCGACGAGCGTGCGCTCGAAGCGGCGCATTGCGCTCGTCAGACCCCCGGGCAGGAAAATCACCAGCAGGATGATGGTCCCGCCGAGGAGCAGCTGCCAGTGCGTGGTGAGCGACGAAAAGAGCTCCTCGAGCGCCACGAAGGCGAATGCGCCCACCACCGCGCCGTACAGGCTTCCCAGGCCGCCCAGGATCAGCATCAGCAGGACGTTGCCGGACTGGTGCCACGACAACAGTTCCGGATTGACGAAACCGAACTGCAGCGCCGACAGGTAGCCGGCAAGCCCGGCCAGCGCCCCCGCGATCGCGAAGCTCGCGAGCTTGTAGCGATAGACCGGAAAGCCGAGCGAGCGCATCCGCTGCTCGTTGCTGTGGATTCCCTGCAGCGTGCGGCCGAACGCCGAGCGCAAGAGGAGGCGCAGGAAGACGAACACCGTGAGCAGCGTCGCCAAGATCAGGTAGTAGACGTGGGTCGCGTTGCCGAGATCGAACGGCGTGAATCCGCCGATCGCAGCAACCGGCTTCAGGTTGAGGCTAATCCCGTCCGAGCCGCGGCCGAACTTGGTGTCGTGGAACACGAAGTAGAACATCTGCGCGAAGGCGAGCGTGACCATGATGAAGTAGATCCCCTTCACCCGAACGACGAGCGCCCCGACGGCAAGCGCTGCGAGCCCCGCCAGGACAATCGCCGCCGGGAGGGTCAGCCACAGATTGGCCGCCTCGTACCTGGGCGCGAGGAGGCCGAGCGCGTAGGCCCCGACGCCGAAATAGGCGGCGTGGCCGAACGAGACGAGCCCCGTGTAGCCAACCAGCAGGTCAAGCGAAAGCGCGAAGATCGCGAGGATCATCACCTTGCTGACCAGCTCGGTGTAGAACGTCGCCCCGGCGAAGGGGAACAGGGCGAGTAGCGCCAGCGTCGCCGCCAGGCCAATCTGGCTTCGCTTCACGGGACTGTCCGGTGGCGCATCCGGGGGATCGCCTTCAAACGCGCCGGAAGAGACCTTCGGGCCGCCATAGCAGAATCGCCGCCATCAGCAGATAGACGATTACGCCCGCGGCCTCGGGAAGCAACACCTGGCCGAACGTGTCGGCGATCCCGATCAGCAGTGATGCCACCAGCGCACCACCGATCGAGCCAATGCCGCCGATGACAACGACGACGAAGCAGATGATCAGCACCCCGGTACCCATGCCGGGATATACCGATGACACCGGCGCGGCAATCATGCCCGCAAACGCCGCCAGTGCGACGCCGAGCGCAAACACGAGGCGGTAGACAAGGTTGATGTTGATCCCCAGCGCCTGCACCATCTCCCGGTTCGACGCGCCGGCACGGATCATCATCCCCAGCCGCGTGCGCGTGATCAGCAGATAGAGGAGCAAGGCCAGCACGATGCAGACCGCCGACATGAACAGCCGGTACACCGGGTAGGAGAGCGTGGCTGTCAGCGGGATCGACCAGTTGAGCATGTCCGGAATGGCCACGCCGTGCACGTCGTTGCCGACGATGAGGCTGCGCAGCTCCTCGAAAACCAGGATCAGGCCGAAGGTCAACAGCACTTGTTCCAGGTGGTTGCGCTGGTAGAGTCGGGAGAACAGGGCCCACTCCAGCACGATCCCGAGCAGCACCGCGAGCACGATGCCGAGCATGATTGCGACGAGCAGGCTTCCGGTCAGGGCTGCCAGCGAAAACGCCATGTACGCGCCGATCATGTAGAAGCTGCCATGGGCCAGATTGATGACGCCCATGATGCCGAAGATCAGCGTCAGGCCGGACGCGACGAGAAACAACAGCAATCCATACTGGATGCCGTTCAGGAGCTGGATCAAGAATAAATAGACATCCATCGCAGGCCAGGCTCTGGCAAAGAAAACGCGGGCAGGCGCCATGCCTGCCCGCGTGTCAGTCTACAGCTCAGAGCTTGCAGCCGCGTGGCGGATCGGTCAGATTCTTCACCGCAACGCCGATCACCTTGTTTTCCTTGCCCTCGACTTTGCGCAGGTAGATGTCGTGAATCGGGTTGTGCGATGGCGTCAGGGCAAACGGCCCTCGCGGGCTCTCGATCTTGGCTGATTCCATCGCTTTCACCAGCTCGGCACGCTTGGAGGTATCGCCCTTCACGGCATTCATTCCGGCGATGAGGAGCTGCGCGGCGTCATAGCCCTGGACTGCGTACACGTCCGGCTCGGTCTTGTACGCCTTCTGGTATGCGGCACGGAATGCAATGTTCTTGGGATTGTTGAGCCCGTCGCCGTAGTGCAGCGTCGTCAGCAGGCCCTGCGCGGCATCGCCCTGTGCCTCGAGAGTGCCGTCGGTGAGAAATCCAGGGCCGACCAGCGGGATCGTTTTGTTGAGGCCGGCGGCGGCGTAGTCCTTGACGAACTTGACCGCGCCGGCGCCGGCGAAGAACACGTAGACAACGTCCGGCTTCAACGCCGCGATCTCGGTCAGATACGACTGGAATTCCACCTGCGGGAACGGCAGCGCCAGCTCCTTGATCACCTTGCCGCCACCGGCCTCGAAGGCCTCCTTGAACCCGCCGACCGACTCGGCGCCAGCGGCATAGTTCCAGGTAAATGTCACCGCGGTTTTCTTCTTCTGCTCGGCCATCACCCTGCCCATCGCAATGCCCGGCTGCGAGTTCGAGAACGACGTGCGGAAGATGTTGGCGGCGCACAGGGGGCCGGTTATTTCATCGGCGCCGGCGTTGGGAATGATCAAGAGCGTGTTGTTGTCGCGCGCCACCTTCGCCATTGCCAGTGCGACACCCGAGTGCACGGTGCCGACAAGCACATCGACATTGTCGCGCTTGATGAGCTTGTTCGCGTTATCCGGAGCCTTTGCCGGATCGGACTCGTCGTCGACGACGAAGTATTCGACCTCGCGCCCCCCTACCCGGCCGCCGTTCTCCTCGATCCTGAGCTTGAAGGCGTTGGTGATCGAGTTGCCAAGCGCCGCGTAAGTGCCGGTGTAAGGCAGCATGAGTCCGACCTTGAGCTTGCCTTGGGGCTGCGCCTGCGCGCTCTCGATGGGAGAAATCAAGCCCGCAAGCGCAACGACGGTGGCAGCCAACGCGCCGGCAATGCGGTAACCGTTACTCCCACGATGGGCATGCTTCATGACAAGTTCCTCCTTGGTTAGGCACCTGCGGTCGCGCAGCGGCCTTGCAGGCGCCGCTGCGCCCTGGATTTCATGCCGCGCGCTGCCGCAGCTTGTAGCGCTGGATCTTGCCCGTGGCTGTCTTCGGCAGCTCGTCTATGAACTCGATCCAGCGCGGATACTTGTACGGCGCAAGACGCGATTTGACGTGCCGGCGCAGTTCCTCGGCCAGTCCTGTCGACGCGGCGCGTCCCGGCTTGAGCACGACGTACGCGGCCGGTTTGATGAGTTTCTCCTCGTCGGCCTTGCCGATCACCGCCGCCTCAAGCACCGCGGGATGCGTGATCAGCGCCGCTTCGACCTCGACCGGCGAGACGTAGATGCCGCCGACCTTGAGCATGTCGTCGGTTCGGCCGGCGTAGATAAAGAAACCCTCGCCATCGATCGAGTACTTGTCGCCGCTTCGGGTCCATTGGCCTTCAAAGGTCTCGCGGCTCTTCGCGCGATTGTTCCAGTAGGTCGCCGCGCTGGTCGGACCGCGGATCTGGAGCTCGCCAACCTGTCCCGGCGCGACCGGGCGGCCATCGTCGCCGACGATGCGAAGCTCGTAACCCGGCACCGGCTTGCCGCTGGTCCCGTAGCGCACGTTGCGGGGGCTGTTCGATAGAAATATGTGCAGCATCTCCGTCGAACCGAGGCCGTCTAGGATCTCCACGCCGAAATGCTCAGTCCAGCGTCTGCCGATGTCTGCCGGGAGGGCCTCGCCGGCCGACGCGCATACGCGCAGCCGCACTTGGCTGCGCGGCGGCAGGTCCGGGCTCGCCAGCAACGCGGCGAAGAGGGTCGGCACGGCATAGAAGATCGTCGGCTGGTGCTGGATGAGGCGCGCGAAGACGGCTGCCGGTGTGGGCCGCTCGGCCATCAACACGGTGGTGGCGCCGACAGCGAGCGGAAAACTGAGCGCGTTGCCGAGGCCGTATGCGAAAAACAGCTTCGCCGCCGAAAAGACAACATCCTCCTCGCGGATGCCCAGGATTGGCCAGGCATAGAGCTCGGCGGTTGTAATCAGGCTCGATTGCGTGTGCACCGTCCCTTTTGGAGCACCGGTCGAGCCCGACGAATAGAGCCAGAAGCACATGTCGTCGCAGGTCGTCGCCGCTGGGGCAAAGCCGACCGGCGCTGCCGCCAGCAGATGGGCGAACCAATGGTGTTCGCCTCCAGCACCCGGTTGGTCGGCCGCCGCGCCGCAGACGATCACGTGCTTGAGGTGCGGCAACCGCCCCAGAAGTGGGGCAAACGCATGCAACAGGGGTGCCGAGACGATCAGGGCGCGGGCGCGGCTGTCGCGCAACATGTATTCGTAATCGGCAGTGGTGAGCAGCGTGTTGGCCGCGATGGGCACGATGCCAGCCTTGATGCTGCCCAGGAACGCGGTGGGGAAATCGATCGTGTCGAGAATGCACAGCAGCACCCGCTGTTCCGCCTCGAGCCCGAGCCCCAGCAGAGCATTGCTGCAGCGGTTCACCCGCTGCGCAAGTTCGCCGTACGTGTAGCTGCCGTGGTCGTCGATGTAGGCGACCTTGGCGGCGCGGCCCGCCTGCAGGTTGCGCTCGAGCAGGTCGTGGGCTGCGTTGTAGTTACGCGGGATGTCGATCCGCGGCGGGCTTTCCCGGTGATCGACCGTGCTGAGTCCCGACATCGCCCGCATCTCCTGCGTTGCTTACGTTTCCGATGATGGCGGCGAGGTCGCGCGGGTGTTCAGGCTGCGGTGAATTCGATCCTGCCCTGGGGCAGCAGGTAGAGCACCAGCGCCCTGCCGTCGCTCACGGTTGGGCGGTGCGCCGTCCCGGGACCATAAACGAGCCAGCCGGCGCCGCGCCCATCGAATTTTGCCGCTCCAGTGAGCGGCATGATCATATCAATCTCGCCCTCGGGATGGCGGTGGTGTGGGCCGGCGAGATTGTCCATATCCACGACGTCGACGCTAAAGCCGTGACTGGCTGCACCCGGCTTGATAACGCGCCCGTACTTTATGCCACCGCCTTCGCGATTGCACATCCAACCCGCGGCAATGGCGGCGCGGCAGGCAGCGAATACGGCTTGGAACTGCGCGCCATCCGCGGCAAAGCTGCGGTTGAGATCCGCCTCTAGAGAGGCGTCGAGCGCACGGTCATCGATCCACCGTGTGATCGGTGTGATCAGGTCCGCAAAATCATTCGCTGTCATTGCCACACCGTCCGGCTGTGTCGACAAAGCGGCAATCTAGAGGGCGTCCAGAAGCATGTCAAGCATAATAGAGCATGTATCCATGCGGCACCGTCTGTCACTCTCAATTGGCGATTTTTCGGGCTTCATGGTCGAAAATTGCGCTTGACCGTGGCTCGTAACATGCATTATATTACATCGCCTCGAAGCAAACTTCATATCGACGATGGCAACGCTGACCGAAGCGCCGCCGCGCGCTGGCCCAGCTGCGGCAATCTCTGCCGACGATGCCGATCTCCTCGCCGGCATCGGCAAGCGCGTGCGCGAAGCGCGCGAGCGCCGCGGCATGGCGCGCCGCATGCTCGCGCAGACCTCCAACGTTTCCGAGCGCTATCTTGCACATCTGGAGGCGGGTGCCGCGAACGCCTCGGTGCTGCTGTTGCGCAGTGTCGCCCGCGCATTGGATATGCCGCTGTGCGAACTGTTCGCTGTGCAGGAGAACTCCGTCGAGCAGCGACTGATCCGTCGTTTCCTCGAGGGGCTTCCGGAACGCCAGCTCGAAGACGTGGTATTTCGGTTGATGCGCGACTTCGGCCCGGAAGCAGCCGCGCGCAAGCGCCGGATCGCACTGGTGGGATTGCGTGGCGCTGGCAAGACAACGCTGGGCAGTGCGCTGGCCGCGGCGCTGCAACTGCCCTTTGTGGAGCTCGATCGCGAAATCGAAGGCGACGCCGGGATCAGTCTCAGCGAAATATTCTCGCTTTATGGTCAAACGGGCTACCGGCGGATCGAGCGCCGCTGCCTCGACCGCATCGTCGATAGCAACCGCCAGGTTGTGCTGGCGGTCGGAGGCGGAATCGTCTCCGAGCCGGAGACCTACAACCTGCTGCTGACGAACTGCTTCACGGTGTGGATCAAGGCATCGCCGGCAGAGCATATGGCGCGGGTCGTCGCGCAGGGCGACCTGCGTCCGATGCAGGGCAACGCCGAAGCGATGGCAGATCTCAATCGGATCCTGAGTACGCGTGAACCCCTGTACCGGAAAGCTGACGTGACGCTGGACACCGTGGGCGAGCACCCCGAGCAGAGTCTCGCCAAGCTGCGCCTGGCCGTGGCGACCTGATTCGCACCGGAAATTCAGGAGAGTCTCATGGTGGAAACGGCAGCAATGCCCGATCGCGAATCCGGCACTCGGGCAAAGCCTTTGCTCACGTATGACACGCAGCCCGATCAGTACGCGCACTGGAAGCTAACGTTCGCTGGCGCTGTCGCCACCCTGACGCTCGACGTCGACGAGGAGCGCGGGATCAATCCGGGCTACAAGCTCAAGCTCAATTCTTACGACCTCGGCGTCGATATCGAGCTCGCCGATGCCTTGCAGCGCATCCGCTTCGAGCATCCGGAGGTGCGCTGCGTTGTCATCACCAGCGGCAAGCAACGCGTCTTTTGCTCGGGCGCCAACATCTTCATGCTTGGGCTCTCCAGCCATGCCTGGAAGGTCAATTTCTGCAAATTCACCAACGAGACCCGCAACGGCATGGAGGACACGAGCCGCCATTCGGGGCTGAAGTTCGTCGCCGCGTGCAACGGCACGACCGCTGGCGGCGGCTACGAGCTCGCGCTCGCCTGTGATGAAATCATCCTGGTCGACGACCGGTCCGCCGCGGTGAGTCTCCCCGAAGTGCCGTTACTGGGGGTTCTGCCGGGCACCGGCGGTCTGACGCGCCTTACGGACAAGCGCCAGGTGCGCCGCGATCACGCGGACATGTTCTGCACGCTGATCGAGGGCATTCGCGCGCCACGCGCCAAGGAGTGGCGGTTGATCGACGATTTTGCCAAGCCGCAGCAGTTCGCGGAGAAGGTGCAGCGCCGCGCGCTGGAACTCGCGGCGCAGAGCGACCGGCCACAGGGCGCGAAAGGCGTGGCGCTCTCGCCGCTCATGCGCAGGGTCGATGCCGAGGGCTATCGCTACCAGCACGTCGATGTGCGCATTGACCGCAAGGCACGCCACGCGACGCTCACCGTCGCCGCCCCGGCGCAGCGGCAGCCCGATGAGCTGATGGCGATTGTCGCGCTCGGCGCGACGTGGTGGCCACTGGCGATGGCGCGGGAACTCGACGATGCGATCCTGCTCCTGCGCACCAACGAGCCGGAAATCGGCACCTGGGTCCTCATGACAAGCGGCGATCCAGCGCTGGTGCTCGCCGCGGACGAAACCCTCGAGCGGCATCGCTCCGACTGGTTCGTGCGCGAGACCACAGGCATGCTGCGCCGGACCCTGGCGCGACTCGATGTCACCTCGCGCACGCTCTACGCGCTGATCGAGCCCGGGTCGTGCTTTGCCGGAACGCTGCTGGAACTCGCGCTCGCCGCAGACCGCAGCTATATGCTGGCGCCGTCGAATAGCGCTACCGGCGCGCCGCAGATCGCACTGTCGGCGCTGAACTTTGGTGCGTATCCGATGGTGAACTCGCTGTCGCGCCTCGCGGCGCGGTTTTACAGCAGCGCGGTGCCGCTGGCGCACGCAAAGGAGGCCGTGGGCCGCCCGCTCGCGGCCGGCGAGGCGGTTGCGCTGGGCCTCGTCACCGCCGCGCCCGACGAACTCGACTGGGCGGACGAGATCCGCCTCGCCCTCGAGGAGCGCGCCAGCCTGTCGCCCGACGCGCTGACCGGCATGGAGGCAAGCCTGCGCTTCGGCGGCGTGGAGACTTTGGAAACACGCGTCTTCGGGCGTCTTTCCGCATGGCAGAACTGGATCTTCAGCCGCCCCAACGCCGTCGGCGAGTCCGGCGCGCTGAAGGTCTTCGGCACCGGCAACAGGGCGAAATTCGATTGGAACCGCGTCTGACGGGTCGCTACGGAGCGGTTCATCCCCCACCCGAAGACCCCTGGAGCAGTCATGAGCCTCGACTACAGCGCGAAGATCCCGAACAACGTGGAACTCGCGAGCAACAAGACGCTGCAGCGTGCCCTGGAGCATTGGCAGCCCGAGTTCCTGCACTGGTGGGCCGCCATGGGTCCCGAGGGGACCCGGACCGCCGACGTCTATCTGCGTACCGCCACGAGTGTCGAGCCCAAGGGCTGGGCGAATTTCGATTTCGTGAAGATGGCCGATTACCGCTGGGGTATCTTCCTTGCGCCGGCAGAGGCCGGGCGCAAAGTGAACTTCGGCGCGCACAAGGGTGAGTCCGCGTGGCAGGAAGTGCCAGGCGAATACCGCTCCAACCTGCGGCGGCTGATCGTTACGCAGGGCGATACCGAGCCCGCCTCGGTCGAGCAGCAGCGCCACCTCGGCGCCACCTGCCCCTCGCTGTACGATCTGCGCAACCTGTTTCAGATCAATGTCGAGGAAGGCCGGCATCTGTGGGCGATGGTCTACCTGCTGCATGCCTATTTTGGTCGCGACGGGCGTGAAGAAGCCGAGGCGTTGCTCGAGCGCCGCTCGGGCGATGCCGACAATCCGCGCATCCTCGGCGCGTTCAACGAGAAGACACCCGATTGGCTGGCGTTCTTCATGTTCACCAACTTCACTGACCGTGACGGCAAGTTTCAGCTCTGCTCGCTGGCCGAATCGGGATTCGACCCGCTGGCGCGCACGTGCCGGTTCATGCTGACCGAAGAGGCGCACCACATGTTCGTCGGGGAGTCGGGGGTCGGTCGCATCGTCCAGCGCACCTGCGAGGGAATGGCGCAGCACAAGATCGACGACCCGCTGCAGATTCGCGCGCTGGGATTGATCGACCTACCGACGATCCAGCGCTACCTCAACTTCCACTTCAGTGTGACCATGGATCTGTTTGGTGCCGACGTTTCGTCGAATGCCGCGACGTTCTATTCGACGGGACTCAAGGGTCGCTTCGCTGAAACCAAATTCGACGACGACCATCTGCTCGGCGCTGCATCGTATCCGGTGCTCGAGGTGCGGGAAGGTAAGCTTGAGACCGCGCAAGCGCCGGCGCTGAATGCGCTCAACGAAAAGCTGCGCGATGATTTCGTCAAGGATGGGGTCGCCGGCATCGGGCGCTGGAACAAGATCATCGAAAAGACCGGCGTCGCATTCCGGCTCAAGGTGCCGCACAAGGCGTTCAATCGCAAGATCGGTCCGCTATCGGCAGTCCGCATCGACCCTGACGGCAAGGTCGTGAGCGAGTCCGATTGGACCCGCCAGCATCTGCACTGGCTGCCCTCGGAGCTGGACCGCGCATACGTCGCGTCGCTGATGGGACGAGTCATAGAACCCGGCCGCTTCGCCAACTGGATCGCGCCACCGGCGCGCGGCGTCAACAACCAGCTGGCGGACTTCGAGTACGTGCGCTTCAATTAGCGGTTCTTCCGGATACTGTCCTCGAGGACATGGCCTCTGCAGATGCGCCCGACATCTGTTGCTGAGAAGTTCGCGATGGGTTGGATCGAACGTGTCGCGTACAAGCTGTTTTTGCCGTCGGCCGGGGTCGCGGCGGGATTCGCAGATCCTCAGCCAGCCTATCTGCCATTGACCGTAACTGTCAGGCTCGGCGATACTAAGCTGTCCTGGACACAATGGCGCTAAAACTGCACGCCTTCGAGACGCGAGATCACGTTCGCGCCACCGGCCACGGCTGTCTTGAGGCTGACGAGCTTTGATCGCGCTGGTCCTAATTGCTGTCGCGCTGCTGATTGCGCTGGCGTTCTGGTGGCGCCACGCGAGAAAGGGGCAAAATTCGCGCAAAACCCGGGTGCGGAACCCTAAGCGCCCATCCGAGAGCTACCAATGCGTCGAGCTGCGTTACGGTCGCGATGCTTGCGACGCGGTCAGGCGGATCGGGGACAAGCGATTCCTGTCCGGCGAGGCACCCGAAATCCCCCTAGCGGGATGTGACGCGGCCAAGTGTTCCTGCAGCTATGTGCATCATCAGGACCGCCGGCACAGCGACCGGCGCCACCCTTTCCCCAAGCTTGCGAGCGCTCCGCCCGCCGCGGTGGGCGATCGCCGAACAAAGAAGGACCGCCGCAAGGCTGCTAAGACTCCGTCGCGACCAAAGACGGGGCGATAGACGCTCGGATGCGTCGCAGCGCCGCTCGTTGCGCTTTGCTCACCCTCCCCGCCCAGCCAGCCGCGCAATTGAGCCGGGTATCGGGCTGAGTTTTCGCGCTGGATCCTCGGAGAGGACGGATCCCGCCACTGCAACGGATACTGCCCGAGGGGCTCGAAATCCCCGACGCGAATGAATTGACTCATGGACGCTCTCACGGACACTCTCACAATACTCGAATCGATGGGCTTTACGCTGCCAAGTCGGGCCTATCTCATCGGTGCAGTGCTTTTTAGCATCCTTGGCTACGCCGGTTATCGGTACGGCAAGAAGACCTCAGTGCGGAGCACCAAATGGATCGGCATTGCGCTGATGCTCTACCCATATGTCGTTTGGGAGACTTGGCTTATGTACGCCGTGGGCGTCGGATTGTGTATCGGTTTGTATATTTCATCCTTATCCGGTCTCGCCAATGGGAAGCGACCATGAAGGAAGTCGGGGCCCTGGAAGAGGTAGGAACAGGCAATCTTGACGTTCACGGCCAGCGATCGGCCCTGATTGCGGAGATCGCAATCGCGTTCCCCGTCTGTATCGCTATATGGCTTGGCGTCTACTATTTTCTGCCGCCAATTAGCGGGATGGAGGATACGCTCCCGCGACTGATGTTTGCTCTCAAGTTGTCCTGTGTCGCCATCCTCTTCTGCTTTGTCACGGGGATTGAAGCGGTCGCGCATGAACGCCTGCGATCCGCCGCGATTGACCCGTTGTCAGGTTATGAGACGCGCCGAATGAGGATCAATCTTCGCTATCTGCAACACACGCTCGAACAGTTGGTCGTATTCGTCCCCGGCCTGTTCGGCTTGGCGTTCTACTGTTCAGATGGAGGCTCGATGCGCGCTGTCGTCGCGACTACGGTGGTTTGGATCGCCACGCGTTTCGCCTTCTGGATTGGATACCACTATGGGTCGCAACATCGTGCCGTTGGCGCCCCCGGTATGATGCTAGCCATGGTGGTTCTCCTCTACGTCTGCGCAAGGTTCGGCTTCGAAATCGCAGGGCCTGCCGGCGCGATCATGCCACTCGTCCTGTTTGGCGGTGTTGAAGCTTTTCTCTTTCGGGCGACCAGACCGAGTCGCCCCTGAAACCAGCCACGCCGCATCTGCCCTTTGGAGAAATTCGACAGGATGCGACTGAACCAACGGTGAGATTGGGTTGGTGGTCGCCGCCGTTGAACGGCGGCTTGAACTTGAGAGAAGGGTTTGTTGCGGGGGTTTCGGCTTCGACCTGACACCCAAGTTGGCTCGATGGCCGAGGACTTCACGGTACGCCTGTTGTTGCCACACAAGCCAGTCGATGTTCTCATCACAGGTTACTGTCGCTACAGTTCCTTCATCTATAATTTAGTTTCGGTTCTCCAATCGATACATCGCAACCTGGGGGTCGCATGGCGTGGGTAATCCTGTTCATAGCGGGGCTTTTCGAGATTGGCTGGGCCATCGGACTGAAGTACACGGAAGGATTCACGCGCTTGTGGCCCACCGTCGGGACGGTCGCGGCGATGGTTGTCAGCCTTGGCATGCTCGGCGTTGCGATGAAGTCCCTTCCCCTAGGCACGTCCTACGCAGTGTGGGTTGGGGTAGGCGCTGTGGGCACGGCAATCCTGGGCATCGTGTTATTGGGAGAGTCTGCCAATGTGGGGCGCCTCGTCAGCCTGGGATTCATCATTGTCGGCATCGTCGGACTCAAAATTGCCACGCCGACCTAACCCCTAGCAGCCGAGCAAAACCGCGGTGACCAAGTCTTAAGCAGTTTCGAGCATTCCAACCGACACGAGCGATCACCCGTGTCATGCTACGCCGAACTTCAAATGGGGTTCTCTCGGGCGGCTTATATCGTGGCCCGCGCACATCATCGTCGCGCAACAAGGCCGTTTGCAAAGACGCAGTCTGCTCCTTCGTCTACGTCGTCCCCGCAGCCAGTAACTGCCATGCCACCTTTGCCGATACCGCCTCCGTCATAAGCGAACTCGAAGCGGACGGTTGCCTTTCCGGCGGGGACAGCTTCCTTGGCGGCAATGGTGTAGCGCTGCAGGCCGAGCCAATTGTAGGTATACGTCGGCTTGCCGCCAGTTCCAGCGGCCGGCTCGTGCGCCGCGCACATCGCTCTCGATGATACCTTGAATTCGCCGCTTGTACGTTACAAGTTCGGACAGAGCGAGGAGTCCATTTCATCGTGTCAATCTCGTCCAAGCTAAGCGCGGAGCTGCAGAGCGAGCGCCGGTGATCCTTCACGCTCGGCGGACCAGTGCCGCAAGGGCTCGCCATTTGCATGCGCCTCTGACCATTGGCGGCATCTCGCCGGGAAGTCCGCACGGGTCAGGGTCTCAACACACGCGCATCCGATCGCCCCGCGGATCGTAGAGTGGTTGCAGGACGGCGATCGCGGGCCGGCGCTCGCCGAGGATCTCCAACTCGAATGCGGTGCCCGCACGACCGAGCGACGCGGGCACATAGGCCAACGCGATCGACTTGTCCACACAGTGCCCGTAGCCGCCCGAGGTGACCCAGCCGACGACTTTGCCTTCATGCCACACCGGCTCGTCACCGATTGCATCGGCGTCGTCGGCATCGACCTGTAGCGTTACCAGACGGCGTTGCGGGCCTTCGCTCCGGTCGCGCAGCGCCGCGGCGCGGCCAATGAACTCCGGCTTATCCCAGCAGACAAAGGGATCAACACCGGCCTCCCCGGGTGTGTAGAGCGGCCGGTACTCGCGCGCCCAAGTGCCGAAGCTTTTCTCCAGCCGCAGCGAGTTCAGTGCCCGGGCGCCGAAATGCACCAGGCCGAGGTCGGCGCCGGCGGCCACCAGCGCATCGTAGAGCACGAGTTCGCGGTCGGCCGATACCCATATCTCGTACCCCAGCTCGCCGGTGAAGGAGATGCGTCCGACGCGCGCCGGCAGCCCCGCCACCTCAGTCTCGCGAAACGCGAGCAAGGGAAACGCCTCGTGTTGCAGGTCGTCGCGACAAACGCGGCCGAGGAGCTCGCGGGAGCGCGGCCCGGCGATCGCGAAGCCCAGCCACTCGTCGCGCAGCGAACGGATCGTCACGCCGTCGGGCGGCAAGTGCGCCTCGAACCAGCGCAGGTGGTACTGCTCGGCGATGCCGGAGCCAAAGACGATGAAGCGGTCGCGGCCAATGTCGGCCACGGTGAAATCCCCGATCAGCCTGCCGTTGTCGTTGAGCATCGGCGACAGGGTGAGGCGTCCCGGACGCGGCAGGCGGTTGGCGAGCATCTGATCGAGCCAGGCCGCGGCACCCACGCCGGCAACTTCATAGCGGGCGAAGGTCGCGATCTCCAGCAGGCCCACCCGGCTCCGCACCGCGCGGCATTCTTCGCCGACCGGTTGGTGGGCATTGGAGCGACGGTAGGTCACGTCTTCGCGCGCTTCCATGCCGCGTGGCGCAAACCAGAGCGCGTGTTCGAGTCCGTAGCTCGCGCCGAACACCGCGCCCCGCGCCTTGAGTCGCTCGTAGGCGGGTGTCACGCGCAACGGCCGTGCGGCAGGCAACTCCTCGTTGGGGAAGCGAATGCGAAAGCGGCGCGAATAATTCTCGCGAACCTTGGCGTTGGTGTATGCCATCGTCGCCCAATCGCCGAAGCGAGCGACATCCATCGCCCAGACATCGAAACCCGGGTCACCGTGCACGATCCAGTTCGACAACGCCAAGCCGACGCCTCCACCCTGGCTGAAGCCAGCCATCACGCCACAGGCAACCCAGAAATTGCGCAGGCCGCGGATCGGTCCGACCAGGGGATTGCCGTCGGGCGCGAAAGTGAAAGGACCATTGATGATCTTCTTGATGCCGGCACGCTCGAGGGCCGGAAAATGCCGGAAGCCGATCTCCAGGCTGGGGGCGATGCGTTCGAGATCGTTGGGCAGCAAGGCATGGGTGAAATCCCACGGCGTCTCCTGCTCCGACCAGGGCACACCGGCCTTCTCGTACGTGCCGATCAACATGCCGCGCCCTTCCTGCCGCAGGTAGATCTCACCCTCGAAATCGATCGCGTGCAGCATCTCCTTCGGCGAGGCGACCACTTCGGGCATATCGCCGGTGACGACATACTGGTGTTCCATGGCGAGGATTGGCAGCTCGAGGCCGACAAAGCGACCGACCTCGCGTGCCCACAACCCGCCGGCGTTGACGACATGCTCGGCGACGAGCGACCCTTTGTCGGTGATGACATTCCAGGTCCCGTCGGATCGTGGCTCGAGCGCAGTGACTCGGGTAAAACGATAGACTTCGGCGCCGCGGTTGCGCGCGGCCTTGACATATGCCTGCGTCACGCCGGCAGGATCGACGTGGCCCTCGAGCGGGTTGTACAGCGCACCGATGAAGTGTTTCTTGTCCAGCAGCGGAAAGATCTTCGCTGCCTCGTCGATCGACACCATCTCCATCTCGAGCCCGAGATAACGGGCACGCGCACACGCGAGCTTGAGAAAGTCCATGCGCTCCGGGGTGCCGGCGAGGTCCACGCCCGCGGTAATGTGGATGCTGCACGATTGGCCGGAGGCCTCCTCGATCTCGCGATACAGCTTGATGGTGTATTCCTGCAGCTTGGCGACATTGGGATCGCCGTTGAGCGTGTGCATGCCGCCGGCTGCGTGCCACGTCGAACCTGACGTCAGTTCGTCACGTTCGATCAGTGCGACGTCGGTCCAGCCAGCCCGGACCAGGTGATAGAGCACGCTTGCGCCGACCACGCCGCCGCCGATCACAGCCACTCGGACATGGGTCTTCAAAGGATTTGCTCCAGAAACGCGCGCGTCCGATCCTTCTGCGGGTTGCCGAACAGCTGGGCCGGGGGGCCGTGTTCGACAATCAGGCCTTGGTCGGTGAAGTAGACATTGCTCGCGACCTCGCGCGCAAACGCCATCTCGTGCGTTACCAGGATCGATGTCATCCCCTCTTCGACCAGCTGCCGGATGGTCGTCAGGACTTCCTTGACCATTTCCGGATCGAGCGCGGCAGTCACCTCGTCGAACAGCATGACCGAGGGCCGCATTGCGAGCGCCCGGGCGATGGCCACTCGCTGCTGCTGCCCGCCCGAGAGCTCGCCGGGATAGCTTCGCTCCTTGCCGGACAGGTGGACCTTCTTCAGCAGCGCATACGCACGTTCCTCAACCTCGGCCTTCGGCTGCCGGAGCACCTGCACCGGCGCCATCATCACGTTTTCCAGCGCGGTGCGATGCGGAAACAGGTTGTACTGCTGAAATACCATCGATACGTCCTTGCGCAGTGCCACCATTTCCGCGTCGGTCGTGAGGCGGTGCACGGCGTGCGCGCCCACGTAGATCTCTCCCCGGTCAATCGGGATCAGGCCATTGATGCAGCGAAGCAGAGTCGACTTGCCGGAACCCGACGGGCCGATGATGCACACGGCCTGATTGCGATTGACTGCGAACGAGACTCCTCCGAGCACTTCCGCCGCGCCGAAGGATTTGTGAACATCCACCAGCCGCACGATGGGCGTGGCGTCGACCGTGCCGCTCATGTTCGCGCGCCTTGTACGACCGGCATGTCGATGACACGCGCCGCATGCCCGGTCGCGGCAAGGAAGCGCTCGAGATCAGCGTGGCCGAGGATCACGGTCGCGGTGTTGACCAGAGGGTGTGCTTGCACCGCGGTCGCGTCCCATAGCGCGCGGTCGACGACAACTTCGACCGCGTGCACACGATCGTTGATCAGCGCCAGCAGGCTGACCGACCCCGGAGTAACGCCGAGGTGCCTGTGCAGGCGCTCCGCCGAGGCGAAGCCTAGCCGTCCCGCGCCCAGCGCAGCACCCAGAGCATTCAAGTCGACGGCGAGGTCGTGGCGTACCGTCACCAGGAAATGGCGGCCACCCTTCTTGTCGCGCAGGAATAGGTTCTTGGTCTTGACGCCGGGCAGCTTGGGCACGAGGCGCTCCGACTCGGCGACGGTCATGACGGCCGCGTGTTCGTGCCGGGGCGCGGCGATACCGCACTCGCTGAGGAAGCGCTGCAGATCCATCACCGTTCAGCGTAGCGTGCTTCCATCCGCCTCGTCCACGCCGCGATCGGATAGCAGTAGAGGAAGAACCAGAGCAGCACGTAGCTGTAGATCGGAATCAGCAGGTCGGTGCGGCCTTCGGCATTGGTGATGCGCCCGGTAAGGGTCATAATCTCGGCGACGCCGACGATCGACGCCAATGTCGTCGCCATGGTGAGAATCGCATACCAGTTCATCCACGGCGGCAGCATCCGCTTCACGCATTGCGGCAGGATGATCTGCCACAAGGTCTGCCGACGCGAGAATGCAAGTGCTCGTGCCGCCTCCCATTGCCCGGTCGGGATCGACTCTACCGCGCCGCGGACGATCTCCGCGATGTTAGCCATGATCGGCAGCGCCAGTCCCAGCGATGCCTTGATCCAGTCGGGAAAGGGCACGGTCGTGGAACCGACATGAAACTCGAACGGCAAGAGGTACATGACAAAGAACAGCAAGACGAGCCACGGTGCGTTGCGAAAGAACTGCACGACAATCCATGAGCCACGTCGTACCGAAGCGAGCTGCGCTATGCGGCTGAACCCCAGCAGCACCCCGGCCGCGGTCCCGAGCGTCATCGCGCAAACGCTGATGAGGATGTTGAACAGGAAACCGTGCGCCAGCAGAGGTGTCCACTTGACGAGCAGATCGAGCACGCCTGGCTTGGCCGAGTCCGTCTGCAGTTGCGCGATGGCGATGGACGCGACGAGGACCGTGGCCAGCGCGAGCCCCGAGCGCACCGAAAACGCCATCGCGCTCCCAGGCTTACGGGACTCGGCGCTGCCCGCCGGGTCCAGCGACGCCCGCAGCGGACACGAGCGCGGGGCGACCGGCACGGTCATTGTCCGAACCCCGGAACGCGCAGCCGCTGCTCAAGCCACTGCATTACCTGGGTGATCACGCCCACGATCGCTACATACGTGAGCAAAAGCACGATCATCATCTCCGGCACGTTCACCTGCTCCGACCAGATCTGTGCCGACATGTACACCAGCTCCGGGACCGCGATCGCGTAGGCGAGGGTCGTTGTCTTCACCAGGTTGACCAGGTTGTTGGTCAGCGCCGGCATGGTCACGCGCAGCGCCAGGGGCAGCACAACCCGACGGTACGCCTGCCAGCGCGAATACCCGAGCGACTCGGCGGCTTCAACCATCGCCTTGGGCACTGCTTCGATGCCGGCGCGGAAAATTTCCGCGGCAAACGCCGTTTCGAGCAGCGTCAACGAGACCACCGCCCAGCCGAACGAGCCCAGCAGCGGCTTGCCGTCGAGCCTGGGCAGCGCCGGGCCCAGCGCAAAGTAGAAGAAGTACAGTTGCACCAGCGGTGGGGTGTTGCGGAACAGCTGCACGAAACCCGACACGGTCCGCCGCAGCAGCGCCACGCGCGAGCCTTGCAGCCAGGCGGCGAGCGCGCCGAGCGCGAGGCTTAGTATCAGGCAATACGCCGAAAGCCGGACGGTGGTGGCAAATCCCTCGACAAAGCGACTGCGGTCGTACGCATCGTAGAATATCGTGAGCTTGATCCCCGTACTCTGGTGCAGCCACTGGAACCATGCCGCGACGTCAGCCATGTCGCGGTCCCGGTTCCAACGCGGCGCTGCGCCGACCGCGGCGCAAGGCTATTTGAATTTCGCCTGCTGCTCGACCAGGTATGGCGACTGGGGGATGCCCCACTTCTTCTCGAGATCAAGCAGATAGCCCGTCCGGTGCCACTCCTTGGTCACGTCGCTGATGTAGGCGGCAAACTTCGTGTCCTCCTTGCGCACGCCGATGCCCCACGGCTCCGGATCGATCGAGGGGAGCACCATCGCGTAGTCGGACCACTTGGCATCGCCCATGATCCCGGCGAAGAAGGTGGTATCGAACACCACGCCGACGCAATTGCCGGCCTCGAGCGCAGCCATGGCTTCAGTCACCCCCTTGAACACCACCAGCTGCGCGCCGAATTCCACTCCGGTGCGGCGGTTGTAGTAGGCTCCCTGGACCCCGCAGATCGGCTTGCCCTTAAGATCGGTCCAGTTCTTGAGGCCGGAATCCTTCTTGGCGAAGACGTTGGCCGCGCCGGCGTAGTAGAACGGCTCCGGAATGGCAACCACTTCCGACCGGTCGGCCCGGTAGGCCATGGTCGCGATCATGAGGTCGATGCGGCCCTGCTTTAGGAACTCCATGCGATTGGCCGCAATCACCGGGATCAGTTCGATGCTCACGCCGAGCCGCCTGGCGATGTCGTTGGCGAGGTCGATTTCCAAGCCCACGATCTTGCCCGAAGGATCGGTGTAACCGAACGGCTTGTAATCGGCCTTGACGCCAACGACGATCTTGCCCTTCTGCTTCACACTGGCGATCGTGTCGACCTGCGCCCAAGCAGCGCTGGCGACGAGCGCGAGCAATCCTGCGGACAGCCAGCGCGATATTTTCCCGGTTTGCATACTCGTCTCTCCCGTCTTCCGTTGGCGTCAGCCGCGTCGGCGACGCGGCCGAATCCGGCACTGCTGCGCAGCGTAGCATAAGCGATCCTGAATCCGAGCAAAAGCAGCGCCAATGCCGCGCTGGCCGGCTCGTGACAAGCGCGCGTTTCTGCAGAACAATGCACGCTGCGCCCGCCCCCGCCGTGAAGTATTCGATTTTCTCTCTCGCCCGCAATGCGCTCTCCTACCACGAGCGCTGGCCCCGGGCCTGGCGCAGCCCGGCGCCCAAACCGCGCTACGACGTGGTGATCATCGGCGGCGGCGGCCACGGGCTCGCGGCGGCGTACTACCTCGCCAAGGAGCATGGCATCACCCGCGTCGCGGTACTCGAAAAGGGCTGGCTCGGTGGCGGCAATACGGGGCGGAACACGACCATCGTGCGTTCGAACTATCACCTTGACGCCAACGCACGCTTCTACGAATTCTCGCTCAAGCTGTGGGAGAACCTGTCGCGCGAAATCAACTTCAACGTGATGTACAGCGCGCGCGGCGTTCTCAATCTGGTGCACTCGCCTGCCGACATAGACGCCGCGCTGCGTCGCGGCAATGCCATGCGGCTTAACGGCATCGATGCCCGCTTCCTCTCGCGCGACGAGATCGCCGCCTGGATTCCGAATCTTGACTGTTCGCCCAGCGCGCGCTTTCCGATCCTCGGCGGCCTGCTGCAGCCGCGGGGCGGCACGGTGCGCCACGACGCGGTGGCCTGGGGCTACGCGCGGGCTGCCGACGCCCGTGGCGTCGACATCATCCAGAATTGCGAAGTAACCGCGATCCGCATCGCCGACGGCGCAGTGGTCGGTGTCGACACGACCCAGGGTTTCATCGCCACGCCCAAGATCGGGATCGCCGTCGCGGGCCATTCCAGCCACGTCGCGGCCATGGCGGGGCTCCGCCTACCCATCGAGTCGCATGTGCTCCAGGCGATGGTCTCGGAACCGATCAAGCCGGCGCTCGATACGGTGGTGACCTCGGGCGCAGTCCATTTCTATATCAGCCAGTCGGACCGGGGTGAACTGGTAATGGGTGGCGATCTTGACTTCTACAACTCGTACGCCCAGCGCGGCAATCTGCCGGCGATCGAGCATGTCGTGAGTGCATGCGTGTCGCTGTTCCCGAGTTTCGGCCGATTGAAGCTGATGCGCACCTGGGGCGGAATCATGGACATGACCATGGATGGCAGCCCGATCATCGCCAAGTTGCCCGTGCGCGGCATGTTCATGAGCGGCGGCTGGTGCTACGGGGGTTTCAAGGCAACGCCAGCGTCGGGCTGGCTGCATGCCTATACCATCGCGCGCGACGAACCGCATGTACTGAACGCGCCATTCACGCTCGAGCGCTTTGCCGAGGGACGAATGATCGACGAAAAGGGCGCCGGGCCATACGCCTGGGCACACTGATGCTGCTCATTCCGTGTCCGTGGTGCGGACCCCGCAACCAGGTCGAATTTACCTACGGGGGCGATGCGACGGTCGAGCGGCCGCCGGCAACTGCGCCCGAAGCGGCGTACTTCGAGTTTGTCTACCTGCGCGACAATCCGCGCGGGCCGCACGCCGAACTCTGGCTGCACAGCGCCGGCTGCCGCCGCTGGTTCCACGTGCGCCGCGACACGCGCACCCACGACATTCTGGCCAGCGCACCGCTTGGCGAGCCGTTACCCGGGGCTGCGCCGTGAGACAGCCATGCCGTCTTCCAGCTGGCGGCGTCATCGACAGGACCGCGCCGCTGACCTTCACGTTCGACGGTGTTCGCGCGGAAGGCTATGCGGGCGATACGCTCGCTTCCGCCATGCTCGCCAACGGGCTCGACCTTGTGGGGCGCAGTTTCAAGTATCACCGTCCGCGCGGCATCGTGGGGATCGGTGCGGAAGAACCCAATGCATTGGTTCAACTCGAACGCGGCGAGCGCACCGAGGCGAATGCACGCGCCACGCAGGTCGAGTTGCGCGACGGCTTGGTTGCAGCGAGCCAGAACCGCTGGCCGTCCCTCGCCTTCGATCTCGGTTCATGGGCCGACGTCTGTTCACGCCTCCTTCCGGCGGGTTTCTACTACAAGACCTTCATGTGGCCGTCCACTCCGCGGTGGTGGCTCAACTACGAACGCGTCATCCGGCGTGCCGCCGGCATGGGAAAAGCGGGTGGCGCGGCCGATCCCGATATCTACGAGGGGCAATACGCGCACTGCGACGTGCTGGTGATCGGGGCTGGTCCCGCGGGGCTCGCCGCGGCGCGCGCCGCGGCGCGTTGCGGCGCACGGGTGGTGATCTGCGATGAAAACGCGGCGTTGGGCGGAGACCTGCGCGGGGAGGATGAAACCATCGACGATGCGCCTGCGGCAAGCTGGGTCGGGGCAGTAGCAAGTGAGCTCATGGGCAACCCCGATGTAATCCTCCTGCCGCGCACAACGGCGTTCGGGTATTACGACGGCAACCTTGTCGGCCTGATCGAGCGCGTGACCGACCATCTCGCCCAGCCACCGGCCTTCGTGCCGAGGCAGCGGCTATGGAAGGTACGCGCCAAGGCCGTTGTGCTGGCGAGCGGTGCCATCGAGCGCACGATCGCATACGCCGCCAACGACCTGCCCGGCACCATGCTGGCTGGCGCCGCGCGCGTCTACGTGAACCGCTACGCGGTCAAGCCCGGTACCCGCGCGGTGCTGTTCACCAACAACGACAGCGCTTACGCGGCGGCACTCGCGCTACGGCGCGCGGGCGTCGCGATCGCGGCCGTCGTCGACGCGCGCAGTGACGCCGAGCTGCACGGGGCATGGCCATCGCAGGCGCGCGACGCGGCACTGCCGATCATGGCGCGGGGTGCAATCGTGCGCGCGCACGGACGATTGCGCGTGGCAGCGGTGGATATCCGCTCTCCAGCGGCTGCCGATCGGCGCGTGGAGTGCGATCTCGTCTGCGTTTCCGGCGGCTGGAACCCCGTCGTGCACCTGTTTTCGCAAGCTCGCGGCAGCCTCAGGTACGACCCGGTGCTGGCGACGTTCGTTCCCGACGCGTCGCCGCTGCCGATCGTGGTCGCGGGCGCCGCCAGCGGACGGCTCGATCTCGCCGCCGCTCTCCGCGACGGTCACGGCGCCGGGCTCGCCGCGGCGGCGACCGCCGGCCGAATCTGTTACGGCGGAGACGCGCCACGAGCCTCGACCGTCTCCAGCGGGGCGCTCAAACCACTGTGGGGGGTTGCGCCACCGCAGCGCGGCGCCAAGCGCTTCGTTGACCTGCAGAATGACGTGACGGCCGACGATATAGGACTCGCCGCGCGCGAAGGTTATCGTTCGGTCGAGCATCTCAAGCGCTACACCACGCTCGGCATGGGGACCGACCAGGGCAAGCTCGCGAACATCACCGGTCTCGCATTGCTTGCCGCCGAAGTTGGGCTGCCGATCAAGGCCATCGGTACGACGACGTTCCGCCCGCCCTACACGCCGGTTGCTCTCAGTGCCGTTGCCGGTGCCGAAGTAGGTGCGCATATCGCGCCGACCCGTTACTCGGACATCCATGGCTGGCACGCCGAGCACGGTGCGCGTTTCGTAAACGCCGGCCTGTGGAAGCGCCCTCATTCGTATCCGCGCGCGGCTGAATCGGAGGAAGAGGCGGCGCGGCGCGAGGCAAGTAATGTCCGCGACAACGTCGGGCTGGTCGACGTCTCCACGCTAGGCAAGATCGAGCTGCAGGGCCGCGATGTGGCGGAGTTTCTCAATCGAATCTATATCAACCGCTGGGATACGCTGGAGGTCGGCCGCTGTCGCTACGGAGTCATGCTTCGCGATGATGGCATGGTGCTCGACGACGGCACGACGGCACGGCTTGGCAGTACGCACTATCTGCTGACGACGACGACGGTCAACGCCGTTCGCGTCCTGCAGCATCTCGAAGCGCTGCTGCAGATCGACTGGCCGGACCTCGAGGTCTATCTCGCGTCGGTCACCGAGCAGTGGGCCGCAGCGGCGCTGTCGGGTCCGCAGGCGCGCCGCGTCCTGGCGCAAGTCGTGGATCGCGACATCTCGAACGAAGCCTTCCCATTCCTCGCCGTCGGCGATTGCACTCTGCGATGCGCCGAAGGACCGGTCGCGGCGCGGCTCTTCCGCATAAGCTACTCGGGTGAACTCGCCTACGAAATCCACGTCTCTGCCGCTTGCGGCCGCGCGATGTGGGAAACGCTGCTTGCCGCGGGCGCGCAGCTCGGAATCATGCCCTACGGTACCGAGGCAATGACGACGCTCCGCATCGAAAAGGGCCATGTCGTGATCGGCGCCGAGATTGACGGCCGGACGACCGCCGACGACCTTGGGCTGGGCAGGCTCGTCAGCGCGGCAAAATGGTGCGTCGGCAAGCCGCTAATGTCCCGGCCGGCGCTCACGGCGGCCGATCGCTGGCAACTCGTGGGGCTCACCGCACTCGATGGAACGATTCCGCGCGGTGCCAAACTGGTCGACGACCCGGACCGGCCACCGCCGCAGGCGATGCAGGGCCATGTCACGTCGAATTGCTGGAGCCCCGCACTCGAGACGTCGATTGCGCTGGCGCTGCTGTCCGCCGGACGGGCGCGACAGGGCGCGACGCTTTGGGCAGTATCACCGCTCGCCGGGGCTCGCGTGCCGGTCCGCGTCGGGCCGGCGTGTTTTATCGATCCAGAGGGAGCGCGCTTGCGTGGCTGACGTGGCGACAACTGCAGTGGGCTCGCCGGTCCCCGGACGTTACGGCACGGGCGAGTCGCGCTTGCGCCTGACCGAAATCGTGATCGCCGGCGCGTGGAACCTGCAGGGGCGCCTGGCAGAGCCGCGATTTGCCGCTGCGGCGCATGTGATCTGCGGCGTTGCGCTGCCGGCGGAGCCGAATGCAACCCTGCAGAGCAACGCCTTGACAACTTTCTGGCTCGGCCCGGAGGCTTGGTTGGTCGTCGCGCGCGCGTCGGCGACACTGCCCGTTCCGGCGGCCTCCCGGCATGCGCTCAACGCCGTGGGTGGAGCACTGTTCGATGTCTCGGCAAGTCGCGTCGCGTACCGCATCAGCGGCAAGGACGCGGCGAACGTCCTCGCCAAGAACTGTCCGCTCGACTTCGACGCTCGCACGTTTGCCATCGGTGGCTGTGCGCAGAGCTTGTTTGGTCCGATGGGCGCGCTTTTCTACCACGTTGACGCCACTTCCTGGATCGTCATGGTCGCGCGAAGCTTTGCCCACGACGCGTGGCACACGCTGTGTGCATCCGCGGCCCAGTACGGGTACGAAGTGACGCCTGCCGAAGCGTTTCCCTAGCCAATCGTGACCAACTTACCCAGCAATGGCGCGAGCCGCGCCAGTCTGACTTGCCATTCGGCTAGGTCGAGGAGCGTGGGTGCGACGGCCAAGATAAGCGTCTGCGACAGTGCGGCTTCAGCCAACAGGAGCGAGCAACGCGTTCGTCAGCGCGCCCAACGCGCTTGGGTCGCCGATCAGGGCGTCGACTGCGCACACGAGAGTCGCCGCGCGCGTCGCACCCAGCACCGGTTCCGCGCAGTCGCGAAACTTGTCTCGCAGTTGGTCGTCGCGCAATGGGTTGTCCGGGTCGCCGCGCGCGCGCGCCGGCGCCGATGCCAGAACCCTGCCATCAAGGAGCGTCACGCTCACGCGCGCCCAGCGCTCCGCGGGAAAACGTGCCGACAGCTCCCTATCCTCGCTCAGGGTCATGGCCTCGATGAGCCGTGCCACTTGCGGGTCATCAAGTCGCACCGGATCGATCTCTGCGACCCCGAGGCGACCGAATACCAGCGCCGCGGCTACCGCATATCGCAGGCTGTACTGTGCCTCATCGCTCGTCGCCGGATGCAGGCACTGCGCGCCGAGGTCGATCGCCTGGCGAAAGCTGGCGACGGCGAGCGCGCGCACGTCGGCAGCGGCGAAGCCGTGTGTGCGCTGCAACGCCAGCGCCGCTTCCACCGCCGGCTGCGCCCAGCGACACACCGGATAGGCCTTGATGTATTGCTCGCCGATCAGCCATCGCGTGCCGAGATCGCTCCAGCAGGCGCGTGCCGCGTCGCCTTCGACGGTGAGCGCCGGAGCACCGGTGAAACCCGCGTTTGCGAGCAGCGCGGCGGTGACCCCGGCGTGCGCGCCCCACCCCGAGCCGTCCTTCAACATCGTCGGCGAGCTGCACACGCGCAGGATTTGGCCGCGCGGCCCGAAGTACTCGGCGATGCCGAGTGCATGCCGCGTTCTTTCATGATCGAGCCCGAGCAGGCGACCTCCGACGGCGGCGCAGGCGAGCGCGTTCCACGCGCCGGAGCAGTGATAGTCGGGTACCGTCGCATGCAGGGCGATGCCGGCCCGGGTCGCGATCTCATAGCCCAGCACGAGGCAGGTGATGAATTCGCCGCCGTCGATTTCCGGCGCAACCGAGCCATCGACGTAAGCAAGCAGCGCCGGCAGCACCGCCGCGCCGGCGTGTCCCTTGG
>DASZIB010000024.1:0-1667 GCA_035937415.1 Edaphobacterium sp. (SeqCode) | reverse complement strand
AGATCGTCGAGCACTTCGAGAAAATCCTGCCAGACGAAATGCTCCAGCATGAAGCGGTCGTGCAGCGCGGTGCCCCAGCGCACGAGCGGCGCATCGACCGGTTTTTGCCAAAGCCACGCGACCAGCGCCCGCAGCAGCAGTTGCTGGGCAAGACTCATGCGGGCATCGGGCGGCATTTCGAAGGTGCGGAACTCGACGAGACCGAGCCGCCCCGTTGCTGCCTCGGGCGAGAACAGCTTGTCGATGCAGATTTCGGTGCGATGCGTATTGCCGGTCACGTCGACCAAGAGGTTGCGGAACAGCCGGTCCACGAGCCACGGCCGCGGCGGCTCGCCGCCACCGGGGCCCGGCACCTGGGCAAGCGCGATCTCCATCTCGTAGAGCAGGTCGCCTCGCGCCTCGTCGATGCGCGGCGCCTGGCTGGTCGGCCCGACGAACAGGCTCGAGAAGAGGTAGGACAGCGACGGACGGCGCTGCCAATAGATCACCAGGCTTTTGAGGAGATCGGGCCGACGCAGGAACGGGCTGTCGGCCGCAGTGAGCCCGCCGAGCACGACATGATTGCCGCCGCCTGTTCCGGTGTGGCGGCCATCGATCATGAATTTGTTGGTGCCGAGCCGGGACAGCCGGGCCTCTTCGTAGAGAATCTGCGTGGTCTCGACCGCCTCGCGCCACGATGCCGCCGGATGAACATTGACCTCGATGACGCCCGGATCGGGCGTGACCTTGATGGCGTTGAGCCGTGGATCGCGTGGCGGCTCGTAACCCTCCACATGAATCGGCAGGCCGAGTTCCGCGGCCGTCGCCTCGACCACGGCAAGCAGTTCCAGGTAGTCCTCGAGCCGCTCGACCGGCGGCATGAACACGCAGAGCTGCCCGTCGCGAATTTCGACCGTCAACGCGACGCGCACCGGAACGCCGCCGGCGGGCGCCGGCGTCGCGAAGGGCAGTTGGGCGATCGGCACTTGCTCGGCAGCGCTTGCGGCTCGGAGCGCGGGCGTCCCGCCCGCCGCCCACCTGAGCCCTCCCCCGCTTGCGGGGGAGGGTTGGGAGGGGGCCTGCGCGCGAGACGCGCGCGCTCCGAAGTCCCGTTCATCAAACGGATCGGCCGCTATGACGCGCGGGTAGTCGACCGGTGCGATATAAGGCAGCGCGGCGAGCGGCAGCCGGAACCCGATCGGGGAGTCGCCCGGCGCGAGGAACAGACGCCCCCGGCGCGTGCGCCACACTTCGCTGACCCAGCCCGGCCGCGCCTGCGCGGTCCAGCGCTGCACCGGCAGCGCGTAGCCCGCAGGTTGCGCAAGGCGCGTCTCGAAGGCGCGCAGGATGCGGGCGCGCTCTGCCGGATCGTCGATCTTGGGATCCGCCGGATCGACGTTTTCCGGCAGCTCGCCGTCCGCGACCATGCGATGGGCGGGATCCTCGAAGGCTGGCTGCACGTGGTCCACAGCGATGCCGAGCCGTTCGGCGACACGTTCGGTAAAGTCCCGCACGGCTTGCGCCGGGATCGGCTTCCCCGCGGCTTCGCGCGCAACCAGCGTCGCGTCGCGCCAGATCGGCGCCCCGTCGCGCCGCCAGAACAGCGCAAAGGCCCAGCGCGGCAGCGGCTCGCCCGGATACCACTTGCCCTGCCCGTAATGCAGGAGCCCACCCGGGGCGAAGCGATC
>DASZIB010000023.1:0-8107 GCA_035937415.1 Edaphobacterium sp. (SeqCode) | reverse complement strand
TGCGAAAGGTCTCTCGGCTGTTGCCGAAGGGGGGACGCCGGACCGATAAGTTGGATGGGGTCATTAAGCACCGGTCGTCTCGCGCGGGACGACGATGGTCGGCCGCGGGGCCTCTCTCCACGGCCGTCTCTTTCTCGGCGGGACCGATGGTTCGAATCCGGTTCCCTCCAGCGGCGAGCAGACGAAAAATTGAACTCATTCTCGCCGGCATGTTCCCAGCGCCACCTGTATTTCACCCTCTGTCCCGGAGACGCGGTGAGGATGGTCACCGAAGGCGCTCCCGAAAACGTCAAGCACGGCGACACGACCAACATCGAGATCACCGGCATCGCCACCCTGAGCAACCCGATCGTGCGCGAAGGCTAATAGCGGGCAGGCCGGCCTCCACCCTCCCACTGACGCGGATCCCCTCCCCAGGCGGGAGCCGCTGGCGGCAGCCGCAAGGTCGGGCTGGCCGTTTAAATCTGGCTCATCGCGACGCCCTCAGTGCACACGTAATATTTGGCGAGCGTGTTTGGCTTCTCCCACGCCGGGGGCGGGCGCCGCTGCTCGACGTCATCGAGAAAACGGCGCGACATCTGGGCGAAATGCGCTTCATGCCCGATGCACAGCGCGTCGGGAACGATCACCCGCCACTCCGGGCCGTGTTTTGTCAGACCGATGCCCGGATAAGCCGCCTGCAGCGCGGCCACTCGATGTTCGAGGGGAACGGCGATATCGGCGGTCGGCACGACATAGAGCTCCGAACGATAGCCTTCTTCAGCGCCCTGCCGCAATTCCAGTCGCGCGCGGCTGCCGCAATAGCAGCCGGTGTGTCTGTCGTCGCCCGCCTCGGCTTCCCAGTCCCACCTCGTCTCCAGGGCCACCTGCACGCCGCGAATCTCGTATTGGACGCGGGTATTGCAGAAATATTGGAGAGCGTCCGTTTTTATCCACGGCTCCAGATAATCGGGCCAATCCGCCTCGCCGGTCACCTGGCGGAATTGCGCCCTGTTGAGCACCGTCGGCCACCGGCTCGCCTCGTGCACGCGAATATCGGTGCGGTAATCGATCGCCTGCTCCGGAAACAATGTCGAGTGGGCGCGGTCGACGAGGTGGGTGCCGACATCGGCCAGCGACTCGCCTTGTTGCGTGACGTCGAAAAACCACGCAGGCCGCAAGTTGGGCACACCAGCGACTCGCTTCATGATGTGGTGCACGCTTGCCATCTTCACCCCGGGTTCGCTGCGCGTGCCCGGAACGGGATCGCCGAACACGTCCGGGTCATTGCACAGCAAGCGCGTCAGACAGGGAATGATTTGCTGCCGCCCTCCGGATGACATGTCGTAGAGGATCAATCCTCGTTCCTCGGCCGCGTCGAGCGCCGCCTCCAGAACCGGCAGCTCGTCCCGCCGGATGATCACAGGCTTGTCGGCGAGCACGTTGATGCCCGCGTCGATGGCGGCCTGGATCTGTCGAACCTTGTCGCGATTGCGGCCGGAGAAGATGGCGATGGTACCGAGGCGTTCGCGGCACATCCGTTCAAGAAAATCCGGCCCGGCGTGCACCTCGAGCTTCCAGTGCGTCGGCTGCTCCTTGCGGGTATTGAAGCGAGCAACCCGCGTCAGGTAATCGGCGAGATCCGGCCCGAGCGGCGCATAGACGTGCACGTCGGGAGAGAGGTTCGGGTACATCTCCTTTTGCACAAGTGCTGCATGGAAGTGACCGGGATCGGCGACGATCAAACTGACATCGGGCATGGCGATCTCCGCTCATCCGGGGTGTTCGGAAAGACGATTGGCGCGAAGCGGTCGCCGGACACGTTTTCGGTTCATCATGGGCTACACTCGATAAAATCTGTTGATCGGGATAGGGGGACACCTCGCGGTGTCGCCGCCGCCAGTGTCTCGGTCAGGTAGAACGATTTCGACGTTCCCTCCAGTGGTGGTGACCGACCCCGATAATCTCAGCACTGGCCTCACCGCAACGATCAGCACCGTGTCGGCCACGCCATCCGTCGCCGAGCCGGCATCGGCCGCACTTCTAGTTTCCGCGATCCTCGCGCTCGCCGCGCTCGCCCGGAAACGGCGCCGCGACGTTTGATCGGCATCGCGAGTGACGCTGGCTCAGGGCTTGCCCTGCGCTCCACAATGCTCCCGATATGAACCGGCGGAATTTCAGCCACTCAACGCCATTCGCCCTGGACGGTAAAGGCGGCCCAGCGGTACGGCGTGCTCCAGCGCCCGCCTGCGACCATGCCTCGCTGCGCGGCACGCAGCGCCGCGGCGGGCGGCAGGGCCTGCCGACCGAGCATGGCACCGTAGAACTGCGTCATCAGATCCGCAGTAGACGCGTCGTCCACATCCCACAGCGTCGTGACAAGCGTGGCGGCGCCCGCATACAGGAAGCCGCGCGAGATCCCGACCAGGCCCTCGCCGCCTTCATTTCGCCCGAGGCTGGACTCGCAGGCGCTGAGCACGACGAGATCCACCGGCAGTGACAGGCCGAAGACGTCGCCCAGCCGCAGATACCCGTCGCGCGCCGCGCCATCTGGGCCGAACAGCGAAAACACGAGGGTCGAAAGGGCCGGCGTGTGGACGTCGGTGAGGCCGTGCGCAGCGAAGTGCACGATCCGGTAGTCAGCCAGCGCTGGATCCTCGGCCGCCTCGCGCGTGGCGTCGAAGCCGAAATGGGCCAGGGCGCTACCCGGGGCGGCCAGCGCCAGAATGGCGGCCGCCTCATTCTGTGTTGCCGGCAGGCGCTTCAGTGCGCCGCCCGATGTGGCTTGCGCGACGCTGCCGGCCGCACCGTCGGGGTTGCGCGCGACGGATTTGAGGCGCTCGTCGTCGGATGAGACCACGGGGTCGGCAAACACCGCGACGGTGCCGCGGGGACGCGGCCGTCCGGCGGTGCCGCGCCGCAGCGCGTCGAGCGCGGCGGTGGAGGGCTCCGAAACGATCTCGTGCGTCTCGACGACCAGTTTTCCGCGGTCGGCGGAGGCGGCCGGCAGCGTCAGAGCGGCGAACGGAACCCGCGACTGCAGGGCGCCATCGGCGACGATCACCAACCGCTTGCCGTCGATCTCCGCGCCGGCCGGGCCGAGCAGCATGGCGCCCAGCGCCGCCGATGCCGCGTTGAAGCGCTTCCGGTCATCAGGCACGTCGATTGCCGCGCGCAGCGCCTTCGCCGCATCCAGCACCGCCTTGCGGGTGGGCAGTTCGTAGGCGCGCAAAGATGCGGAGGAAACTACCCAAAGGAAGCCGCGGTGCTCATCGAGCACACCTAGAGCGTAGTCCAGCAGAATCGTGTCGGGATCGAGCAGGGCCTGAAGCTTGCCAACAGTCATCGGCGCGGGCGCTGTCAGCGCGGCGTAGGCCGGATCGGCGGCACGGATCGCCGCCTCGATGCGGGCCTGCTCGGCCAGCAGATCGTCGATTTCGCGGTCGAGCTGCACGCCGTCCTGGTCGTCGTCGCCGAGCTTCGCCTTCTGCGCGGCCTTGGTGCTCAGCGCGCGCCGGATCGCGGTCAGCCGCTCCACCTGCGCATGGTCCGCGTGCTGCAGCACGCGCGCGTGCGCCTCGGTCAGGAGGTCCAGCAGCGAGCGGCCACGCGCAGCCTCCGTCGCCTCCAGCGCCTTCTCGGCGTAGGAGTGGCCCGGCTGCTGCTGGTCGAGGCGCATCAACAGCTCGGTGCGCAGCGCGTAGGCGCCGGTGGCGCGTTCGAGCCATGAGGCGCGCAGATCCGCGCTCGCGATCGATCCGCGCTGCGATTCGTTCAGCGCGATCGCCGCCTGCGCGTCGGTGAGCGCATCCTGTGTGCGGCCCTGCGCCGCCTCGATGCGGGCGATGACGAAGCGTGCCGCCGCCTCGCCCTGCACGGACCCTATGCTGTGCCAGAGCGGCAGCGCAGCCTGCAGGTCGCTGAGCGCACCAGCCGGGTCGCCCATGCGCTCGCGCACCGTGCCGCGGTTGTGCAGCGCGAGGGCCTGGTTGTTCGGGCTGCGGGTCTCTTTCGCGAGCGTCAGCGACTGGGTCAAGAGATCGAGCGCCATAGCGTGGTCGCCATGCGAATCCCGCACCATCGCCTTGCCGGAGAGCAGCCTGGCCTGCGCCAGCCGGTCGCCGAGCTTCTCCTCGATCTCCAACGCACGGTTGGTGTAGCGCAGCGCGTCGTCCAGCTCGTCCCCGCTCTGCGCGACGACGGCGAGGTTGTTGAGGACGACGGCGAGACTCTCGTGGTCTTGCGAGCGCTCGTCGATCGCCTTGGCCTGCTCGAGGTAGCGGCGCGCCTCCTCGCGCGCGCCGAGGCCGCGATAGATCGAGCCCATGTTGTTGAGCGTGGCTGCCTCGTTATAGGTGTCCGACAGTGCGGCGAAGGTTGCGCTCGTCTGCGCGTAGATGTCGAGCGCGGCTTGCGGATCGCCGGTTTCGCTCTTCACCAGGGCGAGGTCATTGCGTTCGATCGCCTCGCCGCGGCGATCCTGCAACTCCCGCCGTATGGCGATCGCGGCGGTGAGCTGGGTCAGGGCAGAGGCGTCATCGCCTTTGGCGTGATAGGCCATGCCGAGAGCGGCCGTTGCCGTCGCCTCCGTGTCGCGGTCGCCGGAGCGCCGCGCTGCGTCCTGCGCCTGCTTGTACTCCGTGACGGCCGGATCGATGTCGCCGAAGCCGAGGTGGACGCGCGCGATGCTGCTGAGCGACGCCGCCTCCTGCTGGGCGTTGTGGCTGGCGCGGGCAAACTCGAGCGATTCTTCGTAGGTTGCCAGAGCCTCGCCCCGTTTGCCCATCGCGGCCAGCGCGCCAGCGAGGTCGCTGCGGTCCTTGTTGGCGGCGGCTTCGTTGTGCAACTGCTGGTGCAGGACCATCGCTTTGCGCGCCAGCTTGGCGCCACGCAGGGCATCGCCCTGATCGGTCGCAACCTCGCTCTCCGCGGCCAGAGCGGCGGCGCGCACGCCGGGGTTGACGGTGCCCAGTGCTTCCGCTTCGGTGAAGTAACCGATTGCGCGGGCGTTGTCGTGCACGCCGGCGGCCGCGTTGCCGGCGATCAGCAGAACGGTAGCGCGCTGCGAATCGGCGTCGGGTGCGGTGAGCAGCGGAAGCGCCTGCTCGGCCAGATCGAGCGCGCGCTTATGATTGCCGCGCCAGGCTGCAACCCCGGCAACCGCGACGAGGGCGGTGGCGCGCATTGGCCCGTCGCCGGCGGCGGTGAGCGCCGCGGCATACGCTGCGTCCGCCGCGTCCCAATCGCCAGCGGCCTGACGCAGACGGCCGACCGCGAGCCGCGCCGCCGCCTCGGAGCCGCCGTCATTGGTGTTGTGCCAGACCTCGGCCGCCCGCGCGTATGCGGCCGCGGCGCCCGAAGCGTCACCCTGCGCTTCACGGCTCTGCGCGACGCGCATCAGGTTCAGCGCGCCGCCTTGCCGCGCCATCGACTCCATTTGCGTGGCCCCGACTCCCCGCTCCGCGTCGGCCGCCTGCAGGAAGGCGTCGGCGGCGCAGGTCTGGTCCTGCTGCGCGTCGCAGGCCATGCCGAGACGCATCAGCGCGTTGGCCCGCATCGGGGCATCCTCGGGGGCGCCCAGCAGTGGCAGCGCCTGTTCCGCATGCGCCCGCGCGTCGGGTACGGCACCCAGCGCCTGCTCCACGCCGGCCAGGCCGATCAGGGCGCGGGCGCGCTGACGCCCGCGATCGGGCGAGTCGAGCAGGGCCAACGCGCCCATGTACGCGTCGCGCGCCTCCGCCGTCCGCCCCATCGCTTGCAGGGTAACGGCGAGGCCCGACGCGGCGGTGGCCTGATCGTCGCGATCCTGCGCGGCGGCGAAGAGCGGGATGGCGGCGGTGAAATACGCGACGGCCTTGGCGTTGCCTTCTTGTGTGCGCAGCCCCTCGCTGGCGAGTCCGGCAAAGAGCAGCGCGGCGGCCTCGCCCTTGCTGTCGGCTTCCTGTCGAGAGAGCGCCAAGGCGTGCTCGAATCTGGCCAGCGCGTCGGCCGGGGCGCCGCGCTGCAGGTCGAGCATGCCCGCCTGGATGCCGGCTTGCGCCTCGGCGGCCGCCTGGGCGGGCGCGTCGGCACGCTGTGTCGGCTGCGCGAGGGCGGGACTGGCGAGCTGAAGCGCGAGGCCGATGAGAAAAAAGCGGCAGGCGCACCTCATTCGTCACCGCTAAGGCCGCCGAGGACCTTGAACCCCGCCGTGACGGACTGAAGCCCGTCGGCGAGCTGGGCGATAGTAATGCGCAGATCCAGGGCCAGCCTGGCAAGCGCGTATGGGTTGTAGTCGCGGGGCTGCGTGGTCTGGTCGGCAAAGCTGCGCATCACTGGTGGGATGACCCTCACCGGCACGCCCGTGAGGTTCTCCGGGAGCAGCGGGCGCGGGTCCTTCTTGCTCGAGAGCGGATGCAGGCAAGAGACGATCCAGACTGTGCCGCCGAGCATCGCCGTGTCGGCCCCCGGCAGCGCGCGCAGCCGGGTAAGGAACGCGAAGGCACGGCCGTAGTCATAATGGTTGCGGATCCAGGCGACCTGGTCGCCCCGCTGGTCGAAATCATCCGGCAGCGGATTCGCGATCGGGACGTAGGTGACGTTGAGTAGCGGCCGGCGGAAGATGTCGGGGAATTTCGTCTCCATTGTGTCCGAATCCATTAGGGTGGTGAGATAGGATTTCAGGACGGACTCGAGGAGGTCGCGATCGTGATCGGTCTGCGGCGCGGCGAACAGGATGTAGCTGTAGAGCCCGTATCCCGCCGCCTCCTGCGCATCGGGCGCGAGCAACGAGCGGGTCGAGATCAGATGCTCGCTGCCGCCACGGGTGAGACGGTCGGTGACCGCTATCCGCGTCGTGCAATCGGCGGTTTCGCCTGCCACCACGACGCGGGCTCGGATAGTGAAGACGGCCACCGCCTGACCGGTTGGGGCCCAGACCGCCGAGGCCGGGCTGGAACCCTGAGATAAAGCGCCGCCATCGGCGCTCCATGTGACCTGGAGTGGGGTGTCTGCCGGCGCGTCGGTGAGCGCGGTGACGACGACATGCTCGCCGTAGCCGATCAGCGGTCGCTCCAGGGCGCAGACGGCGTGGAGCGGGGCTGCCGCGGCGGGCGCGGCGAGAGCGGCGAACAGCAACGCGGCCACGAGGCGAAGTGGTATCATTCCGGCGTCCCGCCGGTTTTTCCGGGCGCGCGCGTGCGGAGCCGTTGGAGCAGGCTACAGGCCGCGCGGCTGGCGGCAACCGCAAGCGCCAAGCCGAGCACGACCACCGCAGTTTCCGTTGTGGTGAGCGCCGAGTCCTGGCTCTGGTAATACCACCACACCAGCAGCGCGAGCAGGGTGACCAGCAGCAGCGCTTTCGGCGACAGGCCGAGCGCACCGAGGAGGCCGCCCGGGCCGGAGCCAGGTTTCGACGTTTTCGGCGGGTTTTCGGCCATGGCGGTGTACCCCCCATCGCCGCCCTTGCGGGGCTGCGCAAGCTTGTTGCCGTGCGGAACATTAGAAGCAACGGGATGAACGCGCCAGTATTTCGGAAAGCCGGCCGGGTGGAGAACGACCGCGCTGCCGGTGCGTTGAGCCTAGATTGCGCTGCTGCGGCCCGGCCTCGATCCGGTGCGCATGAAAGAATGGCTTGCGGAGGATCGAAGCCCCTCGCACCTCGGAATGGTTTTTGCCGCTTCGGATAAGCTTCGAGAGGTGTCTAGTGTGGCAGAGAAACTCGCCAACTCAACCCGTTGGACCGATGGTAAGCTCAACGCCACAGTCCACAGCATCTTTCGGCGAGGCTGTTTCGATAGTGACGTTCTGTTTAATGAATTTAATCCTCAAATCCAGTGCTTCTTGTATTTCGCATAGTTGTACTCGTCAATCAGCTTCAATAACGTCTTTCCAGTGGGCAACGCTGGGATCGTGGATCAGAGATTACGTGCCGTGCTCTGTGAGAACTTTCGCGATAGCCACCGGGCTTCGCGCGCCCTTTCTGGTGCCCTCGGCTATGACCAAGTCTTTGCGCGGTAGTGCGCAAGCATGGCGATGTTCGTTTCAATGCAGCTCTCAAGCTTGCTGAAGTCAAAGCTACCGGATCGGGCAGCAAGAGAATTGGGCGAATTTCGCCACTGCGTGCACGTAACAACGTTGCGTCACGGGC
>DASZIB010000022.1:0-1654 GCA_035937415.1 Edaphobacterium sp. (SeqCode) | reverse complement strand
CCTGCCGCTTTCGGCGGTGCGGCGCCGCACGGCAGTGCCGCGGCACCGGACGATGCGGACCGTCATCGATTGGAGCTATGATCTGCTGAGCGCGGACGAGCAGCCATTCTTCCGGGCTCTCGGCGTCTTTACGGGCGGCTTCACGCTCGAGGCTGCCGCTGTCGTGGCGGCCGAGACTCGCACCGATGCGCTCGAACGCCTCGCCGACCTGGTGGCGAAATCTCTGATCGTGGCGGATGTCGGCGGCGCCAGGTCTTGGTTCCGCCTGCTGGACGCCACCCGCGCCTATGCGATCGAGAAGCTCGACGAGAGCGGCGAGCGCGACGTGATCGTGCGGCGCCACGCCGCGTATTATCGCGCTCTGTTCGCGCGCGCCGAAGGTGAAGTGGCGGCGCGGCCTAGAGGCGAATGGCTGGCCGACTACGCGCGGGAAATCGACAACCTGCGCGCGGCGCTCGATTGGGCCTTGTCGCCTGACGGCGATGGATCCGTCGGGGTGGAGCTGACCGCCGCCGCCGTTCCCCTGTGGCTGCATCTCTCACTGCTGACGGAGTGTCGCAGTCGCGTCAAGCAGGCCCTTGATGCTCTTGGAACCGCCGGAACGCCCGACCCGCGCGAGGAAATGAGGCTGCTGGCCGCGTTGGGGACATCGACATCCGAGGCTTCTGAAATGGGCGCGGAGTTCACGAAGGCGCTCGATCTCGCTGAGAGACAGGGCGACGCGAAGTACCAGCTGCGTGCTCTCGCGGGCCTATTTTTCTGTCACGCTGGGAGCTGTCGATACCGTGCCGCGCTGCCGTTCGCGCAAAGATTCCAAGATCTCGCATTGCGAGGAGCGGACCCCAGCGATCGGGTGTCGGGCGAGCGCACGATCGGTATGGCCAAGCACATTCTCGGCGATCACATCAGCGCACGGCGCCATCTGGAGCGAGCGCTGACCCAAAATGTCGACGCCATCCATCACGCACAGGATATCATTCGCTCCCAGAATGACGTGCCGGTGGCCGCGCGGGCTTTTCTTGCGCGGGTGCTGTGGATGCTGGGGTTTCCCGATCAGGCCATGCGCACTGCCGAAATGAGCATAGAAGAGGCCGAGGCGAGCGGTCACGCCATCCCACTCTGTTCGGCCCTTCAACAGGCCGCATGCCCTATCGCGCTGTGGGTGGGCGATCTCACGGCAGCGGCACGTTACACCGGAATGCTGCTCGATCACGCGAGACAGCATGGCTTGCCGTTCTGGGCCGAGTTTGGTTCCAGGTTTCAAATAGTGCTCGCCATCAAAGCTGGCGGCGATGGAGGACTGCGGCTGCGGCAAGCCGGTCCTGAGAGGGTCGCCGAGCCCAACCTTAGCTTCAGGACCTTGACGGGACTGACTGAGATGGCGGCAGCGTTAGTTCAGGCCGGGCGGATCGCCGAGGGGCTGGCGTTGGTTGAGACAGGGATCGCGCTTTCCGACGGAGGCTGGGCCACGCCCGAGTTGCTGCGGCTCAAGGGCGAGGTTCTCGTGTTGCAGAGCGCTCGTGCAGCTGCGGAAACGGCGGAGGATCTGTTCCGGCAGGCGCTCGGTGCGGCGCGCCAGCAAGAGGCACGATCTTGGGAGTTGCGCGCTGCGACAAGCCTCGCCCGCCTACTGCATGATCAAGGTCGTTCAGTC
>DASZIB010000021.1:0-2205 GCA_035937415.1 Edaphobacterium sp. (SeqCode) | reverse complement strand
CGTTGGCGACGGCGCGTGGGGCATCAGCTTCAACGAACTGCTCACCTGCGCCCGCGAGAAGATCGGCGTGACGGTGATCGTCTTCAACAATGAACAGTGGGGCGCGGAAAAGAAGAACCACGTCGACTTCTATTCGAGGCGCTACCAGGGGGTCAATCTCGAAAACCCCAGCTGGGCCGCGGTGGCGCGCGCTTTTGGCTGCGATGGCGTGAGTGTCGAGCGACTGACCGACGTCGCGCCTGCCCTGCGCGCGGCGGCCGCCGCCCAGAGTGCCGGCAAGACGACGGTGCTGGAGATGATGGTGACGCAGGAGCTCGGCGATCCATTCCGCCGTGACGCCCTGTCCAGGCCGGTCCGGCACCTCGAGAAATACCAGAAATTCATGTGACGCACCCCCGCCGATGACCATGCCAAGCCCAGCGTCCAGCGGGCTGCGGCGCTCGCTGCGGCGGCGGCACATGCAGATGATCGCGCTCGGCGGAGTGATCGGCGCGGGCCTGTTCGTCGGCAGCGGGGTGGTCATTGGTGCGGCGGGACCGGCCGCCGTAATCTCGTTCGCCCTCACGGGTACGCTGGTTGTGCTGGTGATGCGCATGCTCGGCGAAATGGCGATCGCCTACCCCGCGGTCGGCGGATTCTACGAGTACAACCGCCTGGCGCTCGGAGAACTGGCGGGTTTTCTGACCGGCTGGATGTACTGGTACTTCTGGGTGATCGTCGTTGCCCTCGAAGCGGTCGCGGGGGCAAAGATCCTCGGCACGTGGTGGCCGATGATCGCGCCCTGGCAGTTCACACTCGCACTCATGGCTGTGTTCACCATCGTGAATCTGCTGTCGGTGCGCTCCTATGGTGAAGCGGAGTTCTGGTTCGCCTCGATCAAGGTCGCTGCGATTGTTGCATTTCTTTGCGCTGGCGCACTGTTCGCGCTCGGTGCGTGGCCGGGAGCGCTGGGAGGCGTGTCGCACCTTACGGCGCACGGCGGTTTCATGCCCAATGGCATCGTACCGGTACTCACCGGGGCGGTCGCGGCGACCGGATTCTACTTCGGTGCTGAGATCGTCACGATCGCTGCCGCCGAGTCCGCGGAACCCGAGAAGGCCGTCGCGGAGACGACGCAGTCGGTGATCTGGCGGGTGCTGGTGTTTTATATCGGCTCAATCTTTCTCGTGGTCGCTATCGTGCCCTGGAACGATCCGACACGTATGGCGCGGCCATACGTCAGCGTCATGGAGGTGCTGCAGATTCCAGCGGCGGCAACCGTGATGAGTCTCGTCATACTGACGGCCGTGCTGTCGGCGTTGAACTCCGGCCTGTTCGCTTCTTCGCGAATGCTGATGGCGCTCGCCCGGCGGGGCGACGCACCCGCGCTAGTCGCCACGCTCGATGCTCGCGGCGTGCCGGTGGCCGCCATCCTCGCCAGTACCGCATTCGGTTATGTGACGGTGGCGATGAGTTACCTGTCGCCCGACAGGATCTTTGCGTTTCTCGTCAATTCCTACGGTACCGTCGCGATCTTCGTCTACGTCCTGATCGCCGTGGCCGAGCTCAGACTACGCCGGCGTCTTGAGAACGAGATGCCCGAACGGCTGCGGATGCGCATGTGGGGATACCCGTGGCTCACGCGTCTCGTGATCGTGGCGATGCTGGCGATTGTGGCGGCGATGTCCGTCATTCCCGAGCAGCGTGCTGCCCTGGCTTTCGGCCTGGTTAGCGTGGTCGTGCTGCTCAGCGTCTACGCGCTGCGCCGCGTCGTGCGCGTGCAAGCGCAAGCCGTGCGATGAGCGGCACCGGCTGATGCAACTACTGGTTTTCAACGCCGGCAGCTCATCGCTCAAGTTCGATCTGATGGAGGTGCCTGGTGAAGGACCTGCACGCCGTCTCAAGGCCGGCGCTTTCGTGGACACGGCCGACGGATCGGGGCGGCTCGCGCTGCAGAGCGACGAGCCGGCGCCGCCCGCGTCGGCGCCGATTCGAACACTGGCCGAGGCCGCTGACTTCGCGCTGGCGTGGCTGTCGCAGGTAACGGTGCACGGTCGCGACCTGCTCGCGGGACTCGATGCGAGCGTGCACCGCATTGTGCATGGCGGTGAGACCTTTCGGGCGACAGCGCGGCTCGGTGACTCGCAGCTCGCGGCACTTGCCGAGCTGGGCGTGCTGGCTCCGCTGCACAATCCGCCCGCCTTGTCGGTGGTTGCGGCCGTACGA
>DASZIB010000020.1:0-1518 GCA_035937415.1 Edaphobacterium sp. (SeqCode) | reverse complement strand
GTGCTGCGCCCGGGCAAAGGAGATCGGGTGATAGACGCTCTCGTAGGCCTCGAGACCGTTGTTGCCGGCGGAGGAGAAGTACGCGGCCCCCGCCTGGCTGACGAGATCCACCGCCTGCGCCAGGATGCCATCCGAGTACATTGGCTCGTCGGAATAGCTGACGTCATCGCAGATCACGTCGGCGTTGAACTGCGCGCGGAGCGCAAGGATGTTCTCGGCGAAGGATAGCTCGCCGTTGTCCGCGCTGGCAAAGCCGAGCTGGGCATCGGGTGCAATATCGTGCACCAGCTGCAGCATTGCCCGGCCCTCGTCGGTGGGAGTACGGCCCGGATTTAGGTTGGGATTGAACTCCTGCAGCACGGTCACGCCTGCTGCCGGTAGAGCGCCGCTCGCGACGTCCTGTGCGGCGTGGTCCGGGTTGCCGTTGATGTCCGTGCAGAGCGGGTCGGGGCAGGCGTCGAAGCTGTCGGAGAGGGCGCCTATCCTGATGCCTTTGCCGGTGATGCCGCGGGCATTGGCGAGGTTGGCTTTCTCGAACACCGCCGCCTGCTTCACCGGTGGGAGCACGGGCAGGAGCGCCTGGTGCTTCACGGGCCGCTGCTGCGCGTGGAGCGCACGAATGCCCGCTACTGCGGTCGCGGCGTGAACCGCGGCGAGCGGCAAGTAGCCCTCTATGAGGGACGGATTGATGCTGCTGCGGGTCGTGAGCTGAAAGCCGACGTCAGCGAGCTGCTTGAGCGTCGCATTGGCGTCGGCGCCGGGCTTGAGATGCACCAGCACCAGCGGGTCACCGGCGGCATTGGTAATGTGCATCGCGAGGCGCGTCGCCAGGCGCGGGTCGCCGCCATCGTAAGCAGCTGCGAGCTCGCGCAACCCTGAAGCGAGAGCGGTCGGCTCAGCGGCCGCGGGCGCGAAAGCGCTGATTAACAGGCACAGCGTTCCCAGAACGGCTGCGCCTGTCAGACGAACGGTGCACATGGCTGATTCTCCCCGGAGCGCGCGTGTTGTTAGAGGTGTGCCCCAGCGCGAGACGCTAGAAGACGTGATGCGTCCGGGTCAATACGCTTAGGTCAATCGCGTATTTCCCAGGACGAGACGACCTATTAGCGGGCCGAAAGAGTAGCGACGACTTAGGAGGTGATGGAGATTCGCGCCAGAAGTCTGGCGTGGTAGATCGGACTCGAACGGCACTGTGCTCCACTTTGCATGGTGATCACGAGCGAGCCGCGTGGGCCTCGCTCCATGTGACGCAGGTGGCACCGCGCTCACGGCAGCGTTTGCGCACATGAGGTCGGTCGGGCTGACAGGAATCGGCGATGCCGGTTGCCCGGGCTGGGCGCGACCTGCGTAACCGCGTCTCTATCGCGTCCTAGTAATCGACTGCGACCACGTTAACCATTCAGTGATCGGAGCAACCGGCGGTATGATCACTCGTATCGCAGTGCGTCGACCGGTTTGGCGCGTGCGACGAGAAGCGCATGTCCAGAGACCGTTGCGAGCGCAATGACCAGCGCAAGG
>DASZIB010000019.1:0-2018 GCA_035937415.1 Edaphobacterium sp. (SeqCode) | reverse complement strand
CAGCGCAAAGATGTGATAGAGCGGCAGCGCCGTGACCACGACTTCCTGCCCGGGGCGCAATGCATCCGGAATGAACGCCTTGCACTGCTCGGTATTGGCGACAAGGTTGCCGTGCGACAGCGCGGCACCTTTCGAAACCCCGGTGGTCCCGCCTGTGTATTGCAGGAAGAGCAGGTCGTCGGCGCATAACGCCACTGGCGTGAGGGCGAGATCCGCGCCCTGAATGAGAGCGTCGGAGAACGCGACGACTTTGGCCAGGCGTGCGTCCACCGGTGGGCTCGCAAGCGTCGCACCGGTCCCGTCGCCCAGGCCGACACTGATGACCTGCTTGACCGCAGTCTTACCGATGATCTCAGCGAGGGTTGGGGAGACGCCGCTGAAGATGATGATGATCTCGACGCCGGCGTCGTTGAGCTGATGCTCGAGCTCGCGCGGCGTATAGAGCGGGTTCACATTCACCTGGACAGCACCCGCGCGGACGACGCCCAGCATGGCGAGCGCGAAAGCCGGGATGTTGGGAAGCATCACGGCGATGCGATCGCCCTTCTTCACGCCGAGTTTGCCTTGAAGATAGGCCGCGAAGTCGCGCGAGAGCCGGTCGGTGTCGGCATAGGTCAGCGTCAGGCCGAAACAGCGAAACGCAGGCCTGTCAGCGAAGCGCTGCATGGCGCCCTCGAGCATGTCCAGCACGGAGCGATGGGCATGCGGATTGATCTCGGCCGGAATGCGTGCGCCATAGGCGGCGAGCCAATGCTTGCTCGACATCTCATCTCCCTCCGCTGCTCTACACGAACGCCCCAAACTCGTACTGATTGATGATAGGCGCTATCTTCTCTTCCGCGAACGCGCGCACCTGGCGCAGGAGGTCCTGGTCCGCCGGGCCGACCAGCTGGGCGATTTTATAGAAATTCCCGTCCACCGAGCGACGCAGCGCATCGGTGGTCGAGCCCTTTGACCTGGTGCGTCGCGCCTTGTCCTGCTTGCGCTCGCCGACCGTGCTGGTGATGGCTCCTGGAGAGCCCGCTGGCGAGGGCTGCGCTTCCATGGCATGTTCCTCCGTCAAGTCTGGGCAGAAGGCCGCAGACCTGTTTTCAGGGTTGCAGCAGCCTCTACGAGCAAGAACGCTAGACGTTGCGCCGCTGCGAGTCAGTGACCGACGCGGCCAATCTATTGGCCAGACAATGCCAACCGGCGCCGCGGGAGGGGCGAAGGTGACTAAACGGACGACAGCCGCCATCTGGGTGAAGGGCATTGCCGAGATGCTTGCCGCCGAGGGCCTGGACGCGCGCGCATTGCTCGTCGCCGCCGGAATCGACCCTGCGGCGCTGGAGGCCCCGGGAGTGCGCCTGCCGACCGAAAAGATCAGTCGCTTGTGGGAGCTTGCGGTCGAGCGCTCCGGCAATCCGGCGATCGCACTCGCGCAGCACCATGTCGCGCGACCCGCGAGCTTCGACGCGGTCGGCTACGCCATGATGTCGTGCGCGGACCTGCGCGGCGCTTTCGAGCGCCTGATCCGCTACCTGCTCATCCTCAGCGACGCGCTGACGATGACCATGATCGAAGAACACGCCGGGTACCGGGTGACCTTCGTTCTCTTTGGCGGCGATCGCCCGGTGCCGCGGCAGCGCATCGAGTTCATTTTCGTCACGGTGATCGGCTTTTGCCGCTGGATCAGCGGGCGCGAGGTCCATCCCCTGTCGATCGAATTGCCCTACCCCGCGCCGGCGGATGCTGCCCCCTACCGCGCAGGCTTCCGTTGCCCGGTGTTATTCGACGCGCCGCGCAGCAGCCTGCTGTTCGCCACCGCCGACATGGTCCTGCCATTGCCGACATCAAACCCGGTGCTTGCGGAGCTGCACGAGCGTTTCGCCGGCGAGTACCTGCGGCAATTCGACCATGTCCACACCAGCTACCGAGCGCGGGAAATAATCATCCGTCACCTCCCGGACGGGGAGCCGCGGCGCGACGAGGTCGCCTGCAAGCTCTGCATGAGCGAGCGCACGCTGCAGCGGCGCCTC
>DASZIB010000018.1:0-2093 GCA_035937415.1 Edaphobacterium sp. (SeqCode) | reverse complement strand
CAGCGCAAAGATGTGATAGAGCGGCAGCGCCGTGACCACGACTTCCTGCCCGGGGCGCAATGCATCCGGAATGAACGCCTTGCACTGCTCGGTATTGGCGACAAGGTTGCCGTGCGACAGCGCGGCACCTTTCGAAACCCCCGTGGTCCCGCCTGCGTATTGCAGGAAGAGCAGATCGTCGGCGCACAACGCCACCGGCGTGAGGGCGAGATCCGCGCCCTGAATGAGGGCGTCGGAGAACGCGACGACGTTGGCCAGGCGTGCGTCCACCGGTGGGCTCGCAAGCGTCGCACCGGTCCCGTCGCCCAGTCCGACACTGATGACCTGCTTGACCGCAGTCTTGCCGATGATCTCAGCGAGGGTTGGGGAGACGCCGCTGAAGATGATGATCATCTCGACGCCGGCGTCGTTGAGCTGATGCTCGAGCTCGCGCGGCGTGTAGAGCGGGTTCACATTCACCTGGACAGCACCCGCGCGGACGACGCCCAGCATGGCGAACGCGAAGGCCGGGATGTTGGGAAGCATCACCGCGATGCGATCGCCCTTCTTCACGCCGAGCCTGCCTTGCACATAGGCCGCGAAGTCGCGCGAGAGCCGATCGGTGTCGGCATAGGTCAGCGTCCTGCCGAAACAGCGAAACGCGGGCCTGTCAGCGAAACGTTGCATGGCGCCCTCGAGCATGTGCAGCACGGAGCGATGGGCGTGCGGATTGATCTCGGCCGGAATGCGTGCGCCATAGGCGGCGAGCCAATGCTTGCTCGACATCTCATCTCCCTCCCGTGCTCTACGCGAACGCCCCAAACCCGGTGATGACGCGACCGACAACGAGCGTGTTGATCTCGCGCGTACCCTCGTAGGAATAGATGGCCTCGGCGTCGGCCACAAACCGGGCGACGTGGTGATCCAGCAGAATCCCGTTTCCACCGAGCAGCTCGCGCGCCCAGCCGACCGTCTCCCGCGCTATCGCGGTGCAGAAAGCCTTCGCCAGCGACGCATGCTCTTCGCCCATCAGCCCGGCGTCCTACAGCTGGGATAGACGCACCACCATGTCCTGCTTTCGCTCACCGACCGTGCTGGTGATTGCTCCTGGAGAGCCCGCTGGCGAGGGCTGCGCTTCCATGGCATGTTCCTCCGTCAAGTCTGGGGCAGAAGGCCACGGACCTGTTTTCAGGGTTGCAGCAGCCTCTACGAGCAAGAACGCTAGACTCTGCGCCGCCGCGAGTCAGTGACCGACGCGGCCAATCTATTGGCCAGACAATGCCAACCGGCGCCGCGGGAGGGGCGAGGTGACTAAACGGACTACAGCCGCCATCTGGGTGAAGGGCATTGCCGAGATGCTTGCCGCCGAGGGCCTGGACGCGCGCCCATTGCTGGTCGCCGCTGGAATCGACCCGGCGTCGCTGGACGCGCCGGGAGCGCGCCTGCCCACCGAAAAGATCAGTCGCTTGTGGGAGCTCGCCGCCGAGCGATCCGGCAATCCGGCGATCGGCCTCGCGCAGCACCACGTCGCGCGGCCCGCGAGCTTCGACGTGGTCGGCTACGCCATGATGTCGTGCGCGGACCTCCGCGGCGCTTTCGAGCGCCTGATCCGATACCTGCTCATCCTCAGCGATGCGCTGACGATGACCACGACCGAAGAACACGCCGGCTATCGGGTGACCTTCGTTCTCTTTGGCGGCGATCGCCCGGTGCCGCGGCAACGCATCGAGTTCATTTTCGTCACCGTGATCGGCTTCTGCCGCTGGATCACCGGGCGCGAGATCCATCCGCTGGCGGTCGAGCTGCCCTACCCCGCGCCTGCGGATGCTGCCCCCCACCGCGCAGGCTTCCGTTGCCCAGTGTTGTTCGACGCGCCGCGCAGCAGCCTGCTGTTCGCCAGCGCCGACATGATCCTACCGCTGCCGACATCAAACCCGGTGCTTGCAGAGCTGCACGAGCGATTCGCCGGCGAATACCTGCGGCAATTCGACCATGTCCACACCAGCTACCGAGCGCGGGAAATAATCATCCGTCACCTCCCGGACGGGGAGCCGCGGCGCGACGAGGTCGCCTGCAAGCTCTGCATGAGCGAGCGCACGCTGCAGCGGCGCCTC